>NZ_JBHLXJ010000009.1:0-611060 GCF_042432465.1 Affinundibacterium danionis | reverse complement strand
GTCGTGATTCATGATCAATTCTCCTCAAAATAGTGCCTTCACCGTTGAAGGCTTGAGATAGAATTGTAATTTTGAATTTCGGAGTTGGTATGCTTTGTTTTCTCCGCGTAGCGGCTTCGTCCAACATCAAATTAGAAGGTTTAAGGTCGCCATGAATTAAGCCAGCGTCATGTGCCTCTTGCATAGCTTGCGCTATCTGGCGCACGATGTCGAGTATTTGCGGGATGGATGGTGGCTCAGTTTCCATCAACTGACGCAAGGTCCGGCCCGGCACCAACTCCATCACGATAGCTTGACCATCGTCCGACTGTTCCAAAGCATGCACTTTAACGAACGCGGGATGCTGTAACGAAGCAGCAAGACGTGCTTCTTTTACCAAGTCGACACCAGCGGTAAGATTCTTTAAATATTTAATCGCAACGTGGCGGTGTAATTTATCATCCCAAGCACGAAAAACCTGACCAAAACCACCCTCACCCAAGCTTTCGCCTAGTTGATAATGGAGTAGTTGTTTCGCGTTAGTGACATTGCCTGTTGATGCGGACATGAGAAGATTTCAATACAAAAGCCGAGTATATACGACGTAATGTTTATTTTAACTCGGTTTGCGCAGGACTAGGTGGTGTCGACCTACAATTTAGGTGGCAAACCAGCGTCATGATCTATCGTTATAAAAGTACGGCGCTGATGACCAAGCGAAGAACTGAGCTAAAAACTAATTAGCGGCTTAAGTAGCATCTCAGGCCATCAGCAAGATGGGAGCAACAGCTTGGCTATCATACAAACGCAAATAAAAATGTCCGATACCCGCGGTACCCAGCATTAAATTTGGTGACTCACCTGCACCACCATTACCGCATGGCCAAGGCATCCCTTGTTTGGCATAGCTACGAATACCATCTGCCGCGACTTTTTCTGCGACTTCTATTAATGCCGGGCGTTGCAAACGATGACCTGCCATAATCATCAACTCGGCGTTACCAGCAGCGCCATGACATAATGAATAATTGAGATGACCTGGCACCCAAGTTTGATTCAATGAAGCAGCCGTTGACTTCAACGCCACCTCTAGATCGTCGCGAATCCCAACATTATCTGGCAATAACTCAACACAGCGCAGACGAGATAAACCTATCCCTGGCGCGCCATGACACCATCCCATATAAAACGCTGGAGCATTCGATGGATCTTTGGTCGCTGGCATAATTCTTAAGTCAGGCCAATTTCCTGCTTCTGGACTGAACAAATGACGTTCATAACGCAAACCTTCCAGCGCAGCATTTAAAAAATCTAAGCGCCCAGTAGCCTGATACAACTCCAACAATGCGGTGACAATGCCGGCGACCCCATGCGAATGTCCTGTTAAATGCTTTTGCCCTGGTACGTGCATGGTATCCCAGGACCAGCCAAATTCGGTCTGGTGTGCATGCTGCAATAAATTCTCGCCGTGACGCTGCGCAGCCTCCAGCAAAGCAGGTCGTTGATGTAGGCGCGCAGTCGTCAACCAAACAGGTATGACGCCAGCACTACCGCTAATCACATCTAATTGAATTGCATTGGGTGAGATAGTAGCCAGAGCTTCCATCATCGTTAGAGCACGTGCCACTAATTCTTCCCGTTGTAACAATTGCCCCATGCGCAGCACAGCATAAGCGATCCCAGTCGAACCAGAATAGAAACCATAATTTTTTGTTGATGTCGCGATTTCCTCTGAACTCAAAATTTGTCTGAGCACACCATCAATCACCTTAAGCTGTTGGCTATCACTCGTAAATTGGTAGAGTTCCGCCATAAATAATGCGACACCGCTGGTACCCGCATAAAGGTCATGACGTAATGAACGATAAACACTCGCCCAGCGATGATTTACCGTATCAACCGCCCACCCCAACCAAGTACAACGACCATAATCCCAAATGGCGTCACGACATAAGTGGCGACCAATTCGATCGGCGGTTTCTAAGTAATGTGTTTTTTCATCCTTCACTGAAAGCCGCTCCCTAAAAAAGTCTCGACTGAAGGTAAATCTATAGAAGATCTATTCAAATATGGGCGCTCCCAATCAATGCCATCTTGTGCAAAACAATCTCGAATGGCGTACAAACGCAATTCGCTCGACTGCGTGCCATCAAACCAAGCATTCACCAACCCCTGAGCCATTAAACGACATCGATGCATACCAAAACTTTCGCCGTTTCGGGGATCTTCTGCCAACCCGAGACCGGGTAAAAAAACTTTACAAAACATCGGCACTTCAGTTCGTAATTGAGACGAAAAATAAGCTCGAAATTCGTACAAAAGCGAAGCAACAATGGGGTAATAACGCCGAGCCACATACAATACCGTACCGTCTGCACGTCGGTACAATTGTGGCCAAGAGAGTGTCTTAAAACGATAAGGAATCGCGTAATAATTCAAGCGCTGACTCAAAGTAGATAACAGCGGTGCCGCCTTATCGGCACTCACATTAAAATAAAATCGCAGCAAAGAAAATTCATCAAACTGATCGCTTAAATTAGCCCCAAAAGCAAAATAAAAACTATCACTCATATGAATAGAGCCGGGGTAAACGCGCAAGCTCACGATATCACCGTTTTTTAATGGCATCCCCGTGTAACTATGCTTGGTAAACTCGCCTGGATTAGCGGTTCGGCTACGATCTGCTTTTTGCACTGAAACTCTGCCATTGGGATCTATTTGATAAATTTTCCATCCTTCATCCCAAGTATCGATCGTGTTGTTTGCCAACTTCAAATCAGAAATCAGCTGGTTGGCATCTACACTCATAGATGGATCCACTGCACAATCTCGGATATAGCATTTGTTGTAAAACAAATCGCGCAAACTATGAACAAGCAATTTTGATGTTTCGGTGTTTGTTGGCTCAGCATGTGTCGATTTTGCTTCAAGCTTAGTCGCTGCAACTGATGGATGTACCTCCAATTGGTTTAGTTCGCCACGAAACGTATAAGTGCTTTCACTATGTATTTGCAAATCAGTACACACCTGTTCTATCTCACGCACAAATACTGACGAAGTCATGCTGCAATTTCCATTTCAATACCAAATAATTCACGCGCAGCGAGTGAGGGATTTTTTAAAATTTCACGGCTAATATGCACCAACATCAATGCGTGAGCTGAAATTTGAGCAGCATAATACGAATATTCGAAAGCCGTTTGCAGAAGACGCGCTGCCGCATATTCTAAGCAACGAATCAGAAAATCTTGGTGCATAGCATGCGATAATTTTGATGCAGCCAAATAGCTACACCAATAAGCACTCATAGCTGGCTGCATTTGTATCAGCGAGCTATGTGTTTTACTTATCAATTGCTCCGTCTGCGTCGTTTCGGCAAAAGGCATCGCAGCAATCCAATGCGCTAGATAAGAATGCAGCGTACCGCCAACATCCCAGGCGCAATCACCAAAGTCGATCAACTCCCAATCAACAATTTTCATGTGAGTCGATTCATCATGTCCTTTGTAAACTACGAAGTTATCCCATTTCGCATCACCATGAATAACAGAATTAAAGTGCCATGTTTCACGTAAGCGATCCATACTTTCATGTAACTCAGCATGCTGTCTAACCAACTCGCCCAACTCGATCACAGCGCCACTCACACGATTATTATCGCGATGAAAAGCGAAAATCCAAGGAATTCGTCGAGGAAAAAAATGCGTCGCGCCAGAATCGTTTAGCAACTCCGATGTCGCCTGATGAAAGCGCCCCAATGCACTACCTAATAATTCACCGACAGAAGTCGGAAACTGTTGTAAACGCCAATGATGTTCGCTCAAATTTTCTGCGTCATCCAACAATCCCACAGTCAAACACTGACGGGTCAAATCATGATCAACAAAACGCGGCATCAACTCTGACCACGCAGCGTAGTTCTGTGCCAAACGATAGCAATTCGCTTCTCGCCTCAGCGTGGTATTTTCGACAGAATCAACTACCTTAACTTGCTTGATGAACAGACCTTGCTCTGCGCTTTGCAATACTTTGAAATTTCGATTACGCCGCCCGGCTTCCATCACGACAAACTGCCCATTCATCACGCTATTCATGTCGACGGTGCCGCGTTCAATCAAATAATGCACTAAGTTAGTAGCGGTTAAAAACATATTGATGCATTTACTTTCAAACTAAAAATATCATTGATAGCATTGCTACTTATTAAAAGATGGGGAGTAGCATTCCGCGGTGGAAGTTGATTTTCGCAAATATAAAATCTATATCTGTCGCATTAATCCAGCAAGCAACTGGACTCTAACAAGTCCTTACGAGATATACGCAAAAAAACAATTGCAAGACATTTTTCAATGCCTTGCAATCATTAGTTTCCATTAGAAAAGCGCGCTTGCCCATTGATTACTGTTTAATCCTCAATATAGAAATGAAACAGCAATAGCGGGATATTCGCTTCGACTTAAAATGTGCATGAAATTAGGGAATAAATCATCATGCACAATATATGGGAGTGAGACCAAGTATCAATCAGTTAGCAAGCTCAGCTTATCATCCGCAGCTTTGCGGGGAGATGTAAGCAATCGGTTGCGATACACCAACATTACCGATTACAACATTGTGGCGTGGTATCTGCTGTTGGCGGCGCTGCATGTGCACTTTGCACATTACAACATTGCGGTGTGGTATCTGCTGTTGGTGCCGTCGCATGCGCACTTTGCACATTACAACATTGCGGTGTGGTATCTGCTGTTGGTGCCGTCGCATGCGCACTTTGCACGTTACAGCATTGTGGCGTGGTATCTGCTGTTGGTGCCGTCGCATGCGCACTTTGCACGTTACAGCATTGTGGCGTGGTATCTGCTGTTGGTGCCGTCGCATGCGCACTTTGCACGTTACAGCATTGTGGCGTGGTATCTGCTGTTGGTGCCGTCGCATGCGCACTTTGCACGTTACAGCATTGTGGCGTGGTATCTGCTGTTGGCGGCGCGGCATGCACACTTTGCACATTGCAACATTGTGGCGTGGTATCTGCTGTTGGTGGCGCGGCATGCACACTTTGCACATTGCAACATTGTGGCGTGGTATCTGCTGTTGGCGGCGCGGCATGCACACTTTGCATGTTACAGCATTGTGGCGTGGTATCTGCTGTTGGCGGCGCGGCATGCACACTTTGCACGTTACAGCATTGTGGCGTGGTATCTGCTGTTGGCGGCGCGGCATGCACACTTTGCACGTTACAGCATTGTGGCGTGGTATCTGCTGTTGGCGGCGCGGCATGCACACTTTGCACGTTACAGCATTGTGGCGTGGTATCTGCCGTTGGTGGGGCGTTCTTCGTGTGATTTCCAGAACCATGCGTCATAATTTGATCTCCAGTTTGAGAAATATTAAATATTACTTAGGGCGTAAAATTTTTCTTGAATATACAAAATCACGTTCATGTGAACGTTCGATAGAAATTAATACCTGAATCGGCACAAACATAATCACATAGAAAGTTCTTGATCTAAGTCATCATGCTAAATAAAACCATGTCCCGATCAAGCATTTTAATTTCTACCGCGATAAAGCATGGCACACCAAATTCGGAATGTCCATGCAGACATCAAAGCAAACAATATGCCAACCACTACAGGTAGGCCAAGATAATAGCTGCCCGAATGAACTTTAAAAACGATGCTTGCGCTTAAACTTAAGTTTGAGATTCAGGAACAGCCTAACTATTTGTAACCTTGTCGCTTTCCACTTTATTTGCAGTATCAGGTCGAGGATAGAGCTCATAAGCCTGATGCAAACCATAAATATGCACGGCACCCGGACCTCCAGCAAAATAGTCATTAAAATTCCCCACCGCCAACTGCGGCGCTATGACAGGGAAACTATATACATCTGCTGTATCCAAGGTTTGAAAGCTAGCGGAGCCCGCATTGGGATTATTGCCTTGCGCAGGATTCTGCACGCGAGCTAATTGTGTATGTGCGGAATGATAATTATAAGCACCCGAAGGACTTGAGTTGTAATTCACAAAGACGCACTGCACACCACCAATAGTTCCCTGCTGAGCCTGATCGTGCGTACCATCGAGCGGATATTGACCGTCACAATTAAAAACAAAACCATAGGAATCAGTTACTACACTGGCGCCTGCAATGGCTGATCCACAAGAAGGTACCAACTGCACGTGTACCGCATCACTAGGATTAGGAAATGGTTCTTGTCCAAGATTGAGACGCAATCGTTCATCATCATGATCAAGACAAATTTCAACACCAAAATCAACATAATTAGGGAAATTATCTACCCCATAGTTTTGTCTAAAAATCGCATAGAGATCGTCAGGGTGCTCCTTCAAATCTCCGTTGGATAAATCAATGTGTCGATACGCCACCATCTGCTCCGTCACAACATCATGCTTCCCTTCGGTATCAAATAAAATAAAATCCTCACCCGAAATAAAATATTTCTCGGTCGTCATTTGCTTCGTTTGCAAAGGCTTAACAGGGGAATCCAAGGGAATATTACTGACTATTAATGCTCGATCACGCACAATTACGTCAGGATAATTCTGGCAGTCGCGAATAAATCCTTTTAAGGTATTTGACACCACCAAGGCTATACCACTGGCGGATTTCTCTTCTTGCGCCACCAAAAATTTGACGATTTCATTACGCGCTTTTACGCTTTCGGAAAGAAATAATTTTTCTGGATTAGCAATTTGCGCACTTAGCGCGGTTCCAAAAACAAAAGTCCAATTTGGATAATCAGTTGCATTGAATGTTTCTAATAAACGCGCCAAGATTTTAGGAATAGGGTCCTGATCTGAACTAGGATAAATATAAGGGCCATGAGGACTATGGAAAAAAAACTCTGGCGCCATAAAAATATTTGTCACGCTTGCGTCATCTTGGCAGACTGGTATTTGCGCTTTGGCGGTATCGACAGCATTCTTTAATATCGTAATTCTTGCCTCGATATCGATATCCATATTGGGATTGCCGAGATAGGTTCCACCGCCATACCCTTCACCAAGATGCGCAGGAAAAGTTGAAATCGCATACCCAATAAAACGAATTTTCGAATGATTTGTGGTGACCATATACGCTGATACCCTTTAAGAACAATTCTTGTAATAAATTAACGAATTGGCGCTTCGTGTTACTTCGAAGTCGGTATCGTCTCACATTTTTTATCTAATTAAATTCTAATTTAAAAAACTAAGACAAGAGCAAATCCAATTTCGTTCACATGAATTATTTCTTAATTCGAATATCGTCGCGCAACGAGTTCAAGATGGGATGAGCTAACCAATCAGCATCAACGCCTATAGTTTTTGCTTTTGCGATCAACTTCAATGCCTTAACTCTATCCCCTAGCAATTCATAGTTAATTGCTGCACTGACCAAAACTTCACCACTCTTAGGGGCGATTTCCAAAGCTTGTAAAGTATAATTTAAACCGCCAGCTCTATCGTCCAGCCTTAGCAGAATCAAGCCCATTTGCGCCAACAATTTAGGATCATCTGGTGCTCGTTTAAGGCGCAGTTCTAACAAATCTCTCGCTTTTTGGTACGCTTTCAAACCTTCATCACGGCCATTTTCGACCCACATCAAGGCTTCGGCATATTGCATCCAACGAAAATAACTTCCATTTACTCCCTGAGTAGGTGAAACAGCGTTTCTGTAAGCAGCCGCGGCCGCAAGATAGTCACCTTGACGCAGTTTAATTTCTCCTATCATGGAGTACTGCATCGCTGAGGGGTGGATTTGCAAACCCTGTTGCAATGCCTGCAAAGCGTCCGAAATACGATCTTGCCCTTGCAAAGCAGCTGCCAAAATGGCATAGCCATTTGAAGAATCAGGCTGGCGCTGCAAAGCCAGACGTATGGTCTTCTCTGCAGCTACATAATCACCAAGCTGATTCTGAACTGCTGCTTTCAGCTCGGGTAAGATACGATCTTTGGGAAACTCAATCGCACCTCTATCCGCCCATTGAATTGCTTCATCAAAACGTTTTGACAAAAGAAATATGGTCATCTTCGCCTGCCAAGCGAAAACATTTTTTGCTTCTAGTTCCAACGCCCTATCTACAGCAACCAAGGCTTGCGCCAACTTATTATGATGAATCAGTATTTGCGCGTCTGCAATTTGAGAGAGTGCCAAATTACTATCAATTTTGAGTGCTTGTTGTGCACTAGCTTTCGCCTTTTGCAACCAAACTTCATCTCGTTTTTCGGCGTTATAGCGAAATAAATAAATCAGCGACATACTAGCGACCGCCTTAGCCTGCCCGGGATTACGCTCCAGCACTGCCATAAAATGCTCGCTGGCCGCATCCAATGTGTCCGCTGAACGATTGATCGTATGCAGCACGAGCATATCACTGCCCAACTCAAGTTCTCTCGACTCAGAATACGGCGTCAATGCTTTCGCAATTTTTGGCCAATATGGTTGTGCCTGCCACGCAACGCCACCAACAAGGGCAGCCGCCAGCAAATACATGGTAGCGAAACGCCAGCGGCGCTGACTGGCATTCTTTTTCAATTGTTCTTGTAAAGCCGAGACCGATAAGGAGGCTGAGCTATTGGACAAGGGATCAGCGGCTGTCAGCAATTTAATGTCTTGTACCACTTGTGCTGCACTAATGCGCCGACTCGCTTCACAAGTCATCGCCAAGATTAAGTTTCTTTGCTCAGCAGGAACCTTGTCTGACCAGCGCCACTGGGAGGCAAGAATTTGCACCTGCGCGGCGACTAAGGCTAGCCCCGTCACGCCCGCATGCGGTAGCGCACCATGTAGCATTTCATACCAAATGGTACCCAACGCGAACACGTCACTGGCAGAAGTGGCAACTGGCGCAGTAAAGCGCTCTGGTGCCATATACGCGACACTACTATTAGGATCCATTAAATCAGGCATAGCCTCGGATGGAAGCGCCTGATGACTCGCCAATCCAAAATTCAATATCCTGAGCTTACCAGAAGCATCGACGATTAAATTTGATGGCTTAATATCGCCATACACCAATCCCAGTACATGCGCTTCTTGCATGGCCGCCGCTAGATGTAAAACATGCCCAATCGCGGCACGCTCTTTGCCATGATGCTCCTGTATCCATTTTTTCAAACTAATACCATGCACCATTTCCATCACGATATACAAGCTATCAGCTTGCTCTTCAAGCGCATGGATTTTGACAAATGCAGCATGTTTTAATGAGGCCGCCAAACGCGCTTCTCTTAATAATGCCTCGTGGGAGTTACCTGCATGTGAGATGCGTTTAATCACAACTTTGCGTTGTAATTGTGTATCCCAAGCTTCATAGACTTGAGTTGATGGGCTTGTGCTCAGACACAGGCGAAGTTCGTAGTGCTTAAAAATTGCCATCGTCACAGCATCGCTTGAAGTGCGCTGTTGATCTTGACTAGGTTGGGAATTTTCTAAGCTCATTGATTCTTAATTCATTCAATTTTTATTATTTAACCGAGTTTTTTACTTTACCATTAAAACGATATTTAACGATCAAAAGCACGACACTTTACATGTTCACTGTCTTTTTTACAGATAAATTTTATGGAAATTGACATGTAAAAAATCTCAAGCAAATTTGTTCAAGCAATTTCAATACGTAGTTCACAAACCATGCGTAAATCGTTTCTTGAACCGTTTTCTGCATACTAAACAGCCCGCAGCTAAAAATTTCTAGGCTGCTACGCCCTCACCCAAGCATGACGAGAATCACGATTTTGGCTTACAATGCTGAAAAATCAAAGACTTAATCACCTATTCCATTAAAGCGCCTCATGCAAGCTTCGACCACTCCCTACGTCAATATTTCGGCATACAAATTCGTTAGCTTTAACGATACCGCAGAAAAACGTCCTGAATTTATTGCTAAGTGCCAAGAATTAAACCTAAAAGGCACGGTGTTACTGACCCCAGAAGGCATCAATATGTTTTTGGCAGGCTTACGCCATGAAATTGATGCGTATATGGACTGGCTACACAGCGACCCACGCTTTGCCGATATCGTGGCCAAAGAGAGCTTCTCTGACCGTCAGCCTTTTACAAAATTGCTGGTAAAGCTCAAGCCAGAAATCATAACCATGCGTATGCCTTTGATTAAGCCAGAAGATGGTCGTGCTCCTTCTGTTGAAGCAAAGACGCTGAAACGCTGGCTGGATCAAGGTCATGATGACAATGGCAAGCCTGTCGTCATGGTTGATACGCGCAATGACTTTGAAGTTGATGTCGGTAGCTTTGATAATACGATCGATTACCGAATCAGCAAATTCACCGAGTTCCCCGCAGTAATTGAAGCTAACCGTGATGCATTAAACGATAAAACTGTCGTGACCTTTTGCACCGGCGGCATTCGTTGCGAAAAAGCGGCTATCCATATGCAGAACGTGGGCTTTGAAAGCGTCTATCAATTAGAAGGCGGCATCCTAAAGTACTTCGAGGAAGTAGGCGGCGATCATTATCATGGCGATTGTTTTGTATTTGACTATCGCACTGCGTTGAATCCCAAATTAGAAGCCACCGATACCAAGCAATGCTTCGCGTGCCGAGCTGTTGTAACGCCTCGTGAACAATTGTCCCCTTGGTATATTGAAGCGAAATCCTGCCCTCATTGCAAAAAAATGAGTAGAGAACCGCTACCAACGGAATAACACAGATCTTGTTGGCGCTGCAAACACGCTTTAAAAAAGACAGCATGATTTTCATTGCTGTCTTTTTTTATTTTGAGATCCGCCAAAGCACGAACAACTACCAAGTTTAAAACGAATATTTGATAAACTTCACGTCCAACTATTCCGATCAATTGACTCATCCGTCTACATGCCAATCACTTACCGCGGTCGCTTCGCCCCTTCACCTACTGGCCCACTGCATTTTGGCTCTCTGGTCGCGGCTATGGCGAGCTATCTAGATGCCAAAGCGCATCATGGAGAATGGCTATTGCGTATCGAAGATCTTGATTTTGATCGTAATGTACCGGGGGCAGATACGGATATCATCGCCTCACTACAACGCTGCGGCATGCAATGGGATGGCCAGATTACCTGGCAAAGCCAACGTACAGCTTTATACCAACAAGCGCTAGCAAAATTACAGGCGAATGTATTTGCCTGTAGCTGCTCACGCAAAGAAATTGCTGATTCACGTTTACGTGCGGGTTTGGAGGATAGTCAAATCTATCCAGGCACTTGTCGCAACGGCATGCCGGAAGGTAAAGCCGCACGCTCCTTTCGCCTGCGCGTACCCGATGGAGATGCTGCTCGGTTTCATTTCGACGATCGTCTATTCGGAACACAAAATCAGGATCTCAGTCGCGATGTTGGTGATTTCGTTTTAAAACGAGCGGACGGTTTTTGGGCTTATCAATTGGCCGTCGTGGTCGACGATGCAGCACAAGGAATTAATGCAATTGTGCGCGGCGCAGACTTATTAGACTCTACTGCACGGCAAATCTATTTGCAGCAATTACTCGGACTACCAACACCCAGCTATTTGCATGTGCCAGTGGTCGTGAATCAAGCGGGAGAAAAACTATCTAAACAAACCGGCGCCCTAGCATTTGATAGTGGCAATAATAATCTGTTAAAAGAAGCCTTACTACCTGCAGCACAATTTCTAGGACTGCAATTATCTTCAAAAGCAAATAATGAAAGTAATGAACTATCAAGATTTTGGCAAGAGGCAATAATTGCATGGTCCTTGCGATATCCCAGTGTAACTGGCGCTTGCTAATCATAAGTCCAAGCATGAGAACTAAGTGCAACGACCGAATTTTAAATAAAAAAACCGGCAAACAAAGTATGTTTGCCGGTTACTTTTTCACAGATACTGACTAGCGCTATAGCTATATGCCTAGGTTTAAGTGTCTAAATTCATTACGATATTTAATTAGGATATCTTCCCAAAACCACCTAATAATGCCGCTCTCTTTTGCGGCTTCGCTGCATCTGCTTTAGCCCCTAATGCTACCGTTACCTGAGCTGGACTGGCACTGGGTTCATAGGGTTTTAAAAACCATGGATCAACTTTCTCACGCGGAGCCTGATAGCTACGAGCAGGTCGATCAAGCTGTTTATTCATACCGCCACGCTCAACAAACGAAGCAACTTTACGTTCTGTATGAAGTGACGTAGCGATAAAACCAGCTAATTGTAAGCGCACAATTTTCTGCTTAATCAATTTTTCAATATCGACTAACAAGCGCTCATCTTTATCGGTATGCAAAGAAATGGCATCACCCTTCGCGCCCGCACGACCAGTGCGCCCAATGCGATGTACATAATCTTCTGCGTTGTACGGCAAATCGAAGTTAATCACACAAGGCATTTCAGAAATATCCAAGCCACGAGCCGCAACGTCGGTAGCGACTAAAATTTCCACCTCACCACGCTTAAATGCTTCGAGTGCGGCCATGCGCTCCTGTTGCGATTTATCACCGTGAATCGCGGTTGCCTTAATACCTTGCTTAACCAAATGCACCGCGACACGTGATGCACCAATCTTGGTATTAGAGAACACGATAACTTGTTTCAAGCCCCGTTCACGAATGATAAAAGCGACCGCATCTCGCTTTTCATCTTCCGCTACTTTATATAAAACCTGGGTTACATTTTCAGAAGTTGCATTACTACGCGCCACTTCTATCGTCACCGGATCATTTAAAAAACTAGCTGACAGTTTTTTGATTTCAGGTGAAAAAGTCGCGGAGAACATCAAGTTTTGACGTTGTTTTGGCAAGAGATTAATGATGCGCTGAAGATCAGGCAAAAAGCCCATATCTAGCATACGGTCTGCCTCATCCATAATCAAGATTTGGGTTTGAGACAAATTCACCGTTTTTTGCTGGACGTGGTCCAACAAGCGTCCAGGTGTTGCGATCACAATTTCAACACCATTGCGTAAAATTGCGGTTTGCGGTGCCATATCAACACCACCAAATACCACGGTAGCGCGCAAATGAGTATGACGTGAATATGCCTTCACATTCTCTGCGACTTGATCCGCCAACTCACGAGTTGGTGTCAAAATTAAAGCGCGCACAGGGTGACGAGCAGGCGATGCGCTGTTATTCGCATGCGCCATCAACAACTGAATAATCGGTAACGAAAAACCAGCAGTCTTACCCGTTCCAGTCTGAGCAGCACCCATCACATCACGACCTTGTAAAACCACAGGAATCGCTTGTGCTTGAATTGGTGTCGGATGCACGTAACCCTGATCATTTAAAGCACGTAAAATTTCTGGCGCTAAACCAAAGGAATCAAAGCGAAGGGTATCAGCGACGGGCTCGGCGGCTGTCTGTAACGGCGTATCGGTCATGTTTTGCATAGTGTGCCTCCCGTGGGTCTAACACGGCATCAAGTGAAGGAATTCGTGATGTTGCGTCAGCAAAAGTAAAGGCGTGGGTGTGTTTCAATAGACGCGCATTATAACACTATGCGTGTGGATATCTTCTTTTCAAAACGGAATCAAGGATTATTGAGTAAAAAATAGACGATATCGCAATAACAACCACGATAAATTGGTGGGCCTCCCGTGAGTCGAACACGGTACCAACGGATTATGAGTCCGCTGCTCTAACCAACATGAGCTAGAGGCCCTATTTGCTAAAGCACGAATGCGCCCCAGAAAATGAGCGCTCATTGTATTACATTAGGCGTAATTGACACAAGACTTACAGAGTATAAATGCGCGATTCTTCAAGCTATTCAAATGCATTTATATTTAATTTGAACATTCAAGCACTGCGCAAAAAAAACAAAACCGCACGATCTTTCAATCGCACGGTTTTATTGCAGTTACTGACGAGCCATTTTCTGTTACCTACTCGCTCGATAATCAATAACCTTAATTACCTTCGAGGAAGCTCTTCAACTTATCTGAACGTGATGGGTGGCGTAGCTTACGCAGCGCTTTTGCTTCTATTTGTCGAATGCGCTCACGCGTTACGTCAAATTGTTTACCCACTTCTTCCAAAGTATGATCGGTTGACATCTCTACACCAAATCGCATCCGCAAGACTTTTGCTTCGCGTGGCGTTAAAGAATCCAACACATCTTTCACTACATTGCGCATCGATGCATGCAAAGCGGCATCGGCTGGTGCAAGCGTGTGATTATCTTCAATAAAATCACCTAAGTGAGAATCATCGTCATCACCAATCGGTGTTTCCATCGAGATTGGTTCTTTCGCGATCTTCATGATCTTGCGAATCTTATCTTCTGGCATTTCCATCTTGATTGCCAAAGTTGCTGGATCGGGTTCTGCACCGGTCTCTTGCAAAATCTGACGTGAGATACGATTCATTTTATTGATCGTCTCTATCATATGAACAGGAATACGAATCGTGCGAGCCTGATCTGCGATAGACCGCGTAATAGCCTGACGAATCCACCAAGTAGCATAAGTCGAAAATTTATAACCACGACGATATTCAAACTTATCAACGGCTTTCATCAAACCGATATTACCTTCTTGGATCAAATCCAAGAATTGCAAACCACGATTGGTATATTTCTTCGCGATAGAAATCACCAGACGCAAGTTCGCTTCAGTCATTTCACGTTTCGCTTTGCGTGCCTTCATTTCACCTGCAGACATCTTTTTATTGATGCCACGCAAATCTGGCAGAGGCAATACGACACGTGCTTGCAAGTCGATCAATTTTTGTTGTAATTGCTGAACGCTAGGTACATTACGACCTAAGATCGCACTGTACGAATGCCCAGCATTCACTTCACCATCCACCCAAGCAAGATTGGTTTCATTACCAGGGAAAACTTTAATGAAATGGGAACGCGGCATACCGCAGCGATTCACCACCACATCCAAAATTTGCTTCTCTACATGGCGCACTTCATCTACTTGACCGCGCAAAGTATCACATAATTTTTCAACTACTTTCGCGGTAAAACGAATACCCAGCAACTCACTAGAAATGGCTTCTTGCGCCTTGATATAGTTTTTAGAGTTATAGCCTTCTTTTTCGAAAGCTTTACGCATTTTGTCAAAATTTTCGGAGATGATCGCGAATTTGGCGAGTGAGTCGCGCTTCAACTGCTCCAACTGTTCGGCTGAGATACCGGCAGCCACAGCAGCACTGTCCTCTTCCTCTTCTTCCTCTTCGTCCTCATCCTCGTCATCTTCTTCGTCCTCGTCACTTTCAGCAACGACGACAGGTGCTTTTTCTTCCTCAGTCTCGGCGTTTGGATCGACCAAGCCATCGACCATATCATCAACTTTAATCTCATCAGTCGCGATACGCTCTGCTTGAGCAAGGATTTCTGCAATCGTGGTTGGACAAGCGGAGATCGCTTGTATCATGTCTTTCAGACCTTCTTCGATCTTCTTGGCGATAACGATCTCGCCTTCACGCGTCAACAACTCAACCGTACCCATTTCACGCATGTACATACGCACAGGGTCAGTGGTTCGGCCGAAATCCGAATCGACAGTAGACAACGCAGCTTCCGCAGCCGCCTCAACCTCATCATCATCACTCGCAACGGTAACTACGTTATCAGATAACAGCAAAGCTTCCGCATCAGGTGCTTGTTCGTAGACCGCGACACCCATGTCATTGAAGGTGCTGATAATGCCTTCAATCGCCTCTGGATCAACCACATTTTCTGGCAAGTGATCATTGATCTCTGCGAAGGTCAAATAGCCACGATCTTTACCCATCTTAATCAGGGTTTTCAAGCGTTGGCGACGACGCTCTAATTCTTCAGCAGTCGCTTCTGGATCCGCTGAGAAGGCATCTTTTAATAAAGCTTTTTCTTTTGCTTTACGGTCTTTAGCTTTGGCTTTGTCGAGAGCCTTCATCTCAGCGCGTTCTACTGCGTTGAGCGCCGCCATCTCTTCATTTTCAGGCTGATATTCTTTTGGTTTGCGGCCACGGCGCCCAGGCACTTTCACACCCGGCAACACATAACCTGAGGTATCAATGCTAGCCAACAAAGCCGCATCTGTAGTTTGACTCACCGTCGGCGCAGATCCTGTTTTGATCTCTTGCACTTCAGGTGCCTTTTCATGTTTCGCGACAGTTTTAGCCGACTTTTTCGCTGGTTTTTCTTCAGCGTGGTCAGCTTTTTCAGTTTTGTTACTTGCGTTTGATGCTTTGGTAATCACAGAGGCTTTCTTTGTTGCTGATGACGGCGTTTCGACTGATTTTGCAGAATGTTTTTCGACACTCTTACTTTGTTTCGGTTCCGCTTTAGGCTCATTTTTTGTGGCACGTGTTTTTGGCACTTCAACTTCCTTTTTGGTCGCCGTCGATTTTACATCTTTACTTGAAATCTTGCTCTCAGCCAATTTTACTGGCTTCGCTTCTACTTTAGGCGGTTTAACGTCTTTCGCAAGGACTTTTTTCTCTGAGGCTTTAGTTGCATTTGTAGTTGCATTAGTGCTTGCTTTTACCGGTTTCGTCTGAGATTTTTCTACCGTTTTTATTTTCGTTTTAGTAGCGACTGCTGCTTTCGCAACCGATTTTGCAGCTGGCTTAGTTGCCGGCTTGGCTGTTACTTTTTCGGCGATCTTCGCGGCTACTTTTGCCGCAGGCTTTACGGGAACTTTCGCGCTAATTTTTTTTGCAGCAGGCTTAACGACCGATTTGGTGCTAGCGGTTTTAGCCGCAGGCTTGGCAACTTTGGCGGCAGGCTTAGCATTAAGCTTGGCTGGTGTCGTTGTCGCTTTTTTTGCAGCAACGGTTTTAGTGGGACTCTTCGTAACTACGGGTGTCAGTTTTTTCGCGGGTTTCTTCATTGCACTAGCCATTGAATCAAACCAACCGATGCCAACCTAAGAGTTGAATCATATAAAAAACAAAGCACCGCCTACAGTAACACTCTGTGGGACAGCGCGACATTTCTTCATTCAAACTACTTGTCTTTGCATCGGTGTTTTGGGTTACTCGGAGGAGCCTACGCTCACCTAAACAACACATTCTTGTATGAACAAGCCTGACGGCCGCAACAAAGAATGAAAACAACCTAAGACCTTGAATCGAAAGCCTTTAATTATAGCACTTGCCTCTCTTTTACTCAATCAAATGCTTATAGATTACGCATTCCACTGAAGCAATTTTTTAGCTTTTTTTACAAATTTACCGCATTACTACTTAATATATCGGCAGCTAGCCGTTAATTGATCGGCCGCCCAGCAGCCTCAACTTCAGCCTCACGCCGGATAGCATCCTGCAATTGCATAATTTCTCTATACCTGGCGACATCTTGCGCCTCACGTAAACCACGCTGGGCCAATTGCTCCATCTCCATTTTGAGTACTTGGGTGCGAATTTGACGCAAAGCGCCAGCCAACTCCATAGCAACAACATCAACATCCGACTCAACTTGCTCGGCAATTTCTGCAATCAAAGGATCAAAATCTGCACTAGTAGCCCGCAAATTTTCTGCCAATGCAGCAAAGTTAGCTTGCTCTCCCATAGGCTGAGCAATCAACACCAACTGTCTTAACATTTCCGCACCATCCGGTGCAATTTTTGCAGCATCATCCATCATCGCTGGAGTCATCATGACAGCTAGCGAGGGATGTGCGACCAAAATCCGCAAAACTTGTCGCTCCAAACCAACAGGTGCGCTACGTCGACTCTTAGGCGGCGCAATTTTGACTCTTGCCACTGGCTGACTCAACTCAAACAAAGCTTCTATTTCTGCCGCAGTAGATTGAGTAATTTGCGCCAAATTTCGCACCAATTGAAGTCGCAAACCAGAGGGCGCCATTTGTTGCAATAAAGGCTTGGCATCAAATTGCGTCTTGGCTCTCCCTTCAGCGGTACTTAAATCATTCTCGCCACTCACTTCTTTGATAAAAAACTGAGATAGTGGCATAGCTCCTTGCACCTCTGCCGCAAAAGCATCAGCACCAAAAGTACGCACAAAACTATCAGGATCATGCTCAACTGGTAAAAATAAGAACTTGATGATTTTATTATCATTCACGTGAGCCAAACAAGCGTCTAGCGCCCGCCTTGCCGCTCGCCGCCCGGCACTATCACCATCAAAACTGAATACCACCTGATCAGTTTGTCGCAATAATTTTTGCACATGCGTTGGCGTACAGGCAGTCCCCAAGGTCGCGACCGCTTGCGGGAAACCAAGCTGCGCTAAGGCCACCACATCCATATACCCTTCGGTTACCAAGACATAACCCGCGTCACGGATTGCCTGTCTTGCCTCAAACAAGCCATATAACTCCAAGCCTTTTTGATAGAGCGGCGTTTCTGGCGAATTCAAATACTTGGGCTCGCCTTGATCCAAGATACGCCCACCGAAACCGATCACCTGCCCTTTTGTATTGCGAATCGGAAACATAATACGATCACGAAAACGATCATAGCGCTTGCGATGCGCGCCTTCATCATCACTTTTGTCAATAACCATGCCCGACTCAGCTAACGCCGAGGCATTATATTCAACAAAAACAGAACGCAAACTATCCCAAGCGTCTGGTGCATAACCTAAGCCAAATCTAGCAGCAATCTCGCCAGTCACTCCGCGCCGCTTCAAATATTGAATTGCCGTATCAGCACTACGCAATTGTTGGCGATAGTAGTCGCATGCCTTCGTCATCACCTCACTCAGTGCCAGACTTTTCGCAGTCACTTCTGCGCGCTGCGCAGGCAATAGGCGATCATCCTCCGGCACAATCATGCCATTATTTAACGCTAAATCTTTAACTGCATCGACGAAACTCAGGCCGGAATATTCCATCAAAAAGCCGATGGACGTGCCATGCGCACCACAGCCAAAACAATGATAAAACTGCTTAGTCGGACTGACCGTAAAACTAGGTGATTTTTCGTTATGAAACGGGCACAAACCCATATAGTTTGCGCCACCTTTTTTTAATTGCACGTACTTGCCCACAACATCAACAATGTCAACGCGTGCCAGCAAATCCTGAATGAAACTTTGAGGAATCACGTAAAAATCCCATGCAATAAGACTTTACGGCTTCGAGAAGAATAAACTTCCGAAGCCGCAATATGATGTTCAGATAAACCGTTCACATGCCGAACGAAAACTCAAGTTCGCCAAGGCACGTAAAATACAAAAAATTTACTTCGCCAACGCTGCTTTTACCAAACCCGAAACCACAGTCATATCTGCGCGCCCGGCCAATTTTGGTTTTAATACAGCCATCAATTTACCCATATCTTGCGGACCTGTCGCACCAACTTCTGCAACTGCTTCTGCCACTGCCGCTTGCATTTCTGCATCACTGAGGCCGGCCGGCATATACGCTGCAAGAATGACCAACTCCGCCTTTTCGATATCAGCCAAATCCTGACGTCCACCCGCTTCAAATTGAGTGATGGAATCTTTGCGCTGCTTGATCATTTTTTCTATGATCGCCAGCACCATCGCATCATTAAGCTCAATACGTTCATCAACTTCTTTTTGTTTAATCGCAGCAGTAATTAAACGGATAGCACTGAGCTTAGCCGTATCTTTGGCACGCATTGCCGATTTCATATCTTCGGTGATTTGTTCTTTTAAGCTCATAATGTCCTCTAAAAAATCTTACTTCTTTAAATTAATATTGGGGCGACCAGAGAAATTAGCAATGCCGCCACAAAGCATTTAATACAAGAAGCAACAAACAAAAAAATTTAACAATATAAATAAGAAAGCCCGCTGCGGTATACCGGAGCGGGCATGCAAACCTAAAATTGACTAGCACTATCAGACATTAAATTGATTAAAAATCGACTCAATGCCAAACAGCTTAATACCAATCAGAATTAATACATTTTCTTAGGCAATTGCTGACTACGAATACGTTTGTAGTGACGTTTAACAGCAGCAGCTAAACGACGCTTGCGTTCTGCAGTTGGCTTTTCGTAAAACTCGCGAGCACGCAATTCGGTCAACAGACCGGTCTTTTCGATGGTGCGCTTGAAGCGACGCATGGCGACTTCGAACGGCTCGTTTTCTTTAAGGCGAATTGTGGTCATGTAAGTTCGAACCAATTAAAAATTATAGGAAGACCGAAATAATATCAGCAAATTCGTAAATAGGGAAGTTAACTGATGAAAACTTATGCAAAAAAATGAGATGTTATTGCAGCATTTTTACGACAAGCCCTTAAATTACTCAATTGAGGCTCCCGCCGCCGCACCAGAAGCCCACGCCCATTGGAAGTTAAAACCACCCAACCAGCCCGTGACATCAACCGCTTCGCCAATGAAATACAACCCAGGGACTTGCTTCACCATCATATTTTGCTGCGACAACTCACGCGTGTCCACGCCGCCACGGGTAACTTCAGCCTTACGATACCCTTCCGAACCATTCGGCAGCAGCTCCCATCGATTGAGTTTTTCGCCTAACAGACGGAGCCGTTTATCTTGCATATCGGCGATTCTCAAAGCACCATCAAAGCCATGCGCCAACAGCAAACCGTCAACCAGACGCGCTGGCAAAAAAGCGGCCAAATAATTTGATAAATTTTTCTTCGTGGTGCTTTTTGCATCAATTAAATCTTGAGCAAGATCGATTTCTGGTAATAAGTTCACCCGAATTACTTGCCCTGATTGCCAAAAACTGGATATCTGTAGTACCGCCGGCCCCGACAAACCACGATGGGTAAATAATAAGTCTTCGCGAAATACGGCCTTATTTTTTTTCTCGCCCGTGTCTATATCGACTTCTAAAGAGATGCCCGACAGAGGCACAAAAGGCTCCCAGCTTGATGCATCAAAAGTCAGCGGCACTAAGGCGGGACGTGGCTCTATCACTTTCAACTGAAATTCTTTCGCTATACGGAAAGAGAAATCCGTTGCACCAATTTTAGGGATAGACAAGCCTCCAGTTGCTACAACCACGTTCTTACTTTTTACCAAACCCTGATCCGTCTGAATCTGAAATCCTGACTCGGCCTTTGTTAGAGATTGCACCGAGCAAGGCATACGCCATTCCACCTTACCGAGATCACATTCCGATTTCAACATGCGAATAATATCTTCCGCACTATCGTCGCAAAATAATTGACCTTTATGCTTTTCATGAAAAGCAATTTTATAACGCTTCACTAAGCTCAAAAAATCCTGTGGCGTGTAGCGCGACAAGGCACTTTTACAAAAATGCGGATTCTCTGATAAGAAATTTTGGGGGCTTGCATATAGATTCGTAAAATTACAGCGACCGCCACCAGAAATTCGTATTTTTTCAGCCAGTTTCGTCGCATGATCAATCAATAAAACGCGTTTACCACGTTGCCCTGCTGTCGCCGCGCACATCATGCCTGCGGCACCTGCGCCTATAACAACCAGATCAAATAGTGTTTTGAAATTTTCTTGGTTCATATAATCGTTTTAGATTTTTTCACAATGTCAAAACTAGCAAAAACTAATTCAAACATTGCTAGGCCGAGATCAGCCACTGTGTAGCTACATAAAAAGGCGAACTCAACACCACAAATGCGTATTTTACGCAAACCCTGCCTCATTAAGAGATCTAAACCTAGCTATGCCGCTTGCTTCGCCTCTTGTATTTCCCTTGCGATTTGCAGACATAAATCACGTTGACGCGCGATATTCACAGGAACGGCAATCTCACCAGCTAATACGCTTTGCGTCCAAGTCGCGGTCTCGGCCGCTTCCGCACTTAAGGGCAAATTTTCGATCGCAGCGCCTAATTGAGACTCCGTTTCACACAAGCGCCTTTGCTGCCCCAGGTAATAGCAATCTATTTGCTGGGCACGCCCCGTACTAGCAACAGCCTCGCCTTCGGTGGCCCGCATCAACAACGTTGCGCCCAATGGCGGCTGATGTAATGTTCGCAAATAAGCATCTAACATCAGTTGGTATTCTGGATGCGTATATGAATTCAAATGTAGCGCAGGATGTCCTGACTTAGCGAAAGGCTGAAGCAACTTCACCAAGGTATGGGTAGAATTGCGAACCCCCAACACCGCACGCATCGCCAAAATTCTATGCATTTTAGGCGCAAGAACTTGTATGGGCATAAATGTTAGACGTTGTTCCTGCAACTGATTTTGCGCTTGCGCCGCATTCTGCGCTGGCACTACGTTCAACAATTGCAAAATTTCAGCACTAGTAACTCTTCCAGTATCTCGGGTGACACCATGGATTAGCACAGGCGCGCCCGACTGAACCAGTAACATCGCTAACAAGGGCGTTAAGTTTGGCTTCTTGCGCGCACCGTTATAGCTAGGGATCACGATAGGAGCAAATTCACTATCAGTTGGCGCATGCATAGGCGCCAGCGCAGTAATTGTCGCCTCAAGAAAACCAGCAATCTCATCAATGGACTCTCCTTTGATACGCATCGCCAGTAGGATGCCGCCCATTTCCAAATCGGACACTCGTCCGTCTAGCATCGCGCTATATAAATCAAACGCATCTTGACGCGACAAACTTCGAGCGCCATCTTTGCCTCGTCCTATTTCCTTGATAAAACGAGCTGCGCGAAATTCCAGCGCTAACTCTTCATGCGAATTCGTTGATAGATTATTTTTCATACCGCTAGCTTACACTGTGGCCGCAAGCCTGGCAAAACATCGCTAAGCAACAGAAAATCGTGAAACTCGTGACGCTTATCGCAAATATTGTTAATTTAGTAGAAATGTCGCTATACTTTACACACCCCACCTAACTAAGAAAAATCATGAATACCACCACCCTAAATCCCCATGTGGATTACTCGGGCTTACATGTTTTATTGGTCGACGATGATCAGTTTTTATTGGAACTGTTTAGTGTCGCCTTGCGCGATCTGGGCGTAGGCTCAATCAAACTGGCGCACAACGGCCTAGAAGGTTTGAACGCCTACCGTCAAGCGCAGCAGCGCCCAAATCTGATTATCTGTGATTTGTGCATGCCGCAATTAGGTGGCATGGAGCTACTCAGTCATCTTGCACTTGATGGTTGTCAGGCGGATATATTAATTATTTCTGGACATAATCTAATACCGCCCGTCGATAGCCATTTATCGCTCTCCAACTACAATGGACCTATTCTCAACTTCGCGGAAAAAATTGCGCGTATTCAAGGCTTAAAAGTACATGCGAGTTTTGAGAAACCGATTACCCATGAAAAAATTGTGGCGATGCTAGATCTAGTCAAAGCCAACACGGTCAACCCCATGACTAAACCTAGTTTATTCAAACGCTTTATGCTCTAGAACTAGAGATTTTAGAACTAGAAATTCGATAATCTCTTTTACGATATCCAAATTCACGTCACAAAAAAATACAAGACCTTTTCATCGCATGTGCGGGAAAAGGCCTTGTGCCTATGAAAGCTATTTTTATCCGATCAACAACTGATCTCTAGCAAAAAGTAGCTCTATCAATCTTCGTTTTCATCGTTGCCCTCAACTCTGGCTTTTTCGAAAGCTTTACCAAAGAATAGGGCATTTTCTAATAAGCGACGACTGCCCAGCCAACCGCTTCTAAAGCCCAAAGCTGCACTCGCTAAAATCACGCTACCACCACCTACACGCTGGGCAGTGAAAGCAGCAGAACCTGCGATTCGTTTTGCATTTTCCGCAGAAACATAACCACTAATAACTGGAGCACTGCTATAAGCGGCAACGGTGCCATAACGATCGCCTTCCAACTTATAAACATCCGCTTGAGCTCTAAATACTGGCAATTGATCACGAGGAATTCCCGCTGCCAAAGGATGACTACGATCGATGTCCGTTTCAAAAATCACACCAGCAACCAATTCCTTGGCGGCGTTTGCATCCTGATCTTTATAAGCCAATCGACTATCTTTAGACTTCTTCTCATCCGCTTTCTTATCATCCGACTCGGCCTTTTTCGCCACCTCGTTTTTCACCAACTTGGTGTGCAAGTATGATTGGCTGCTGGCCCATTTTAATGCGCCTTCAACCCCAATCACGACACCACCTTGCCTCACAAAACGCTCAATATTTTTGTTTGCTTCTTCCGATAAACGATAGTTACCATCAGCCATCACAATATGCGTGTAACGCTCTAACTGCACGCTGCCGACACGATCCAAATTCAACTGAGTCACAGGCAAATGCAAATGGGTGTCGAGCCAATGCCAAAGCTCACCGACCGAGGTCGAATCCAAGCCAGTGCCGGTCAACATGGCAACCCGTGGACGCTCTACAGATTTCAAACTAGCGCTGCCTAAATCCACGCCAGTACCGCCAGCACCTGAGGTCAAGGCCAACACATCAACGCTGTAATTAGCCGTCGCTTTACGTACGATTTCAGCGAGGTTTGCAGATGACATATTTTGCATTGCTACCGGAATAATGACGCTACCTATCCCCAAATCCTTAGTGCCATCGGTCGTTTGTATACGCATCGGTTTAGTAATAGTGCGCAAGCGTAAACCAGCCTGACTCAACTCGGCCAACAAAGGTGCGGCATCGTCATTTTCCCAAGCAAAAGCATAGGCAATATTTGATTCGTTTTTTAAGCTTGCTTTAGGTAATGCCGGTAACGGATCACCAATCACATCACCTGAACTCTTTGCACTTGCCAAGTCGTATGCCTTGGTCACACTCCATGCTGAGACATCATAAAAAGTATTATCTTTAAATTGAGTACGCAGCTCGGTAATGCCTTCCAGCAAACGGTTTTGACGCTGATTGAGTGGCACCGCAATCGCATTACGTGCATCGTAACGCAGACCGTTGATAATGACACTTCCTTTCACCTGATGCACTGCGATACCATGCTGTTTCAACAAATTGGCAAAATCACGCAAACGTGCAGGATTACCTTCAGCAGCAAATAGCATGGCGCGATTTGGATCTGCGGCCGCCATTTTTTTCGCTTCTTCAAAGAAGTTTTTTTGATGCGAGATTAATTGCTCGCGCATAGCATCGGCTGCTTGCAAAGTGCTCAAAGAAGTCGTGATTTGATTCGCGATCGTGTGTTCGAATTTTAAAATACCATTGCGTGAATCTTGCACATGTCCGCGTGAACTGGCTTGCTCAAACAAGATACCAACACTGCCTTGTACATCTGGGTAAGTCGATCCTTTGCCATAGTAAAAGTCATCGAAGCCTTCACGACTAAAATAGAACTCACCACGCGCATCGAACGCCTTGGCATGAAATTTTGCGATCGCTTCTGTCAGACTTTGATTGTTTTGTGGCGTCAATGGATGGGTACGGGTAGGTACGCCAGGCTGGAAGAAATAAGTAGCATCAGTGCCCTGTTCATGAAAATCGCCAAATACATGCGGACGCCAAGTTTGGAACGTTGCGACATGCGCACGAGACTCGGGATGCTGCAACCATAACCAGTCACGATTCAAATCAAACCAATAATGATTGCCACGCGCGCTAGGCCAGCTTTGATTGTGTTCTAAGGTATTCGGATCTGAAACCAAAGTCTGACCACGATACGCATTCGCCCAAGATGCAAAACGCGCCAAACCGTCAGGGTTCAACATGGGATCAATCACCACCACCGTACGATCCAACATCTCGCTCACGCTAGCATCAGTAGAGCTAGCCAAATGCCAGGCCACCGCAGGTGCCGCATTCGCACCACTAGGTTCATTGCCGTGTACGCTGTAGCCTAAATACACCACTAACGGTGTATCACTTTCACCTCGTCCACGCGCAGCCTCTATCTCCGCCAGACGTGCCTGATTTTTTGGGCTAGTGATAATGACATTCAATATCGGGCGACGTTCATGAGTGTAGCCGACCACCTTAACCTGCACCCTTGGCGATTGGCTGGCTAATAATTGGTAGTAAGCGACCAATTGCTCTGGTCGTGCATGCCACTCTCCTAATTCAAATCCCAAACTAGCGGCTGGCGCCGTGATTTTGTCGGCTCGGGCGTGCGCTGGTAACACAGATGCGGGAGTTGCCGCAAATGATTGGGCTGCGCTTATGGAAATACAAAAGGCAAGACCAATCGCTTGTACGATTTTTTTAGGGGACATGAGTTTATCCTTATTTTTAGGTATATGAATTGAATTCCGGATTGCACTCTCTTTTTGCAAGAGTGAATTCTCTTACTTTCGAGTAAGTTTTACGGCATAAGTTCCACTATTAGCTCAACTTACATAAAAGATATCCCAAATTAAAAAGTAATAAAACTAGGCTTTGAAACTTCCCAATCTCAATACATGAATATCGAAATATTAAGTTCGAAACATCGATCTCGAAACCGCAATATCCAAACTTCAGTTTCACTATTTAAATCAAAGCAAGCAGATGAAAAAACCACGTTAGTCACAAAAGCGTTACCATAACGAAGTTATCATTCTTATTTGCAGCAATATGGAAGGTTTATCCGAACAAGCATTGAGCCAAGTCGCCCAATATTTTTCCGCGCTGGCGGAACCTAGTCGCTTACGTATCTTAAATTACTTGCGTGAAGGAGAGAAAAATGTCGGCGAACTCGCCGAAGCCTGCGCTTGCTCGCAAGCGAATATATCACGCCATTTATCGACATTGGCCAAGCACGGGTTAGTAGCGCGCGAAGGTCGTGGTACTTCAGTTTATTATCGGATCGCCGACCCGGGCATTTATGCTTTATGTGATCTGGTGTGCGGCAATGTTGCTCGCCAACTTGAAAATCAAGCGACACTATTAAATGCCTTAGTGCCCAAGAATAAATAGTTTGACCTAAGCATGAGATTAGTTAGCGCAGCGTAAGAAAACCATCATCGTGATGGCGTGGCTAATTTGGCTAAAAGATCAAACTATTTTTCATATTAATTGGGAAAATCGAAATCGCCTCTGATCCAATTAAAGTCCGGCCTCTTGCTTAAAACTTCCGATGGCAATGCCAACCGCACTCGATGCTTTTGCATAAGCAGTGCCAGCGCCCAACATCGTTTCCGCCTCAGCGTATTTCTTTGAATTGATGGCAGTCGCTACACGTCCCGCCTCTGCATGAAATTCAGCATGTTTTTGTAGCGTGTTCTTATAAGAATTTAAATTCGAAAACTGCGTCTTAGCGTCACCATGAAGCCATTTGCCGAGTTCACAACAATTGTCAGCCGATACTGTTTTCACATCCAAATTTGCCTGCCGCGTAATCGCGGTGCGGAGGGTGGTTTTCCACTCAAGGTGTTTGGCAACGGCTTGATTCAAATCCATAAATAACTCCTATAAAAAATAACATTTATCGTGATTGATTATAGGCATTAAAGTACGAACGGAATTAATCTTGATCAAGAAAGTACGACAAATCCACAGCCCAATATTCGCTATTAGTGGTATTACTAATTCAATCTACCAAGCTTTCACTAAGAAACTAAACGCCACACAGACTAACATTCCCGCAAATATCAATTGCACGCTCGCAGAAGGCAAACGGTTGGCGACACGCCGACCAAATAAAACGCCAGCGACTGATGCAAATGCAAACGTGAGAGAAAAAATGAATGGAATATCGATGCCGTGCAAAATCGCTGAAGCAACTGCAACCGCTCCAACTAAGGCAATCACCATTAATGAAGTTGCTGCTGCACTTTGCATGGATAAATTGGTGAAATGCCGCAGCAGAGGTACGATAATAAAACCACCACCAACACCAAGTAATCCAGTAAAAAAACCAGCACAAGCGCCAATTAAACTTATCACACTTGCGGTTTTGAGGGTCCAATCAAACTTGCCTGTTTTATGATTAACACATGCCATCGCATCCTGTCGTTCAGCCGCTTGCGAGTAGCCCAACAATTGCGACTTCGCTTGAAAAACTAGACGTGCCACCACAACCAATAAGACGGCAGAAAAAGTTAACATCAACCACCGCTGTGACATATTTTGTGCAGCCAAAATACCAAGTGAGGTCAGCGGTGCTCCAGCGATTGCCATCAAAGTAGCCGCTTTGTATCTCACTTGCTTGCGACGTAGTCCATCAATCGCGCCTATCAATGCGCCAAGACTCACCGCTAATAAAGCTACTGGCATCGCTTGTTGCATAGTCCATCCTTGACTATAAACCAAGGCCGGTACCGCTAACATACCGCCGCCAGCGCCAGTTAATCCCATTATTACGCCTACGCCAATTCCAATACTCAGAACTAACAGTAGTGTGATTAAAGTCATAAATTATCTTGTAAAAGCAGGGAAGAAAAAGAGGAATTAAGTCTCGACTTATAGCTGCAAATTAAATCGAAACAAATTAGATTGCAGCCAAATAAATCTCAGCAAATTATGTTACCTGATACCTGTCTTTAATGTGCCTAAGATCTATCTATTACAGCGCAGCGGGTAGGAATTGTCTTGCGTTCATTTTATGGTTTGATATTATGCAAGTCAATTGGTATTACTCACTCTACATTCTCATGAATCCTCAAATCCAAAGTTTTTTTGACCCAGTCACCTGCACCGCTAGTCATTTAGTTTTTGATCGCGTTGGCGGTCATGCAGCGATTATAGATCCCGTATTAGATTACGACCCCAAATCGGGACGCACAAAAACCCAGAGTGCAGATCAGCTGCTCCAAGCTGTACGCGAACAAAATCTGAATCTAGAGTGGATTATAGAAACCCACGCGCATGCCGACCATATCTCAGCCGCACATTACCTGCAACAACAGGCAGGCGGCAAAATCGCGATCGGTGCACATATCAATCAAGTACAAAATGTCTTCAAAAAATTATTCCATCTAGAATCAGATTTCCCCATCAATGGCTCACAATTCGATCATCTATTTTCAGAGGATGAAGAATTTTTTATCGGCACTTTAAAAGCAAAAGCGCTATACGTGCCCGGACATACGCCAGCCGACATGGCATATCAAATAGGCGACGCTATTTTTGTGGGAGACACCATGTTTATGCCGGATGTCGGCACGGCACGTTGCGATTTCCCCGGAGGTGACGCACACATGCTATTTCGCTCGGTAAGAAAATTATTGAGCTTGCCGGAGCAGACGCGCATTTTTATCTGCCACGATTATCCGCCCAATGGACGCGCCATTCGATTTGAAACCAGCGTCGCAGAACAAAAGCGTAATAACATCCACGTACATGATGGGGTTAGCGAAGAAGAGTTTGTGACTATGCGCAAAACACGCGACGCGACATTAGACATGCCTGTATTAATTCTGCCTTCGGTACAAATCAATATCCGTGCAGGCATGCCACCACCACCCGAAGCGAACGGCATTAGCTATTTAAAAATTCCTCTTAATGGAATATAAATGGTATTTAATAGAATTTAATAGCATTCAACCAGCACTCGCACACAGAAAAACATTCCTATGCAAAGCCAAATTCCTATACGTCGTATCGCTATTTCTACCGGAGGTGGAGACGCGCCCGGCCTCAATGCAGTGATTCGCTCCGTCGTATTAGCCGCGACTCGTCTTGGCTGGGAATGCTTTGGTATACGTGAGGGATTTAATGGTATTTTGCGACCTGATCGCTATCCTGAAAACGGCGTCTTCCCATTAAGTAAAGATCAGGTGCGCGGCATCAGTCATCTAGGCGGCACCATCCTTGGCACCACCAATCATGGCAATCCACTGCGCTTCGTGGTGACCAATAGTAATGGCGAACAAAAAGAAGTCGATCGCGGGCAAGACATCATTCAACATCTACGAGATAGAGAAATTGATGCACTGATTTGTGTCGGTGGTGATGGCACCTTAACGATTGCCAACGCCTTACACGAACGAGGTCTTGCACAAGGTTTGCGCGTGATCGGTGTACCCAAAACGATCGACAACGATCTCGACAAGACCTACACCACTTTCGGTTTTGATACGGCAGTCGCATTTGCTACCGAATGCATAGATAGACTGCATAGCACGGCAGAAAGCCATCAACGAATTATGGTGGTGGAAGTCATGGGACGTTATGCGGGCTGGATCGCACTCCATGCGGGCATGGCCAGCACGGCACACGCCATATTGATACCTGAGATTCCTTATGATCTGGAAAAGATCGCTGCAAAAATAGAAGCCCGAGCAAAAGCCGGACGCCATTACAGCATTATCGTCGCAGCCGAAGGCGCACTGCCAAAAGAGGGGCAACACCATCTGGAGCAAGCAGCGGGCTTGGGAACCGTAGAACGTTTGGGAGGAATAGGCGAACAACTAGCACGACAATTACAACAGCACACAGGAAAAGAAGCTCGTGCGGTTGTGCTTGGTCATCTCTTGCGTGGCGGTAGCCCGACTGCTTTTGATCGCTTAGCGGCTATGCGTTTTGGTGCCGCTGCTGTTCGCGCATTACAACAAGGCCATTCGGGCATCATGGTCGCACTCGATTTTCCGAATGTGAAATATGTGAATCTAGCAGAAGTCGCTGGCCGTATGAAAGGTGTACCTTTAGATGGTGACACCTTGCAAACTGCGCGCGATATCGGCATCTGTCTGGGTGACTAAGTCGCTTAACGAGGCTTAACGTCGCTTAGTCACCGCGAAATCCAATTACATTTCCTCGCCCACTTTGGGATGTATGCGAACCAAGACGATACGCGGTCCATTCATCTTCTTAACAACGGCATCAAATTGAGGAAACTCTATTTTTTGCCCTTCTTCCGGCAAATCTCCCAAGGCATGCATAATTAAGCCGCCGATAGATTCGACTTCTTCACTATCCAAATCAATTCCCAGTGCAATGCCTAAGGTAAATAAAGGTAAGCTACCTTTGCCTATCAAGGTACCGTCATCTAACAAAGTCCAATCATTATCGTTCTGACGGAATTCATCACGAATCTGTCCCACCAAGGCACTCAGCAAATTATCTAAAGTTAGAAAGCCAACCGGCTTGCTATCACGATATCCGACCATGGCAAAATGCGGCGCCCCTTTGCGGAAACGACGGAACAATTCTAGTGCTGGCATATTAGGCGGTACGTATTCAACGTGACGTAAATGTTTACTCAGATCTTGCAAAGACTTGCCGCTTTGCTGCGCTAAAAATAAATCTTTTAAATGCAAAGTACCCAAGACCGTTTCACCATCGCTATCAATGTAGGGATAACGACTAAATCGATTACGCGCAGCGGTTGCCATATTCTCTTCTAGAGACGCGTCCTTATACATCGCGACCACTTCATTAATCGGGCGCATTAAATCTGAAATTTCTAAATCACCAAAATCTAGCATCTGCGCCATGATGCTCCATTCATCCGGCGTAAGCTTTTTGCTGGCATGACTGCCACGCAAGATCATCTTTAACTCTTCCGGTGAATAGTGCGCATCTTGGCCATGTGCGGCATCCAAGCCTAACCAAGACAAAATGGCGTTAGCACTTTTATTTAACACCCAGATGGCGGGAAACATCGCCCAATAGAATAAATAGAGCGCAGGCGCAGTCCATAAAGATACGCGTTCAGGCATGCGAATCGCCATCGACTTGGGGGCTAATTCACCAATGACGATATGTAAGAATGAGATGACAAAGAAGGCGAAAAAGAAGGAAATACCATGTACTAATTTGGGGGACTCGACACCAACCTGCGTCAGCAAAGGCTCAAGCACGCGCGCAAAAGCTGGTTCACCGATCCAGCCCAGTCCCAAAGAAGCTAAGGTAATACCAAGCTGACAAGCGGAAAGATAAGCATCCAAATGTTGATGAACGGTGCCTAACAAGCGCCCTCTGACGCCATTTACTTTAGCAAGGCTACGCACTCGGGTTTGCCGCAATTTGACCAAACCAAATTCGGCTGCCACAAAAAAACCATTCAGCAACACCAAAAATAATGCTGCCACGATTAATAGTAGATTATCCAACGACCAACTTTCCAAAATGAAGAAGCCATAACTTTACCCTAGAATTAAGGCTAGGCTATGACAAACGATAAGAAAGCTTACAAGAATGTCCTTCAATGCGATAAAACACTCAAATTTATTCAGTAATATTAACCTACTGGTAATTCGCTCAAATAATTCACTCAAATAATGCACGCAGATAAGGCATTCATATCCTATCGATCCGAAGATCTAGGCGACAAGCAAGTATCCATTTCCACTCGCGCCGCTTTTCTAGCATTTCATCATTGTTAAATTGTGTGTCATCGCTTTTATATTGACAATCGTTAATGCAAAAGTAACACTCTGCACGCCTCATGTATTTTTTCTTCATTTACAGGACTTGCCAATGAAACCGCAATTAACTCTGACACCTTTGATTCCTTTAGTTCCCTTAGTTTCCTTAGCAGCAGCTCTTTTCGCTTCTAATATCGCTACAGCACACGAATACGATGCATTACTCAAAGCAAAAAAATATGCGGAAGTAGAAAAAGCAGTCGCTACAAAATTAACGAGCGAACCGAATAATCCAGATGCCCTGATCGCAAAAACTGAGCTCATCTTGATAGAAGGTAAAGAAAGCCGTTTGGATGAAGCCAGTAAATACGCAGAACAATGTATCAATGCCCACCCCAAAAACTCTGAATGCCACGAAGCGCTGGGTAATGTACTTGGTACCAAGGCACAAAAAGGTGGCGTCATGTCGGCTATCGGTTACGTAGGCAAAATTCGTGACTCATTTAAGAAAGCCATCGAGCTTGATCCGAATAATTTCAGCGCGCGATCCTCTTTAATGCAGTTTTATTTACAAGCACCTAGTTTTGTAGGCGGTGGTACCGGTAAGGCTAAAGATTTGATCGTCGAAACCATTAAATTTAGCCCCGCTGCCGGCGCTTTGCTGCAAGCCAGTTTAGATTTACAAGACGATAATATAGAACGCGCGACTTCCGGTGCGTTGGCAGTCAATACCAGCAATTCAGAGGCGCTGGCACGTCAACAACGGAATATTTTGTCAGGCATAGGACATGCTCAAGTTAACGCGAAAAAATTTGCCGAAGCAGAACGAATCTTCCGCGAGCTGACTCAACGCTTCCCAGATGCAGTGCATGGTTATTTTGGATTAGGAAAAACCATGCAAGAACAAGGCAAAGCAAAAGACGCCATCCCTCTTTTGGAGAAGGCCATGACGATAGACGCGAGTGCCGCCATCTTCTATCGATTAGGAAAATCTTGGCAACTGCTAGGCGATAAAGTGAAGGCCTTGGCAGCTTTCGAAAAAGCTTTAAATTTCAAACCAGAGCTACCGAAGAAAACCAAATCTGAAGTCGAAGATTTGATTAAATCTTTAAAAAGCTAAGCTCATACTAAAGTCCCATAGTTTTTTTAAGTGGCGGCACCGAGTGCAAAGTGCCGCCACTATACGAAGTTTGATTGCAGGCGAACTTACTTGGCCTGCAATCAAATGAGTTTGACCCGCATCAAGCAAAGCGCAGATAAGCAGTTCCCAGCCATTTCTGCCGGTAACAGCAAAGCTACAATAATGCTCTCGGCATACCACGCCGCTACAGAGTTATTTTTGTATGAAAACTGCAATGCCTATCCCAACACCCGCCGTTCCACATAATCTGATTGAAGATGTACTTGCCATCCTCACGGGCACATTATTAGTCTCGCTCGGCGTTGCCATGTTTAATCAAGTTGGACTATTTACCGGTGGTACTGCTGGCTTAGCTTTTCTAATTCACTACGCGACCGGATATTCCTTTGGCGTGGTTTTTTTCCTACTGAACATACCTTTTTACTGGCTTGCCTGGAAACGCATGGGTTGGAAATTTACCCTCAAAACTTTCTGTTCGGTCGCCCTAGTATCAGTATTATCTGGATTGCATCCTAAATTAATTCAACTAAGTAGTCTCACACCATTTTATGTCGCACTGTTAGGTGGCTCGCTGATGGGCGTGGGATTTATTGTTTTGTTTCGTCACCAAGCAAGTCTCGGAGGCATCAATATTCTGAGTTTATATTTGCAAGATAAGCATGGAATTCGTGCTGGCAAATTACAAATGGGCATGGATGTCTGCATCGTATTGGCTTCATTTATGGTCGTGCCCCCCATGGCCATGCTGGCTTCTATACTCGGCGCCGTGGTACTCAATCTTGCGATCATGCTTAATCACAGACCTGGGCGCTACATGGCGGTCTAGCTGGGCTGTGATTAGTGGCTTTGTTGGAATAAGTCCTCTAAATTTTCTGTGTTTCCGCGGTAAATTCCTTGGACTTGTGTAGAATCAGTAAGCTAAGCGTCGCCAGAATTGGATAAAAATTACGAATGAATCTTATCTCGTGATTTCTATTCAAAATAAGAAGCTACGCAGCTTACCTCACCCACATCCAACCGAGGAAACCCAGATGTATCAAGTTGTCATCAGCGGCACTGGCCTATACACACCCGAACAATCCATCTCCAACGAAGAACTGATTGCCAGCTTTAATGCGTATGTTGAACAGTTCAACACTGAACATGCAGATGCCATTAGTGATGGTAGCATCAACGCTTTAGAACCCTCTAGCGTCGCCTTTATTGAAAAAGCCTCCGGCATTAAATCGCGTTATGTGATGGACAAAGCCGGTGTACTCGACATCAATCGCATGGTGCCGCGCATTCCAGAGCGTTCCGACGACGAAGCGTCCATTATGTGTCAAATGGCTGTGGTTGCAGCACATCAGGCTTTAGAGCGTGCGGGCAAAACCGTCGCCGATATTGATGCGGTGATTTGCGCAGCAAGTAATATGCAAAGAGCCTATCCAGCGATGGCGGTGGAGATTCAAAATGCTCTCGGCATCGATGGCTACGGTTACGATATTAATGTCGCCTGTTCCTCCGCTACGTTCGGCATTCAAGCTGCTATGAGCGCGATCCAAAGCGGTCAGGCACGCGCTGTGCTGGTAGTCAATCCTGAAATTACTAGCGGCCACCTAAACTGGCGAGATCGCGACAGCCATTTTATTTTCGGCGATGCCTGCACGGCGATTATCGTAGAACGGGCGGACCTCGCAACGTCCCCGCACCAATTCGCGATTTTGGGTATGAAACTCAAAACGCAATTCTCCAATAATATTCGGAATAATTTTGGTTTCTTAAATCGCGCAGATGAATCTGGCGTCGGCAAACCGGATAAATTATTCCGTCAACAAGGCCGTAAAGTATTTAAAGAAGTCTGTCCTATGGCAGCAGAAACCATCACCACCACAGTACAAAATTCTGGTTTAGAGATTAGTCAAATTCAACGGTTTTGGCTACATCAAGCCAACCTAAATATGAACTTATTAATCGCCAGATTAATACTTGGCCGTGATGCGACACCAGAGGAATCGCCGACTATTTTGGACACTTATGCCAACACCTCGTCGGCCGGATCTATCATCGCCTTTCACAAGCATCAAGATGATTTAAGCAAAGATGCGATAGGCGTGATTTGTTCTTTCGGCGCTGGTTATTCTATCGGTTGCGTCGTGGTGAAAAGATTGTAGTTTCTTGAATTAATCTGATTGTAAGTCTGCGTAAAATGAAATCTACGCAAACAAAAAGCCGACTCGATGTCGGCTTTTGTTTATTTGGCGCTACCCATTTCGGTCAATATCTGCAACACACTAGCAATGAAATCTGCATGCATCATAGTCACTCCATTCATATTCACAATTTGGGCATAATTCGAGAAACTAAGGCAGCAAATTAGCCTTCAGCCGCGATTACTTGAGACGCTGCATTGATCACAGCAGCAATCCGACCAACATCACGTAATTGCGTAGTCGACATACCTTCTTTACGCAACAAATCGAAATGCGATTTCACACAGAAATGGCATTTTCCAACAATAGAAGCAGCCAGTGCGTACATTTCAAAACGACGCTTATCGACACCACCATTGGTCGCGTAGGCATTCATACGCAATTGCGCACCCTGGGTTTTCAAGTCTTCATCATCGGCCATCTCTACGAATGGATACCACACATTGTTCATCCCCATTAACGAGGCCGCCGTCAGTGCCGCTTGCACTTCCTCAGGGGCGATATGTCCTGAGTTTTTAATCAAATCAATCAATACTTTACTTTTCGCTGCAAACGCCGCCGCCAAGGCAACCGCTACAGCATCGTTACCTTCCAGACTAGAACGAGCAATCGTGCTGTCCACATTCAAACGAATATCTTTAGCATAATCAGGAATGCTATTTTTAATCGAAGTAAGAAATTCCATAGTTTTCACCTATCAAAAAGTGTTTTTAAAACCCGCCGAAGCGGGTTGATTGTACTTTAGCTGAACTACTCATCAAAAGTAAGTGCTTGAGAAATTCACATTATCGAAGACTACTTTGCAATATCTTCGCAATAATTACCAAATCTAGAAAAGTTCGGCAATTAGAAATTCAATTTTAGGAGGACTGTGCTAGGCGCCGAGTCTTAAATACCATGGAGCAATACTTTAGTATTGCGAGGACAAGCAACAACGCCATGTCCCCTACAATTGAATTTATAATGTCGAACCGCCTACGCTACGATTACATGGGCAGAGTTCATCCGTTTGCAAACCATCCAAAATACGCAAGATTTCAGTTGGGTTACGGCCTACGTTCAAGTTGTTCACAGAAACGTGTTGGATGACATTGTCTGGATCAACGATGAATGTTGCGCGCAACGCTACGCCAGCATTCACATCACGTACACCTAACATATCCACCAAAGAACCTGTCGCGTCGCCGAATGCATAGTGATTCAATTTGTCCAGATCTTTGTGTTCACGACGCCATGCCAATTTGCAGAATTCATTATCAGTAGAACCGCCCATCAATACTGCATCGCGGTCTGAGAAATCCGACGCCAATTTAGCAAATTCAACGATTTCTGTTGGGCAAACAAATGTGAAATCTTTTGGGTAGAAATAGATGACTTTCCATTTACCTGGGAAAGAAGCTTCTGTAATTGTTTCAAAAGCGGATACACCATTTTCTTCGTGATGATTAAAACCTGGCTTAGCTGCTGGTACGCTAAACGCGTCGAGTTTTTGTCCAACTGTTTTCATTGATTTCTCCAGAAAAAATTAACATGAGTATTTCATTTATTGCCGATGCATGAATTTTCAAGACTCTGCTTCACATCTCACTCATCGACGAATTCGGTTTACGTTCACAACTGAGACGAAGCTTATCACTATGAATTCATCAAATCCAATAGATTATTTCTAAATTTGTTTTAGGGAACAGCTAATGAATCATTTTTTGCGCCCCCTCCCCTCCTTCGAGGAGTAATGCTGCGTCTGCATCATAGTTGAGTTTCACTAAAAGTGTATGACAGATTACATTATCTTTTTATTCGACTCTATTCGACTGTACCCGACTCAGTTCGACCAAGCCTGCCTTAACTATTTTGACTATATAAGTGTTTTTTGCTTTACCAATTACCACAAGAAAAACCCGAAATCACTATTCTCAAACACTCTACGGCTATAATCGCGGTTCTTTATTTCTATCATGAGTCTCGCCGTGTCCGACCGTTTAGCCGTGCTCCCGCAATATTTCTTGCCTAAATATTTATTAACTGCTTTTGCTGGTCTGGTTGCTAATGATCGTGGCGGCAAACGTACTACGCGCCTGATCAATTGGTTTGTTAAAAAATATCAGGTTAACATGCAGGAAGCGGCGAATCCTGATACGGCAAGTTATGCCAGTTTTAATGAATTTTTTACCCGCCCTTTGCGCGCCGACGCACGCCCGATTAGCTCAGCTAAATATGCTTGCCCTGTCGATGGTGCGATTAGTGAATTTGGTACGATCAATCAAGGGCAAATATTTCAGGCGAAAGGACACTACTTTTCCGCCATAGCCTTGGTCGGTGGCGATGCTCAATTGGCGGCGCAGTACAACGACGGTCAGTTCGCCAACATTTATTTGAGTCCACGCGACTATCACCGCATCCACATGCCATGTGACGGTCGCTTAAAACGCATGATTTATGTGCCGGGTGAGTTATTTTCTGTCAATCCAACGACTGCACGCGGCGTTCCAGGTTTATTCGCACGTAACGAACGCGTGGTCTGCGTCTTCGATTCGCCCCACGGTGAATTTATCCTTGTATTGGTCGGTGCGACCATCGTTGGTAGCATGCAAACCGCTTGGCACGGCATCGTCAATCCACCACGCACAAATAAAGTACGTGAATGGACTTATACCGATCAAAATATTCAATTGAAAAAAGGCGAAGAAATGGGCCGCTTTTTATTGGGCTCAACGGTCGTAATGCTATTCAACAAAAATAGCATGCAGTTTAACGCCACATGGAAACCAGCCGGTGCAGTACGCCTAGGAGAGACTATGGGCGATGAAGTCAGTATCAATTAGGGCTTAAGGCAAAACAGACGCCAGTGTTGTTACATTCACTCGATCACGCAGTTCAAGTGCAAGCAAATCTCTAGCCTAAGCGCACTCATTCTCCCTCAAAGCAGGGTCAACTATTCCACAAAGCGCTGGCACTTGAGCCAGCGCAAACTTACACTTCCGCAGCGCACAAATTTCTTGCAGTTCGCCACAATTTGATACATAATCTAAATACGAATTATTCCTATTTAGATTAAAGCATATCTTTACTGAGGCGTAACACCATGAACACGCTGCAACCAGCACCATTACCACGTCAATTTGCCACCGGCAGCTTCATTGCATTAGCGCACATCGCGGTCTTTGGTTTAATTATTCTCAATCCCATTGAACGCTTTCAAAGCAAGCCGAAAGAAACGGTCGTCATGATGCTGCCAAGCATTGTGCCGCAAACTAAGGTACAAGTGGCGAAGCTAGAAAAAACACCACCAGTGCGTAACATCGTAACGCCGGTGATGCCCCAAATCGCTGTAAACAGCGATATTGAGAACGCCATTCAAGTTGCGCCCACAGTTGCCGACATCCCTGCTCCGGTCACCCCAGCACCAGTTACGCATACACCAGCACCAGTAGCTAAAGCGGAACCTGCTGGCCCTAAAGTTGTTAGCGCCGTTGAATACATACAAGCGCCTCAAGCAGATTACCCTGCCATAGCTCGCCGCCTCGGCGAAGAAGGCAGAGTTGTCATGCAAGTCTTAGTCAACGACAAAGGTCGCGCCGAAAAAGTAGAGATCCTGAAATCTTCAGGTTTTGCACGCCTTGACGAATCTGCCAAATTAGCCCTACTTCGCGCGCTTTTTAAACCTTATGTAGAAGACGGTAAGGCAACTATGGTGTTAGCTACTGCGAGTATCAATTTCTCATTACGCGGCTAAGTATTTAGTCGTCGTGTGCAAAAGTAAAAAAAGCATGTGAACACAATTCACATGCTTTTTTCATTTTGACCAAGCTAAAGCTAAAAAAACCAACTAAACAAAATCGATCGCTTATTTAAGGCACTTATTTAGGTCACTTATTCAGGAACAGTATCTTTAAACGAAGGACGCTCAGCTAATTTATCGAACAATTTCGCCAAATTAGGATAATCGTTGTGCCATTTGATCTCAGGGAAGCGGAAGCTCAGCCAACCTAAGCAACAAGCAACACTGATATCTGCCAAGGTTAAATGATTTCCTACACAAAACCCTGATTCGCCCAAACCTTGCGACATTGATTTCAGTCCCGCATTAACCTTATCCATCTGACGATTTACCCAGCTATCACTCTGCAGCGCCGGGTCGCGCATAGTACGCTCTGCGCGTATCAACACGGCTGCATCTAAAATTCCATCGGCCAAGGCTTCCCAGTTTTTGACTTCCGCACGCTCGCGCCCGTGTGGCGGAATCAATTTACCAACCGGCGTCAAGGTATCTAGATACTCCACAATCACTCGCGAATCAAACATGGCACCACCGTCTTCCATCAACAAACAAGGGACTTTACCCAGTGGATTAGATTGTTGAATTGTCGTATCAGCAGCCCAGACATTTTCCAGTAGCAAGGCGTAATCAAGCCTCTTTTCCGCCATTACTACACGGACTTTTCTTACGTAAGGACTAGCGAGGGAACCAATAAGTTTCATATTACTTTCACATGATTAGAGTTTTTTGTCGGAGGAAATTATATCATTGCTGATCCGGATCAAAGTCTAAACCACGCCACAAAGATAAAGACATGACAACAATTAAGCCGAGAATGCCCGGCTCAAAAATGGTAAAATCTTGGATTACGCTGACAAAGTGAATTTTGCGATACGCTTGATTTCAAGATAGCTAACACAATCAGTCACCCAGCTTATTTATCCTTCTACCAACTCAATCTTCAACTCTTCAACCTACTCTCCTCATCATGTCTCTCTCTACTCTCTCAGCCCTTTCCCCACTTGATGGACGTTACGCGTCTAAGGTGGATGCCTTACGCGCAACTTTGTCTGAAGCTGGCTTCATGCATCATCGCGTCAAAGTTGAAATCTCTTGGTTACAAGCCTTGTCTTTAGCGGGCTTTGCAGAGATCAAACCATTCTCCGCCGCTGCCAACGCTTTGTTAGATCGTATTGCGACTAATTTTTCAGAAGAGGATGCTGCGCGTATTAAGGCCATCGAAGCGGTGACCAATCATGATGTGAAAGCCGTTGAATATTGGTTGAAAGAGTCGGTTGGCTTGGCTTTACCTGATAGCTACAATCATTTGCCACAGCGCAGTTTAAACATTGCACCGGAGATTACCGCTGAATTAAAAGCTGCCGCAGAATTTATCCATTTTGCCTGTACCTCCGAAGATATCAACAACACTTCACACGGCATGATGTTAAAAACAGCCCGTGATGGCGTGATGCTGCCAGCCTTGCAAAAATTAATCGCACGCTTAACGGAAATTGCACACGACAACGCCGATGTGCCTATGCTGTCACGTACCCATGGTCAAACCGCCAGCCCAACCACCTTGGGTAAAGAAATGGCGAATGTCGTCGCACGTCTGCAACGCGCAGCGCAGCGCATCGCGCAGGTTGAAATTCTCGGCAAAATGAATGGCGCAGTCGGCAACTACAACGCACATTTGTCCGCTTACCCTAGCCACGACTGGGAAAGCTTTTCCAAAAACGTTATCGAACAGCGTTTAGGCTTAACTTACAATCCCTATACAATTCAGATCGAACCGCACGATTACATGGCCGAGATGTTTGACGCTTTTGCGCGCGCCAACACCATCTTGCTCGATTTAAATCGCGATATCTGGGGCTATATTTCAGTTGGTTATTTCAAACAAAAAACCAAAGCGGGCGAAATCGGTTCTTCCACAATGCCGCATAAAGTGAACCCTATTGATTTCGAAAATTCAGAAGGTAATTTAGGTTTGGCGAATGCCTTACTCAAGCATTTATCTGAGAAATTACCGATTTCACGTTGGCAGCGCGACCTGACCGACTCAACCGTATTGCGCAATATTGGCGTAGCGCTTGGCTATACTTTATTGGCCTACGACAGTTGTGTACGCGGTTTAAATAAATTAGAAACCAACCAAGTTCGTCTAGCGGAAGATTTAGACAATACCTGGGAAGTGTTAGCGGAGCCAGTACAAACTGTAATGCGTCGTTACGGCGTAGAAAACCCTTACGAACAGTTAAAGGAATTAACGCGTGGTAAAGGAATTTCTAAAGACGCTTTGCGTGAATTTATACTTGGTTTAAGCATCCCGCAAGATGCCAAAGACTTGCTATTGGCAATGACCCCTGCGACCTATACGGGTATTGCAGCTAAGTTAGCAAAAGCGATTTAATTCCACGCAATTGAGTTTAACGACTCAAGCAGGTTGAACCTGATAAAAAGCCTTCAGAAGTAATTCTGCAGGCTTTTTGTCTTTATACCAATGCAAAACCAAGATTGAGCGTTTTTTGAAGGTGTTGTGCAGACTTCGCTTTTTTTTGCTATATTAGTTCTACTTCGAACTAATTTTCTTTTTTAGGAGAATTTATGCAACCAGAAACTATGCAACGTTACTCAGGTAAAAGTATTTTATTGCACTGGCTGGTCGCCATCTTGATCATCGCCGCGTTTGCTTTGGGTACCTACATGACTGATTTAAAAATTAGTCCCACCAAACTGAAACTATATTCCTGGCATAAATGGGTAGGCGTGACCGTACTGGCTTTGGTTGCAATTAGATTATTAGTGCGATTATTTAACACAGCGCCTGCATATCCTAACAGTATGAAGACCTGGGAGAAACAAATAGCGAATCTGGCGCATATTACACTTTATGTCTTAATGTTCGGCGTACCGCTTTCGGGCTACCTTTACAGTTACGCCGCGGGTTTTCCTGTCGTTTATCTTGGCTTAATTGAGTTACCCGCGTTGATCACGCCTGATCCTACGATGAAAGACAGCTTCAAAGAACTGCATGAGATATTAACCAATGTAATGCTTTTACTCGTGATCTTGCATATAGCAGCCGCACTTAAACATCACTTCATCGACAGGGACAACATCTTAAAAAGAATGTTGCCCGATTTCTCCAATAAGGAATAAATATGAAAAATCTCATTCAAGCAGTTCAACTACCAGCCAGCAGAATATTCAACCCCGCTAGGCTAGCAACAAGCTTGCTTATAGCTGCCGCAACCGGTTCAGTTAGTACCTTGAGCCACGCTGCCAATGTGCAAATTGATGCACCGAAAAGTACCGTGCAAGTAATTTTCAAACAAATGAATGTGCCAGTTCAAGCGCAATTTAAAAAATTTACAGCAACTATCGACTACAACAGTGCCAAGCCCGAAAGCTCTAAAGCGCAAGTAGAAATTGATGCTAGTAGCCTGAATTTACCCGCGCCTGAATACAACGCCGAAGTATTGAAAAAAGAGTGGTTTAACGCCGCACAATTTCCAAAAGCTAGCTTCGTCTCGACATCCATGAAATCTGCAGGCGCTGGCAAATTAGATGTCACCGGCAATCTGACCATTAAAGGAAAAACGGTAGTTGCTAGCTTCCCTTTAAGCATAAAGACCGAAGGAAAGTCGGTCACTTTCGAAGGTAGTCTGCCCATCAAACGCCTAACATTCAATATTGGCGAAGGTGAATGGAAAGACACCAGCATGATCGCGGACGAAGTCATGATTAAATTTAAGGTTGTAGCGAATCAGTAAACACAAGAAATCAGTTGAGAAAATAAGCAGTAGAAGTAAAAACCAAGTATCAAGTAAAACAATCGCAGCATCCAGCACTTAAGACTTAGCACCAATTTAGTAACACCTGATCCATTTATTTTTTTAGGAGCATCACCATGAAATTATCCAAAATCGTCGCTATCGCCTTGTTCGCAGTTGCAGCACCAAGTTTCGCGCAAACTTACAAAGTTGACCCTAGCCATACTTACCCAAGTTTTGAAGCAGATCACAAAGGTATTTCTTTCTGGCGCGGTAAATTCACCAAAACAGAAGGAACGATCACTTTAGATCGTGCAGCAAAAACAGGCACAATGAACATCACGATAGACGCGAGCTCTATCGATTTCGGTCATGCAAAAATGAATGATCACGCAAAAAACAAAGATATGTTCAACGTACCACAATTCCCAACCATCACTTATGTTGGTAAATCCATGAAGTTTGATGGTGATAAATTGGTAGGCGTAGAAGGCGAATTGACCTTATTGGGCGTAACAAAACCAGTTCATTTAACCGTGAACAAATTTAAATGCATCCAAGACGGCATGACTAAAAAAGAAATCTGTGGCGCTGATGCCAGTGCAGAATTTAAGCGCTCTGATTTCGGTATGAATTTTGCGTTGAACTGGGGCTTCTCTCCAGACGTAAAATTGTCTATTCAAGTTGAAGCGGATAAAACCAACTAATAGTAGATTCACCGGATGGTTGACGCTCGTCAGCCATCCCTGTCATCTAATTTTTCTTGAGTAATTTCTCTTGTGTAGTTTCGCTTCAAAATACTCTTCAGCCTTAAGCTCATTCTCATGCTAGAAAAGCGCTACCTACGCAGCATTCGCTTACTTTCGGAATGCATGCAATCATTTGAAAAAATCTCCTCCAAACGAGTACGCTCTTTAGGTTTTACCGACTCGCAATTCGACATTATCGCAACGCTAGGCAACACCCCCGGCATGACTTGCAAAGAGCTAGGTGAAAAAACTTTGATCACGAAAGGCACACTCACTGGTGTGCTGGACAGATTGGAGCAAAAAGGATTAATTCAACGAGAGCGTGGCGAAGACCGCCGTCAATTATTTGTCAAACTAACGCCTGAGGGTGAACTGCAATTTGCTAACGCTTTTCCTGAAGTCGTAAAACAAGGGCGCGAAATTTTCAGCGAATATCAGTTAGAAGATTATGATGCGCTAGAAGCGCAACTACTAAAACTAAAATTAACATTGACACGCGCAAGTTAATAAGTAATAAGTCAGTAAATTAAAGAACTTGAATAAGGTGGTTGGCGTTTAAAATTGCATATAAAAAAAGACGGGCTTGCCCGTCTTTTTTATGTCTTTTAGCTTATTGAATTTCGAAAACCCGTTTAAGCTAACTTACCATGACATTGCTTGTACTTCTTACCGCTACCGCATGGGCACGCATCGTTACGACCGATCTTCCAACCTTGATCGACAAATGGTTCCTGAACATCATTGCCTGCAACCGGTGATGGCGCCAAGATTTCTTCCGGTGAAGCATTGGCATCAAATTCTGCATGTTGATAATGGACATTTTCAACTTGAGATTGCGCCATTTGCTGTTCGGCGGCTTCGATCTCTTCGCGAGATTGAATTCGTACTGTCACGACAATACGCACCACCTCATTTTTGATCATGTCTAGCATTTGACCAAACAACTCAAAAGCTTCACGTTTGTATTCTTGCTTAGGATTTTTCTGCGCGTAACCACGCAAATGAATACCTTGACGCAGATGATCCAAAGCCGCTAAATGTTCGCGCCAGTGGCTATCAATACTTTGCAACATTACGCTACGTTCAAAGCCTGCAAAACTTTCCTTACCGACCAGCTCAACTTTGGCATCGTAAGCTGCTTTCGCTGCAGCCACTACACGATCCAAAATGTCTTCGTCAGTTAAGTTTTTCTCGGTCTCCAATAAACTGACTAATGGCAAGTCCAAGGCCCATTCGCTTGCCAAAACTGCTTCCAGTCCCGCCAAGTCCCATTGCTCCTCGACCGTTTCATGCGGTACATATTGGCGCACCAAATCATGGAACATGCCATCGCGCAAAGACGCGATCATCTCAGACATATCATGCGCTTCGAGTAATTCATTACGCTGTTGGTAAATCACTTTACGCTGATCATTAGCAACGTCATCGTATTCCAACAATTGTTTACGAATATCGAAGTTACGTGCTTCAACTTTACGTTGTGCAGATTCAATAGAGCGACTAACGATACCGGCTTCGATAGGCTCGCCTTCCGGCATTTTCAATCTATCCATAATCGCTCGTACGCGATCACCAGCAAATATCCGCAATAAGGCGTCATCTAAAGACAGATAGAAACGGGATGAACCTGGGTCACCCTGACGACCAGAACGGCCGCGCAATTGGTTATCGACACGACGAGATTCATGACGTTCGGTACCCACGATATGTAAGCCACCAGCAGCAACGACTTGATCATGCAAGGACTGCCATTCATCGCGCAATTTTTGCGACTGCAACTGCTTCTCAGTATCAGACAAAGATTCGGATGCTTCTATCAATTGCACTTGTTTACCGACATTGCCACCCAACACGATGTCGGTGCCGCGACCCGCCATATTAGTGGCGATGGTGATCGCTTTCGGACGTCCTGCCTGCGCAATGATTTCAGCTTCACGTGCATGCTGTTTGGCATTCAAAACGTTATGCGGTAATTTCGCTTTATCTAAAATACCCGACAACAATTCAGAATTTTCAATTGAGGTTGTACCGACCAACACTGGTTGCCCACGCTCGTAGCAATCCTGAATATCCTTCAACATTGCGCCATATTTTTCTTCGGCCGACTTGTAAACCTGATCTTGTCTGTCTTTACGGGCTGATGGACGATTCGGAGGAATCACGACGGTTTCAAGGTTATAAATCTCTTGAAATTCGTAAGCTTCGGTATCCGCGGTACCTGTCATGCCCGACAGACGGGTATACATACGGAAGTAATTTTGGAAAGTGATCGACGCCAAAGTTTGGTTTTCGTTTTGAATACGAACGCCTTCTTTCGCTTCGACTGCTTGATGCAAACCATCAGACCAACGACGACCTGTCATCATACGACCGGTAAATTCATCGACGATCACGATTTCATCATTCAATACAACGTAGTGTTGATCTTTGAAGTACAAAGCATGAGCGCGCAATGCAGCATACAGATGATGTACCAAGGAGATATTCGCCGCATCATACAAAGACGCGCCTTCTGGCAATAAACCCATCTGCGTCAAAATACGTTCCGCTTTATCGTGACCGGCTTCGGTCAATAAAACTTGGTGTGATTTTTCGTCTTTCGTGTAATCACCTGGCACCTCGACCACACCTTTACCATCGGGTGTTTCTTCACCGATTTGCAAAGTTAAGAGCTTCGGTACTTCGTTAATTTTGTAATATAGCTCAGTGTGATTTTCAGCCTGACCTGAGATGATCAGCGGTGTGCGCGCCTCATCGATCAAAATCGAATCGACTTCATCGACCACAGCGAAATTCAAAGAACGCTGTACGCGATCTTTGGCTTCATACACCATATTGTCGCGCAAGTAGTCGAAACCAAATTCATTATTCGTGCCATAGGTAACGTCAGAGCCGTAGGCAACTTGTTTTGCATCGTGTTCTAGCTGAGACAAGTTGACGCCAGTCGTTAAACCCAGCCAACCATACAGTTCACCCATTTGATCGGCATCGCGTTGCGCCAAGTAGTCATTGACGGTAACGACGTGCACACCTTTACCTGACAAAGCATTCAGATAAATCGGCAAAGTCGCCATCAAGGTTTTACCTTCACCGGTACCCATTTCGGCAATTTTGCCAAAATGCAAAGCCATACCACCCATCATCTGCACGTCAAAATGGCGCATTTTCAAAACCCGCTTACTCGCTTCGCGACAAACCGCAAAGGCTTCAGGCAGTAAGGCATCTAAAGTTTCGCCTTTCGCTAAGCGCTCTTTGAATTCTGGTGTTTTGGCTTTTAATTGCTCATCAGTCAAAGCTTCCAACTTTGGCTCTAAGGCGTTAATTTCACGCACAATTTTTTGATATTGTTTCAAGAGCCGCTGGTTACGGCTACCGAATATTTTGGTCAGGAATGACATGCTTTGATTGAGTTTTGGGTTCTTAAACACTGCGAAAACCGGATCTAAATATTCAGATGAGATTCAAAACGCAGCAAATGTGATTAACTTTTTATTTTAACATGCCTGAGGTGCCTTTCCAGAAAATCCGGAGCAGCAGACAGGAAGATTAGATTGGAGTTGGTGATAAATCAGACAAAATCAAGGGTGGCCCGCGCAATTACTCTTGGAGAATTTGATAGACTTGGCAGTTTAACGCACAAGACTAGCAATTTTTGAAACGTCAGCACCGTCATTTCCAGCATTTAAAAACTTATGAGGATTTTGAGGAATGCCTTTAATTCTGACCTCAAAATGCAAATGCGCCCCAGTAGATCGGCCAGTAGAGCCAATATTTGCCACGTGTTGTCCACGTTTTACAATATCGCCAACTTTGGCGAACAGTTTTGAAGCATGGGCGTAGCGAGTAATCATATCGCCACCATGATCAATTTCCAGCATATTGCCAAACTCAGGATGATATTCGGCTGCGATCACGACACCGCCAGCCGCAGCTACGATAGGTGTACCAGTAGGCGCGGAGAAATCTAAACCCTCATGGAACGCGGTACGTCCCGAAAATGGATCAAGCCGACGTCCAAACGTCGAGGCATTGTAGCCAACGTTCACTGGGACAATAGTTGGTAGCAGCTTGGCTTGCAATTTAAAGCTCATTAATTTTGATTCAACGACATTGAAGTAGTCCGAGCGATAATTCACATCTTTTGCCAGCATATCTAAACTAGTTTGAAAATCCACCAAACTCAGATCAGTTTTACCAGAAAGCAAACTCACCTCAGCACCACCTCGTCCAGGCGACTCTTTGAAGTTGAACTCTTCAGGTTTTACCCCCGCCAAACCCTGCACACGCTCGCCCAAGGCATCTAAACGGATTAACTGCGCCTGCATCTCGCCCACTTTAACCGCCATTGCAGCGAGGTTTTCTTTCAGATATCGATCATTCGACGTCACCCCAAAACTACCACCATTTTGTAATGCAGCAGGCAAAATCGCTTTAACGAATACGGAGTCGCTTGTGCTGTAACGAGCGGTCAAATTAATGACAGTCACAGAAATAATGAACGCAAATAAAACAAATAAAGAAATGAAAATTGCCAGGTGTTTTGACGTCAGCGTCAGTGACTTGGCTTGCGTTAAACGCGAATGCATAATAATCACTTGCATTAACTGATACCCCCGTGATCAACAAGAATGAATTGTGGTAATGTGCCGACTATGCAAGCACCTCAACAACCTTATCGATTAAATATCAAGCGCGGCAAAAAGCTCGCTGATGCCAGTGGCGTCGCTTCGTTCTTACAACAAAGCGACAAATTATCACCACTGTTACCTACCATTAAGCGAAATCTTTCGCTACAAAAAGAATGCGGGAACGTACTCCCGCCGATCTTTGATGGCTGTGAAGTATTAAACCTAGCTGATGAGCAGTTAGTTCTCTCCACGCCAAATGCCTCTATTGCTAGTAAATTGAAACAGCAATTACCTAAATTGCAAGCCCATTTGCAGCAACGAGGTTGGCAGATTAACGCAATCAAGATTAAAGTACAAGTCAAACGAACTATCGAAAAACCTGTGCCTATCAAACAGGCAATATTAAGTAGTAAGGCTATTTCTGCTTTTGCCAGCTTAAAAAGTAGCCTACCGACAACGCCGCAGAATGCTGATTTGAAAGCCGCACTTGAGCGGCTATTGAGAAGAAATACTTAAAAATATGTGAGCGCAGATGGGCAAATCTAGTTCAGTGCCCACTCGCGCTGCTCTTGCTCGAAATACGAAATAGGCGCTTGAACCGCATCCTCGAAAGTAACAATCTCATAAGCATCAGGTTGAGTGAGCAATACACGCAACAATTGATTATTCAATCCATGACCTGACTTATGCGCGGTATAGCTTGCTAAAAATGGATGTCCGATCAAATACAAATCTCCAATCGCATCCAATATTTTATGCCGTACAAACTCATCGTCAAAACGTAATCCGTCAGCGTTCAAAATGCGGTACTCATCCATCACGATGGCGTTTTCTAAAGATCCTCCGCGTGCCAGACCTATACCCCGCAACATTTCCACGTCTTGCATGAAACCAAATGTACGGGCACGCGCAACGTCTTTCACGTAGGAGACTTTTTCAAAATCCACTTCGGCGGTTTGCATCGTCCCATCGACCGCAGGGTGATTAAATTCTATAAAGAAATGCAACTTGAATCCGTCGTAAGGTTCCAGCCTAGCCCATTTTTCAGACTTGCCTGTGCCCTCGCGGATCTCTACAGGCTTTAAAATCCGAATAAACTTTCGGGGCGCATTTTGCTCAGCAAAGCCAGCTTGCTGCAACAAATAGACAAATGATGAAGCTGAGCCATCCATGATCGGGATCTCTTCCGCGCTGATATCAATATAAAGATTATCAATCCCTAAGCCTGCACACGCGGATAATAAATGCTCAACGGTTGACACTTTAGCGCCATCGACCGTCAAGGTAGATGCCATCTTAGTATCGCCAATATTTAACGCCGTTGCAGGAAACACCACAGGTGGTTGCAAATCTACACGCGTAAAAATGATGCCGGTATCTATCGGAGCTGGTCGCAGAGTCAGTGTTACCTTGGTACCGGAATGGACACCGACACCTATCGTTTTCACTTCTTGCTTTATGGTTCTTTGTTTTAACATGCTGAGATTATAAATCGCAAAAGCAATTTATGCAGAAAATTACCTAGGGCCTGATAGCTGTTCCTAACGTCAAGCGAAACATCCAAAAAAAATGCGCACCACACGATGCGCATTTTTAATATCGAGCAAAATTCGATTATGCCAATTGTGCCAACATCGTTTCAGCGTTAGACACAGCGAAGTTTCCGCCTTCTTCCACATTCAAATGCTTGACCACGCCATCAACGGCAACCAATGAATAACGTTGTGAGCGTACGCCCATGCCAAACTTACTGAAGTCTGCATCTAAACCCAAAGCTTTACTGAAAGTCGCGTTGCCGTCAGCCATCATGCGTACAACACCAGTCGCTTTTTGATCACGTCCCCAAGCGCCCATAACAAAAGCGTCGTTCACAGAAATACACCAGATTTCATCCACGCCTTTTGCTTTCAAAGCGGCGGCATGTTCTACATAACCCGGTACATGTTTAGCGGAGCAAGTTGGTGTGTATGCGCCAGGCAAACCGAAGATTGCGATGGTTTTACCCTTCGTCAATTCTGCGACGTCAAAAGTATTTGGGCCTAAAGAACAGCCTTCGGATTCCACCTCAATAAACTCGGCCAGGCTACCTGCTGGTAATTTATCACCAATCTTGATGCTCATAATGAACTCCCTAAAAATGAATTAATAAGTGGACTCTCACCTGCTCAATATACGATACAGGGAAGTGTGCAAGTATGCCTTAAACAAAAGATTTCTGCAGAAAGCAAAACGCCAGTCAATTGACTGGCGTTTTGCCTGATTACTACTACGACTCAATTCTTCAGCTGAATTAATCCGCTTGCTTACGTAGGAAAGCAGGAATGTCGTAAGTCTCCATCCCATTTTTTTCCAAGGCGCGTACTTGTTCAGTAGCAGAGTGACGCCACACCGCAGGCTTAGTCAAACTATCAAAACCAGCACTGACCGAAGTCGTCGCTTTGCCTGGCGCTGCAGCAGCTACTGAAGTCGCCATCATCATAGGCTCATCATTAGTACCAGTACGTAATATCGGTGTCTGAACCAATTGAATATTTTTCTTGCCACGACCCAAGCCAGTTGCAACGACCGTCACACGAATATCATCACCCATGCTTTCGTCGTAAGCGATACCTTGAGCAATCGATGCATCTGGCGCAGCGAAAGCACGAACTGCAGCCATTACTTCTTTAATTTCTTTACCTTTCAAACCACGGCTAGCTGTTACGTTCACCAACACGCCACGTGCGCCAGACAAATCAATACCATCCAACAGTGGGGAAGCAACTGCTTGTTCTGCCGCGATACGTGCACGATCGACACCGGAAGCGGTGGCCGTTCCCATCATCGCTTTACCTTGTTCGCCCATGATCGTTTTCACGTCATTGAAGTCAACATTAATATGACCTGGAACATTAATGATTTCTGCGATACCAGCAACTGCATTATTCAGAACATTATCTGCATGACCTAACCATTCAATCATGCTGTCATCTTCGTAAATTTCTTCGAGTTTTTCATTCAAGATGATGATCAAAGAATCGACATGTTTGGACAAAGCCTCTAAGCCTTCATCTGCGATATCCATGCATTTCTTACCTTCGTAAGAAAATGGTTTGGACACAACCGCAACGGTCAATGCACCTAATTCTTTTGCGACTTGCGCGACCACAGGCGCAGCGCCAGTGCCTGTTCCGCCGCCCATACCGGCAGCGATAAATACCATGTGCGAACCGCGCAAAGCATCTTCAATTCGTGAACGGGATTCTTCCGCCAATTGACGACCTACTTCAGGTTTCATCCCAGCGCCCAAACCAGTTTCACCGATCTGTATCACATTATGTGCATTGGATTGTGTCAGCGCTTGAGCATCTGTATTTGCAGCGATAAACTCCACGCCAGAAACACCTTTGTTAATCATGTGCTGAACTGCATTACCACCTGCGCCACCGACACCAACGACTTTGATCACTGTGCCTTGCGTAGCGTTATCGACCATATCGAACTCCATCATGAATCCCCCAAGTAGGCAGTTTTCAGTCGCTAATCCTCACCCTATGTGACGCCTAGCGAATAAAAACTGTAATTCTCACTATTATAAAATGATTACAGCAAAAGTTTGTAAAAAATATGCTGTAAATCGCCCTATTTCGTCTATAAAGAAACACTATTTTTCAAAACAAAAGATGGAATTAAAAATTCCCTTGAAACCACTCCTTCATACGTTGCCAAACTGCGTTTGCCGAACCTGCTTGGCGCGTCACAATATGACCTCGTAAGTACTGCTTTTTTGCTTCCAACAACAAACCTAATACTGTCGCATAACGCGGGCTGCGCACGACATCGGCGAGCTGACCTGAGTAAGCTGGCATCCCTAAACGCGCAGGTTTTAAGAAAATGTCTTCCGCCATTTCTACCATGCCTTGCATCGTCGATGAGCCACCAGTCAATACAATGCCAGATGACAAAACATCTTCGTAACCAGATTCACGCACCACTTGATGCACTAAGGCGAACAACTCTTCAACACGTGGTTCTATCACCGCCGCCAAGGCTTGACGAGATAATGAACGTGGGCCGCGATCACCTAAACCCGGCACTTCCAAAGTATCGGCGGGATCGGCCAACACTTGCTTAGCAACGCCAAAACGAATTTTGATTTCTTCCGCTTCGGAAGTCGGTGTGCGCAATGCCATCGCAATATCGTTGGTAATCTGATCGCCCGCAATTGGAATCACGGCGGTATGGCGTATAGAACCTTCGCTAAATACGGCAACATCAGTGGTACCGCCACCGATATCAATCAACACGACGCCTAATTCTTTTTCATCATTGGTCAATACTGCATCGGCTGACGCCATCGGTTGCAGAATCAAATCCGATACTTCTAAACCGCAACGACGCACACACTTCACGATGTTTTGAACGGCTGACACCGCACCAGTCACGATATGCACTTTAACTTCAAGACGAATACCACTCATGCCTATAGGCTCGCGCACATCGTCTTGGCTATCAACGATAAATTCTTGTGGCAAAGTGTGGAGTAGTTGCTGATCAGTTGGAATATTCACCGCTTTCGCCGTTTCAATCACACGCGACACATCAGTCGCAGTGACTTCCTTATCTTTAATCGCCACCATACCGCTGGAATTAAAACTACGAATATGGCTGCCGGCGATACCCGTGTAGACAGTGCGAATCTTGCAGTCAGCCATCAACTCAGCTTCTTCCAAAGCGCGCTGTATCGATTCAACAGTCGCTTCGATATTGACGACCACACCTTTCTTCAAACCTTTCGATTCATGTTGACCTAAACCGATTACTTCGTGACGACCATCTGGCATCACTTCAGCAACGACCGCCACAATTTTTGATGTCCCAATATCGAGGCCAACAATCAGGTTTTTTGCGTCTTTTGTCATAGTCTTCCACTTACTTATATTAAGGTACTCGTTACAATCCGAATGACACTCGTTTGCTCTTACTTTTGCCCTTGCTTTTACTCTTTTTGCTCTACTTGTTTCGCTATGTTTGCGACTACTACTATGCTTACTTACGATTCGATGCGACTGACTGATTACTAGTTTTTAACGCCAGTCCGTTCGGATAGCGCATATCCACACTCACAATACTGCCCTGTAATCTAGTTACCAACTGCGGATAGACCTTAATCAACTGATCGACCCTTTTTTTCAAGGCATTGACTTCCTGCACTTTACCCAACTCAACTTGCAAACCATTATTTAACTTGACGCTCCAAGCATAACGGCTTGAGTATTGAACCGCTTCTGGCTCCAAATTTAAACTAGCAAACCATTGCTTAAATTGTAGATACTGCGCCACCACTTCTTTTTCACTACCTTCAGGTCCAGAGAATCCTATTAATTGCACGTCCTCTTCCGCTTCAGCCAAGTTCGCGGTAAAGACATCGCCTGCGACTGAAATCAGACGGCCATCTTCGCCCCACGTTCCCAATACATCATGCTCTTCAAGCTGCACCACTAAAGTGTCAGGCCAAACTCTTTGCACACTAGCTTTGCGCACCCAAGGCACCGATTCAAACGCCTGCTTTACTTCTTCCAAATTGGTCGTAAAAAAATTACCTGTAATTTTGGGCACTGCCTGATCTCGTATAGTCAAGGTATTCACATGCCTTAACTCATTCTGCTTTACCCCCGCCTTTTCACTTTCCACACGAACCACTTGCAAAGCGAACACCGGACGATGAATCAGCCACCACACACCCGACACCAACATGGCAAGCAACACGATGCTAAATAAAACATTGGCGGTTGCATTGAGCAATTTTGCGTCTTGCCACATAAATTCTCTTACACTCTTTCGCGCAACAAATTATTGAGAATCTGCTGCGATTTTCAATCGCGCGGTCTTCAATATCTCAACACAAACATCTTCATAACTCATGCCAGCCGCCTTCGCTGCCATCGGTACCAAAGAATGACCCGTCATACCTGGTGAAGTATTAATCTCAATCAAAAATGGTTTGTTATCATGCGCCCGCAACAACACATCAATCCGCGCCCAGCCTTCACAATTCACCGCGCGATAAGCATCCTCGCACATCCGTTGAATCTCTACAGTTAAATTCTCATCCAAAGGCGCCGGGCACAAATACTTCGTGTCGTCTGTGAAATATTTATTTTGATAATCGTAGTTACCTTCTGGTGCCACAATTTCAATCACAGGTAATGCACGTGCGCCAGCGCCGCGACCTAATACAGCGACAGTCAATTCACGCCCTTGAATAAATTCTTCGGCCAATACTTCTTCGTCAAACTGCGCAGCCAGTTGATAAGCCGCTGGCAAAGCCTCATCTGCAGTCACTTTCGTAATGCCTATCGTAGAACCTTCGTGCGGTGGTTTCACGATTAATGGCAAACCAAGTTCTTGTGTCACTTGCGCCAAATTACTATCAGCGTTCAGTACCGCATATTTCGGCGTTGTAAGCTGATGATAGAGCCAGATTTTTTTCGTAAAAATCTTGTCCATCGCGACCGAAGAGGCCATGACACCGCTACCGGTGTAAGGTATGCCCAGTTGTTCTAATGCGCCTTGCAAACTACCATCTTCACCATAACGACCATGCAATGCGATAAATACGCGATCAAATTTTTCAGCAGCCAGCTCCGCTAAGCTGCGTTCCGCTGGGTCAAATCCATGTGCATCAATGCCGCGACTTTTTAGAGCATTCAAGACACCAGTACCGGACATGATGGATACTTCACGCTCTGCTGAACGACCACCAAATAACACGCCAACTTTGCCTAATTCTTTCATCTTGCGTCCATTCAATTCAATAATATTTACGGTGACTATTCTTATATCTATTTACGGTCACTGATTCGCCAGTTTACCTGGCACCGCACTAATGGAACCAGCGCCCATCACGATCAACACATCGCCATCATGTAACATACCAAGCAATGCATGCGGCATGTCCTGCATCTGTTCAACAAAAATAGGTTCAACCTTACCGAGCACACGCAAAGCACGTGTCATGGCACGGCCATCAGCAGCAACAATTGGCGCTTCGCCAGCAGCATAAACTTCTGCTAAAACTACCGCATCCGCAGTCGAAATCACTTTCACAAAATCTTCAAACAAGTCACGAGTGCGGGTATAACGATGCGGCTGAAATGCCAACACTAAACGACGACCTGGATAGGCACCACGCGCCGCGGCTAAAGTCGCCGCCATTTCTACCGGATGATGTCCATAATCATCGACTAGTGCAAAGCTACCACCACTTGCTAACGAGATCTCGCCATAGCGTGTAAAGCGACGCCCCACGCCATTAAATTCACTTAAAGCTTTTTGCGTCGCACTGTCTTCAACGCCCACTTCGCGCGCAATCGCGATCGCAGCGCAGGCATTTTGCACATTGTGCATACCCGGCTGATTTAAACTCACCTGCATATCTTCATAGCCTTTTTGCACCACCGTGAAATGCATCTTGCCATTTGCAGCTGTCGCATTCACCGCGCGCACTTCAGCTTCTTCATGAAAACCATAGGTAACAATGGTCTTAGTAATTCTTGGCATGATTTCACGGATATTCGGATCATCCATGCACAACATAGCAACACCATAAAAAGGCAGACGTTGAGTAAAGTCGACAAAGGCTTGTTTTAATTTTGAAAAATCATGATCATAGGTCTCCATATGATCCGCATCGATGTTGGTAATCACTTCTATCATGGGTAACAAATTGAGGAATGAGGCATCGGATTCATCCGCCTCAGCCACAATATACTGGCCACTACCGAGCCGCGCATTAGCCCCAGCACTATTCAACAAACCGCCGATCACAAAGGTAGGATCTAAACCACCTTCTGCCAAAATACTCGCAACCAGACTGGTAGTCGTTGTCTTGCCGTGTGTACCAGCAATTGCGATACCACTTTTTAGACGCATCAACTCGGTCAACATCAAAGCACGCGGCACGATAGGAATATGTTTTTCGCGAGCAGCGATCACTTCTGGATTATCAGCCTTGACGGCAGTTGAGGTGACTACCGCATCGGCGCCTTCAATATTTTCAGCGGCATGACCTACGGTTACTTTTGCACCCAAACTTGCTAAACGCTGTGAAGCCACATTGCTGCTTAAATCCGAACCGGAAATCACATAGCCCAGATTTAATAGCACTTCGGCGATGCCACTCATACCTGAGCCACCGATACCAACAAAATGTAAGTGCTTCACTTTATGTTTCATAATATTTCTCTACTACTTTCTCAACAATTTTTTACTTAGTTATTTCATACTCAGTTAGTTTTATTAACCAGTGCTTCTAGAATCTCCGCGATTGTCGCGCTCGCATCGCGCTTACCTAATTCATAGGCTTTGCTCGCGAACTGCAAACAACGTTCACGATTCATACTTTGTATCAGCGCCGCTAAACTTTCCGCATTCAATTCTGATTGAGGCAAATGTACGGCACCACCGGCCTCACTTAGCCAAGTTGCATTGGCTCTTTGATGCGAAGTACTGGATGCAACTAGCGGTACCAACACACTGGCAACACCCGCCGCCGTCAATTCCGATACAGTAATGGCACCAGCGCGGCAAATCACCAGATCAGCCTCTGCATAACGACGCGGCATATCATGAATAAAATCCAAGACCTCCGCTTGCACCCCATTTTTTTGGTAACGCTGACGCAAATCATTGACGTGCTGCTTACCCGATTGATGCGTAATCAGTGGGCGTTGTGCTTCAGGAATTAGGGCTAATGCATCTGGCACAGCCTCATTCAAAACACGCGCACCCAAACTGCCGCCCACTACCAAAATTTTTAATGGCCCTTGATGTTGCGCATAACGTTGCTGTGGCAAATCCAGATTACTAATTTCGTGACGGATAGGATTGCCCGTGAATACAAATTTGCGCTCTTGCATAGGTGCGTTGGAAGGCAAACCAAACATCAATTTTTTCGCGAACGGTTTCAGTGTTTTATTCGATAAAAGCAAAGGCGCATCCGCATTCATCAAAACTAATGGCTTGCCCATCAATGCGCTACTCACGCCGCCCGGCACAGTCACATACCCCCCCATACCAAGAACCACATCGGGTCTACGTATTCTGACGATATCAATGCAAGAAAAAAAACTTGCTACCAATTTATAGGCACCCGTCAAACTGTGTTTCCAACCTTTACCGCGTAGTCCAGTGAAATCGAGCTGATCCATGGTGATGCCATGCTTGGCCACAATTTCCGCTTCCATGCCGGTCTTGGTTCCTAGCCATGAAACACTCCAGCCACGAGTCTGCATTTCATCAGCGATCGCTAAACCGGGGAAAATATGTCCACCTGTACCAGCAGCCATAATCATTAAATGTTTTTTCACTTTGCTTGAATTCGTCATACTCGTCCTCCGCGCATCATGAGTCGATTTTCATAATCGATACGAAGTAGGAGGGTTAAACCTATACAATTAATTAAAACACCGGAACCGCCATAACTCATCAAAGGTAAAGTTAAACCTTTGGTCGGCAGCAATCCTAAATTCACACCCATATTGATAAACGTCTGGACACCGATCCAGATACCAATGCCTTTTGCTGCTAAGCCTGCAAAAGTTGCATCAAGCACGATGGCTTGACGCCCGATATCAAATGCGCGTTTCACTATCCAATAAAACAAAAAAATTACCGTAACGACGCCGACAAAACCAAGCTCTTCACCAATCACGGCTAATAAAAAGTCAGTATGTGCTTCTGGTAAGTAATGCAGTTTCTCAACGCTAGCGCCCAAACCAACGCCAAACAATTCACCGCGGCCAAATGCGATCAAGGAATGTGTCAACTGATACGCTTTACCTAAGGCATTGTCTTCTTCAAAAGGATTCAAATAAGCGAAAATACGTTCACGGCGCCATGGTGATAACAGAATGACTGAAGCAAAAATCCCTACCAAAGTCGTTGCAATACCACCGAACCAAATACCGTTAATCCCACCTAAAAACAAAATCCCCATTGCGATACAAACGATCACACCAAATGCGCCGAGATCAGGCTCCAATAACAGTAGCAAACCCAATACAGCCACCGTCACCATCATAGGCAAAAAGCCCTTGGTCAATTTATGCATGTACTCTTGCTTACGGACGGTATAATCGGCCGCATACAAGACCATAAATAATTTCATCAACTCTGAAGGCTGTAGATTAAACACTTTGAACGACAACCAACGCTTCGCGCCATTCACGCCTTTTCCTAAACCTGGTATCAATACCAACAGCAACAGCGCTAAAGTAAAAATAAATAAATAAGGTGCTGCTTTTTGCCAATCTTCGACTTTCACTCTAAAAATGATAAAACTCATCAAAATAGAGAAACTCACAAACATCGCCTGACGCACTAAAAAATGATTATTCTTATAGTTGGCATACTTAGGTGAATCCGGCAACGAGATCGATGCTGAGTACACCATCACCATACCGAACACCATCAAGATCAAAGTCACCCACACCAAAGCTTGGTCATACTCCATCATTTTTGAACGCTGAACAAAATGAGTTCGGGTCTGACTATTGCCAGACGAACGCCATAGGTTCAAATTCAGGAGTAGCTGTTTCATCAGCAAATCTCACCACGGTTTAATGCGATATCACGCACCGCGTCAACAAACACTTGAGCGCGATGAGCGTAATTCTTAAACATATCCAAGCTCGCGCAAGCTGGCGACAACAAAACGATATCGCCTTCTTGTGCGGATTCGCCCGCACTCGCTACCGCCTGCTCCAAACTATCAAAACTATGCATCGCTACGGAGGTGATCTCCAATGCCGTTTGAATCTCAGGCGCATCTTTACCAATCAGCAAAACGGTTTTGACATACCGCGATACTGGTTCCGCCAAAGGAGAAAAATCTTGACCTTTGCCATCACCGCCGGCAATCAAAATAATTCGCTTTTCTGAACCGCCGCGCTCTTCACCGAGTCCTTTTAATGCAGCAACGGTAGCGCCTACATTTGTGCCCTTGCTATCATCAAAATAATCAACGCCACTAATCGTCGCTACTAACTCCACTCTATGTGGCTCACCTTTGTACTCGCGCAAGCCATGTAATAACGGTGCTAATGGAAGTCCAATTCCGCGACACAAAGCTAAAGCCGCTAATGCATTACTCGCATTGTGCTGCCCCCGTATCTTTAACGCATCGGCCGGCATCAATCGCGTAATCGTAACTGGGATGTCGACGATTTCCTTTTTGCGCTTGCGCGATGCAGGCAATTCATCTTGATCCGCATTTGCCACTGCCAACCAAGTCATCCCTTGTTCATTCAACAAACCAAATTCACCGTCGTGTTGCGGCGCACGGCAAGAGAAACTGACAAAGTTACCATCGGCGCCTTGCATTGCCATTACTTGCTCGTCGTCCCGATTGAGCAAACGTAAAGTTGTAGCACCAAAAATTTTGGCTTTGTCTGCGCAATAGCTCTTCATATCGCCATGCCAATCCAAGTGATCTTGCGTCACATTCAGCACAGTCGCGACATCAGGATTAAGACTTACATTGGTATGGAGCTGAAAACTCGATAACTCCAAAACCCAGACTTGGGGCAAAGTTTCTGTCGTGATGCAATCACATAAAACATCGAGCATCGCTGGACTAATATTGCCGGCGACTTTGACACTCATGCCCGCACGTGCGCATAATTGTCCAGTCAAACTGGTTACGGTTGTCTTGCCATTGGTACCTGTAATCGCAATAATTTTTGGTACGTAGTTGGTCGTCACTTTCAAGTCAGCCAAGGCTTGTGCAAACAATTCAACTTCACCCCAGATTGGCAAATTCAATTCCTGAGCACGCTGCAAAATGATTTGCAATTCACCCTGAGGTGATAAACCGGGACTAAGAACGACCAGATCGACACCATCGACCTGTTCAGCTAGAAACTTGCCACCCAAAAATTCGGCCTCAGGCGCTATATCTTTTAAAGCAGGCAAACGCTCAGGATTTGCACGCGTATCGATAACCCGCAAGCGTGCGCCACAGCGCGACAACCAGCGTGCCATCGCCAAACCGGATTCACCCAGTCCGACGATCAATACCTGCTTATTCAATAAATCCGAGGAGTTCATACTTAACCCTATTTACCGCAATTTCAATGACGACAAACCTAACAACACTAACAACATCGTAATGATCCAAAAACGCACGACTACTTGCGTCTCCTTCCAACCTTTTTGTTCAAAATGATGATGCAATGGAGCCATCAAAAACAAGCGTTTACCTACGCCATATTTTTTCTTAGTGAACTTAAAATAAGTCACTTGCAGCATCACGGAAAAAGTCTCCACGACAAAAATGCCACCCATGATGAACAGCACCACTTCTTGACGCACAATGACGGCTACCGTACCCAGTGCACCGCCTAGAGCTAAAGCACCTACATCACCCATAAACACTTGCGCCGGATGGGCGTTAAACCACAAGAATGCCAAGCCAGCGCCTGCCATCGCACCGCAGAAAATTAAGAGTTCCCCCGCACCAGAAATGTAAGGAATCAACAAATACTTAGAGTAACCAACATGCCCTGTTAAGTAAGCAAAAATACCTAATGCCGAACCCACCATAATGGTCGGCATAATCGCCAGACCATCCAAGCCGTCGGTCAAATTCACGGCATTACTAGTACCAACAATCACACAAAAAGTTAAGGCAATAAATCCCCAAACGCCGAGCGGATAATTAAAAGTTTTGAAAAACGGAATAATCAAATCCGCCTTCGGTGGCAAATCCATGCTGAAACCAGATTGCACCCAAGCTAAAAATAATTCCATTACTTTGGTATTGGTTGGTGCCGACACAGAAAACGCCAAATACACCGCAGCCACAATACCAATCAAAGATTGCCAGAAAAATTTCTCACGGGATGCCATACCGTTTGGATCACGATAAACCACCTTGCGATAATCATCTACCCAGCCGATCGCACCAAAACCCAAAGTCACAATCAACACTACCCACACAAATCGATTGCTCAGATCTGACCACAACAAAGTTGAAATCCCGATCGAGATCAACACCAAAGCACCACCCATCGTCGGTGTACCAGATTTAATTAAATGGGTTTGTGGGCCATCGGTACGTACTGCCTGCCCCACTTTTAAACGCGTAAGCATACGAATCACGGCAGGCCCCGCGAGCAAACCTATCGAGATCGCCGTCATCGTCGCAAAAACCGCACGGAAAGTAATAAATCCGAATACGCGGAAGAAGCTGATGTCTTGTTTAAAAAGCTCCGCCAACCAAAGCAACATAATATTTTTCCCTAATTTCTCTTTTAATTTTTTAAATCTTTTTGAATCTTTATAGATGCTCGCCTGAAATCAAATGTGCAACTACCCGCTCCATCTTCATGAAACGCGAACCCTTAACTAAAATCGTATTCCCTGCACGCGCTTTATCTTTCAGTTGCGTTAATAGCTGCGGTAAATCTTCGCAGTGTTGCGCACCACTACCAAATGCTTGCGTAGATGCCTGTGCTAAGTGTCCGAGTGTGAACAAATATTCCACACCACAGGCCTTCGCGTATTGCCCAACTTCTTGATGAAACGCGGCACCATCAACACCGACTTCCCCCATGTCACCGAGTACCAAAGTCGTCGTATTTTTTGCTGCTGCGAGTACCTCAATCGCCGCTTTCACCGAGTCGGGATTAGCGTTATAGGTATCATCAATTACCAAGGCACCTGCCGCTGCTTGCTTTGCTTGTAGACGACCAGATACCGGAGAAAATGTTTGTAAGCCCTCGACAATTTTTTCATTGGAAACGCCTATCGCTTTGCAACAGGCAGCAGCAGCGAGCGCATTGAGCACATTGTGCTGCCCAGCCGCTGCCAAACTCACCGTCACAAGCTCACCCAAAATTGACATTTGCAATTCGCTACCAAAATCGTGTGGAACGAAACTGGCATAGACATCTGCTTGCGAGCCAGTAGATGAGCTTAAGCCAAATGTCAGACAGCGACGATTGGCGGCAAACTCACGCCAGATCGGCGTGTAAGTGTCTTGCGCAGGAAAAACCGCAACACCGTCGACTGGCAAGCTACGGATCACCGAACCATTTTCAATCGCGACCGCTTCTACGGTCTGCATGAATTCTTGATGCTCGCGCTGCGCGTTATTCACCAAGGCCACATTGACTTTCGCTATATCGCTTAATACGGCAATTTCACCTGGATGATTCATTCCGAGTTCAAACACGGCTGCCTGATGTTGTTGCTGTAGACGAAAAACCGTTAATGGCACACCGATTTCATTATTCAGATTACCTCTGGTAGAAAGCATGTGTTCGCTGCCATATTGCGCTAACAGAATAGACGCGATCATTTCTTTCACTGTGGTTTTACCGTTGCTGCCGGTAACACCGATCACGGGCAAATTAAATTGTTGACGCCAATAAGTTGCGATAGCCGCCAAAGCCAACTTGGTGTCAGGCACAATTAAAGCAGGCACTGAAAAATCAGCAGGAAGGCGCTCAGCGATGACCGCGACCGCGCCGGCTTGCACTACCTGATTGAGAAAATCATGCGCATCAAATGTCTCGCCACGCAAAGCGAGAAAGACATTACCGCTTTCTACTTTACGACTATCGGTGCTCAAGCCACTAAACTGCGCATCGGCTGTCACGCTCGAATTCGCAACGACTTTTTGCAAGGCGAGTAGAGAAGAATGAATCATGTCGTTCTCCTCATGGTGCTATTGGTTGCCACGGTGGCGAGCGCCAACAACGCATGTTCTTCATCTGAGAATGGCCATTTTTTTCCATTGATGTCCTGATAGGTTTCATGGCCTTTACCAGCGATCAAGATGACATCATTGACTTGTGCATGTTTAACCGCGAACAAGATTGCGCTAGCTCTGTCTTCAATTGCATGTGGCGCACCACTCATACCTTGCAAAATGTCTTGAATAATTTTCGCGGGTGCTTCGGTGCGTGGATTATCACTGGTGACAACGACATGCTGCGCCATCTGCGCGATCTTACCCATTTGTGGACGCTTGCCCGGATCACGATCACCACCGCAGCCAAATACGCACCACAAATTACCTTGACGTTCGAGCGCAACTTGCTGCAAAGTTTCTAAAGTTTTTTCCAGCGCATCGGGAGTGTGAGCATAATCGACCACAACCATAGCTTGCCCCGCAGAGCCGAGTTGTTGCATACGACCCGGCACTGACGTCAATTTTTCTATACTGGCGATTGCGCGCTCCCAAGTAATGCCGCGCATTAACAGCACACCCAAAACCCCCAGCACATTACTGATATTAAAACGGCCTATGGTCTGCGTTTTAACTAGTCCGCTTCCGTACGGAGATTCTAGGTAAAACTGCGTACCGGTGTGGGTAGTTTTCAATTGGCTTGCACGTAACATTGCAACATCTGAAGTTGAACCACCCAAGTCCGAGGCACTATCGATACAGTACGCGAGCAACTTAAGTGCAGGCTGGGTAACAGATAGTTTTTGCAATAACTCTGCGCCAAAAGCATCGTCTGCATTGATTACCGCAGCTTGCAAACCTGTCCATTGAAATAGTGCCTCTTTCGCCGCCGCATAAGCTTCCATGGTTTGATGATAGTCGAGATGATCACGCGTTAAATTAGTGAACAAAGCGACGTCAAAGTGCAAAGCGTTTAAGCGCCCCTGATGCAAGCCTATCGATGAGGCCTCTATCGCCAAACCCTTTGCGCCATTTTTTTTCAATGCCGCCAAACGACGTTGCAGTTGTAGCGCGTCAGGCGTAGTAAATCCTGTTTCTTGTAAACTAGCGACCATACCGTCACGATAAGTACCAACGCCCAAAGTGCCAATCACGGCGCATGGCGTGTTTGGCAAAGACAAGGCTTTGGCTATCCATTGCGAACATGAGGTCTTGCCGTTGGTGCCGGTCACCGCCACACTGAACATCTCTTTATCAGGCTCGCCATACCATGCGCTAGCAATCGCGCCGAGCAAATCGATCAGGCCAGACACTGCCAAATGCGGCACACTGATTTCCATCGCTGCGGAAACATCTGTTTTCTCGTACACAATGGCAGCAGCACCACGCTCAATCGCGTTGTGAATAAAGGCACGACCATCGCCTTTAGCGGCAATACCAGATGTAATTGGAAAAGCGAAAAACACATCGCCTTGTCCGATTTCACGCGAATCGGAAGTTAACTGCGCTTTTACGACATCAGCCACATTGGCGCGCAACCAATCGACTATTTCTTGTATCTGTACTGAAATCATAGTTTGACTCGTCATTACAATGCCTCCGGCACACTAGGCTCAGGAATGATATTCATGACTGAAGAATCGGGAACAACGTTCATAGAACGTAAAACATTAGCGATGATCGCCGCAAAAACCGGTCCAGCGACGGTACCTGCGTAGTAAGCGCCGCCGCTAGGTTCGTCGAGCATCACCGCGACAATGATGCGTGGGTTAGACATAGGTGCAAAGCCAACAAAGTCACTGACGTATTTATTCACGTAACGACCCGCTTCGACTTTATGTGCGGTACCGGTCTTACCACCAACACGATAGCCAGGTACACGTGCCTGCGTTGCAGTACCGCCTGGCTGCGTTACGCTCTCCAGCATGTCACGCATTTTCATCGCGGTCGCTTCTGAGATCACACGAGTGCCCATCGGCATTTCAGTTGACTGTTGAAAGGTCAATGGAATCAAATCGCCTTTGCGTGCAAAGATCATGTAAGAACGGGCAATCTGCAATAAAGAAACTGACAAGCCATGACCATAGCTCATGGTGGCCTGCTCAATCGGTTTCCAAGTTTTAAAGTTGCGCATACGCCCAGCTACCGCACCCGGGAATCCTATATTCGGTTGCTGTCCAAAGCCCAAAGTGGCGAACATTTCCCACATTTCTTGAGGTGGCATTTGCAAGGCAATTTTTGCAGTGCCAATATTGGACGATTTTTGAATCACGCCAGCGACTGTCAAAGTACCTTGCTTGTGCGCGTCATGTATCGTCTGAGTGCCGATAGTCATCGCGCCAGGCGCGGTTTGTATGATGGTCTCTGGTGTGACGCGACCGGTTTCCAATGCCAAAGCAATCGTAAAAGGCTTCATCGTAGAGCCTGGCTCGAAGGTATCGGTAATCACACGATTACGCAATTGCGCACCGGTTAACACTGAACGGTCATTCGGGTTATAAGTAGGCAGATTCACCAGCGCCAAGACTTCTCCCGTCTGCACATCGAGCACAACCGCAGCGCCGGCTTTCGCCTTGAATTTTTCTACCGCTTCTTTGACATGCGTGTAGGCGATGTATTGAATTTTGCTGTCTATCGACAACTTGATATCTTTGCCATCATGCGGCGGACGAATCGATTCAATATCCTCAACGATACGGCCGAGACGGTCTTTGATCACACGACGGCTACCTGTTTTACCTGCGAGATTTTTCTCAGAAGCGAGTTCAATTCCCTCCTGACCTTTATCTTCTACGTTGGTAAAACCAACGACGTGCGCCATCACTTCACCTTCAGGGTAAAAGCGTTTGTACTCTTTACGCGTTTCTATACCCGGAATACCGAGCCCCACAATTTTGTCGGCGGCAGCTTGTTCCACCTGACGTTTTAAATAAACAAATTGGCGATCTGAATCCAATTTTTTTCTTAATTCAGCTTCTGACATCTCCAACAGTCCGGCCAATTCACGCAACTTGGCATCTGGCGCGGTCAAGACATCTTCTGGTATCGCCCAAATCGCTTTTACTGGCACAGACGAGGCCAAGACCTGACCATGTCTATCGATGATCTTGCCGCGTGTCGCTGACAACTCTAAAGTTCGGGCATAACGGTTTTCACCTTGCTTTTGCAAAAACTCGGTCGTCATTCCTTGCAAATACAAAGCGCGCGTCATCAAAGCAAAAAACGCAGCGAACAAGAAAAATAACAGCAAACGAGAACGCCAGACAGGTAACTTCACCGCCAGCACTGGATTAGAAGAAAACGACACACCTTTGCCAGCGGCCATTCTGGAATTTGAATTTCCGCGACTCATTTAACCACCTCGGCAGTTAAATACTGAGTGCGATCCGGTGTCACGTGCACCATACCTAACTCTTGATTGGCGACGGTTTCAATCCGTGCATGCTTACCAAAAGTCGATTGATCTAATTTGAGTTGAGTCCATTCGACTTCGTATTGCTTACTTAAAGTTTGAGCGCGCTCCAACTCAATAAACAAGCGACGAGCCTGATATTGCGAATTAATCAGCGTCAAGGCACAAATGACCAACGCTGCTCCCAATACAATATTTAGACGTGCGCCCATCACGCTACTCCCGCCATGCGCTCAGCGACACGCATAATGGCTGAACGAGCGCGCGGATTACGGGACACTTCTTCCTCGCTCGGTTTAATTCTGGAAATCAAACGCATTTGCGGCTTGGGTAAATCAGCATCGCGAATAGGCAAACGACGATCCGGCTGCACCACCTTCGCTTTAGACGCAAAAAATTGCTTCACGATGCGGTCTTCCAACGAATGAAAACTAATCACAACCATACGACCACCGGGTGCCAAGCTCTCATATGCAGCAGTTAAACCGATCTCGAGGTCTTCAAGTTCTTTATTGACGAAAATCCGTATAGCTTGAAAGGTGCGAGTTGCCGGGTCTTTGCCCTTCTCGCGAGTTTTGACGGCGTGTGCGACGAGTTCGGCAAGCTGCCGAGTACTTGAAATGGACTCGCTCGCCCTGCGAGCAACAATCGCCTTTGCAATCTGAAAAGCAAACCGTTCTTCCCCATAATTTTCTATGACCTCCCTAATTTTTTGCTCATCCTCTTGCGCCAACCACTCCGCCGCAGACATACCGCGTGTCGTGTCCATACGCATATCTAATGGGCCATCATTTCTAAAACTAAAACCTCGCTCCGCATCGTCCACCTGCGGCGATGAAATACCGAGATCCATCAAAATACCATCCACCTGCGCCAAACCTTGCTCACGCAAAGCATCAGACATAGTGGCAAAACTGTCGTGCACGATATGAAAACGCGCATCAGTAATCTGCTGCGCATTGGCAATCGCGTATAAATCTTTATCAAAGGAAATTAGTCGACCTTGAGGGCCGAGTTGACTCAGAATCTTGCGACTATGACCGCCGCGACCAAAAGTGCCGTCCACGAAAATCGCGTTGGCACGCGGACCTTGTATATCGAGCGCGTTAACTGCCTCGTCCAACAACACCGTGTGGTGAATGAATTCTTCCTGATGATTCACAGTCATAACGCGCTATCAGAAAGAGAAATTACTGAGTGCTTCGGGCATACCACCAGCGATAGCCTGCGCTTCGTTTTCAGCCAACTTGGTCGCATCCCAAATTTCAAAATGCGAACCCATGCCAAGCAACATGACATCACGCTCCATACCGACCGCATTACGCAATTCAGGCGAGACCAAAATACGACCGGAGCCATCCATCTCCACGTCAGAGGCGTTACCAAGAAAAATACGTTGCCAGGCACGCGCTGCCATAGGCCATGCGGCGATCTGTTCGCGATGTGACTCCCAAATAGGGCGAGGAAACAATAAGAGGCAACCATGAGGATGGCGGGTCAAGGTCACCCGACCTTCGCATTGCAAAGCGAGCGCGTCACGATGCCGGGCAGGAATAGACATCCTACCTTTTGCATCTAAATTGAGTGCTGACGCGCCTTGAAACACGATTTTGGCCTTGCTTTCTAGAAATAACTTCGAGAAGTTGAGTAATTTTGCGATTTACAAATTTATGCCACAAAAAAACACTTTTTCACACTTTTCCCCACTTTAGAGGATCACTTGAGCATGGTCAAGCAAATTCATATGCAAAATGAGAAATTATTGAATGAAGTCAAGGACTTAGCGCACACAGTTAAACTGACGTAAGGAAGAATACCTCAATAAATTAGAGACTTACGAAAGATACTGAAAGTAGGATATCAGCTATACCCATGTGTTTGGCTAGATGACCTAAATTGTGAATAGCGAGAGAAATACGACAAGAAGGGGAAGAGCGAGCGCCCGCTCGCCAGACCATTGGAGCAAGGCAAGCGGCTAGCAAATCAACAAACGAAATCGAGCGCAAAGAAAAAGAGCCCAGACTAAGCAGCTGGACTCTTTCTCAAAACTTCTAATATCAGTTAATTACACAAGGGCAGAGTTACACCATCGCCACGACCATTATCTTTCAACGTCATGGTAGATGTAGCAGCCGCCCCAAGGCTATCAAGTACGGTAATCGTTACATCAAAGGTCCCAAAAGGAACACGCTTGCCGTCAGGGTCGAACGGAGTAAAGCAGCGATTACCATTACTTCCAAGACCGACACTCAAAACGCTGCCAGCAACACTCACACTAGACAATCGTTGATCACTAGTAAAAGCGCGATAAGGTGCTGTACCACCAAAAATATTCAAATTAATGGTGTCAGTACTATCTTCACCAAGCAAGAACGGGCTCGGGGATAAACGCAAAATTGTATTAATTTGACTAGCAGTTAAGGTAAAGGCTTTGCTCTGCCCCGACGCATCTGTAATCGTAACAATCGTACTTCCGACGTTCAACAAAGTCGCCGTAAAACTCCCACCACTACTCGGTACAGAAGATGGAACCACGGACGCTATACTAGGATTATTGACCGTTAAAGTATAAGGTGGCGTTCCTGATCTGATCAGGAATGTCAAAGCGTCGCCAACATTACCTCCAGCACCATCTGGCTGCACAGTGATCAATGACGACGACACTGGATTCACGGTCAAGGCAATGGACTTAACTTGCCCCAAAGCATCGGTAATAACAATGGAAGTATCTCCACTACTTTGCAAATTAGCGATAAAACTTCCACCACTAGCACTCACCGAACTTGGGGTAACCGTTGCAATGCTAGAGTTATTACTTATGATTGAGTAAGGCGGTTTTCCACCAAGCACTAAAAAATTCAAGCTACTTCCAACATTACCGCTAGCGCCACTGGGTTGAACATCAATCGGACCAAAGGATGCGGAAGTAACCGTTACCCCTATCGTTACAGACCCACCCGTGTTATCAAACACCGTGACCACCGCATTACCCGCGACATTTGGACTAATGTACAGTGTAGTCCCACCAATAACTGTGGTGGTTGCCACACTTGGATTGCTGCTAGTAGAGCGATAAGGTGCAACACCACCACCAATCAGATGCGTGTCTGCGACACCAGCAGCAAGAGTCAGGCTATTTCCAGCGGTAGTATATAAAGGTGAGCTGCTATCACCAGAACTGACCGTCACACTAAAACTAACTGATGCCCCGGTGGCGTCAAATATTGTTACTAGTGAAGAACCAACGGCAACACTAGAGATAGTAAATTCTGTGCCTGTTACCGCAGAAGGTACCGTTACCACAGCAGAATTACTGCTCGTCGCTCTGTAAGGCGCTTTACCGCCACCTATCGTATAAGTGTTACTACTAGCTCTTAGCGTCACAACACCTGTACCAGCAGTCGTAAAAAGACTAATGCCATCCTCACCAGAGCCAACAGTCACACTAAAACTGACCGAAGCGCCGGTGGCGTCAAATATAGTTACTTGCGCTGTGCCGACAGCTACACTAGAAATAGTAAATTCGGTGCCAGTTATAGAAGAAGGTACCGTTACCACAGCAGAATTACTACTAGTCGCTTTGTAAGGCGCTTTACCACCACCTATCGTATAGGTATTGCTTGTCGCTACAGGCATTGCAATCGCAGTCCCAGCCGTAGTATAAAGCGCCGTTGTACTTCCTCCACCCGAACCCACCGTCAACGTGATTGTCGCCGACACACCATTCGCATCAAACACTAAAATTTGTGCACTACCAGCGCTTACAGCATTAATAGTTAATAGGTTGTTAGCCACCTCAGCTCTCGCTACATTAATGTTACTGCTGGTCGCAGCGTAGGGTGCGCTTCCACCGCCAACTGTGTAAGAAGCTTTTGCACCCGGCTCCATCGTTACTGCGCTGGCGGCTGCAATGTACAGTGGAATTACGGTACCTGTAGGATCAACGACAACAGTGGTAGTGACCGATGCCCCCGTTGCGTCAAATACCATGATTTGAGCAGATCCTTTGGCAACACCTTTCACCGAAATCGCATTTCCATTAAGTGAAACGGTAGCGACACTCTTATTATTGCTAGTCACTAAATATGGGCCAAGTCCACCACCGACCACATAATCGTTGAGCTCACCGATACTTGAATTAATGGTACCTGCAGCAGTTACATAAAGAGGCGCTAAAGTACCACCGTTGCCCACAGTCACATTCAAAGTAACTGCGGTACCGACACTGTCGACAATAATAATTTGAGCCGTACCTGCTTTCAGTCCGGAGATGAAAAAGCTATTGCCATTAATCCCGACTGCAGCAATTGCCGTATTACTGCTACTCACAAAATAAGCGGGTTTGCCGCCACCAATCACGTAGCTATTTGAAAATCCGGGCGCTAAGCTCAAGTTACTCGGTGCGGTCACAAACAAATCAACGCTAGTATTACCACTACCAACCGTGACATTAAAACCAACTTGTGTTCCTGTCGCATCGCTAACGATAATTTGCGCCGTGCCGTTCAGCAGACCTTTAATACTTAAAGCCGTTCCCTTGACTTCCACACTAGCCACTGACGCGTTACTGCTACTGGCTTTATAAGTCGCAGTGCCGCCACCTATTTCATAACTCACCGTGCTACCGAGTGCAATACTCACCGTTCCAGACGCTGTCGTGTATAAAGACTTACCTGTAGGAATGCCGACTGTACCGGCACCTCCACCACACGAAACGAGAAGCATCGCAGTCACTAGCAATCCAAACAATGCATAAATTAAGCGCAGAGAACTTGCGACTTTTGTCGTCACACTATTAGTCATATGAGAAACCATAATTATCCAAAAAAATGTTAGCGCTAATTGAAACTCTATTGAGCACTATTATCCTATCGATTTTTCTTTTTCGCCTAGTATTATCCAAAGTATTTCAAAGAAATGAGTATAGAGCTGAGTCGACTTTGTAAAAAATAAGAAGCAAAACGACTATCGCCATCAAGCAACTTCAGAGACATTCTTACCTAGAACACTATCATTTATTAAAAATGAGCTCATAAAGAAACAACAAGACTCATTGAATTCTCTCAAGCTCGCCTAGATAGTGCGTATGCTTGCAAAGAGAAATGCTTATAATCGCCACTTGAATAACAGACCGTCATTTCTCTTAGTTTATTTTAGGTGTTATGTACCATACTCATTTTGGACTGAACCAATCTCCTTTCAGTATCACGCCCAATCCTGCTTTTTTTTATTCAGGCAGCAAGCGTGGTGATATTTTGGATGCCTTAATTTATGCGGTGACGCATGGTGAAGGCATTATCAAAGTTACGGGTGAAGTGGGTAGTGGCAAAACCATGCTATGCCGCATGCTAGAAGGACTAATGCCGGCGCATGTCGAAGTTATTTATCTGGTGAATCCCACTTTAAGTCGCGAAGAAGTCGTATTTGCCATCGCTGGCGAGTTAGCCATTCCAACCGAAGGAAAACGACCAGATGAAGTGATACGTCTGCTGCATCAAGACTTGATTAGTAAACATATCAACGGCAAGCAAGTCGTATTATTGGTCGAGGAAGCGCAAGCAATGCCACTCGATACTTTGGAGGAAATACGCCTATTCTCCAATCTGGAAACAGCGCACCATAAGCTATTACAAATCGTTTTATTTGGACAGCCTGAGCTAGACCAAAATCTCAATTTACCCAGCATGCGGCAATTAAAAGAGCGGATCACGCATAGTTTTATGGTACCGCCTATGCCCGCCAGTTTGATTCCCGAATTTCTCATGTTCCGGATGAGAGCAGCTGGCTATCATGGCCCCAATGTCTTTAGTCGAGGCGCCATTAAACGCTTGGCGAAAGTTTCAGAGGGCATAGTCAGACGAATTAACATACTGGCGGATAAAGCCTTACTTGCGGCATTCGCAGATAATACCCATGAAGTTCAAACCAAACATATCAACGCAGCTATCAGTGACAGTGAGTTCTCGTCAAATAAATCAGACAATCACTTTAAACAAATCGGCTTGATCTTACTTGGCTTGATTTTAAGCTGCGCATTAGCATACTGGGCGCACTGGACCTGGAAAGTTAGTCATTCAAATACCATAACGGAACCTGCATCGGTCGCTACGTCAACAAAACAAACCGGCGCTGACACTCACGCTTCAACACAGGTAGCGGCGCAAGCGACATCACCAACAACAGCAGCCAGCAATACCACCAACCAGGCGGCGCCCAGCATCGCCCCGCAACAGCCCGCCAACATAACCGAATCGATGACACAAAATTCGATCACTGAAGCGCCGCTACCAGGCAATGAAAATTCCAGCCTCTTCACTCAGCGCATTCAGCAATCAAAGAAATGGCTGCACGAAACACCAGAACATTTTTATACCCTACAACTCAGCTTAGTCGATAGCAAAGACGTCGATAAATTAGAACAATTACTAAAACTATATGCCAGCCAATTTGGCATCGATAATCTCTATCTATACCCAACCCGATTGGCGAACCAAAAACGTTTTGGAATTGTCTATAACAGCTTCAGCAAACGCGAAAATGCTTGGCTGAAACGGAAAGAATTAGAAGATAGCGCTAAGTATCATGCGCAATTACGCACTATAGAAGGCTTAAAGACGGAAATACAGCGCTCTCAGAGTGAAGATTTGTGGTGAAATAGAGAAATCTACGGCCTATTTTGCCGGACAGCATTAGAATTGCCATGTATGAACATGTAATTAGGCTAAGGTTGAATGTTCACCAAACTCAATTAAGAACTACAACTGAACTACAACTAAGCTGCAATTCTGCTGCATAACAAACAAAAGTAACAACTCAGCAGCCACCGAAGAACAATTGATCAATGACTAGAACCGATGAATAAATTAGCTGTTACCTGTTGTGTTCTCCTAGCTGGCTGCGGTACGCAAGCCATCGCACCGTCCACCAGTCACATTCAAGATACCAATCGTAGTCAGGATACGATTCCTGAAACTGTACGCCAAAGTGCCAGTATCAGCCCGCCAAAACCCACGCCTAAGGTAGAAACCTACAGCGTTGCGGTCTACAAAGTGCCCGTACAATCTTTATTATTTGCTTTAGCTCGTGATGCCAAAGTCAATGTCGACATCCATTCTGGTATCGAAGGCGAAATAACCTTAAATGCCTTAGATCAAACCTTACCGCAGATCTTGTCGCGAATTGCCAAACAAGTAGATATGCGATTTGAATTAAATGGAAACAATTTAGTCGTTTTGCCTGATACACCTTTCTTGCGCAACTACAAGATTGATTATGTCAACGTATCACGTGACACCAATAGCACCGTTAGCATCGCCACTCAAATTTCAACCGCCAGTGGAGACAGCGGAAGCAGCGGTAGTGGCAATAATAATTCGACCACGACGGTATCGAATACCTCAAATAATCGCTTTTGGACAACCTTGGTTGAGAACATCAAGGATACCTTACGCGAAACAGACAAGCAGCTACCTGACAACAACGCCGCCAATTCCACGACACAAGCAGCCACACCAACCGCCACTGGCGGCACACCAAATAACGCTACACCAAACACTCCTGCACGTCAGCCAGTGTATCGGGAGGCTGCCTCGGTCATTGCCAATCCAGAAACCGGCCTGATCGCAGTGCGCGCTACGGGTCGTCAGCACGAAAAAATACAAGAATTTTTAGACATGGTCATGTCCAGCGCCAAGCGTCAGGTCTTGATAGAAGCGACCGTCATCGAAGTGCAGCTCAATGATCAATATCAACAAGGTATCAATTGGTCTTCATTACGTACTAGTCCCAATGAAGGTCCTAGCGTCAGTTTTGGTCAGGCAAATGGAACAGCGCTGCCGTCAGGAATCAACCCCGGCCTTAGCCAGGGCATTCTGAACTTTAATTTCTTAAAACCCTTAACAGGCGTAGGCAATATCGCTGCGACCATACAACTGTTGGAATCCTTTGGCAAAGTCAAAGTGCTGTCCAGCCCTAAAATTAGCGTCTTAAATAATCAAACTGCCTTACTCAAAGTAGTCGATAACCGGGTCTATTTCACCATCACGGCCACCACACAGCAAGGCAGCGTCAACACGCCTGCGATCACCACTTACACTTCTACACTCAATACCGTACCAGTAGGTTTCGTGATGAGCGTGACACCGCAAATCGCCGACAGCGAAGAAGTGACGATCAATGTTCGCCCCAGCATTTCACGCATTATCGGTTTTGTGCAAGATCCAAACCCCGCCTTATCCAATGCGGTAGTACCGGTCGTTAGTAATGTGCCGGTGATACAAACTCGTGAGATGGAATCGGTCTTGAAAGTCAGCAGCGGTCAGATTGCAGTCATGGGTGGTTTGATGCAAGACAGCGTCAACAATCTCAAAGATGAAGTACCAGGCGCGAGCAAGATTCCGTTTTTCGGAAATGCGCTCGCCTATAGAAATGAGACTGCGACTAAATCGGAGTTGGTTATTTTTATGCGCCCTATCGTCGTCAAGGATGCCAGTTTAAGTGGCGACTACAAAAATTATCGTTATTTGCTACCCAATGACGCTCCGATTAACAAAGAGCCTTACACAGAATCAGCACCTGCCTCATCTGCCAGCACTACTAAGAAAGCAGGTCAGCTATGAGTTTGTTAATGCAAGCATTAAAAAAAGCAGAACAAACTAAGCAAAAGCAACAAAGCGAAGCAGTTCTGTCTTTGTCTCCCACGGACAATCATCCTGCAGAAGATGCGGCAAGAGATATGGCGCAAGATGCTGCGGTAATACCTACCGACGACACGACTGAATTTCTTGCTTTAAATAAACAGCTAAACGAAAATGCTGACGATGGCGTTAACAATAACAACACGAACAATGCCACCTCGCTTTCATTGAGTCTGACTCAACAAGAATCAAACACACATATCATCGAAGATATCCCGTCGCTTACGCCAACGCCCCACGCTGAGAGTACAAATCAGGCTGCATATGCCTTAGCAGCTCAACACGAGCCATTTCTCGCTGACACCGAGCGGCTTATGCCGGCGGCAAATAAGTCGCAGCAAGCGCACCCGGCCGATGCTATGTTGGATGTAACCACATCCAAGGCCATGCCAAAATCGGATTCAGTGCCGTCCATGGCGGATAAATTGCACAGACCTCGAATAGATCCAGAACAACTGCGAGCCAATGCAAAAGCAGGCGCTTCCCTCGCAGCTGAGCAAAAAAAAGCACAATCCGTCTTCTCCTCTAAGACCTTAGCTCAACCATCCAGAAAAAACTGGTTAATTGCACTTGGTGGTGTCGGCCTGCTCATGGCAGCGGGTTTTGCTTATGTGTATTGGCAAAATAAGCAGTTCGAAAATCGTCCTGGATTGTTAGGTAGTGCGGCCAATACGGCACCCAATCCTATTCCTGAACCAAATGCGGCGGTAGACGCCAGTGTCGGAGCCAGCACTTCGGACAATGCTAATAATGTGCCTGTGATCGCAAGCGCTGCTGCCAGCGCGACGCCTAATAAAACAGATGCAGCAACAATTGCAGTCAACGGGACAGCGACGGCATCAAATCAAAAGCAAGGACAAGATACGAGCGATAAAACCGCTCCCCTTGGCAAGATAAGGGCAGATAAGGCGCCCGACCCAGTTGATCGTAGCGCTACCACCTCCAGCGGCAAGCTGACAAGAAATACCGCCTTAAAAGCAAACAATTTGCCTTCGCACTTAGTTAGTGATGCCAATGCCATCCAGATTCGCAAAGGGAATAGTGGCAATCAGATCAACCCGACATTGAGTAGTGCTTATCAGGCATTTATCACCGGTGATACCGCAACAGCAGAGCGCCAATATCAAAGTGTATTAGTACAAGAGCCGTATAACCGAGATGCCTTATTTGGCCTCGCAGCACTCGCCTTAAACCAAAAAGATGCGGATAAATCAGGCAGCTTTTACGGCAGATTATTGGAACTGGACCCGAACGATCCTGATGCTATCGCTGGCCTCACCAGCTTGCAACAAGGCGACCCCGCACAGAGCGAAAGTCGCTTAAAGAAAGCTTTAAGCATGCACCCGAATGCTGGTGCTATCATGTTCGCTTTGGGGAATCTATATGCCCAACAAGCGCGCTGGTCCGAAGCACAACAATACTATTTCCGAGCTTACACCACGCAATCCAACAATGCTGATTACGCATTTAATCTTGCGGTGAGCTTAGACAGACTGAATCAAAGTAAACTCGCTAAAGACTACTATCAACGCGCTTTAGATTCTGGACAAGCAGGCACAGGAAACTTTAATCGTAGCAAAGTTCAACAGCGTATCGCCGATCTGGATAAGGCGCTGCATGAATAGCCTAAATAAAACAAAGCAAAAAACAAGTCGTATCAACCCAATGTTTTGCTTTATCCCAGCATAACAAAATCGATAAAGCACAAGCGTAAAAACACGTATGGCAGAACCAAGCAAACTTCCCTTAGGTAAGCTTTTGATCTCGAAAGGGGTCATCAGTGAAGATCAATTACGCATCGCACTAATAGAGCAAAAAGCAACCAGCCTGCCGCTCGGTAAGCTACTCATCACCTTAGGCTTTGTCACCGAAGCAACGGTACGTGAAGCACTAAGTGAAAATCTCAATCAGCAAAGCACCGATCTCACCAGCATCATCGCCGATGCCAATGCCATCAAATTAATATCGAAAGATGTGGCGAAGCGCTATCGCGTTTTCCCTATGGTATTCGATAAAAATTCGCGCAAGCTGATGTTAGCGATGGCGGATACCGCCAACATTGTCGCACTCGATCAAATCAGCGCCATGTTGGGAAAAGATATTGGTGTTACACCGATGCTGGCCAGTGAGTCGGATATCGTTAAAGCAATCGATCAATATTACGGATTTGAATTATCGATTGACGGCATTTTGCAAGAGATAGAAACCGGAGAAATTAATTACAAAAGTTTGCAATCGGTATCCGACGAATACAGCCAGCCGCTAGTCCGATTAATGGATGCGATTTTGGCTGATGCGGTTCAACAAAATGCCTCCGATATTCACTTCGAACCAGAAGAATTTTTCTTACGCATACGTTATCGTATCGACGGCATTTTGCGTCAGATTCGTAGTTTGCACAAAACCTATTGGCCGGCGATGGTGGTACGTCTAAAGGTCATGAGCAATATGAACATCGCTGAAACTCGCTCGCCGCAAGACGGCAGGATTTCAATCAATTTTTCTGGCAGACAAATTGATTTTCGTTCCGCCGCACAACCAACGACGCACGGTGAAAACGTTGTGTTACGTATTCTGGATCGCCAAAAAGGTTTAGTCCCTTTAGATAATCTAGGCTTAGAAGAAAACGATCTGATGTTACTCAAACTCATGATCGCGCGCCCTGAGGGAATCATTCTAGTCACGGGCCCAACTGGCAGTGGTAAGACTACGACCTTGTATTCCATTCTGAACCATGTCAATACGGATTCGGTCAATATCATGACCTTGGAAGATCCCGTTGAATATCCTATGCCCATGATACGTCAGACCTCAGTGAACGAATCGGCCAAAATGGGATTTGCCAGCGGTATACGCTCCATGATGCGACAAGATCCTGACATTATCTTAGTCGGTGAGATCCGTGATACAGAGACTGCAGAAATGGCATTTAGCGCCGCCATGACGGGTCATCAAGTGTATTCCACTTTACATACCAACTCCGCAATTGGTGCCATCCCGCGTTTACTCGACATCGGCATTTTGCCGGATATTATGGCCGGTAATATTATCGGTATCGTAGCGCAGCGTTTGGTTCGCAAACTATGTGTGCATTGTAAAGAAGCAGTCAATGCAGACGAGATGGAAAGACTATTATTGGGCATCAAAAAAGACGAACCACCGACCCGTATTTATCGCGCCGTTGGTTGCCCCCATTGCGTGCATCAAGGTTATAAAGGCAGGATGTCCATATTAGAGATTTTAAAAATTGATGGTGATTTAGATGATTTAATTGCCCGTCGAGCGACCCAACGTGAACTGCGTAAAGCCGCTATCGCGGGAGGATTCCGCCCACTGGTTGAAGATGCCGTAAGACGTGTATTGGAAGGCGTCACCAGCCTAGATGAAATATCGCGCGTGGTCGATCTGACCGATAGGTTAAAACCATGACGATGTACAGCTACAGCGCTATTAATAGCAACGGTAAAAAACAAAAAGGCAGCATGGATGCCGCGAATGTGCCTGAGCTAGAGCTACGCTTAAAGCGCATGGACTTAGACCTGATTGATTACAAAGAACAGGCTGCCAAATCGATCTCCTTAGGACGCGTCAAAGTCAGCCGCAAAGACTTGATCAATTTTTGCTTTCATATGGAGCAAATGACGGCGGCAGGTGTGCCAATATTAGAAGGCTTAGGCGACTTAAGAGATGGTGCGGAGAATATACGCTTTCGTGGTGTGATGGCTGACTTGATTGAAAACATTGAAGGTGGTTCACAATTATCCGAAGCCATGGAACGCTATCCCATGATTTTTGATCGCACTTTCACTAGCTTAATTACGGCAGGTGAAAAGACAGGACGCATTTCAGAAGTATTCCAGAGCTTAGGCGATAGCATCAAATGGCAAGATGAATTATCGGCTCAAACCAAAAAAATCATCATGTACCCACTCACCGTCGGCTGTGTCGTGATGGCCGTCATTTTCTTTTTGATGATTTATTTAGTACCGCAATTAATCGCTTTTATTACTAGCATGGGGCAAGAGCTACCGCTCCATACTCGCGCCTTAATCTTTGTATCTAATATTTTCATTCACTATTGGTATTTGGTACTAAGCTTGCCCTTCGTGCTATGGATAGGTGTAATACTGACTCTAAAAAACAGCCCCACCGCGCGCTTCAAAGCCGATGCCTACAAACTACGGATTTGGATGATCGGCCCTGTACTGCATAAAATTATTTTGTCGCGATTCGTCACTTTCTTCGCACTCATGTACGAGTCAGGTATTACGATTTTGGATTGCATACGTTTGTCCGAAGATATCGTGGATAACGAAGCGATCGCAGCAGGCTTACGTCGTGCTGGCACTTTGATTTCAGAAGGTCAAAGTGTGACAGCGGCGTTCCAGAGCACGGATATTTTCCCACCTATGGTGATACGCATGCTGAAAATCGGCGAGGCAACTGGTGCATTGGATACCGCGCTACGCAATGTAAGTTATTTCTACAACCGTGACATCAAAGAAATGATAGAGAAAGTCCAAGCCATGATAGGACCAGCCATGACGGTGATCCTAGGATTGACTTTGGGCTGGATTATGTTGGCCGTCATGGGACCGATTTACGATAATTTAACAAAACTAAAATAGAATAACCGGGAACGATTTTGGCTAAGCATCTGCTATATCTGACAAACAATCAATTAAGCGCCTGTATCTGGGATAAAGGCGTCTTGTCCAACGTCCAGATTTTTGATAACTATGCTAGCGGTTGGTCCAAGTTTGCCGAGTATTTAAAAGACACTGTCAAACTTTCCGCCTATTTTCTCACCGACTTGATCGAAGAAGATTTTCAACGCGACAGCCTTCCACATGTATATGGATCAGCCCGGAAAAATTTAGTAGAACGTCGTCTCAATTCCCTCTATCGCGACACCCCCTATCGCGAAGCCAGCCGACAAGGTCGCGCCAAAGAAGGACGCAAAGACGATCAGATGCTGTTTAGCGCACTGACTAATCCGCAATTATTGAAACCGTGGGTAGATGCGCTACAAAATTTAAAAATTGATATCGCTGGGGTTTATTCCGTTGCCTTGTTGAATCCCTATTTATTCAAACGTCTGAATTTAGGCAAGCAAGCATCGCTATTAGTCACACATCAATCCAGTGGGCTACGTCAGAGTTTTTTTCAAGATGGTTATTTACGGTTTAGTCGTTTAGCACCCGAGACTGCTTGGAGTCCAGAATCGATTGCCGACACCACAACTATTGAAATCGGCAAGACCCGCCAATTTTTGGCTAGCACCCGTCAGTTAGCGCGCGGCGCTCCGCTAGAAATTGTCGTCGTCGCGCAAGACGAGATACTGACGCATTTGCAATCCCGATCATACGAAGAAGACGGAACACATTATCGTTTCATTGATCTCAATGAAGCGCGTCAAGTGTTTAAGATGCCTGCCTCATTGGAATTGACTTATTGCGATCCGCTTTTCTTGTCCTTGTTGGGTTCCCAAAGAATTAGCAGTCATTACGCAACGGCGGAACAAACTCGCACGCATTATTATTCTCAGCTTAGAGACACACTCAATGTCGTCAGCGTCGCTAGCGTCGCGCTCGCTTTATTTTGGTCTGGCTCGAACGCCTTTGACGCCTACCATGCACATCAGTTTGCACAACAAGCAAAAATCGAAACCTTGAGCACACTAAGCAAATATCGTGAAACCGCTAATAGCATGCCCGCCACGGTCGCCAATCCACAAGAGATGCGAGCTGCCGTCGATTTAGAACGAATGCTGACTCAAAATGCGCCGGAACCAAGCGCGATATTAATCGCGCTCAGTCGTGCACTAGATGGATTACCTCAGATCAAAATCCATGAGCTAAATTGGAAAAGCAGCGAAACCGACGGCCGCCCCATTGATCCCAATGCCATGCCAGCACCGCCAGTTGATGGATCTGCACCAGTAGCGCCTGGTTTATTAGGTATCCCAAAACGGGCTTTTGAAATTCTTGAATTAGAAGCGGAAATTATTCCGTTTAAAAATGATTATCGCAGCGCGCTTGAAAGCGTTCAGTTGCTGGTTGATGAATTACAAAAAGATACGCACATCAAGGTCAATGTCGTCAAACCTGCCTTAGATACACGCCCCAGCGTAAAATTAGAAAGCCAGATTGGTAATGACGAAGCACTCGCAAAACCTCGTTTTAATCTGAAAATTATTTGGAAACCCTAAGATGGCGCAAAATCAACAGCCGCCTAGCAAATTAAATATCGGCACAGCAAAAGAGTCGGTCAAATTGCAAGGTTTTTTACACGAAGATTTTCCGATTATACGGCAGGCCTGCATACGTCTGGGAATTTGCTTGGCGATCGCCGCAGTCCTAATCGGTGGCTCACACTTTTTCTATTTGCAGCAAAGCGCGTTACAACAAGCTGCACAAACTGAACTGACCCAAGCACAAGGTAAATACACCTACGCGACCAATGAAAAAAACGACATCAAAGAATTCCAACCCAGATATATACAGTTGGTTGAACGTGGTTTTGTCGGTGAAGAAAAGCGTTTGGATATCGTCGAATTAATTCAATCCATTCAAGCAAAATATCGTTTGCTACCGATGAGCTATGAATTATTTCCACAACAAATTGTACCTATCGCAGAAATAGTAATGGAGCAGACAGGGGCACCCATTAACGCAGGCGAATTAGAATTACGCGCAAGTAGATTAGTTTTCCGCATGAATTTGCTTCACGAAATGGATATGCTCAATCTATTCAAAAGCTTGCGAGAACGCGGACAATTTATCCCCCAAGCTTGTAGCATAAAAACCAGCAATGCAATCAATTCACTGAGCACGCCGCAGCAATTAGAAGCTGAGTGTAGTTTGCAATGGGTGACGATGGGACGCCGAGCCGCAGTACCTGCTGATCAAGCCGCTACGCCAGCGCAATAGAAGTAAATTATTAAAGAAGAGTTCGCGATGCACTCACTAAGTAAACGACTGCAGAAAATTATTAAGCTACGTCACGGCAAAACTGATTTGCAAACCAGATCAAGGTTTTCTGTGGTGCTTTCACTCATGATATTTTTTAGTCACGCTCAGACTCAAGCTCAGGCTCAAGAGCCAAGTTTAGGGCGCCTATTTTCGACGCCAGCAGAGCGCGCTAATCTGGATCGTTTACGCCTGCAAAATAAATTGGGTGAAGTCGCTACCGAAACTGTCACAACTCCCGCTACAGAGATACCACCACAAGAATTTACCCATAATGGTTTTGTAAAACGCAGCAACGGCATGGAAACCACGTGGATAAATCAACAAGTCAATCTTAGTCAGAAAAATTTGCCCAATATCAAAGTGCGCCAGCAATTAAGTAAAGCCCCCACCGTCACGGTATTACTGCCATCAGGAAAACGTCAGGAGCTAAAAGTGGGGCAAAGTTTTGATGCCACAACTGGAAAAATACGCGAGGTCTATGAAGCAGCGCCGCCTAGGCCGCTGAAGAAAACCGAAGATAAACCTTAAGGTATTTATTAAGCGTGGGACTACAGCTTAGATCTGCGCCAGAGGTCTAGAACGCTAATGGATACGATCCTGCAAACTCGCTTTTTTCAGCACCTCGGATATCGTAGGATGCCTTACGTAATCATCAAAATGGCTGGAATTGATACCCGTGCTATACCGTGCAGCGCGATAAGTGCTAGCCTGAGTCGCAGGGAGATTTAAACCCAAATTCGCAAAATTCGGCATCTCATCGTCGCCTGCAATTTGCGTTCCCGGAGGTGGAACTGAGGCGATCACCCCTATCGTACCTGGTTGCAAGATACCCCGCGCGTTATAGGCTCCCGCCCCGGTTTCCCCATGAGAAATTAATACATACGCAGCACCACTACCCAGCACGCGATTATTAACTCGGGTAGCCCAAGCTGCCGCACCGCCAGTCCCATCCCAGACATCCAAACCCTTGCCAACCAAAAAAGTCGAGGGCGAAGTACATGAAGTTGGATTGGCGACGCAGGTCGGGGTAGGGCTACGGCAAGCACCACCACCAGCCACAGAACCGGTGCCTGAAATATCACAGTTACTCATATTCATCAGGCGCACAGCGGTTCCGGTCAACGCCGGATCGACTCTATAAGTCAGGCGAGCCCCCCAAGGATCGCGGGCGTCATCCTCACTTAATCCCAAAGTCACCCACGGCAATACGCCATGTGCTTGAGCCGTGCAACTGGCCAACTCCAAACCGACATTCGCTGTATTACTCACCATACGTCCATCAGCAGGGCAAGGTAGGCGTCGATGTTGTGCGACAAAACTGGCTAGGGCCAATTCAGCTTTATTTAAAACCTTGTTAATCCCTGTATTCTGTCCCAAGCGCCGCTGAGCATCAGACATCGCCCATTTTGCAAATACGGCAAGCGCCAAGATCGCGACTATGGCAACGATAACGAACAAGGCAATACCAGCCTGACGCCGCATAGAATTAGGGATGTGCGCGTGGTCCAAGATTGGCCTTCATCAAAACGGTCATGATAGTTGGATGACTCAGGTAGTCATCAAAGTGCGTGGCGGACACTCTATCGTCCATGGCTGCGTCGCGATAAGTGCTTGCTAGAGTGGCGGGCAAAATCAGAGGATTATTATTACGATTAGGAATCTCATTCGCTCCCGCCGCGATACTACCTGGTTGCAATAAGCCTTTCGCGTTATAGGCAGCCGTTCCACTGACACCATGCGAAATCAACACATAAGCAGCCCCAGTACCGGCACCTCGATTGTTTTGCCTTACACTCCAACCAGTGGCTCCATTAACGCCATCCCACACATCTAAACCCTTATTAAACAAAAACTCGGTCGGCGAAGTACAGCCAGTGGTGTTGGTGCACGAGGGCACAGGTGTTTTACAAGCGCTTATAGCAGGAAAAGGTGGTGTGGGAGCCAAACTCGAAGGATCACAATTACTCATATCCATTAAAGCAGGGAAAGGGCTACCTGCCGCTAGCGCAGGATCGACACGATAGCTAATACGTCCTCCCCAAGGATCGGTGATATCTGCTTCACTCAGCCCTAGAGTGATCCAAGGTACCACACCGTTTAGTTGATTATTTGGGTCACAAGTACCTTTGGGAGGTAATGTCGCAGGCGGTGGTCCGGCCGATAAAGTCTCTTGTCCTGCACCTGGAATGTCGCTAGCGATAGTGCCATTCGCAGGACAGGGCAAACGCTTATACTGCGTGACAAAATTTGCCAAGGCCGTATCTATGGTTTCTAACTGGGTTCGTATCGTACTGCGTTGCTGTCCTTCGCGCAGGCTACCGGTGACGCCGACGATCATGCCAAATGCTAAACCACCGATCAACAATACCAACGCAAGCTCAATTAAACTAAAACCTTGCGTTTTTCTTTTATTTTGCTGATTCATATTGATCCTTCAATTCTTATGATGGCCTTTCCGCGACTATTTTAACGATAAACATAAGCTCACTACCTGCTCAGCTGTAAATTCACAGATACTAAACCACACTATAATCCTAAATTCTGCCCTATATTTGATTTTGTCATAGTTCAAGCTATGCTATGCCTCAGCAGCGATATTCACACTAGCACCCACATCGACACCAGCACCTATGTTCAAACAAATTTATAGCATCGCCACTTACACCTTATTAGAAGCATTGCGCAATCGTTTGAGTTGGCTGATGCTAATCGTGGTTTTTCTTGGAATAGGTTTAAGTGGTTTCTTAAATGCTTTGGCATTAACCGAAAGTCAAGCAACCCAGTTGGCTTTATTGGCCGCATTCTTACGTTTTTCAGCCGCATTTTTACTGGCCACTTTTGTGGTGACCAGCATGGTGCGTGAGTTTAATGATAAAGGTCTGGAGTTACTACTCTCGCTGGCTTTGCCACGCGCCGCCTATTTGCTGGGAAAATTAGCGGGCTTTGCAGCTTTGGCCATCGTACCGGCGTTTTTATTTGGCGCACTCAGCTTATTTTTTAGTAGTCTGAACCAAAGTCTGCTATGGACGATTTCTCTAATTTTTGAACTTTGGATAGTCGCAGCTTTCGCGATGTTATGTGTACTGAGCTTTAATCAAATCATGGCGGCTTTAAGCGCAACTCTGGGATTTTATTTATTGGCAAGATCAATCACGGCCTTGCAACTCATCGCCAAAGAAGCACAACTTGAAACTAGTAGCTCACAACAATTCATGAGTATGGTCATGAATGGCGTCGCGGCCGTCATTCCCCATTTAGACAACTTCACCAAAACGGAATGGCTGGTGTATCAAACCGGACAATGGGCTGACTTGAAATTGATCGCATTACAAAGCACAATTTGTCTAGTGCTATTGGTGTCAGCAGGCCTATTTGACCTCTACCGCAAAAACATTTGAATGAGACGTCAAATCCATGCGTGAACGCCCAATTTCCTCAGTTCCCAAACCAGCGCTAGTATTATTAGCCTTGGCTTTTTTAGCACAACTACTTTGGCATTTTATGCAGCCAACACAGATAGCAAAAGCAGAAAACCTAATGGCGCCCCCCAGTTTAGCTAGCATGCGTTTGGCCAGTTTTGGTGAACCCATTGCGCTGTCTAAAGTCGCAATGTTATATGTACAAGCGTTTGACAATCAGGCCGGGCTTCATCTCTCATTTCAGCAGCTAGATTACACACAAATTGAAGCATGGTTAGATCGCTCAATAACGCTTGATCCGCGCTCTCAGTATCCCTTATTTGCGGCTAGCCAGCTCTACGGCGAAATCAATAATGAGGCCAAGCAAAGACGCATGCTCGATTTCATTTATCGTCAATTCCTACTCGATCCCAATCACCGCTGGAAAGCGCTAGCACATGCGGCGACGCTGGCACGCCATCGATTGAATGATCTCGCATTAGCACAAAAATATGCCCAAGCAATTCGCCTTTATGCAACTGCCCCAGAGGTGCCGAGCTGGGCCAAGCAAATGGAGATATTTTTATTAGAAGATATGAATGAATTAGAGCGCGCTAAAATTTTACTGGGCGGCTTATTGCAAAGTGGACAAATCAGCGATCCGCATGAATTCAAATTCCTTGAACAACGTTTGGCGGCGCTTGAAACTAGCTTGGCCAATAAAGTAAAAAAACCATGAATACAAGGCACGCGACTCACCTGCTGGTTGTCGATGATGATGCCGCATTGCGCATGATGCTCAGAGGCGTTCTGGAGCTTTCTGACTATCGTGTGAGCGAAGCCGATTCGCGTGACGCAGCACTCCGTGCATTAGCGGAAGCAAACGATATCGCGGTCGTCGTTCTTGATCTCGGTTTGCCGCCACATGCGCACGAAATAAGCGAAGGCATCGCCACACTACAGGCGATACAGGACGCGATTTTGCCAGTCAAAGTCATCGTGTTAACAGGGCAAGATCAAGAAGCAGCCGCGTTGGCTGCGATACGTGAAGGCGCCTTTGATTTTTTAGCCAAACCTGCCAGTGCGGACGCGATATTAAGAGCCGTGCGGCGTGCTGAATTATTTTTACAGAAGGAGCGTGAATTAGGCGCACAAGGCATTACCCGAATCGCAATCAATGCGCAAATCAGTGATGGGCTGAAAGGTGTGCGAGTTGATGCGGAAGAACGTCTGGTACGTCAAATCCTGAAAGAGACGGGATTCAATGTCAACCAAAGCGCCAAACGTCTTGGCGTGAAGCGCGAGAATATTTACTATTTTTTAAAAAAATTCGGTATCGAGCGCGATGCTTAATCTGCTCTACCCTCTGCTCATTGTCATCGGTGCCACGATAGGTTTGGTACTGGCGTACTTATGGTGGCAAGCACGTAGCGCGAGCAATCACAATCTGGCACTGATACGCCTCAATGAAGAACACAAATTCGATGCACCAGCGTTCTTGCAACATGCCTGGCCCTTATTAAAGAGCGCGGGGCTGATTGGCATACGCTGGCAATTTGACTGGTTTGGGGTCTTGATTCAAGCAGAAGAAGGTATCCGTCAAGGCAAGTCCATCAAACAAGAAATACATATAGGTGAAATGCACTTAAGCATAGCGTTTTTTCAAAGCCATCGCGGCGAAAAAAAATACTTTGATGCGACCTTGATAGAAACATTTTTATTACTGTTACGCAGTGATATGTGGATTAAAGCCGGTGCCGTCGATGCGACCTTGGCGCAAATGTCCAAACTCACATTATTCTTGCAACACGATATGAAAAATGTGGCGCAGTTTATTCAACTGATGGCCGATCAATTGGCCGACGTACCACAAGGCAAAGAATTACAAGTCTTAAACTATTTGCGTACCGCCGCGCCGCTCATGCGACAACGTGCTGACCGTATTGTACAAACACTGACCTTAGGGCAGGCCCAAAATGAAGTCATACGAACTGTCGATGTACCTCAACTATTAAACTCGCTGATCGATCTATATCAGCTCAATGCGGAAGTAAGCGGATCTGCCGCGATTGATATCGCGGAAACCAATCTGGAAGGTGCCTTAGAAAACATTCTAAAAAATTACAGCGATATCCACTTGCGTCTTGGTGGCGTCAAACCGCTAGTAAAAATCAAGGTAACGGAATCTTCAGCAGAGGTCAGCATCACCATCAGCTCCGACGACACACCCGCTATGCCACAGATAGAACGATTGTTTGAGCCATTTTGGAGTATGAGCCCACATGGCCTTGGCATAGGTTTATATCAAGCAAAACATTTACTAGAAAGCTGCGGTGCCAACTTGACGGTAAGCCACAACGCATATCAACAGCTTTCATTTACGCTACAGCTACCAAAAAAATTCGGCGGTGACATCAATCGAGAAGGCCCAAATTGAAGCTATATTTTCAAGTAATTTTAATAAGTGCATTTATCAAATTAAAAATTTAAATAATCTTTCTCAAGATACTTTAAATAGTTAAACCATCATAAACATTGCCGCATGTAAATAAATTAGACATCTTGCGCCAATTTTTCTTTGTGGTAACTTAGACTCTGTAAATTGTATTAGTTGGTGTCTTATCGTTTTATTTCGGTTTTATCGGTGTTTATTGTATTAATTTTGGAGTGTGTATGAAACAAATCAAATCTCAACAATCAGGTTTTACCTTGATCGAAATCGCTATCGTTCTGGTCATCATCGGCTTATTGCTAGGTGGCGTGTTAAAAGGCCAAGAAATGATAGAAAACTCTCGCATTAAATCAGTTGTTACTGATATGCGCGGCGTATCTACTGCATTCACAGGTTATTTTGATCGTTACCGCGCTTTGCCTGGCGATGAAACCAATGCCGTAGCGACCGGACGTGGTTGGAACGTCGGTGCAGCAGGCGGCAATGGTGACGGCACTTTAGTCATGGCACAGGCACAGACATTCACTAACGCAGCGGCTGAACAAGCAGCAATGTGGCAATTCTTACGTGCGTCAGGCTTCTTAACTGGCGATTCAACTGCAACTGGCGTTGCTGCCTTGCCACGTGCAGGCACTGGCGGCTTGATGGGGGCTAGTGTCACACCTTACGCATTGCAAGGTCCTTCTATTTGTGTTTCTGCACTGACCCATAAGCAGGCTCTTGGTGTTGATACAATTATTGATGGTGCAGCCGCAGCGAACAACACTGGTGACGCACGTGGTGCAGCAGGCGCAGCACCTTTGGCACCTACTGCTGCAGCACCAGCTGCAACCCCTTATAACGAAACATTAGCAACGACATGGACTATGTGCCGTCGTCTGCAATAAGTCTTACTAGCTAGAATAAAAAAGCCGGAAAATTTTCCGGCTTTTTTTACGTTTGCTCGAAGCTGTTACCCCAACTTTACCTAAAATATATATCAACAGGCCCTAGTGCTTACATAGCAGCAATCATTATGACTATGATGCTATGATGCTACGGTCAATTCTTCTTGTCGTTCATACCATGTCTAATACTGCCATCCACCTACAACAAGTTATTAAAAACTACGACAAAAAAACGGTCTTAAAATCAATTAATCTTGAGATCGCGCAAGGTGAGTTTTTTGGCTTGGTTGGCATGAATGGTGCAGGCAAAACGACATTACTCAAGTGTTTGCTAGATTTTTGCGCTATCGATCAGGGCAGTATAGAAATCTTCGGCGTTAGTAACCGATTAACCCAAGCACGAGAGTCTTTGGCCTTTTTGCCGGAACGTTTTATGCCGCCGTATTATTTGACCGGTAAAGATTTTTTGACTTACATGCTGCGCTTACAAAATATGAGGTATCAAGCCGAGACAGCCGAGCAAGCTCTACATGAACTCGATTTAGACCTGTCCGCTTTGAGCAAACCCGTCCGGTCTTACTCCAAAGGCATGACTCAAAAACTCGGCCTGGCGGCCTGCTTTTTGGCACAAAAAAAACTCTATGTATTAGATGAACCTATGAGTGGTCTCGATCCTAAAGCGCGCGCCTTGTTGCGGGCACGGCTACAGGCATTGCGTGAGCAAAATGGTACGCTGTTTTTCAGCTCACACGCCTTAGCTGATGTGGAAGGCATTTGTGATCGTATGGCGATTCTACATGAAGGCCAATTGCGCTTCGTCGGTAGCCCGCAAGCTTGCCGTCAACAATATGAGGCTGAAACCTTAGAGCAAGCCTATATGCGCTGTATCGCAAGCGCCTGAATAGTATTTATTTCTTGCCCATGCTAACTTAACACTCCTTACTAGCTAGCCTGCGTTCAATGCAGCGCAGAACGTTCTAGCAACGCGACAAAAGCATCGGCGGGAACCGCTTTTGAAAAATAAAATCCCTGATATTCGTCACATTGACACGATACGAGTGTCTCCAATTGAGTCGCATTTTCCACGCCTTCTGCGACCACTTTTAGACCTAAAGTCTTAGCCATCGCCACAATAGCCAACACAATGGCAGTGTCGTTTGAATCTCCCGGCATATCTTGAATGAAAGATCGGTCAATTTTCAAGCTATTGACAGGGAAGCGTTTTAAATATGCTAGAGATGAGTAGCCAGTGCCAAAATCGTCGATAGATAAAGTGTAACCAGCCGCATTTAAACCATCCATATGTTGTATGGCACGTTCGTGATTATTCATGACCATGCTCTCGGTAATTTCAAATTCAATATCGCGTGGTTGCACTTGCCAAAAATCGATTACCTTCTGCAATTCATCTAAAAGAAAATCATCATTAAATTGCGCCCCCGACAAATTAATTGCCACTCGTCCAAATTCACTATTCATACTTTTAAAATGCACGATGTCACGGCATACCATATCTAACACTTGCATTCCCATACGACCCACCAGTCCAGCTTCCTCGGCGAGAGTAATAAATTGTGCGGGCAAAATAATGCCGTTTTCGGGATGATTCCAGCGTACCAAAGCTTCGGCACCAAGGATTTTACCTGTGGTAACACACACTTTAGGCTGGTAATACACCAAGAATTCACGATTATCTAAAGCGCGTCGCAGTTGTGCCTCAAACGCCAAACGCTCTATGGTGTGAACGTTCATGTGCGCATCATAGAATTGGTAATTATTCTTACCATTGTGTTTGGCGCGATACATCGCTATCTCTGCATTTTTCATCAGCACTTGAGCATCAGTACCATCTTGTGAAAATACCGCAATACCAATACTCGCACTGATCTGCAATTCTTGCCCATTGATCTCAAATGGTGTGGCAACCGCTTGCAATAGCTTGTCGGCGATATCGGTTAGTTCACGCGGCGTTTTATACCGATCAAGCAACAACATAAACTCATCGCCGCCCACTCTGGCTATCGTATCGGACTCCGACAAACTGGCCTTGAGACGCTCGGCAACCTTGCGTAAAACATTGTCCCCTTCATCATGATCAAAACTATCGTTGATCGCTTTAAATCTATCTAGATCGAGCAAGAGCACCGCTAAACTACCATCGGTGTCATCCGCATAAATTAAGGCTTTCGATAAATACTGACTGAACAAAAAGCGATTCGGTAATTTAGTGATGTCATCATAGTGCGCCAAACGTATCGCTTTTTCTTCCGCGCGCTTACCTTCAATGGCGATACTCGATACATCAGTAGCGATACTAATCAAACTTAAATCTTCATTGCTCAAAGCAACGGTAGATTCTGAAAATAAAGTGAAGGTTCCTAGGACCAAACCAGTTTTCCCCATGATGGGCCATGAGCCTACCGCAGCATAATTCGCCAACAACTTACGTTGGGCAATAAATTCCATAGAAGGAGAACGAGGTATGTCTTGCGTCCAAACTGGAACCACATCAATCACCGCTTCGCTCCAAACGCCATTGCCATAACACACGGGCGCTTCGGTGAGCTGACGGCGTAAGATTTCAGGAAAGTGATGACCTATGGTTTGGGTAAATACTTTTTGATCGACGGTCAATAACTGTACGCCACAATGCCAATGTGGATTATTACGTTCCACGAAATGACAGGTGTCGACCAATATCGATTCCAGACTTTCACTACTACCGATCAATTGCAATAATTGATTTTGCCCTTGTAGCAAACGCTCAGCATGTTTGCGCAAGGAGATATCACGCATCACACAAAACACCATGGCTTCAGCCGAGATTTTGACCCGACTCAAAGTCACTTCGCTATACCAATCTTTACCGCGTCTGTGGGCAATCCATTCAAATTTTTGCACTTTCCCTTTAAACGCTAAATCGACAAATTTCTTAATCGCCTCTGCCTTCTTGGCGGCGACTGTAGGCTGCGTATAACGCAAGTCAGCAGAAAACTCGCTAATGTCCAAGAGCACGAAATCATCTTTACTATCGACCGCCAACATTTCCAAAGCGTTCTGATTACCATCAACAAAGTTATACGATTTGTCTATCAATAAAATGCCGTCTTGCGCGTCCTGAAACAGCATACGGTAGCGGCGTTCACTCTCACTCAATTTTTCACGTGAGAGGCGCAAGCTAGTGACTTTGCGATATAACAAATACGCCAGTAATAAGGTAAAACTAATGGAAATTGAGGCGATCAATATTTTTTGTTCCAAGCGCTTACGCCATTCCAACAACACAGTATCCAGATCACGACTAAACACCACCGCTAAGGGAAAATCATTCATTTTCAAATAGGTGTAAGTCATTAACTGATCGGGACTTTGCAAAGCACTTTCTACCCGCCCATTTTCGGCAAAGCTATCCTGCACGCTTTGCGCAATGGCACTATCAATTTTTTGATTCTGTGTCTGATTTCGAGTTTGATTTGGTGCCATGCCTGCGACCTGTCCGGCCTGCACGATCAATTGCCCCTCTTTATCATAGAGAGAGATTTTTGCGCCTGCGTCTTTGGCAACACGTTCATAAAATTCTTGAAAATAACTCAGACTAATATCTGCCTGTACTTGTCCAATGGGGCGTCCATTGGCGTCGAACAAATTTCTAGCTAAGGGTAAAACCTGTTGATTGGTTTTTTTCACAGAAAATGGCTTACCGATCACGACATTGCGTTGATACGCATTGGCAGCCTTAGTTAACTCCACGATATGCGCCTGACTGGACATATCTTGTACTTCCACGGAGAAACGCAAAGAAGACGCCCACAGCATGCCACGTGTGTCAATTAAAGACAGAGCATAAATAAACTGAGAATCTCGTCGTTGACTACTCAAAATCTGACGCGCCTGAGCTTCATCTTTTAAAAAAGTGTCGCTCTTCGTTTGCAACTCTTCACCGATTGCAACAACCGCTCGAGATGCGTCGTTCAAAGCGCGGTTAGCATGTTCCTCTAAAATTCTGACGCTCAATAAACTATTGCGAGTGGCCGCACTTAAAGTCAGACTTTTATCCTGAGCGATAGCCCACCAAGTTTGCGCAACGATGACCGAGACGATTAATAAGACACAAAACAAAAGCGCCCAAATCGGGACTTCCCACGCTTCTTGTTTTTTCTTATCTTTAGACGCCATGCTTCACCTCTTCCTCAGCCAATGTAGACTACATCTGACTGTCAGCCAGTTCTATGCGGATAGAATCTCAGAATCAAAAATCATCAGAATATCCAGCAAATATCCAATCAATATCCGAGCAAGTGTATCACCGCATTTACAGAGTACCAACAAAACATGTGACATGCCGTCGTAAAAGCTTAGCAACTAACGATTGACTAGCGATGATTACGGTATCGGAAACTGAGATAACTGAAATTACTGAGATAGAGGAAGGGCGCGCCGCGTGTTTAAGAAACTAAGGAAGAAACTGAGTAGCAACTACATCTAAAGCGTATCAATTGAAACTGGCTTGAACTAACTCGCTGATCAATGGAATGGAATTTGTGGGCGCTGTTTATCTCCCCGTCTTGGATCAAATCAGATTTTCTAGCAATCTGATCGAGTGAAAATTGAAGCAGGCCGGTAGGCCGGATTCTGTTACGGCGCTTTGCATTGCTACATCGCGCTATGACAATCATTCCTCTAGGCGATGGATTGCTCCACCGCTCAAGCTTTCTACCCGCACGCTCAGCGAGCCACCTCAACGCGTGCCTATTTGAAATTGCTCCGAGTGGAGGTTACCGCGTTTCACCCTTTGTGGTTTAGCATAGACTTACGCCCGCTACTCCCCAAAGACTCGTCTCTGTGGCCCTATTCCTCGCCTTATACCTCAGCTTGCGCCTTGGCTTTCAACGTACGGCCGTTAGCCGTCACCCTGCTCTATGGAGTCCGGACCTTCCTCCCGTCACCGTGCGAACACGGCAACCAGCGATTGTCTGGCCTGCTTCGGGCGCTATTGTACTAGTTTTTCGTGGTCCTAGCTTTTTGCATTCAACATCTTTTGCTTCAAAGATTCGTCTGCCGGGACATTACCTATCCAGATTTTTAACACCGCGTTATAAAACGCTGGATCATTAATTGTTTCACCGACTTTCTGGCCATTAAACTGGCAAACAATGCCTGTGCCAGGTATCCAGTCGAAAGTCAAAATATCGCCCTTCTTCAGTACCGGCACCAGCGAAAACATCTGCCCAAAGGTGATCATCGGTTTCACTAGTTTTGAACGTTCAGCAATATCAAGATTGTTTTTTAAGCCATCCATAAAACGCTGTCCCAAATCATCATTACTCAAGTCGCGCATCATCACCAAAGTGACGCGTTTAGCGCCAGGCAGGCCCAATACGTCAGGAGTGGTCGATTTCAATTCGGGCAAATAAAGGGCGGCCACATAAACTTTAAAAAACACCTTATATCGAACACCTGCGCCATTTAATTTCAGGGCTTGTGTGCCAACTTGCACCGTATCCTCAAGCTTGACGCCAGACACCACCGTGTCAGCCAAAGCAGGAGTAGTTAAGAAAGCGGCGCAAGCAAGGCTGAGCAATGCTATTCGTTGCGCCAAGCGATGCTTGGTCATTGATATAAAGTTCATGGTGTCTCCTAGATTTTATAAATACCATTTCAAAATTTTTTTGAATGGCTGTGTTTTTCCACCAATAAAAGATAGTGAAAAACCCCACTACACGCAAGCAATTGATAATGAAAAGTAGAGTTTTGGAGTGCATCCTCCAAAAATATCAAAATAACACAATCCTACATCGACGCTCACTCTAGATCGCTCTGTCCGTAGCGCATTTGGCTGAGCACCCTATTTCTGTTAGCGTATCGCTTTTAAGGCTATGCGCCTGCTAGTTCCAACACCTTTACCCTATATACCTTATGTCAATAACAAAATCTACTTCTCGATCTGGTGTTCGATCTGGTGGTCAATTGGTGGTCGACGCCTTGCAGGTGCATGGTGTCGAATTTATTTTTGGCGTACCTGGTGAGAGCTATTTGCCCGTGCTCGACGCCTTACATGATAGCCCTATCCGTTTTATTATCAACCGCCAGGAAGGCGGCTCCGCTTTTATGGCAGAAGCCTACGGTAAATTGACCGGTAAACCCGGAATATGCTTTGTCACACGTGGCCCGGGCGCGACCAATGCTGCAATAGGTGTCCACACGGCGCAACAAGATTCGACGCCGATGATCTTATTCATTGGTCAAGTTGGTAATGATTTTGTCGAACGCGAAGCCTTCCAAGAAATCGATTACCGTCGTATGTATGGCACGATGGCGAAATGGGTGGCGCAAATTGATCGTGCCGACCGCATTCCCGAATACATTGCCCATGCGTTTCAAGTCGCCACTAGCGGTCGTCCAGGGCCAGTCGTATTAGCGCTACCCGAAGACTGTTTGTCGGCGCAAGCCAGCGTTGCCGATACCCGTGCCTACACTGCGATTCAAGCCGCACCGTCAATTGCACAAACAGCACTCATCAGAAATTATTTGGCAGAGGCAAAACGACCCGTCGTGATCTTAGGTGGCGGCGGCTGGAATCAAGCAGCCTGTAGCCACATCGCGCAGTTTATCGAAGCCAATCACTTACCTACAGGCTGCGCTTTCCGATTTCAAGATTTGCTAGCGAATACCCACCCCAATTACATAGGCGATATTGGTATCGGAATTAATCCCAAATTAGCACAACGCATTAAAGACGCCGATTTGATCTTAGCGATAGGACCGCGCTTAGGCGAAATGACCACCAGCGGCTATAGCTTGTTGGAAACGCCCGTTCCCAAACAAAAACTCATACACATACACAGCGATGCGCTGGAACTAGGTCGGGTTTATCAAGGCGAATTAATGATTAATAGCGGTATGCCACAAATCGCCGAGGTTTTAAGTCAAATGGAACCCGTCAACAGCGATGCTTGGCACCACACCGTCAGCGATGCAAAATCCGAATTACTTGCTTGGCAAACCGAACCCGCAATCTTCGCGCAAGAACAAGCCCCGCTCAATTTATGGCAGCTTGTCCGTCATTTGCAGCAAGCCTGTCCCGCCGACACCATTATCACTAATGGCGCAGGCAATTACGCCACATGGGCACATCGCTACTTTCAATATGGTGGTTTCCGTACTCAATTGGCACCGACCTCAGGTGCCATGGGCTATAGCATGCCGTCCGCGATTGCCGCCAAAATCGTGCAACCCGAGCGCACGGTAGTGGTCTTTGCAGGCGATGGCGAATATCTGATGAATGGACAAGAACTGGCGACTGCGGTGCAATACCAAGCGGGGGTAATTATTTTGGTATTCAATAACGGCATGTACGGCACCATACGTATGCATCAGGAAAAAACATTTCCTGGCAGGGTATCGGGTACACAATTACACAATCCTGATTTCGCTGCATTAGCACGAGCCTACGGCGCGTCTGGCGAAGTAGTAGAAAAAACCGACGACTTCGCCCCCGCTTTAAGCCGCGCTTTGGCGCACACGCGTGAGCAAAATCTGCCCGCATTAATCGAGCTTAGATACGATGGCAATCTAATTACACCTGGTGCAAGTTTACACAACTTGCGCCAGCAGGCGCTGGCCAATAAGTTACCAATAGGTTGCCAATAAGCCCCCTCCTAGCGTCGATTTCTCTGCGCCAGATTAAGACCATCGATGAAAAACCGTACTACACTCGAACAGCAATACAAACCAATGAGGAGACGTAATGAGGATTTCATTTCATGGTGCAGATCAAGATGTCACAGGCTCTTGCCACTTGATTCAATGTGCGGGTAAAAAAATTTTAATCGACTGCGGAATGTTCCAAGGAGGCCGCGATTTATCCGAAGAGAACGCAGAAGATTTCGGATTTGCTGCCAGCGAAATCGACTATGTCTTATTGACTCACGCTCATCTCGATCATTGCGGACGCTTGCCTTTATTAGTGAAGCGTGGTTTTCGTGGAGAGATTATTGCTACCGCCGCAACCAAAGATTTAGCGCGTTTGGTCTTGCTGGACTCGGCCCATTTACAAGAATCTGAAGCGAAATTTCAAGCCAAAAAATTTGCGCGACACAGCGATGCCGAACCGCCTGAAGCTTTATACACGCTGTACGACGCAACTCGTTGTTTTGACTATTTTGGGCGCGAAGCACAGTATGAACACGGCATCCACATCGCTCCCGGAATCACTGTCACCTTCTATGAGGCAGGTCATATTTTAGGCTCGGCTTGCGTGTATTTAGATTTAAAAGAAGAAGGCAAACATTGTCGTGTTTTGTTTTCCGGCGATTTGGGTAGTAATGGCAGAAAAATTTTACGCGATCCTGCACCACCGCCCAAAGCGGATGTGGTCGTCATGGAGACGACCTATGGTGATCGCTTACATCGCTCACTGGACGATTCGGTCGCAGAGTTATACCAAGCCATACATACGACGTTCGCACATGGTGGCAATGTCATCATTCCTACTTTCGCCTTAGAACGTGCGCAAGAAATCCTTTGGTATTTACGCGAAGGCGTGGAGCGAGGCATCCTACCGGCCGCTATGCACGTTTTTTTAGATTCACCGATGGCTATCTCGGCAACTGAAATTTTTCGTCATCACCCCGAATGTTATGACGAAGAAAGCGCCAGTCTATTTAAGCAAGGCAGAGATCCATTTCATTTATCTAATTTGCATATCACGCGCGATCTGGCAGACAGCATGGCGATCAATCGTATCAATGGTGGTGCGGTCATACTGGCAGGTTCGGGCATGTGTACCGGAGGACGGGTGCGTCATCACCTGAAACATCATCTGTGGCGCAAAAATGCCAGTATCGTATTCGTCGGCTTTGCAGCAAAAGGAACTTTGGCGCGCAAAATTATTGATGGAGCGCGAAGTGTGTATTTTCTGGGAGAAGACATTTCGGTGAACGCCAACATCTACACCATCAATGGATTTTCCGCCCATGCGGATAGAGATGAATTACTCGCCTGGCACCAACACACTCATGCGAAAAAAACTTTCTTAGTTCACGGTGAAGAAGATGTGATGCATATTTTTGCAAAGCATCTCAAGGGAGCAGGTCACACTGACGTCATCATCCCGAGTAAATCTCAGGTATTTGAACTTTGTAATAACCAGTAATTAGGTGGATTCCCCAGCCCGGAGTAAAATTCTTATTTTACCTAGCTTGTCGCATGCGCCAATAGCACTCAAACGCCAATGCGCAAGCGAATGACATTCACATTTGGAGTAACAATGATCGCTCAACAGAGTTTTAAATCCGCTTACATTTGCTTAATCACTAGCCTCATCGCTGGTGTCGCCACACCAGCGATTGCCGATACTAAATTCACTCAATTAAAAAACTTAAATCAAAGCGAATTCCATAAACTCGCGACAGATTTGACTGCGGTTAGTAGCTATAAGGCCGTCACGCCAGCAACACCACTAGGCATCACCGGCTTTGATATTGGAGGAGAACTGAGCTCCACCCAACTAGACAATAGTGCGGTTTGGAAAAAAGCTGGCGCGGATGTCTCAAGCTTGTATATCCCTAAAATTCATGTGCACAAAGGTTTGCCTTTCAATATCGATGTCGGCGCATCACTTAGCGCAGTGCCTGATTCTGATATTAAATTATTCGGCGCCGAAGCACGCTATGCCTTAATCGAAGGTGGCGTTGCAATTCCTGCCGTATCGATACGTGGGGCTTACACGAAATTATCAGGCGTCAGCCAATTGAGTTCAAACACCAAAAGCGTAGAACTGCTAGCCTCTAAGGGTTTCGTCATGTTCACTCCCTATGTGGGAATCGGACGAGTCTGGGGCGCGGTAACACCGAATGTGGGCGGCTTACAAAAAGTGTCTCCAACAGCGAATAAACTTTTCGCTGGGATTAACGCCAATCTTGGATTAGTCAACTTAGGCGCAGAGTTGGATCGTACTGGCGACAACGATACGATTAGCGTCAAAGTTGGCTTCCGCTGGTAAACCTCGGCACTAAAGGTTTCAAAGGTTCAAAATGAACACCTTAACTTAAATCGTCCATAACGATGTCTGCGCCATCCATGTCTTATTATTGTCTGGGCGAACGTGCTGTCGTCATGCAAGCGCGCTCGGACAAAATAGATCTAATTTGCCAGAAAAAAATATGGCATGTGGCGCAGCAAATGAGAGATCTCGGTCTCTGTATCGACATCGTGCCCGGCATGAATAATCTGACGGCAATATTTGATCCGCTGCGGTATTCTGGCGAGGAAATTTTGATCACTTTGAAAGATCTATTTCAACGTAGCAAAGATCAATTTCAGGGTGGGCGCGAAGTCATCATTCCCGTACATTACGGTGGCGATGCTGGACCAGACTTGGCCTTGGTCGCGGAGCATTGTCAATTATCTGTTGAAGACGTGGTGAAGCAACATTGCGCCGCTAACTACGTTGTCTATTTTTTAGGCTTTCAACCGGGCTTTGCTTATCTTGGTGGATTACCCGATAATCTTACAACCCCTAGACGGGCGGAACCGCGCTTACGTGTACCCGCAGGATCAGTAGGAATCGGTGGTCGTCAAACTGGCATCTATCCTGCGGCTAGCCCCGGCGGCTGGCAATTGATTGGTCATACGACACTTACACTTTTTGATCCGCAACAAAACAATCCCACCTTATTGCAACCAGGTGACACGGTTCGTTTTGTTGCTGAGCATATTCAGCTCTGTCAATCCGACGAGTGAGGGAGCTGAACAATGACGACGACGCATTCACCTTCCCCAGCCAACACTTCCGACTCAGGTAGCGAACATGCCAAAGTAAATCGGATACGGATACTCAAAGCCGGCATACAAAGCTCAGTACAAGATGTAGGGCGCTATGGTCAGCGACACTTAGGAATTAATCAAAGCGGCGCACTTGATACCTACTCCTTGATGCTCGCGAATAAATTAGTGGGTAATACGCTCTGCTGTGCAGGTCTGGAAATCGTTATCGGCCCTGTAGAAATTCAATTTCAACGCGATACTTGGTTTGCCATAGGCGGCGCCAATTTTGCAGCACAACTCGACACAGTAGCGGTTCCCAAAGCATGGCGCCACTTTGCCAAAGCGGGTCAGATTCTGCGCTTATCCGGCGCACTCAAAGAAGCACGAGCTTATCTAGGATTTGATGGTGGCATCGCCGTTCCCCAAGTATTAGGATCGCGTTCGACTGATTTGCAAGCTGGTTTCGGTGGTTATCTAGGACGCGCTTTAAAAGTGGGTGATCAACTCGAATTAGGCCCTGCCCAACATTTACAAAAATCTCTAGGCGTACAACAACGCATCTGGTCTCCTGAGGTTCGCGCCATTCCCGGTCCCGAATACGAACAATTCAGTCCCGCCGCACGCCAACAGTTTTGGCAGCAAGCATGGAAACTCAGTCCACAAAGTAATCGCATGGGCTGCCGCTTGCAAGGTCAAGCTTTGCAACGCACTATATCGAAAGACTTTTTATCGCACGGCGTTTTCCCTGGCGTAGTGCAGGTGCCGCCCAATGGCCAGCCCATCATCTTATTAGCCGATGCGCAGACAACCGGTGGCTATCCGAAAATTGCTTGCGTCATTGAAGCCGATTTGTGGAAAGTAGCGCAAACACCACCTGGTCACAGTTTTTGTTTTATTCCTGTCGATAAAGATACTGCTATTTTGGCGCAAGAAAAATGGCGCAAAGAATTCGCTAGGATTGATTGGATTATTCATGCCTGAACGACATACAAATTTACATACAAATCCACATGCACACTCTGCATACCAAGGTGCTATCGACTTAAATGCCGATCTAGGCGAAGGCGCCAGTTGTGACGAGCAAATACTAGCGCTGGTCAGCTCAGCCAATATCGCTTGCGGTGGGCATGCTGGTGATGAAGACAGTATGCGTGTCGCGGTACAGCTCGCGCAACAATATGGTGTCGCTATTGGCGCTCACCCCAGCTTTGCAGACAAAGAAAATTTTGGGCGAAAAATTCAAGCGCCGCCCTATGATCACCTAGCACAAGATTTGCGTGATCAAATAATCACCTTGATGCGAATTACGGCAGAACAGGGGGCGCAACTACAACACATAAAGCCGCACGGGGCTTTATACAATCAAGCTGCTTTCGATCCAGTTCTGGCGGACATCGTTATCCAAGTCATGCAAGAAATCGCTCCACAGCTCAGCTTGGTCGCATTGGCGGGTAGTCCTATCGTCGCACGCGCACAAGCTGCTGGATTGCACGTCATTAGCGAAGCATTTGCGGATCGGCGTTATCGGCGAGATGGCAGCCTTGTACCACGCTCACAACCAGATGCATGTATAGAGAATACCAAAGAAGCGGTAGCTCAAAGCCTGCAACTGATAGAAAGTCAGCAGTTGTATTGCGATGACGGATCAATTATTAAGGTACAAGCAGATACGATCTGTGTGCATGGCGATGGTAGTCGTGCACTGGCGACGATACAGGCGTTAAGACGCGCTTTTGATGAACGCGGCATACAAGTCAGACGTCCGGCTTGCACATCTTAGAAAACCAAATAACAACAATCAAAAAACGATCTAACAATAACAATCAAAAAAACATTAACGGAGACACAGATGGACTTGGCAACTTTACTTCCCTTGGTCGGCATTCCCATTATTGTGCTGGGTTTCGCTTTAAAATTTAATCCCTTGTTGGTTGTGGTCAGTGCGGGATTAGCCACAGGCTTGGCGGTGGGCATGGATTTCGGTCTATTGCTCGAAACCTTCGGTGAAAAATTTATGAATAGCCGTCAGCTTGCCAGTATCGTATTGATTTTACCTATCATCGCTTTATTAGAAAAATTCGGCCTCAAAGAGAGAGCACAAAACTGGGTTGCCAGCATTCGTAGCGCAACGACTGGACGTATCTTGATGTTGTACATGGTGGTTCGCCAGTTCACCTGCTCTCTAGGTTTAATCAGTCTTGGCGGCCAGGCTCAAACGGTGCGCCCATTGCTATTTCCAATGGCGGAAGGTGCTGCGATTAGTCAATATGGTGACTTACCTGAAGCGCTGCGCGACCGTATCGCTGCCCACGCCGCGGCTTGCGATAATGTTGCTCTATTTTTTGGTGAAGACATTTTCATCGCTTTTGGTGCGGTCTTACTCATGAGTGGTTTTCTCAAAGAAAACGGTATTACGAATGTGGAGCCACTGCACATAGGACTATGGGCGATTCCCACTGGGCTTTGTGCCTTGATCATACACTTGATTCGTTTGTCATTTTTAGATGCAAAAATCGCGCGTGAAATTGCTGATTACAGAGCACAATCAATCGCACAGCAAAGCTCACAAACGATGACTAATGGCGGGCAAGTATCATGAATACACCTCAGGTTTTAATCAGCATCAATCTTATTTTCTATCTGATTGGTGTCATTCTGATGTCGATCGCTTGGATGAGTTTGCGCGATCGTAGCAATCCCAAACGTATGACTACTGCCCTATTCTGGTTTTTGTTTGGGATAGGATTTTTATTCGGCGATCTGATGCTCATGTATCTGGGCAAAACATTGACCCACAAGTTACTCGGCATAATTGTCATGCTCTTGGCATTGCTCGCGGGATTTAATCTCTTAGGTAGTGGCAAACACCAAACTGAAGATAAAGCAAAGGTCGATGCCGACAAGAACGCTTCTGCACAGCGCCTCGGCAACAAACTATTTTTGCCAGCCATCTGTATACCTATCATTACGGTCATCTTGAGCATTGCTGGCAAAGATGCGGTTTGGGGCAACTACACTTTACTCGATCCTAAAAACCTGACGCTCGCCTGCCTGACCGTCGCCTGCATCATCAGCGTTTTATATGCCTGTAAAATTACTGGCGGCACACCTATCACAGCGATACAAGAATCACGGCGCTTGGTCGATGCGATAGGCTGGGCTTTAATTTTGCCGCTCATGCTCGCCATGTTAGGTGGCGTATTTGTAGCCGCAAAAACAGGCGTGTCGGTACAAACGCTGGTGACACTGATGGTCAACCCCGACAGTCGCTTAGCCTTGATTATTATTTACTGCTTGGGCATGGCCTTATTCACGATGATTATGGGGAATGCTTTTGCCGCCTTCCCTGTCATGGCCGCGGGTATTGCGCTACCCTCCCTGATCCAACAACATCACGCCAATCCAGCACCCTTGGTGGCAATGGGTATGCTATCGGGATACTGCGGTACCTTGATGACACCGATGGCGGCGAACTTTAATATTGTTCCTGCTGCTTTACTGGAACTCAAAGACAAATACCAAGTCATTAAGTATCAGATCCCAACCGCCATCGCGGTATTAATCTGTAATATCGGTTTGATGTATTTTATTGTGTAATTTCGTCGTCTAAATTCGTCATCTAAATTCCTTGTCCTAATAAGCCTACGCTATGCCGCACATCTTACTCACAGGGTTTGAGCCCTTCAATAACGAAACCACCAATCCGGCTTGGGAAGTGGTCAAGCTATTCGAAGGCAAAAAAATTCTGCAAACCCATACTGTTCACATCGCGCAATTACCCTGCGAATTCGGCGCAGCAAATACGATGTTGGCCGACTTACTCACGCGGATTCCGGCTGAAATTGTAGTCTGCGTTGGACAAGCTGGCGGTCGCGTTGATATCAGCGTCGAGCGTGTCGCTATCAATATTGATGACGCCAGGATACCCGACAATGCGGGTGCCCAACCGATAGACCAAAGCATCATAGAAGACGGCCCAGCGGCCTATTTCAGCACCTTGCCAATTAAAGCTATCGTAAAAAATCTAAGAGATAATGGCATTCCCGCCAGTGTTTCGCAGACGGCGGGCACCTATGTATGCAACCACGTTTTCTATGGTTTGATGCATTATGCCAACACCCACCCCCATATTTTGCGCGCAGGATTTGTCCATATTCCTTACTTACCCGAGCAAGCTGCGGCACATCCCGGCGCAGCAAGTATGGCTTTGGAACAAATGGAAAATGCGCTCCGTTGCCTGTTAGAGACCAGTATTTCACAAGCAAAAGATATCAAACTGGGGGCTGGAGCGACGCATTGATCGAATCCACTCGATCTGACTTTTTGTAAAAAATTTTTCCAAAGTGCATTTACCGCCAGACACATTGCTATTGCTTGAACCTCGAGTTAAAAACGAAGCTGGAATCAAGCCCTACTTTGTTGTGACTTTTTAGCATCTTGCACAGTACAATACCAATCAAACAGGCAACATTCGCTATAGCATTCGCCATCCCGTCCACGTCGTCGCGGAGTTAACCATGCTGGGTTCTTTGAATAAACCGAAAATTTTGATCGTGGAAAACGATGAGTTAGTCAAAATTTTCATACAACTCAAGATTGAACTTTACGGCTATCAAAGCATAGGACAAGCGAATGATGGCAAGGAAGCGATTCGTCTGGCTCGCGAGCTCAAGCCTGATTTGATACTGATGAGCATACAATTGCCAGGCGATATTGATGGTATCGCCGCCGCTGAACAGATACGCAAGCAGCATGCCGTCCCCATTATTTTTTTGAGTGATCAACGCTCTGATGAAGAACTAGAACGGAGCACACAAGCCAACGGATTTGGTTACCTCATTAAACCATTTTCGGACCAAGAACTACGCACCGTGGTCGAAATGGCGCTTTACAAATACGAAGCAGAATCTCGTTTGTTAATCAGTGACCTCGCCTTAAAAGTCATTTCCCAAGGCGTCATCATCACCACGCCGGACCAAATTATCCTGTCGGTCAACGACGCCTTCGTTCAACAAACTGGTTACAGCAGTCAAGAAATGATAGGTAAAACCTGCCGAGTTATTCAAGGACCGCTCACGAGTGAGGCCACTAAGCTGGCGATACGCGAAGCGCTTGCGAACAAACAAGCCTACAACGGTGAAATTCTCAATTACCGTAAAGACGGTAGCAGTTTCTGGAACGAATTAAGCATCACTCCGAGCTTCGATGAACATGGACAATTAAGTCATTTTGTCGGCGTGATGCGCGACATTACGGATAGAAAAAATACCATCGAAGCCTTAAGACAGAGCGAGCATGATTTATTAGAAGCTGAAAAATCGAGCCAAGTCGGGCATTGGATCTGGGATGCGGCCACCAACAAACTGTCCTGGTCAGATGAAATGAAACGCATCTGGCAACGTGAACCCGAGGAGTTCAATGGTGATTTATTTGAGATGATACGCTGCACCGTATTGCCCGAAGATCAGGCCATCGTGGTTAAGACTTGCAGAGAAGCGTTCGAAACCAAAGAAGACTACGATCCTTTCGAATACCGTATCTTCTTACCGGATAATAGTGTACGCATAATCTGGGCAAAAACAGGACGCAAACAAAAAAATGCGCAGGGTAAAATTACGCGTCTGACAGGCACGGTGCAAGACATCACCGAACGCAAACAACAAGAAGAAGAACGTCAACTCAATCACGCCTTGATGGAACAAGCGTTTGGCAGCTCTCCCATAGGTATGGCTCTAATTAATCTTCAGGGAGATTTTTTACGCATGAATCGCGTTTTGTGCGATATGTTGGGTTATCAAGAAAACGAATTGCTACACAGCGACTGGCGCCGTTACGCGCATCCAGACGACACCGGAAACGATAAACAGCTGCTGCAAGAGCTACTCGGTGGCACCATAGAACGCTATGAAATTTACAAACGCTATTACCATAAAAACGGTAATTTACTCTGGCTACAAATCAATGTCTCTCTGCTGCGGGACAAAGAAAGTAAGCCGCTCAATTTTGTAACCCAAATTCAAGATATCACCCAGCGTCTGAGCGCCGAAGCGCACTTGAATCAGTTATCGCAAGCGGTAGAACAAAGCATCGAGGCCATCATCATCACTGATGTCATCGGCAAGATTGAATATGTGAACGATACCTTCCTACGTAAATCTGGTTTTGAAAAGACCGAAGTGATTGGTAAGTATCCCAATATTTTAAATTCGGGAATGACGTCGAAAGAGACTTTTACCAACTTATGGAAAACCGTACGTGCCGGGAATACCTGGAAAGGTGAACTCATTAATCGTCGTAAAGATGGCAGCTTGTCGATGGAATACGCCACCATCTCGCCGCTGCGCCAAAGTGATGGAAGCATTTCCCATTTTGTCTCAACCCTAGAAGACATCAATGAGAAAAAACAATTGGGAGAAGAGCTAGACAAACATCGGCATCATCTGGAAGAACTGGTAGAGAGTCGCACTAAGGAACTGGCCATCGCACGTCAACTGGCGGAAGCCGCCAATCAGGCGAAAAGCAATTTCATTGCCAACATGAGTCATGAAATCAGAACACCAATGAATGGTGTGATGGGTATGACTTATCTCGCCTTAGCCGCAGCAACCGATCCCAAGCAACGCGACTATCTGCAAAAAATACACTTATCTGGTCAGCATCTACTGCACATCGTTGATGATATTTTAGATTTTTCCAAAATTGAAGCGGGCAAAATGACGATAGAAGGTACCGATTTCAGCCTTGATGAAGTGCTGGGAAAGTTACTAACGATCATGAATACCAAAGTGGCCGGTCGCCAATTGCAATTGCAGATACAAGTCGATCCCGATGTACCGCGCCAGATGCATGGTGATCCACATCGATTAAACCAAATTTTAATTAATTACACCAACAATGCGATTAAATTTACCGAACGTGGTGAAATTAAAATCCGTGTCAAACGCGCACAAGATCTGCCTGGTGGCTGGCTAATTCGCTTCGAGGTAGAAGACCCCGGTATCGGTATGAGCCTTGAACAACAAAGCAAATTATTTCAATCGTTTGAACAAGCGGACAGCTCAACCACTCGCAAATTCGGCGGCACAGGATTAGGGCTGGCAATCAGCAAACAACTTGCCTTACTAATGGGGGGGGAAGTAGGCGTTAGCAGCCAATTGGGCAAAGGCAGCCTGTTTTGGTTTACCGCCATGCTCTCACCCAGCAAATTACAAGGCTTAGATATTGCGCGGCAATTGAATCAACAAAATCCGCTGGCTAGCCTCAAAATTATCAACCAAAGCAAACCCGAAATTCATATCTTATTTGTCGATGATAATGAATTCAATCAGCAGGTTGGTGCAGAACTACTAGCATCAGCCAACTGTACCGTGGTGCTCGCAGCCGATGGCTTGCAAGCGCTGAATTTAGTAAAACAAAAGGCGCAAAAATTTGACTGTATTTTGATGGACATACAAATGCCCGTCATGGATGGCTTGGAGGCGACCCGCCACATTCGAGCACTTCCGGAATTTACCAAGCTACCTATCATCGCGATTACTGCCAACGCAATGAAAGAAGATCGTATGCATTGTTTGGCCGTTGGTATGAACGACTTTATCGCGAAACCATTTTCACCTGATCTTCTGTATGCCACGCTATTACGCTGGATAGACAAAGCGGCAAATGGCAAGGAGAAAAATACCAATAATTCAGAAACGCAAAACGAGAGCAAGGCAACCGCATTGACTGCCTCAGCTGTCACTCAAACTGACAATAGCGCTAGCTCAATTGGCATTACAGGAATTACTGGCATTGCGGCGAATACGCAAGCGAACAAGGGAAACAATACTTTGCAAAACAATCACCCAAATGATGCACGCAGTATCGACCTTAACGTACTCGCAAAACTGGTAGGAAATTCACCCGAAAAAGTCGGAAAATTTGCCCTAAAATTTTTAGATTCTGCAAAACGCAGTATGCAAGAAATCGACCAAGCCAGACAAGATCAAAGTCTGACATTACTCGGTTCACTAGGGCACAAACTTAAGTCCAGCGCACGCACAGTGGGTGCCATGCAGTTCGGCGAACTCTGCCATCAATTAGAAAAATTACAGCACACTGGAACATTGGGGCAAGCCGATGAATTAATACGGCAGCTACATCCTATGTTGACGCAAATCGACATAGAGATTCAGCATTATCTCAACCCACATGTCGAGGTAGAAAACATCATCACTACCTCACCGGTGATTGCAGCCCCCAGCGTAGATCGTCTCATCAAACTCAAACCCGATTTACATGTACTGGTGTTGGAAGACGATGCGATTGATATGGAAATTGCCTGCACTACGCTACGCCAAGCAGGCATTCATCGCATCTCTAATTGCAGTAACGGACCGCATGCACTGGCAGTATTAAGTACCTATCAACCGGATGTCATACTCTGTGATCTGACCATGCCAGGAATGGATGGCGTAAGCTTCTTGCGCATCGCTGCGGAGAACGCTTACCGTGGCGGCGTCATTATTCTGAGCGCGGCCGATCACAGCGTCATCAAAGCAACCGAAAACCTGATACGAGCGTATGGCTTACATTTACTTGGTTCCTTGCGCAAACCGCTGATCGCCGCGGACATGCTGGAAGCACTAGCACGCCACGCTGCGCTCCCTGCGCATTTACCCATATCGTCCAGAATTTCTCAGTTGTCGCTAGATGAATTAGAAAGGGGCTTAGCGGAAAATTGCTTAGAAATACATTTTCAGCCCAAACTATCGATACACAGCAAACGCATCACGGGTGCTGAGTGCTTGGCACGCTGGCGCCATCCGATTCGAGGCTTACTGGGTCCCGCCGCGTTTGTCTCCGGTCTAGAATCCCACGGCCTGATTGATACCATGAGCAAGATGCTATTAGAAAAAAGCGCTTTGCAGTTACGTCAATGGCACAAACAAGGGCATCAATTAAAGCTGTCGGTCAATGTCTCAATGGACAATCTAAATCAATTAGATTTGCCCGAGCAATTTGAATCCATCTTACAAGCGGTTGGCGTGCGCCCCTCTCAGTTCATTTTAGAATTGACCGAACCACGCCTGATGGAAAATCTCACCATCAGTCTGGAAATCCTGACCCGCCTTCGGCTCAAAGGTTTTGGTCTGTCCATTGATGATTTTGGTACCGGTTTTTCTACGATGGAAAATCTCAAGCAACTGCCTTTCACCGAACTAAAAATCGATCGCGCGTTTGTCAATGCGGCCGTCGACGATGAGGCGGCACGAGCAATCTTAAATTCTAGTATCCAGCTAGGTAAAATATTCCATTTAAACTTGGTAGCGGAAGGGGTAGAAACCAAGCAAGACTGGGATTTCATTGCTGATTCGGGCTGTGACGATGCACAAGGTTACTTTATTGCGCAAGCAATGCCTGCCAATGAATTTATAGATTGGAAGATTGCTTGGGAAAAAAAGTTGAAACGCGAATTGGGTTAGATCCAAGCCTGAGAATAATGGCAACGCAATAGCCCAAGCGCTAAAATTTATCGCCTTGTTGGTCACAAGACACCAATCAATAAGCAAAATTTGGATAGAATCTAAAACTTATTTAATTGCTTTATATTGACTTATAATGCCCGCGAAATTCTGCGGGCATTTTTATTCTTTTCCTTTTATGTGACTTTTCCCATGAATACTCTGCTTTGGCTGGTCGTTCTGTATTGGATTATTTCTGTAGGCATAGGACTGTATGCTGCCCGCTATGTCAATAATTCAAAAGATTTTGCGGTGGCGGGTCGTTCACTGCCTATGTATATCGTCACTGCAACGGTATTCGCCACTTGGTTTGGTTCTGAAACTGTCCTAGGTATCTCCTCTACCTTTGTCAAAGAAGGTTTGAAAGGCGTAGTCGCCGATCCCTTCGGTTCTTCCTTATGCTTGATTTTCGTCGGGTTATTTTTCGCCCGCCCTTTGTACAGAATGAATTTACTGACGATAGGCGACTACTACAAAGCAAAATATGGCCGCACTGTCGAAATCTTGGTCTCGCTCTGCATCGTTGTCTCTTACCTAGGCTGGGTTGCCGCTCAAATCAAAGCGCTGGGGTTGGTATTTAGTGTGGTCTCAGGTGGTGCAGTTAGCATGAATATGGGCATGATGATAGGTGCTGGTAGTGTTTTGATCTACACCTTGATGGGTGGTATGTGGTCGGTAGCAATTACTGATTTCTTGCAAATGATCATTATCATGATAGGTATGCTGTACATGGGCTGGGAAGTATCCAACATGGTCGGCGGTGCAGGCACCGTTATTACCCACGCGGTCAATGCTGGCAAAATGGAATTCTGGCCAGCACCAACCTCACGCGAAGTGCTATGGTTCTTCGCCGCTTGGATCACCATGATGTTAGGCTCAATCCCTCAGCAAGACGTGTTCCAGCGAGTTGCTTCGGCTCATTCAGAAAATGCAGCGGCCAATTCAGCGGTGCTCGGTGGTAGTTTGTATTTCTTATTCGCTTTCATTCCTATGTTCCTAGCGTATTCGGCGACTTTGATTGATCCAGAAATGGTGACAAGATTGATGGGCACGGATTCCCAGATGATTTTACCGACCTTGATCATGACCAAAATGCCATTATTGGCGCAAGTGATGTTCTTTGGTGCGTTGCTGTCGGCGATCAAGAGCTGCGCTAGTGCCACCCTGCTCGCCCCATCGGTGACTTTTTCTGAAAATATTTTGAAGCCTTTATTCCCAGCGCAAAGCGATAAGCAATTCTTATTCATGATGCGCGCCGTGGTATTGGTATTTACTTGCATCGTGACTTATTTTGCAATGAATACCGAGGCAAGTATCTACAAAATGGTCGAAAACGCTTATAAAGTGACCTTAGTCGCCGCGTTTATCCCTCTAGCATTTGGTCTGTACTGGAAACCTGCGACGCGGCAAGGTGCGATTTTGTCTATCGTATTAGGCTTAAGCTCATGGATTTTGCTGGAGATTAATGCACCCGAAGAATTCTGGCCACCACAATTGGTCGGTGTGTTAATGAGTTTGGCGGGCATGTTATTCGGTTCGCTACTCCCCCAATACAAAGGTAAGCTTGCCTATTAAATAAGTTTGATAGGCACTCTTAGACGCTGGCTACAACGTCCAAGTAAATACCGAATTAGAGGTGCAAGCCAACACTCAAATAGTCATAGTGCTATAGGATATTCTCAAGCCCACAGGCAATTCTGCAAAAATTGCCTGTAAACCGTTATAATTCAGGGTTTTACAAGTTTTCCTAAGGATAAAAATGCCTATCTACGCTTATCGCTGCGATGCCTGTGGCTTTGCCAAAGATGTGCTGCAAAAAATGTCGGAAGACCCGCTCACGGTTTGCCCTGAATGCAATCAGCCATCCTTCAAAAAACAAGTCACAGCGGCTGGTTTTCAATTAAAAGGTTCAGGTTGGTATGTCACCGACTTCCGTGGCGGTAATGGCAATACGGCTGCGACAGGCGTGACAGCAAAAAACGAAGATAAAAGTGGTGACTCTACAACATCAGAGACATCGACCAGCACAACACCGGCGACCAGCGCTTCAAGTGCCGCTAGTAGCAGTACAGCTAATAGCAGTATAGCTAGCAGCGCCGCCGGCAGCAGTGACAACAAAGCAGCATAAGCAAATCGAACAGAAAAGATCCAAGATGTATGCGTAAATATTTTATTACTGGTTTATTGATACTTGTTCCACTCGCGATCACCGCGTGGGTATTGCATGCTGTCATCAGCACCATGGATCAATCCTTACTTTTATTACCAGTGCAGTGGCGACCAGAAGCCTTAATCGGTTTCAAGATTCCCGGCTTAGGAGCCGTGCTCACCGTCTTGATTATCTTTTTCACCGGACTTTTGACCAAAAATTTTATTGGCAAATACATCGTCAGTTTGTGGGAAAAATTACTTACTCATATTCCCATCGTTAGTTCGATTTATTCCAGTGTTAAGCAAGTTTCAGACACCCTGTTTTCCTCATCTGGTAACGCTTTTAGTAAAGCGCTGTTAATACAATACCCACGCGAAGGCTCTTGGACTATCGCCTTTCTGACTGGCAAACCAGGCAGTGCGGTGGCCAAGCATTTGGAGGGCGAGTTCATCAGCGTCTACGTACCGACTACCCCTAACCCAACATCTGGGTATTTTTTGATTATCCCCAAAAAGGATGCGATTGAACTGGATATGAGTGTCGATACGGCACTGAAATACGTAGTTTCTATGGGTGTTGTCGCGCCTGAAGTAGCGGAGCAAGCGGCAGCGGCTCAAAATAAAATTTGTAATTAGTTTTGCTTACTAGTTTTGCCTATTAGCTTTGTTCAATAGACTAGCCAGATCAGCTTGAACGAATCTCAAGATCAACCAATTAAACTCAAAGATATTAACTTTTAAAAAGACAGGTAAGAAATTATGTCCATGCGTACTAACTACTGCGGCCTAACTACTGAAGCATACCTCGGCCAAACCGTCAGCCTGTGCGGCTGGGTGCATCGCCGTCGTGATCACGGTGGGGTTATTTTTATTGATTTGCGCGACCGCGAAGGTTTGGTGCAAGTGGTGTGCGACCCGGATCGCGCTGAAGTCTTTAAAAATGCAGAAACAGTGCGTAATGAATTCTGCTTGCGCATCACCGGTATCGTACGTAATCGCCCCGACGGCACCATCAATAATAATTTGAAGTCAGGCAAAATCGAAGTCTTGTGCCACGACTTAGAAATTTTAAATGCGTCCGTCACCCCACCGTTCCAATTGGATGACGACAATTTATCTGAGACTACACGTTTGACACACCGTGTATTGGATTTGCGTCGCCCACAGATGCAAAACAATTTGCGTTTGCGTTACAAAGTCGCGATGGAAGTGCGTAAGTTCCTTGATGAAAACGGCTTTATCGATATCGAAACACCGATGTTGACCAAATCCACACCAGAAGGTGCACGCGATTATTTGGTGCCATCACGCGTCAATGCTGGCAACTTCTTCGCTTTGCCACAATCTCCACAATTGTTTAAGCAATTATTGATGGTCGCCAACTTTGACCGCTACTACCAAATCACGAAGTGCTTCCGCGATGAAGATTTACGTGCTGATCGTCAACCAGAATTCACCCAAATCGATTGCGAAACGTCGTTCATGAGCGAACAAGAAATTCGCGATATGTTTGAAGGCATGATCCGTGGCGTATTCAAAAACACCTTGAATATCGATTTGCCAAACCCATTCCCAGTCATGGACTTTGCAGAAGCCATGGGCTTGTATGGTTCCGATAAACCAGACATGCGCGTGAAATTGCAATTCACCGATTTGACCGATGTCATGAAAGACGTGGATTTCAAAGTGTTCTCAAACGCAGCCAACATGACCAACGGCCGCGTGGTTGGTATGTTAGTACCAGGCGGCGGCAGTATGCCACGTTCTGAAATCGACGCTTACGATCAATTCGTACGCATCTACGGCGCGAAAGGTTTAGCGTACATCAAAGTCAATGACAAAGCCGCTGGCCGTGATGGCTTGCAAGCACCTATCGTCAAAAACTTACATGACGCAGCATTAGCAGAAATCATCGCTCGTACTGGCGCGAATGATGGCGATTTGATTTTCTTCGGCGCGGACAAAGCGAAGATCGTGAATGACGCAATTGGCGCTTTGCGCGTCAAAATCGGTCATAGCGAATTCGGTAAAGCAAATGGCTTGTTCGAAGACGTATGGAAACCATTATGGGTCATCGATTTCCCGATGTTTGAGCATGATGAAGAAAATGATCGTTGGACCGCAACCCACCATCCATTCACTGCACCAAAAGATGGTCACGAAGACTTGATGGAAACTGATCCAGGCAAATGTATCGCTAAAGCCTACGATATGGTCTTGAACGGTTGGGAACTCGGTGGCGGCTCAGTACGTATCCACCGCGCTGATGTACAAAGCAAAGTATTCCGTGCGTTGAAGATCAATGACGAAGAAGCGCAATTGAAATTTGGCTTCTTACTCGACGCCTTGCAATACGGCGCACCTCCACACGGTGGTTTAGCATTCGGCTTGGATCGTATCGTGACGATGATGACTGGCGCAGAATCGATCCGTGACGTGATTGCGTTCCCGAAAACACAACGCGCACAATGCTTATTGACACAAGCACCGTCAGAAGTCGATGAAAAGCAATTGAAAGAATTGCATATCCGTTTGCGTGCGGCGGAACCTAAAGTCGCTTAAGCCTATTTGATATGACACCTTAAAAACGGCAGACTCAGTTTGAACTGAGTCTGCCGTTTTTTATTGGCGTTTTGTGGTGTCAACACGATCAAATCAAAACCCCTCAACACAGAGACACGGAGAAAACTAGGAGGTCACAGAGGAAAACAAAGGCTCTCCCTTTCTCTGTGCCCCGTAAAGGCATGCCTTTACCTCTGTGTTGAGAGTTTTTTAATTCAGTCACATTCGATCACACTAGACACATCAGCAAGCGGTTTCTCAATTTATGGCATACTGCCGTCACAACAAATCAAGCACATCCCAGCGCAAACCATGAGTAACAAATACAAAATCCCCGAGTCTGTTTTAGTCGTTATCCACACCCCAGAATTCGAAGTCCTATTACTTGAGCGTGCTGACAAGCCTGGCTTTTGGCAATCGGTCACAGGCTCCAAAGACAGTCTGGATGAAGCATTGGAATTAACCGCGCAGCGCGAAGTAATGGAAGAAACTGGCATCGACACCAAACATCATATGTTGAGCAATTGGGAATTAGCGAATGTGTATGAAATTTACCCCACTTGGCGTCACCGTTATGCCCCAGGTGTGACGCAAAACAAAGAATACGTGTTTGGACTTTGTGTGCCACGCGACACCTCAGTTACACTAGCACCAAGAGAGCATTTACGTTACCAATGGTTGCCACTGCAAGCGGCCGCGGATTTGTGTTTTTCCGCATCGAATGCGGAAGCAATTTTGCAGTTACCACAGCGCTACCATCACGACGTCGATAATGCCCGAGCACCGCTGTCAAATTCTGCTGGTTCCATCAAAGGCAAGATCATGAAACTACGTATCGCCACCTACAATATCCATAAAGGGGTTAGCGCGTTCGGACGCAAAGCACGTATTCACGACTTAAAAGAAGCTATCAAATTACTCGACGCAGATCTGGTATTTTTGCAAGAAGTTCAAGGACAACATGATCACCATGCAAAAAAACATGCGAACTGGCCTGAACAAGCGCAGCATGAATTTTTAGCAGGAGACTCCCACCTATCAGCCTATGGAATGAATGCCGTCTATGAGCACGGCCATCATGGCAACGCCTTACTAAGCCGCCTCCCCATACTGCAGGCTAGCAATCACGATGTATCTGATCATGCCTACGAACAGCGCGGCATTTTACATGTGCAAATTCAATTAGATGATGTCCAAGCTCATTGCTTCGTCATTCATCTGGGTCTGTTTGCGGCCAGCCGCCGACGCCAGATTCAAGCCTTAATTCAACAAATACAAACTCATGTGCCGCACAATCAGCCGCTTATTATCGCAGGTGATTTTAATGACTGGAGTCAGCGTTTGAGCCACACTTTATATAAAGAGCTAGGTGTCATTGAAGCGTTTGACATCGCCAATCACAAACAGAATGAAGTGCCGAGTATGGCGCTTAAGCGCGACGCTTTAAGTTCAGTCAAAACGCTGTTTCAAGCCAAATCTAAGCATGCACGAACTTTTCCGGCGGGATTACCTTGGCTTAGTTTAGATCGCGTCTATCTACGTGGATTCCAGGTTGAACAAGCGCATGTTTTGAGCGGCAAACCTTGGTCGCAATTATCCGATCATGTCCCCATTGCAGTCGATCTAAAACTTAACCGTTTACAATTACACCATGGCTAAATTGGTTTTTTGTGATGGTAATCAATTGCAATTGCATCATACTGGCGTACAGTTTTTTCCAGCGCTATTAGAAGCAATAGCCTACGCGCAGCATGAAATCTATTTAGAAACCTATATCTATGCAGACGACCCGAGTGCACAGGCCATTAGTGATGCTTTATCGCATGCGGCGCAACGTGGCGTATGTGTGCAAGTGATCATCGATTGGATCGGTACCGGCATTCATAGAGCGCAACAATTACAAAATGACTTTCAACAAACCGGCGTGCAATGCCGTATTTTCAATCCTTGGTTCAAACGTGGCTTGGCACGCACCCATAGAAAATTAGCGGTCATTGATCAATCTACTGCTTTTATTGGCGGCATTAACCTCATCGACGACTGCCGTTCAGATGACGGTAAAAATACCCCACTCCCTTATCCACGCTGGGATTTTGCAGTCCAAGTGAAGGGGGATCTGGTACAAAACATGCACAAGGAAATCAGTGCGCAGTGGCTCAAAATGGGCAAGCTACAATTGCTGCAAAGATTGAAATTAGCGGTGAATTTGCGCGCTCCATTTGAGCGACATGTAGGCACACTCAGCCAAGCGGCGCTGGTCATACGCGACAATCTACGTAATCGAACCACTATACAAAAAGCGTATTTGAAGGCGCTCGGCTCCGCCCGCCACACAGCAATACTAGCCAATCCGTATTTTGCACCAGGACGCAAAATACGTAACGGTCTGATCCGTGCTGCGCAACGAGGAGTCGATGTACGTCTTCTGCTTGGCGTCGGAGAATTTGACTGGCAAGATGCCGTTGCGCAGTCGTATTACCCCAAGCTTTTGGCTGCCGGTATCAAAATTTACGAATATCGTAAAACCAAGTTGCACGCCAAAGTGGCGGTCATTGATGGCCTGTGGGCCACGGTTGGATCTAGTAATTTTGATGGTTTAAGCTTGTTTCTTAATCACGAAGCCAACATCGTGGTGCTAGATCAAGATTTCGCGAATAATCTCGATCAACACTTACAACAAGGCTTGCAAGATGCGGTTCAAATTGATCCACATTGCGTGGTAAGACAACATTGGAGCACTCGCCTGAAACATAGGCTGGCGTATTGGTTTTATCGTGGTGTGATGCGACTAGTGACCTTAGGTCGCTATCTGTAATCAATCCGCACTTCCCAATTCCCGTTGGCGTGGCGCATACAAACAAAGCTTTCAGGGCAACTAATGAACACGAAAAATTCTTTAACTACCTCCATCCGTATCGACAAGTGGCTATGGGCAGCACGCTTTTTCAAAACCCGCAGCTTGGCATGTAATGCCGTTGAACTGGGTCGAGTATTGCAAAATGAGCAAAGAGTAAAACCCGCCCATAATTTAAAAGTCGGTGATTTATTGGAAATCCACCAGGCTGACCAAATCTGGATCGTCGAGGTAATAAAACTATCAGATGTACGCGGGTCGGCCACAGTGGCACAGGGACTATATGTAGAGACAGCCGAGAGCCAACTCAAACGCCAACAAAGAGCTGAGAATCGACGCTACCAGCAAGAGCCAGCGGCGCAAATTAGTGAGCGCCCCACCAAACGCCAACGCAGACAGCTTAGCAATATTCATTTGGACTAAATGAGCTGAACCAGACAGAGCTAGGCTAAAGAAGCAACAACTTCATTCAAGTTAAGCAATTAGCGTGCGCTTTTGAGCGTCTTTCTACAATTTATCAACGGATTAGATGTATATTCCTTTATTGAAATAGTTCAATTTTCTTTAGTTATCTGAGACTTTGTAGCGATCTTCCAAGGAGATTCAAATGCAAGCGTTTTACGATCTAAAAATTGCCGCCAAACTCATTTTTGGTTTTATCGCGGTACTCCTCCTCACCTGCTTCCTCGGCATATTTTCCATCTTCGAGCTCACTAATTTAAACCGCGCCACCAATGAAATTGGGACCGATTTAATGCCCAGTTCCATTGCTGGCATGGGCATGAAAGAAAGCGTCTCGCGTATGCGGTCACAAGAGGCGCAACTCGCTAGCGCAGAGAATCCAGAAGAAGCCAAAAAATACGCGGAACGCACCAACGAAGCGGCAGACACATTTCGCAAAAACCATGCAGCCTTCTTAAAAAATGCCGATACGGCCGAAGACAAGAAAGCACTGGATGAACTTTTGCTTGCGTTCAACGAATACGCCCAAATTTCTAACAAAATGGGCAATTTGGCGAAGGAAGGCAAAACCCAAGAAGCTATTGCGATCTTGCGCAAAGAATCCTCAGACAGCAATAAAAAAATGCGTACCCTACTAGACAAAATTGTCGACGTTCAGTTAGTCGCAGGACAAGCGGCTGTGAACAATAGTCAAACTCTGTTTTTGAACGCGCGCATGATGATTATTATTGCCATGATAGCCAGCATTGCCATTGGGTTCTCTATGGCTATCTGGCTAGCACGCATAGTCTCAACTCCGCTCAAGAGTGCGGTTGAGCTAGCGCAATCTATCGCCGCTGGTGATCTGACCCAAACCGTAGAAGCTGAAAGCACCTGCGAAACCGGACAACTGATACGCGCACTATCTGAGATGAATACCAGCTTACTCACGGTGGTCAGTGAAGTTCGTGCAGGCACCGAACAAATCAATAGCGCCGCCATCGAAATCGCCAATGGCAATTTGGATTTATCCAGCCGTACGGAAGAACAGGCGAGTTCACTGGAGGAAACCGCCTCTTCTATGGAAGAAATCACATCGACCGTCAAACACAATAGCGACAACGCCCGACAAGCTAATATTCTGTCGCAAACCGCGACTAGCATTGCCGAAAAAGGGGGCAGCGTTGTCTCGGAAGTGGTCTCTACCATGACTTCGATTAACGAATCTTCTAAAAAAATCGTGGACATCATCAGTGTCATTGACGGTATCGCTTTCCAAACCAATATTCTGGCTTTGAATGCGGCGGTCGAAGCGGCACGTGCAGGCGAACAAGGACGTGGCTTTGCCGTCGTCGCCTCGGAAGTACGCAGCCTGGCACAACGCTCTGCCAGTGCCGCCAAAGAGATCAAAGAACTAATTAATGATTCAGTAGAAAAAGTGGGTCAAGGAACGCGTCTAGTCGATAGCGCCGGTAGCACCATGCAGGAGGTCGTCGATAGCGTCAAGCGAGTCAGTGACATCATTAGCGAAATCACCGCCGCAGGTCAGGAACAAACCAGCGGCATAGAACAAATCAACCAAGCCATCATACAAATGGACAGTGTCACCCAGCAAAATTCGGCACTGGTGGAAGAAGCAGCCGCTGCCGCCGCGACTCTGCAGGAACAATCAGCTAATCTAGTGCAAGTGGTCAGCGTCTTTAAATTAGATCAAAATGCATATACGCCGCCGAAAGCAGCGGTCAGAACAAACAGCCGGCCTGTTGCCCAAAAAGCGCCTCCGAAAAAATCAGGTCAACCAGCACGTCTAAAAGCTGAGCCGACGACTAGCTCTGCCAGTGCAGATGCATGGGAAGAGTTCTAAGGCCTCAAACTCGAATGTAAGCCTAAACTACGCCAAATTATGAGCACCCTACTCGTTCAGCTTTAGGCAATAAGTAGGGTGCACCGTGCGCACCACCTCAACATTAGCTAGCCTTGACTAGGATAGCGCGCACAGCGCGCCCTCCTAGTCCCACTTTGTGTAAAGTGCATTAAGTTTCGAACTATAAGTCTAGACAATTTATGACTGACGTTTTAACACTGTCGTAATCGCGCACATTCTTGTAGGCATTCCATTCTAATGAGTTTTTTCTGATTGACATTTATAGACGCATGTTGAATAGTACGGTCGTTCGATTATTTTCTTGAGCGTGCTTTTTTCTGATGCTCAGAATATTTTCTAGTGTCCAGAAATCGCTGTCACCGTTCAGAAAAAATCAATTAAAACAATGAATATCACATCGAAATTTATGCGTAAGGGTGAATTAACCCGAGCGGCAATATTAGACACCGCATTAGAATCAGCGAGTAGAAACGGGTTAGAAGGCTTGACCATAGGTTTGCTTGCAGAACAAATGAATATGAGTAAATCGGGTGTGTTCGCCCATTTTGGCTCACGTGAAGATTTGCAAATTGAAGTGCTCAGGCTGTATCACCATACGTTTGAACAAGAAGTTTTCTATCCGAGTATGAAAGAAGCACGCGGCTTACCGCGTTTGCGTTCCATGTTCGGATTGTGGGTACAAAGAGTAACGCATGAAATTGCATCAGGTTGTATTTATATTAGTGGTGCTACTGAGTACGACGATAGACAAGGTCCGATTCGTGATGCCTTAGTCGCCATGGTCAATGCGTGGCAAGGTGCTTTGCTCAGGGCAACGATACAGGCAATTGAGTTAAACCATCTACAACGAGATATAGATCCTGAACAGATTGTGTATGAAATGTATGGTTTGATTTTAGCCTTACATCACGATGCACGTTTTTTGAAAAAATCCGGTAGCGTCAATCGCGCCGAACGTGGGTTTGAAAGAATGATTCAATCTTATGCACCGTCCAAATTAAGTGCATAGGAAATGGGATTGATTGAATTAAATTGAATTACAGCAATCGCCGCTTTTTATTTTTAGAACTTATTTAGTCCAGAGGAGAAAATCATGGGTCAATACATCGCTCCATTACGTGATATGCAATTCGTTTTACATGAATTGTTGGGAGTAGAAGCAGAGTTAAAAGCACTGCCAAAATACGAAGAAATTGATGCCGACATCATCAATCAAGTGATGGAAGAAGCGGGCAAATTTTGCTCAGAAGTGATTTTTCCCTTGAATCATTCTGGCGACCGCGAAGGCTGCCATCATGATAAAGCGACGCACTCAGTAACGACACCAAAAGGCTTTAAAGAAGCTTACAAACAATACGTTGAAGCTGGCTGGCCTGCCCTCTCATGCGATCCAGAATATGGCGGTCAAGGTTTGCCATTAGTCATGAACAATTCATTGTATGAAATGATGAATTCTGCGAATCAGGCGTGGACTATGTACCCAGGTTTGTCTCACGGTGCTTACGAATGTTTGCACGAGCACGGCACACCAGAACAAAAAGCACAGTTCTTGCCAAAATTGACCTCAGGCGAATGGACAGGCACGATGTGCTTGACCGAGCCACACTGCGGTACCGATCTCGGCATGTTGCGTTCTAAAGCAGAGCCACAAGGCGACGGCACTTACAAAATCACCGGCGCGAAAATCTTTATCTCTGCTGGCGAACATGATTGCGCAGACAATATCATTCACTTGGTACTAGCGCGTTTGCCAGACGCACCAGAAGGCTCCAAAGGTATTTCTTTGTTCCTGGTACCAAAATTTTTGGTGAATGCAGATGGCAGCTTAGGTGCACGTAATCCTATCTTCTGCGGCGCAATCGAAGAAAAAATGGGTATTCACGGCAACTCCACTTGCCAAATGAATTTGGATGGCGCAGTCGGTACTTTGATCGGTCAACCACACAAAGGTCTGAACGCGATGTTCGTGTTCATGAATGCCGCACGTTTAGGCGTTGGCATGCAAGGTTTAGGCTTGACCGAAGTTGCTTACCAAAATGCTTTAATCTACGCAAAAGATCGTATTCAAATGCGTAGTTTGTCTGGTCCTAAAGCACCAGATAAGCCAGCCGATCCAATCATCGTTCACGCTGACGTGCGTCGTATGTTATTGACGGCAAAAGCATGGGCCGAAGGTGGTCGTGCCTTGTGCTCACACGCAGCAATTTTGCTGGATAAAGAATTGAATCATCCAGATGAAGAAGTGCGTAAAGAATGCGCCGATGAAGTCGCTTTGTTGACACCGATCATCAAAGCCTTCATCACCGACAACGCATGGACAGCGACTTCTGAATGCTTACAAGTCTACGGTGGTCATGGTTACATCGCTGAATGGGGCATGGAACAATATGTACGTGATGCACGTATTAATTTGATCTATGAAGGTACCAACACTGTGCAATCTTTGGATTTGTTAGGTCGTAAAATTTTGCAAGACAATGGCGCAAAACTGCGTAAGTTTGGCGCTAAAGTTCAAGCATTCGTGGAAGAGAATGGCACGGATGAAGCGATGTCTGAATTCGTTACACCACTGGCTGACTTGGGCGATAAATTGACCAAGTTGACGATGGAAATTGGCATGAAGGCCTTCCAAAATCCTGATGAAGTGGGTGCAGCTGCAGTTCCTTACTTGCGCGTTGCAGGTCATTTGGTCTACAGCTACTTCTTCGCACAAATGGCGAAGATCGCTTTGGCAAAACAAGATTCTGGCGATACCTTCTACAAAGCCAAGTTAGCGACAATTCGTTTCTACTTTGCGCGTTTGTATCCAGAGACAGCGATGTTGATTCGCCAAGCACGTTCTGGTTCTGCGAATTTGTTGTCCTTAGAAGCCGAATTATTCTAATTGTTGTTAAGCCCCCTCTCCCGCAAGCGGGAGAGGGTTGGGGTGAGGGTGGTTGAGAAAGATAGAGTTTATTTTTCTCGAATCGAACAAGCAATCAGCAAGTAATAATTGTTGCGTATGCCGAACTTCCCTCACCCCTGCCCCCTCTCCCGCTTGCGGGAGAGGGGAATGAATGTAGATCAATTGTTTTGAACTACCCCCAACCAAGTTTGAATTTCATGTAAAGGTTATCCAATGCCTAATTTCATCGTCAAAAAAGTCGCCGTCCTCGGCGCTGGTGTGATGGGAGCGCAAATTGCTGCGCACTGTGTCAATGCCAAAGTTCCAGTCGTTTTGTTCGACCTGCCAGCGAAAGAAGGTCCGAAAAACGGTATCGTTCTCAAAGCGATTGAGAACCTGAAAAAACTCAACCCAGCACCACTAGGCGACAAAGACGATGCAGCCTTGATCGAAGTCGCTAACTACGAAGACAACCTCGACGTTTTAGCTGGCTGCGATTTGATCATCGAAGCGATTGCAGAACGTATGGATTGGAAACATGATCTGTACAAGAAAGTCGCACCGCACATTGCACCAAACGCGATCTTCGCTTCTAACACTTCCGGTTTGTCGATCACCGCTTTGTCTGAGGGCTTTGACGCTGGTTTGAAGGAACGTTTCTGCGGCGTGCACTTCTTCAACCCACCACGCTATATGCACTTGGTTGAATTGATCCCAACCGCGGCGACACGTTCCGACATCCTCGATCAACTCGAAGGCTTCTTGACCACGACTTTGGGTAAAGGCGTAGTTCACGCGAAAGACACACCGAACTTCATCGCCAATCGCGTTGGTATCTTCGGTATGCTGGCCACGATTTATCAAGCAGAACAATTTGGCTTGAGCGTTGACGTAGTCGATGATTTGACGGGTAAAAAATTGGGCCGCGCGTCGTCTGGTACTTTCCGTACGGCAGACGTAGTTGGTCTCGACACCATGGCGCACGTGATTAAAACCATGCAAGACAACTTGCAAGATGATCCTTTCTTCGCTGTCTACAAAACACCAGAAGTCTTGGCGAAATTGGTGGCTGCAGGTACTTTGGGTCAAAAATCGGGGGCTGGCTTCTACAAGAAAGTCGGCAAAGATATTCTGCGTTTAGATTTCGCCAGCGGTGAATACGTTCCAGGCGGCGCCAAGGCGGATGACTTGGTCGGTCGCATCTTGAAGGAAAAAGATCCTGTCAAGAAGATGAAATCTTTGCGTGAGTCGACCAATAAACAAGCGCAATTCTTGTGGTCCATCTTCCGTGACGCATTCCACTACATCGCGATTCACGGTGCAACGATTGCGGACAATGCACGCGATATCGACTTCGCCATGCGTTGGGGCTTTGGTTGGAATGTCGGTCCATTCGAAACATGGCAAGCTTCGGGTTGGCAGCAAGTCGCAACTTGGGTCAAAGAAGATATCGACGCAGGTAAAGCACTGTGCGCAACGCCATTGCCAGCTTGGGTATTTGAAGGCCCAGTGGCAGACAAAGGCGGCGTACATACATCAGAAGGTTCTTGGTCTATCAGCCGCAGCACCTTCGTTCCACGTTCGAACTTGGCGGTCTACGGTCGTCAAGCATTCCGCGCTCCTGTCTTGGGCGCTGGTGCAGAAACAGGCGCGACCGCTGGCGTGACTTTCTTCGAAGATGATTCCGTCCGTATCTGGCATCAGAACGATGATGTCTTGATCTTGTCCTTCAAGACCAAGATGCACGTGATTGGCCCAGGTGTGGTCGCAGGTATGGAAAAAGCGATTGCCGAAGCTGAGAAGAACTTCAAAGGCTTGGTGATCTGGCATGCCGACGCAGCTGAAGGCGGTGCTTTCTCTGCTGGTGCAGATTTGCAAGCAATGTTGCCATTGTTTATGTCTGGCGGCGTGAAAGCGATCGAACCAGCCGTATCACAACTGCAAAACGCACATCAAGCATTGAAATACGCCAATATTCCTGTGGTGGCTGCGGTCGCTGGCTTGGCACTCGGCGGCGGTTGCGAATTGATGATGCACGCAGCAAAACGCGTCGCAGCACTCGAATCGTATATCGGTTTAGTTGAAGTTGGCGTGGGCTTGGTTCCAGGCGGCGGTGGCTTGAAAGAAGCTGCGGTACGTGCAGCCAAAGATGCGAAAGGTACTGACCTCTTGCAATTCTTGAAGAACTACTTCACGAATGCCGCAACGGCGAATGTATCGAAATCTGCTTTGGAAGCACAGAAAATGGGCTACCTCGGTCAAGACGACGTTATCGTTTTCAATGCCTTCGAATTGCTGCACGTCGCAAAAGTCGAAGCACGTGCCATGTTCGACGCAGGCTATCGTGCACCGATGCGCAAGTTGGTGCCTGTGACAGGCCGTCACGGTATCGCAACAATCGGCGCGCAATTGATCAATATGCGTGATGGTGGCTTCATCTCTGCACATGACTTCAAACTCGGCAAGATGATTGCGGAAGTCGTTTGTGGTGGCGATATCGACAATGGCAGTTTGGTCAGCGAACAATGGTTGCTTGACATGGAACGCAAAGCGTTTATGGAATTGTTGAACCATCCAAAAACACAAGAGCGCATCATGGGCATGATGCAAACTGGCAAACCAGTACGTAACTAGTAAGCAAAAAAGACTAAAGGCAAAACCTCTCAACACAGAGACACAGAGACACCGAGAAAAAGCCATGAGAAAGCTTTCACTCAGTCTCACGCAACGATGCGTTGTGAGGTTAAAGAAGTTTGATCGAACCAAAACCTTATCAAAGTAGATTGACCCAGTTTCACAGTTCGTAAGAAATGATTTTCTCCGTTTCTCCTCTGTGTCTCCGTGTCTCTGTGTTGAGAGGTTTTAAGGTTTTTGTGATGGACAAGGCATCACTACTCTACGAGGAAGAAGATAATGACTACTCAATTACAAGACGCTTATATTGTTGCGGCGACTCGTTCTCCTATTGGTAAATCCGGACGCGGCTTTTTCCGCAATACTCGTCCTGATGACTTGCTGGTTGGTGTATTGAAATCTGCTTTGGCACAGGTGCCAAATCTCGATCCGAAGCTGATCGAAGACGCGATTGTTGGCTGCTCCTTCCCAGAAGGCGCACAAGGTTTGAACTTGGCACGTATGAGCGTGCTGTTGGCAGGTTTGCCAAACACCATCGGTGGCGTAACGATTAACCGTTACTGCGCTTCTGGTATCACGGCAGTGGCAATGGCAGCGGATCGCATTCGCGTTGGCCAAGCGGACGTCATGATCGCGGCGGGTGTGGAATCCATGTCCATGGTGCCGATGATGGGTAACAACCCATCGATGAACATGGCGATTCTCAAAGACGAAAATGCCGGTATCGCTTACGGCATGGGTTTGACGGCAGAGAAAGTCGCGGCGCAATGGAAAATCAGCCGTGAAGCGCAAGATGCCTTCGCTTTGCAATCCCATCAACGTGCATTGGCTGCGCAAGCGGCTGGTCATTTTGATGCCGAGACCACGCCATTCGAAATCATTGATCGCGTACCGAATTTGGCAACTGGCGAAATCGAACTCAAAACACGTACCGTAAATCGCGACGAAGGTGCGCGTCCAGATACGTCTTTGGAAGGTTTGGCAAAACTGAAAGCAGTCTTTGCTGCTAAAGGTTCTGTGACAGCAGGTAACAGCTCACAAACTTCTGATGGCGCCGGTGCTTTGATTTTGGTGAGCGAAAAAATCCTGAAGCAATTCAACCTGACACCATTGGCACGTTTTGCTTCCTTCGCAGTACGCGGCGTACCACCAGAAATCATGGGTATTGGCCCGAAAGAAGCGATTCCTGCAGCGTGTAAAGCAGCGGGCATCACACAAGACCAAATCGACTGGTTCGAATTAAACGAAGCGTTTGCTGCGCAATCTTTGGCAGTGGTTCAAGACCTTGGTCTCGACCCAGCGAAAGTGAATCCTATGGGCGGTGCGATCGCTTTGGGTCACCCATTGGGCGCAACAGGTGCGATTCGCTCTGCGACGACTATCCATGCTTTGCATCGCAATAATTTGAAGTACGGTATGGTGACGATGTGCGTCGGCACCGGTATGGGCGCTGCTGGTATTTTCGAGAGAATGTAATTTGTTTACCGCATAAATCCTGTCTCAGGGCGCATCGCGGCGTCGATGTTAGAAATACGATGCTCGTAATATCGACATATTGCTGCGCTTCGCGCCTTGCGCTGCATCCCTGAGCTGAAATTTCTACGGCAAACAAGACTCCAATTTCGAAGTTGGAACTCATTAATTGTAGGGCGGGTGAAACCCGCGCGGCTTTGGTGCTTGATGAGCATGCGGCGCGAGTTTCACCCGCCCTACTAATTCTCAACACAGAGTAATCGTGGAGAAAAGCAAAGATGTTTTATTGCCTTTCTCTGTTTTTGTTTTTCCTCAATACCTCCGCGCCCCTGTGTTGAGAGGTTTTGACTTTCATGAATAATCAAGGAAAACCATGGAAATTCTGACCAGCATCAATGACGGCATTTTGACGATTAACTTCAATCGCCCAGAAAAGAAAAACGCGATCACGTTTGGTATGTATGAAGCGATGGCGAATGCGATCAATGCAGCGAATGACGATAAAAACATCAGCGTAATTTTGATTACTGGCAAACCGGAAATTTTCACTGCAGGAAATGATCTTGAAGACTTTATGAAACACGCTGGTAGCTTGGCCTCGTCTGAAATGCCGCCTGTGTATCAATTCATGCATGCCTTAAACGATGCGCAGAAACCGGTGATCGCTGCGGTCTCTGGTGGTGCGGTTGGTATCGGTACGACCTTACTGATGCATTGTGAGTTGGTGTACGCGGCAGACAATGCGAAATTCTCTATGCCGTTCACACAATTGGGCTTGTGCCCAGAGTTTGCATCTAGCATGGTTTTACCGCAGATCGCAGGCTATCAACGCGCAGCGGAAATGCTGTTGTTGGGTGAAGCGTTCAACGCACAACAAGCGTATGAAATGGGCTTAGTGAATAAAGTATTACCGCTCGAAGAATTATTGCCGTATGCAGAAAAGCAAGCTGCGAAAATCGCCGCCTTGCCAGCCAAATCCATACGCTTGACCAAGAGCTTGATGAAGGCAAATCAACCCCAAGCGATTCGCGACAAAATGAATGAAGAGAACGCCCATTTCGGCGCAATGCTATCGCAACCAGAAGCACGGGAAGCCATGATGGCGTTTTTCCAAAAACGTAAACCGGATTTCAAGCAGTTCAATTAATTTTCTACCCATCGTTGTAAATCGATCTTCGTAGCTGGCGGCTACAGTAAGGTAAAAAGAGAAGTCTGTTTATAGACTTCTCTTTTTTTTGTATTTTGTCCAATGTCGTGCTATCCATATCTTGCCAAGGTACGGCAGCAAACCACCCCACCAAAAAATCCAACAACGCTCTCACTGCGGGCGATAAATGTTTACGCGAAGGATAGAGCGCGTAAATCGACATTTCAGGTAAATCCCATTCAGGCAAAATTTGTTGCAAACGTCCGTCACGCAAATAGGGATTGGCTAAATAGGTCGGTTGTAATGCTATACCACCGCCCGCCAAACAGGCCTGTAACAAGGCGGTTGCTTCATTCGCACTAAAGTAACTACCGACGCTCACTTGTTCTTGCACTTCACCGCGACGTAATGTCCAAATACTCTTGCCAAAATTAGCATAACTTACGCAACGATGTGCGCTTAAATCAGCGGGGATTTGCGGCTCAGCATGCTTCGCCAAATATGCCGGTGAGGCAACTAGGACTGAACTACACGGTGCCAAAACTCGCCCAATAAGTGTGGGATCAGGCGCTGCGCTGATGCGGATTGCCAGATCAACACGTGCTTCGACCAGATTTAAAGCACCCTCACTCGCGTTCAAATCAATTTTTAATCGCGGATGCATACGCAAAAATTCGACAATCGCTTTCGCTAGTTGTGCATAACAAAGCGAGATACTACAGGTGATACGAAGTTGTCCACGTAGTTCGCCATCATGATCGCTGGTTTCTTCCTCAACATTTTCCATCAACGCTAACATTTGCTGACAGCGACGCAGGCAATTTTCGCCAGCATCGGTCAAAGTCACGCTGCGCGTGGTTCGCTGCAATAATCGCGCAGCCAACCATCGTTCCATTTCACCGACATAGCGCGTCACCATCGCGCGCGACATCTCTAACTTTTCCGCCGTAGCACTAAAGCTGCCACTGGTGGCGACTTCGACAAAGACTTGCATTGCAGTCAATCTATCCATGATTTGCTCGAATTAAGAAATATTTATGCGCAATTTATGCGGTTTATCTGCGCGATATTAGCAACTATAGTGCAATCCAACGCATTGCTGCGTACAACTTTCAAATTAAAGGAACTCATCATGATTCGCACTAACTTTATCACCAGCACAATTGCCGCCACCCTCGCTATCAGCTTTGGTACAGCACAAGCGGCACCAGCCAGCAATAAAGCGCCATTGACAGTCAAAATCTACAACGCCAGTAACACCAGTTTTAACGTCAACTCGACACTGATCTACGGTGAAAAAGAAGCGATGGTAATTGATGCTGGTTTTACCCGCGCAGACGCGTTGCGTATCGCCGCCAATGTGCTTGATAGCGGGAAGCAATTGACCACCATCTATGTTAGCCAAGCCGATCCAGACTACTACTTTGGGGTGGAAACTTTGAAAGAATTTTTCCCACAAGCACAGGTTGTAAGCACACCCGCGGTGCTCGAAAAACTGAGCGCAAAGATGGCGGGCAAAGTGGCGTTTTGGGGTCCAAAAATGGCCTCGAATGCACCCCGCACGCCAGTGACACCACAAGCCTTAACGACGAACAGCATCACACTAGAAGGTCAAACTATTGAGATTCGCGGCACCACAGGTCTGTTGGCACACCGTCCTTATGCTTGGATTCCATCGATCAAAACCATCGTTGGTAATATCGCGGTCTTCGGCAATATGCATGTGTGGACTGCCGATACACAAAGCCAGGCTGAACGCGCTGCGTGGATCACACAATTAGATGAAATGGCTGCCTTAAAACCAGAATTGGTCGTGCCAGGTCACATGAGTGCAGGCACAAGCGTTGACACTAGTGCGATCAGCTTTACCAAAAATTACTTACTGACTTTTGAAAAAAATCTCGCGACAAGTAAAGACGGCGCGACACTCATCAACGCCATGAAACAATCTTTTCCGCAATTGACTGAAGGCGGCATGTCGCTGGATATCGGTGCCAAAGTAAATAAGGGTGAGATGAAGTGGTAAGCAAGAAAGTCTAAGCAGCTTTACTGCACTATGCGGCTAGACAACCAAACATATAGCTTAAAGCTCGGAGATTCTCCGGGCTTTTTTATTGTTCCAAATTCACTCCACATTCTCTCCACAAATCCTATCTATGATCCAAACATACATTATGCACGATGCGTCAGCACATGTTGTCGAGCAATCGATACCAAGAATTTCATTTCAAATTATTTCATTTCAAATTATTCCTTACAGGAGGACACTCTATGCACCTATACAAACTCCTATCTACTTTACTAATCGCAAGCACATTAAGTAGCGTGACTCTTGATGCAAATGCACAAGCACAAACGCAAACTCAAATCCCAGTGCATCACTCCTACGTCATGAAATTAGATCGCTGGGGCAATACCGTCTATCAAAGTGTCGAGCTCGACGAGCTAGATGGCAAACTCAGCGGTTATATCGATCGCGATCCTATCGTCGGTATTCGTACAGGCGACAGCTACATTTTTACAGCAACTGCGGCGGATAAGACGACTTATATTTATCGCGCCAAAATGACTTCAGAAGGTTTGAAAGGCATCGCCGACTTCCCAGATAGTAATCATCCCAAAATGCGGGTTCAGCATGCATTTAGTGCAAACAAAATTCCTCTGCGTATCAACAAAAATCCCCACACCTATCACTATGTTCCTACCTCGTATTCCAACACATTTTCACCGGATCGCACACCTGTGTTGACGATCTGGTCGGGCGATACAGTTCAAACAAAAACGATCGATTCTGGCGGTGTCGATGAACACGGTACAACCGTGGCTTTATATGGCAATCCACAAACCGGCCCTTTCTATATTGCCGATGCGGATATTGGCGATGTGCTGGCGGTTCATATTAAGCGTCTGCGCCTCAATCGTGATTACGCAGACAGCTTGGACATGATCGTACATAAAGCCCAAACCACACGCTTAGCATCGCGAAGCGCAGAACTAGGACAAGCGATACGTTGGAAACTTGATTTAGAACATGGCCTAGCCAGTCCAGACACGACAAGTGAAAAACTAAAAAATTTCAATGTCCCCGTTAAACCTATGCTAGGTGGTTTGGCCGTCGCGCCAGGTAACGGCATGCCGGCCATATCGACCGGCGATGCGGGCAATTTTGGTGGCAATATGGATTTCAATGAAGTGGTCGAAGGCAACACCGTATATCTCGCAGTCAATCAGCCTGGCGCTTTACTCTATCTCGGCGATGCACATGCATTACAAGGCGATGGCGAAACCTCGCAATACGCATTAGAAACCTCTATGGATGTGGAATTTAGTGTCGAGGTAATCAAACACAAGCAGATAGCCATGCCACGGGTAGCATCTCCGACTCACATCATGACTTTAGGGCAAGCTGGTTCTTTAGATGAAGCACTCAAACTTGCCACCAGCGGCATGACGCAATGGTTAGCGGAAGACTACGGCTTAAGTTTGTCCGAGAGCGCGCAAATTCTTGGTACATCAGTGGAATATCGTGTAGTCAATCTGGCTGGGCGTAGCGTAGGGCTGGCAGCCAAATTAGATAAGCGTTTACTAAAAAACATAAAAATAAAAGGAAAATAATTTGCTTTCACCTAGGGTCTGTTAACATTTAAATCGGGAGGTGGGTTCAAGCCAAAAGGTGGGATGGCAAGGCGCAGTTCGCCGCCGAGGCTGGTGCCTCGGCAAGAGCTGAAATAAACCTCGCGCTGTCCATCGCGCGTTTTGGATTGAACCCTTCGGGAATGGGTAAAACGGGCACATGGCGTTGTTGCAAGTCGCTTACAGTGCTCGCACTGCGGCGCGCCTTGACGCCTAGCCCTGTGCCCATTTTTTCGCATTCGCACTCCCGATTTAAATGTTAACAGACCCTAGCGGCATGTGATCATGCACAACAAAAATTACACAAATATTTTTGTAAGAAGATGAAGAACAAAGCCGCACAATACCAATAAGGCATAAAACAAATACACTGGTGATGATTAAATCTAATTAATTGGTAGAGGTGGAATCGAACTAATTACCTACTTGCGGTATCCTATAGGCCAGTCCGATTTCCCTCCGATTGTCTCTTTTAATCAGCGCCCATGATACTAAAATCCATTTCACCGAACCGCCACTCGGCACTACGCCGCACTCTTCTGGCAAGCTTGACAGCAATCGCTTTAAGTAGCACCGTCCAAACCACATTCGCCGCCAACGAACTCGGCCCCAGTATCACGAAGGCGCCCAAATTAGTGTTGGTATTAGTGGTGGATGGCCTCCCCAACGAACAAGTACAACGCTATCGCCATCAGTTCGGCGAAGGTGGTTTCAAGCGTTTGTTAGAACAAGGGGCATGGTTCGGTAATGCGCATCAAGCGCATGGTGTGACGGTCACTGCGGTAGGTCACGCCGCGGTATTGAGCGGTGCCTATCCTTATCAACACGGGATCATCGGCAACAATTGGTTAGACCCGCAAACGCTGACTTCAATTTACTGCACCGAAGATACCCAACACACGTATTTAAACGAAGATACCAAAGCCAGTGATGGCACGTCGCCAGCCAATTTGAGAGTCAGTACGGTCGGTGATGAATTACGTTACGCAACAGGCAATCAATCGAAAGTCATTACCGTATCCGGGAAAGATCGCGGTGCAATTTTGTTAGCAGGTAAAACCGGTACCGCCTATATGCTGATGAAAAAATCGGGTAACTTCGCCAGCAGCACTTACTACATGCAAAACTATCCCGAGTGGCGTCAAAAATTTGTCGCTGGCAAGCCGCAGGATCAATTCTATGGCAAACAATGGATGACCTTGCTGCCCGATGCGGCCTATCAAGGCGATGCTTCGGATGACATCGTTGCACCCGCTGACACCTCCAGCAGCAAACGGTTTCCGTATACCTACGACAGCAAGTCAGGCAAACCCGATGCCGAATATTACGAAAAATTATTCACTGGCCCCTACGTCGATGAACTGACCTTAGACTTTGCCAGAGCTGCTATCGATGGCGAGAAGCTTGGCCATAATCCAGCCGATGTCACGGACATCTTAGGGGTAAGTTTATCCAGTCATGACTATGTCAATCATACTTGGGGACCAGAGAGCAAAATGTCGCATGATCACTTGCAACGTTTAGATCGCTTACTCGCAAAATTCTTGAACGACGTAGATAAAAAAGTAGGACTGGATAACACCTTGGTAGTGCTAACAGCCGATCACGGTTTCGCCAACGTACCTGAGTTTTCACAAAGTATGAAACGTGATGCGTATCGGCTTGACGGCAGCAAAATGCTGCTTGCGTTGAATCAGCATTTACAAGAAAAATTTGGCGTAGAAAAATTAGTACGTAAATGGTCGGCACCGCATTTCTTCTTAAACTACACGGTGGCAGAAGCAAAAGGTATTACCCGTACAGATTTAGAAAATGCAGCCGCTCGTTTCTTGTTGAGCTATAAAGGCGTTGCGAATACTTTTACTCGCAGCCAATTTGAAAACGGCATGGTGCCTAACGACAGAATCAGTCGTTTAATGCAGCGAGGCTGGAATAAACAATTGTCCGGTGATGTCAGCGTGGTGATTAAACCGTTTTGGTATTTTGGTACTACGCCGGCGGGCACTTCACATGGCTCACCTTACGCATATGACACCAATGTACCTTTGATCTTCATGGGTAAACCCTGGATTAAAGCCGGCGCCTATAGTCAATATGCGGAAGTAGTCGACATCGCATCCACCTTGTCGCATTTACTGCGGATAAGAATGCCATCGGGTGCTGAAGGTCGCGTGTTAAGCGAAACGCTGAAGTAACTTAAGATCATAGCGTATAAAAAAAGCCGCAAAACCTAAACGGGTTTTGCGGCTTTTTAATTTATACCATCTACAAAAATTATGCCTGGCGATAATTATCCAACATACGATAATTCCGCGCATACATCGCGAATAAACCCGCTGCGCATAGACAGAATCCGGCGAAGAAGAACATCTGGAAGGCCGTCACACTCAGCCCCAGCGATTGGATATATGCGGTAACCGCTTCTCCTTTCACACTAGAATTCGCCAGCAGAACCCATAGATTGCCGACCGTCACCGACAAATACCAGAAGCTCGTAATCACGCCTTTCATAGAAATCGGCGCTTGACTATAAGCGAACTCCAAGCCTGTCGCAGAGACTAAGACTTCACCAAAGGTCATCAAAGCGTAAGGAATGATTTGCCAGACAATAGTGATAGGATCGCCACCATCAATTTCCAATTGCAAACCGCCAACCACGATCCAAGCTAAGCCTGTCGCGGCAATGCCTGTGCCCATGCGACGCAAAGAAGTAACTTTAACGCCGCCCCGTGCAAGCAAAGGATAAAGTACAAAATTATTAAACGGGATTAAGATCATCACCAACAATGGATTCAAGGCTTGCATCATGGACGATTGAAACCATTCTGGCTTCGTCATGTGATCTGCCTGCAATACCCAAGTCGAGGCCTTTTGATCGAATAAAGACCAAAATGGTGTAATCAAGGCGAACAACACTAAAAGACGTAATACATTACGCACGCCATCAATCGCTTCGTCAGGATGTATGCCACGTACACGCTCTAACTGCATCCATGCCCCAACACCACCAAAACCCATGACCAGAACAAGGGCAGAACACAAAGCGGCGACTACACCAATTTGTGGGATAAAAAATAAACCAGCGATCGATAATGCAAACCCTAATAGCGTCAACCACAAACCCGGACGGCTTTGGGTGCGGGTAACGCCTTGCGATAAGATTGCGCTGCGTATCACAACCAAAAACGCGTGTGGATCATTACTAACCGGCTCTACGCGTACGTATTTTTTTCTTCCCAACCAAAAAACAAACGTAGCAATAAACATCAAAATACCAGGAATACCAAAAGCCACGCTGGCACCAAAATGTTTCAAAAATACTGGCATCAGCAAGGATGCGAAGAAGGAACCAAAATTAATGATCCAGTAAAATGCGTCGAACACCTTCTGCGCCAAGGAACGATTGCTTTGATCGAATTGATCGCCGATAAATGAAGCGACCAAAGGCTTAATACCGCCAGAACCTAGTGCGATTAAAAACAGACCTGTATAAAAGCCTGTCATGTTATGTTCAAACATCGCCAAACAAGCATGACCTGCGCAATACACCAAGCTCAACCACAAGATGGTATTGTATTTACCAAAAACTCGGTCAGCCAACCAGCCACCCAGCAAGGGGAAAAAGTACACGCCGATGACGAAGGTGTGGAAAACGTTTTTAGCCTCACCTTTGCGCAACTCCTCAGGAATCGACAGCAGCAAACTGGTCATTAAAAACACCGTCAGAATATTGCGCATACCGTAAAAACTAAAACGCTCGCAGCCTTCGTTGGCGATGATGAAGGGAATTTGCCTCGGCATTTTAGGCGCATCAGCAGCAGTAGAATTCACTGCCGTACTATTATTTATACTCATATTTTTTCACCCACATTAAAAATTGCTATGCTAAATAACTTCTAGCTTACATAGCTCAACGGCCCCTTGCGAGGCCGTTGAATTTATTACTACTTGAATAGAACCACGGGCATCACATCATTTCTGCGGGCTGTATTGACTCTTGCCCATAATACGAAACACTATCCACATAAAAGCACGATAAATCAGACGTACAAAAATCAAAGTCAGAATCGCTTCAATAAATGTCAAAGTGAACGCGACAAAAGCATTCCAACGTTCAGCACGACGACCAAATTTTGCAAACATACGATCACGTGCGATTTCTATACTGTCATAGAATGTTGGCACTACCAGCAAAGTCAACAAAGTGGAAGTAATCGTGCCACCGATAATCGCAATCGCTAATGGACGATAGAATTCACCGCCCTCACCCATACCTATCGCGACAGGCAACATACCCGCGATCAAAGCAAAGGTTGTCATCAAAATCGGACGCAAACGCATACGTCCAGCGTACATCAAGGCTTCTTCACGATCATAACCTTCGGCCTCACGTTTACGAGCGCAATCTAATAATAGAATCGCATTCTTTGCCACCAATCCCATCAACATGATGATGCCGATGAAACTCATCAAGTTCAAAGTGCCATTAGTCAGTAACAAAGCCAACACCACGCCGATCAAACTCAAAGGCAGCGACAACATGACCGCGCCCGGAGCGGTGAAAGAGCCAAACTGCATCACCAAAATTAAATACATCAAACCGATACCCATCACCAATGCAATCGTCATTTCGGTGAATAACTCATTTTGATTTTTGGCAGAGCCGTCCAATTGAATACCAAAACCAGCAGGGAAATTAATAGATTTTGCAATCTTCAAAGCGTCTGTAGTCACCTCACCAGGAGAACGGCCTTGGACGTTAGCTGACACAGAAATCATACGTTTGCCGTCAGAGTGTTCGATACGCGCTGGACCTTTACCCATCGTAATGCTTGCGATTTGCTCCAGCGGTATCATTTTATCGGTACCAGTCACGGCAATAGGCAAGGTCTCAATATTATCGGCGCTGACCCGGTCTTCAGGATGCAAACGCACAGATACGTCTCGCGTTTCACCTGTTGGATCAACCCAGTCTCCCACTTCTACACCCGCGAACGCCACACGCAATGCTTGCGCCGCATCGTTAGACGAAATACCCAGAGAGTTTGCCAAACCGCGATTCAATTCAATCTGTAATTCGTCTTTAGGATCTTGCTCGGACAGACCGACGTCAACCGCGCCAGGCACCTTACGCAATTTCTCCATAAAATCGCTGGTAATCTCCATCAACTTACGCGAATCATCACCAGAGAATTTAATCTGAACAGGTTTGCCACCACCATTATTCAAATCGTCTTGCACCACATATTCTGCACCAACCAAGTTCGCCACTTTTTCACGCAAACTCACCGCGACTTGTGCCGCCGAACGCTTGCGTTCTGTGCTCTTACCAATGTCCACATACACTCGACCACCGGTAATATTGACACTGCTATTCGTGGCCACCGTCTCAGGTAAAGTGCGCGCTAATTCGGCTGCTTTTTCAACTTTCAGACGAGAATATTCCAAGCTAGAGCTTGATGGTGTACGGACGTTGATCATCAAGTTACCGCTATCAGACGCAGGCAAAAAGCTAGTACCGCCAAATTTTGCGTGCAAGAAAATCGCCAATACAAAACTCATTAAGGCGATCACAGCCATCCAGCGGCGATGATGCAAAGCCCAAGCGATCACGTTGCCATAACCTTCTGCTTTGCTATCAAACCATTTATTAAAACGCTCCAAGGTCAGGCTCAAGCCTGTTTTAGGTTGTAAATGATGTCCTACTGGATCGCCCCAGAACGCGGATAACATGGGGTCCAAAGTAAAGGAAATAAATAAGCTAACCATCACTGAAGAAGTCACTGTCAAAGCAAACGGGCGGAACCATTCACCCGACACACCAGGCATAAACGCGACTGGGATAAATACCGCCATAATCGAGAAGGTAGTTGCAGCAACCGCCAAACCAATCTCAGCGGTACCATTCAAGGCAGCAGTACGACGATCCGAGCCATTCTCCATGTGACGCACGATATTTTCACGGACCACAATCGCATCATCAATCAAGACACCAATTGCCAACGATAGGCCGAGCAAAGTCATGAAGTTGAGAGTAAAGCCACACAACCACACCGCGATAAATGCAGCGATCACCGAGGTTGGCAAGCTCAAAGCGGTAATCAAAGTAGAACGCCATGAATTCAAAAATACATACACCACAAAAATCGTTAATACCGCACCAAACAATAAAGATTCGATGACGTTATTCAGATTCTTTTGTGCGTTCTTACCACCGTCTTGGGTAATCTCTAACTTGGTACCTTCAGGCAGCGATTTATTCACTTCGTCAACCATTTGACGAATTCTATTCGCCACCGACACGGTACTGGCATCACGTGATTTCATCACCATAATACCGACGTTAGGATTACCGTTACGCACGCTAAAGCCACCGATTTCTGCGAAGCCATCTTGTATCGTCGCCACTTGCGCTAAACGCACCACTTCATTGCCACGACGTTTGACCACGATTTGTTCAAACTCGGCTGGCGACTCTAGACGCCCTACTAGACGTATGCTTTTTTCTTCCATCGTGCCACGCACTTTACCGACAGGAGCAGTCGAGTTTTGTGTGCGTAAGGCGGACACCACTTCAGACACTGAGACATTAAATTCACGTAGCTTTTGTGCGCGCAATAAAACACTGAGTTCACGTTTTAAGGAACCATTCACGGTCACCACCGCCACGCCATCCACACCACGGAAACGATCCGACAAATCGTCTTCGGCTAAACGAGAGATTTCAGCATGTGACTTAGTCTTGGACGACAGCGCCAACTGCATAATCGGTTGATCGTTGGGATCACGTCGTTCGATGATAGGCTCGCGCATTTCGGTCGGGAGCTTATAACGTACCGAGGCAATCGCATTGCGCACATCATCTGAGGCCTCGATCATATTGCGGTCGAAGTTAAAAATCAGTGTGAAGTACGCACTACCTTCGCTGGCAGAAGAACGCAATTGCGTCACACCAGAAATACTTTGCAGCGATTTCTCAATGCGGTTAACGATCTCACGTTCCACGCTCTCCGGTGATGCGCCAGGATAAGGTACATATACGCCCAATACTGGCTCTTGCACATTCGGAATTTCATTGACGCGTAATTTCTTCAGCGCTAACAAGCCCAAACACATCAAGGCAATAATAATGACGATCGTCGCGATCGGTCTTTTAATACTAAAGTCTGATAGGAACATTTTATTTTCCTGCTACGGTTGCGGAAGCGGATGCAGAGGAAGCAGCAGAGGTGGCCGCTGCAGGTGAGGATGCAGGAGCGGCATTGGTGATTGCTGGATTAACACCTGCCGAAGCTGCCATTTGCACTTTCAATCCATCTTTAAAAGTTGACAGCGGTTGACGCAACACTTTGTCGCCCGCTTTTAAACCAGACAAAATCGCATAGTCACCGCGGCGCACGTCACGATCGCCTAACACGATCACTTGTTTTTTCAGCACACCATCTTGTATCGCCCAAATATAGGTCTTGTCGCCATCACGTGCGATCGCGGAATTAATCATCGTTAAAACTTGCGTAGTCGCCGCTTCAATGCGACCTTCGGCATACAGTCCAGACACACGCGGTTGCTCTTTACCGATGAAATCAACCAATACTTCTACCTGACGTGTGGTTGCATTGGCTGCTGGATCAACGCGGCGCACTTTGCCCACAAACTGCTGTTCATACCCATTGATCTTAAAACTAACCGCCTGCCCTGCTTTGACCGCTGTCACCATATCAGTCGAAATCAAACCTTGGAAACGTAAGCTGGCAGGATCAATCACTTTCATGATTTCTTTACCAATTTGGGCGGTGTCACCATTCGACACTTTGCGCTCACTAACGATGCCATCAAACGGAGCGCGAATCTCAGTGCGTTGCAATTGCTGACGTGCTGCTACTGCACGCGCTTTCGCCGCAACCAATTCACTTTGTGCATTATTGCGACGAATTTCTGCGTCCTCTAGAGCTTGCATCGACGTCATACCCGAAGCGCGTAAGGTTTTTAAACGCTCTAACTGACGCTCAGCCTGGTCCAAAGTTTGTTGTGCTGCGCGCGCACCTTGATCAGCGGAGGCCAATTGATCGCGGAAAGAAGTATCATCCAAACGCACTAACAAATCACCGCGCTTTACAACTTCGCCATTTTCTTTCAGAACTTGCATCACGATAGCGGAAACTTCCGCGCGCAAATCCGCTTTACGTTCTGGCTGGATCGATCCCGTGATGACAGGACCAGAGGCCAACGCACTATTTTGAATTACGACGTAATCTTCATTCGTGACTTGCAGAGCACGCTCCGCGCTAGCGCTGGCATTTTTGTCAGCAGATTTACCGTCCTTACCGCCCTGGCTACATGCCGTCAAGATCAGGCATAGAGTGAGAATGAGCAGACTTGGTCGTAACATAGTGAAACCTCCGAAAATAGAATCGATCTTTGAACCCGCTACCATACGTAAAGTTCAATATTTTGTCATTAGAAGCTGATAAAAAACCAAATTTTTAACGCCTAAGCCGTGGCTTTAAGAGGCCAATGTCTGTGAATATCCCAAAAGACCCTTGAATAATTTATTTATTGGCAATCCAATTTCACTTCGTAATTTCAATTCGTAAGTTGAATTCCATAGTGCTAGCCTTTATACTTCTGCGCGCGTGACACAATCACCGTTTTTTTATCGGCTACCCGCCTGATAAATACCAAAGTAACAAAAATTTACTAAGCTTTTTCTCTTCCATCCACTCATTTTCTGCGGTACTGGAGCGTACTGGCGCATCTGCCAAACAGCACTTTATCCGCGCGGAGCCATAAGCATGACCGCCTTTGTATTCAACGAAGTCAATTTCGACAATCACGAACAAGTCGTTTTCGCATCAGAAGCTAAATCCGGCTTAAAAGCCATCATCGCCGTCCACAACACCAACCTCGGTCCAGCTATGGGCGGTTGCCGTATGTGGAATTACGCTAGCGAAGCAGAAGCAGTACGCGACGTATTGCGCCTCTCACGCGGCATGACCTACAAAAACGCCGTAGCTGGCTTGCCTATCGGCGGCGGCAAGAGCGTGATCATTGGCAATCCAAAGACTGATAAAACACCTGCTTTATTTGAAGCTCTTGGTGAAGCTTTGGAACGTCTCGGTGGCCGCTACATTACAGCGGAAGACGTCGGCACCAGCCCTGCCGATATGGCCAACGTCGCAGGTAAAACCAAATACGTTGCTGGCTTAGGTGATCGTGGTGATCCATCCCCATTCACAGCATTAGGTTGCTTCGTTGGCGCACAAGCCGCTGTTAAACATCATTTCAAACGCGATAGCTTCGACGGTTTAACCGTAGCATTGCAAGGCTTAGGCCACGTAGGTTACGACTATGCACGTCGTTTGCACGAAGCGGGCGCGAAATTGGTGGTGGCTGATATCGATCAAAATTCCTTGAAACGCGCACAAGAAGAATTCGGTGCGACGGTGGTTGATGTCAACGCAATCTACGATGTTGATGCTGACATCTATGCGCCATGCGCATTGGGCGCTACTTTGAACCCAGACACCATGAATCGCCTGAAAGTAAAGATCGTTGCAGGCGGTGCAAATAACCAATTAGCGACACCAGAAATCGGTGAAGTATGCCGTCAAAAAGGCATCTTGTACGCACCAGACTTCGTCATCAATGCAGGTGGCATCATCAAGGTTTGCTACGAATACATGAACACACCAGAAGATGGTATGGACGCGCATGTACGTCGTATCGGTGATACTTTAGCTGAAGTATTTGCCCGTGCAGATGCCGAAGGCGTGCCAACTAGCGTGATCGCGGATCGTTTGGCAGAAGAGAAGTTTAAGAAGTAATCACTCAACTTCAAAGTGATGCTGTTGCGAGGCGCTGGTAGTCAACAGCTCTCGCACAAAACAAAAAAAACCGAAACGTGAGCGTTTCGGTTTTTTTATGCTGGTTCAAGCTTAATTCATCACGACTTAGCGAGAGTCAACTCGCTAATCATCAGTGGCTAGTCAACACCACTTTCACACTCGCATTCACAGCACTTTTTTCTATAATGCCTATGCAATTGGGATTAGCTGCAATCAATTTGATGATCTCTGCCGAGTCTGCTACTTCGCGTGGGGCGCTGCCTTTGCCGCTAAACACCAGACGTGACCAAATCGCTTTTGCCTGTGCTTCATTTTTGCCAAGCACTTTGTCAAAAAATTCGGTACGTACCGCACCACTGGCTAAGAGCAAAGGTAAGGCTTGCCCTCCACCTGGAAATTCTTTGCTGTTTCCCAAATAGATATCGGCGACCTGATCTTTAGTTAAATTGCCAACCGCACTTTTTGCGGAAACCACAATCACATGCTCGGCTTGTGCGATCTGAAACGCCGTCAATAACGCCAGACCTATAACTGCTTTAGTAAATAATTTCATGTCAGGCCTCGCTTAAAATACAAAATCAAGATTGAGGGTGAACATCGACAGACGACCATTGAAGCCGTTTGACTGGCCTAACATCGATGTTGGATAAGATTGGAATCCAGACGATGCGCCAACAGTTGGATTTTTCATTTTGATATTTTCGTATTGCGCTTTCAATGCCAGATTTTTCGCAAAATCCCAACGCATGCCGACCGATACGGCATCGCGTGATGGATCGCCAGTTCCCATGTAGGACGCATTTAAATAGTTCAACTGCGCACGTAGTGCGGCTGGCGCAAATGCACCAGGAGCCAAAGTCGATTTGGTTGACTCTATTTTGAAATTACTAAAACCAGCATAGGGCGTAAAGTCACCCATACGATAGCCGCCCATCACATTCCAACCGGAGACCGCAGGAATGACTACGCTATTGGTGTCACGTTTGGCCCATTCGGCTTGTGCAATCCAAAGTCCATTGTCATAGGTTGCACCAAGTGTCGAAATGGTGGCCGTAATCCCTGTGCGAGGCGCTACCGCTGCGATCACTGATGCACAATTTGTACAAGCAACAGCAGGCAAGGCACTCAAGGTTTTAATATTGGCTTCTACCGTCGGGGCGATGACAGAGGCGTCATACCAAGAATAGCCGCCACGAACACTCCAATCGTCTTGCGCCCATTTTAAAGACAAGCCTTTAACACGACTAAGATCTACATCGCCACCAGACACACTGACTTTCGTTTTGCCGAAAAAACCTTCCAATTGCAGTTGTCCAGATCCGACTTTTTTATCCCAACGAATGGTCGCGCCATCTTGATAAGTAATCGGATTGACTTGATAAATCTCGGTTTGTGGACGCGCCATCGTTTGTGCGTAATTCAGATTACGATAATCAGACATAACGAAGATAGGCGCCACAGTTCGACCCAATTTAATATCGAACTCGGATGTCAGAGGATAAGAAACATAAGCCCACTCAACAGTAGGTTTATTACTGGATTGAATGTCTTTTTTGGAGATCAATTGCAATACCGCTTTTAGTTTGCCAGTCGGGTTTAAAGTCGCTTGTATCGATGCCTGTGTATCACCATCAAAACGCCAATCATTCTTCGAGACGACATTTTGCCTCTGGTCGGTACGAACGCCCGCTACGTCACTATTGCCTTTGTACGTTCCTATCGTGCCAAAACCGTCAATCTTAAGCCAATCAGCCAGATCATCTGCTCGCGCTGTTGGCACTAGCGCCACGCTGGCAACACTTGCTAACACCAAAGGATAAATGTAATGCGCTTTCATATTGCTTTCCTTTATTATTAAAAACCGATGTGAAGAGTCTCTGAGGAAGTAAAACAAATTTGAGAACGAACATGAACAAACATCAGCGAACATTAGTGAACAAATTGATCAACAAACTAATGTAGCTACTAGTGCTGGAACCTATGCTGAAACCGCTACTGAAACAAAATATGACGCGAATTCTGAAAGACTTCGTTATTAATGAAGACAAAACGATGACGAGTGACATGGAACATTAAAATTACATATCATCAAGCTAAGAAAGCTCCAATTCATACTAGCAACTTTATGAAATTCGTCAAAGATATTTCCAGATAAAAACTATTCTGCTCTCTTTTTACAACAGACTATTTATCCTAAGACAAGAACATTGAGTATGTTTTTTGCAGCAAGTGGCGTCAGAAAATACCTACAGAATACGAGTCGTGATCGCTCAAAATTGATACTTTTTGGTCGAGTTTTACGCTACTTCACTCCCTAGACCTAGATTCTAATAGAGTTTGAAATTGCCGCACAGCAAGACACAATATCTAACATTTTTAAGTAGCCAAACAACATAATTCAGCATAAATCAACAACAGGTGTTATTTATTAACCATCACTAAGCAAGTAAAACGCCTCGTTTTTTTTAAAAAACCCCGCATTGCGAAGTCATCAAAATCATTTTTCTTTACTCAACAAAAATGAGGTCTAGCCCAACAAAATCATCCGGCATTAAGCAATCTAGCGTTTAGTAAATCCAATAAACAGCATGAAAAAAAGAGCTTTTAAATGTACAAGTAAGTGGCAGTCGGTATACCATCGTGTGCTCGCTTTTCCACAGCGGAGACAGTGGAAGTGGCTCATCCGAGACAAGATGATCTCAAAATCTAAAACCTAGCACCTAAACCTAGATAACAACTATGACTACTAAACAAGCGCATACACAGTGGGCGCAATTCATCCCATTGGTTACCGTGTTCTTTTTTTGGGGATTTGTTGCAGCAAGCAATGACATTCTGATTCCCGTATTCAAACAAGCTTTTCACTTAAGCCAGACTCAAAGTCAATTTGTGTCCTTGGCTTTTTATGTTGCCTATACCGTCGGCTCTTTACTATATTTAGGTGCTTCGTCATTGCTTAAAGAAGATCTGATCAACCGTATTGGTTACAAAAATGGTTTGGCATTGGGCTTGGGTATTTCAGCCTTAGGTACGCTCTTGTTTTATCCGGCAGCGAATAGCGGTTCTTTTGAATTAATGCTGTCTGGTTTATTCGTGGTCGGCTTAGGATTTTCCTTGCAACAAACGGCAGCCAATCCTTTGGCGATTGCTCTAGGCTCACGTGAAACAGGCTCACAACGTTTGACCTTAGCTGGCGGGGTCAACAATTTTGGGACGACCATAGGCCCTTTGATTGTGAGTTTCGCGATCTTTGGCGCACCGTCTGCGACTAACAGTTCTATCAGCATCGAAAGTGTCAAAATTCCATATTTGGTATTAGGTGCTGCCTTCTTAATTGTCGCGGCCTTGTTAAAATTTTCCGCCATTCCTGATCGTCCGGCAGTGCCTGAAGCACACTTGAATGATGATCCCAATGCGCAGACTTCCGCTTTACAATTTCCCCAATTAGTCATGGGTATGTTGGCGATCTTTTTGTACGTTGGCGTCGAAGTTTCTACCGCGAGTAATCTGCCGGCCTATATGGAATCCAAACTCGGTTACCTAACCAAGGACATCGCACCGTTCGTCTCGCTCTACTGGGCAAGTTTAATGATAGGTCGTTGGACGGGTGCAGTAGAAGCATTTAACTTTAATGCTGGCACGGCCAAGATCGCCAAATTTTTGGCACCTTATTTGGCGTTCTCCGTGTTCTTATTAGTCAATGCCATTGCCAAACACGAACTGAATCATTTTTACGTGTATGGCGCTATTGTCTTGATCTTGATCGCTGGAGATATCGCGAGCCAAGGTAATCCGGCCAAAATGCTAGGTCTATTTTCTGTGTTGGGCATCATCGGTCTGATTATAGGTATGACGACCACCGGCATGATCAGTGTGTATGCATTCACCAGCATAGGATTATTTTGCAGCACGCTTTGGCCCTGCATCTTTGCGCTGGCGATTAACGGCTTAGGCAAGCACACTGGCCAAGGTAGTAATTATCTGATTATGATGATTATGGGCGGTGGCATAGTCAGTTGGGTGCAAGGCGTCGTGGCGGATAAAGTTGACATACAAATGAGTTATATCGTCGGTGTATTCTGCTTTAGCTACTTAGCATTTTATGCTTGGAAAGTGACGAAAATACTGGCTAAACAAGGTATTTCTTTAGATAAAACTAAGACCGTCGCTCATTGATCTCAAGGTTCGGTGATTAATCACCGTGGCGACACCGCAATACCATCGCATCAAGGCTATCTCAATTAAACGAGATAGCCTTTTTTATTGCCTATTGTTTTGGCCGTTGTTTTGCAAACATCGCTTGTTTACTAAACCTAATAAACTAATTCTCAAATTAAGCAAATGATTGAAGCAAAAAAAGCACTGCGGTATTGTCTGCATAGTTAACACAATAATGCTCACCATGGATAAGAACATGACCGATTTCCGCGCCGCTAGTACCCTCACCAATCACATCGCCAAGACTATGCAGTTTTATCACCCCCGATGTATTGACGCTAGCGGCGGTTTTTTTCACTACTTCAAAGATGAGGGCACTGTTTACGATACACATAGTCGTCACTTAGTCAGCAGCACGCGTTTCATCTTTAACTATGCGATGGCGTATCGTCATTTTCAAAATCCAGATTACTTACAACAAGTAAAACATGGCGTCGCATTCTTGCGCGATGTACACCGCAATCCGGAGACAGGTGCCTATGCTTGGCAATTACAGTGGCGCGATGGTCAGAAACAAATTACGGATGGTAATAATCATTGCTATGGACTGGCCTTTGTCTTGCTGGCGTATTCGCACGCCTTGATGGCAGGCGTCACCGAAGCACGCGCCTACATAGCCGAAACGGCACAACTGATGGAAGACAAATTCTGGCAGCCCGAATTTGGTTTGTATGCAGATCAGGCCAGCGAAGACTGGCAAATACTTGATGGCTATCGCGGTCAAAATGCCAATATGCATTCCTGTGAAGCGATGATCGCAGCCTATCAAGCGACAGAGGACGTGACCTATTTGCACAGAGCCGAGTTGATCGCCAAATCCATCACGCAACAACAAGCTGCCCAAGCAGATGGTTTGATCTGGGAGCATTACGACGGCCAATGGAAGATAGACTGGAATTACAACCTCGACGACAAAGCTAATTTATTCCGCCCTTGGGGATTTCAGCCTGGTCATTTCACAGAATGGTCCAAGCTTTTAATGCTACTCGATGGCTACGCCGAGCATTTACAAGGCGATAGCGCTTGGTTACTACCTACCGCAGAAAAACTCTTCGCTATCGCCATGGAAACCTCGTGGGATAGAACCCACGGAGGCATTTGTTATGGCTTCGCGCCAGATCGCAATGTCTGTGATGGCGACAAATATTTTTGGGTACAAGCTGAATCTTTCGCCGCGGCTGCCTGTTTAGCAAAACGTACCGGCAATCAGGATTACTGGACTTGGTACGACAAGATTTGGAACTATAGCTGGGAACATTTTGTTGATCATCAACATGGTGCTTGGTATCGCATACTGCGCAATGACAATAGCAAAATCAGCGATGAAAAAAGCCCAGCAGGTAAAACCGATTATCACACCATGGGTGCCTGCTATGAAGTACTCAATGTTCTAGGAGCCTTCGCCCATCATGACTAATTTCCCCCAATTTGTATGCCCTGGCGAGGCATTGACCGACATGATACGAACCGGCCCAGACCAATGGCAAAGTCTGGTCGGTGGCTCGACTTGGAACGTGGCACGTAGTCTCGCCAAACTAGGTCTCAGTACCGGATTTGCGGGCGCTATCAGTATGGATTTATTTGGCAATGCTTTGTATGCAGCCAGTGAACAAGCGGGTTTAGATCTGCGCCTGATTCAACGTTTTCCGCGTTCACCTTTGCTCGCTATCGTTGGTGAAACCTTGCCGCCCAATTATTTTTTTATTGGCGACGACAGTGCGGATTTGCACTTTGCACCGCATGATTTACCGCAGGGCTGGGATCAACATCTGCAATGGGCGCATTTTGGAGGCATCAGTCTGGCGCGTGAGCCTTTGGCAACGACCTTAATCAAGCTTGCGCGAAAACTCAAAGAACAAGGCGTCAAGATTAGTTACGATCCTAACTTCCGTAACTTAATGGATGCTAATTACGATGACACTTTGCGCAATATGTGCGCATTGGCTGACGTGATCAAAGTGTCAGACGATGATCTTCGTGGACTGTTCCGGACTCAAGATATTGATGCCGCATTTTTGAAATTAAGAAGTTTCAATCCAAATGCCATCGTGTTGTACACCTGCGGTGCTGCGGGCGCGTCCTTGTACGTCAAAGAGCAATCTTGGTCAGCGCCACCACCCAAGATAGAAGTGATCGATACCGTAGGCGCGGGTGATGCCAGTATCGCTGGACTGTTATATAGCCTGCATACGGACTTACATACTTCTACACAAAAATCATGGCAACAACATCTGGAATTCTCAGTCGCGAGCGGCGCAGCAGCCTGCCTCGCCGCAGGTGCGCAAGCGCCAACTGTAGAACAGATTTTAAATTTACTAAGTAACTAACCGCATAATTAAACAAGCAACTAAATTCATCACACCACAATAAGTAAGTACACAAACATAAAAGAGACATTACATGCTAAAAAAAATTACTACGACTTGCGCGTTATTGACGCTCGCATTTAGTACAAGCTTCGTACAAGCAGCCGATATGAGCGAAGCGGAATCGCAGGCAATGGCTAGCAAAGTAAAACGCGAAACACAACACGCTTGGCAAGCTTATAAACAATACGCTTGGGGTCACGACGCTTTAAAACCACTAAGCAAATCCAATCACGATTGGTATGGCACATCACTCTTAATGACGCCAGTCGATGCGCTCGATACCTTGCTGATCATGGGATTGAAGAAAGAAGCCAAAGAAGCGCAAGAATTGATCGTGACCAAACTCAATTTTGATCAAGATATTTATGTGCAAAATTTTGAAATCACGATCCGTCTGTTAGGCGGTTTGCTCTCGTCTTATCAAATGACAGGCGACAAGCGTTTATTAAAACTGGCGGAAGATCTCGGTAACCGACTGTTACCCGTTTTCGACTCACCAACGGGCATGCCTTACACCCATATCAATCTCAAAACCGGCAAAGTTCGCGGCGATGTCAGCAATCCAGCAGAAACAGGAACACTATTACTCGAATTCGGCATGTTAAGTAAATTAACCAACAAGCCGGTGTATTACGACAAAGCAAAGAAAGCCTTAGTCGCTACTTACGAACGTCGCTCGGCTATCGGTTTGGTCGGTTCTAACATCAATGTAGTAACTGGCGCTTGGACGAATAAAAGTTCGCACATTGGCGGCGGCATCGACTCCTACTATGAGTACATTTACAAATGCTGGCGCCTCTTTGCGGATCAAGATTGCAAAGCCATGTGGGAAAACAGTATCAAAAGCGTCAATCAATATTTAGGTGAGGAAGCCGCGAGCGGTTTTTGGTACGGTCACGCCAACATGGAAACTGGCAAACGTACCGCAAGCCTGTATGGCTCTCTCGATGCCTTCATGCCCGCCTTGTTAGTATTAGGTGGTGACTTAGATCGCGCTCAACGCCTGCAAGAATCAGGACTCAAAATGTGGCGTCTCAACGGTATAGAGCCTGAATCCTTAGATTATCAAAAAATGACCGTAGAATCTGCGGGCTATCCTTTGCGTCCCGAAATCATAGAATCGGCTTACTACTTATATCGCGCAACAGGCGATGTCAAATACCGTCAAATGGGTAAAGAATTTTTTGAGGATTTTGTACGCTATTGCCGTGAACAAGCTGGGTATGCCGCATTGAAAGATGTACGAACTAAAACCAAATCGGATTCCATGGAGAGTTTCTTATTTGCAGAAACCTTCAAATATTATTACCTCCTATTCGCACCCAAATCGGCACTCGATTTTGATAAGGTGACGTTTAATACCGAAGCACATCCTTTGCGTTTGCCGAAGTAATGGGAGAAGCGGTGCGCATGGCGCACCCTACTTATTAGGAAAATAATGTACATAAGATCGGTTAGTTGGTAGGGTGCGCCGTGCGCACCATTTTTTTCAAACATTGTAGATTTTCAATATACCCATAAACCCAGCCTCACCGACCATGACAAGCTAGCAGGAGATTCTTTTGAAAATGACCCGCACCGCAACTGTACTGTTCAGTTCATTACTAACACTCGGCTTGTCTATATCTAATGAGTCGTGCTTCGCTCAATCTGGAACAACCAGCGCATCATCAAACAACACACCGGTCAACACCTTTATCGGCACCCAAGATGACGGCAACACCTTCCCTGGTGCGTCCGCGCCTTTTGGTATGATGCAAGTAAGCCCTATCGGCGAACACTATTCTGGTTGGCGCTACACTGACCCTAAGATCCGCGGTTTTGGTCATTTCTTTCTATCGGGTGCGGGTTGCTGGGAGCAAGGTGGTCAACTATCAGTCTTGCCCGTCACAGGAAGCATACAAGCCGGAGGAGATTTCGACACCAGCAAAGCGAGTAGTTTTGATCACAAAAAATATGCGGCGAACTACACCCATGAAGGTGAAGTCGGCGACGCGGGTTATTTCAAGATTAAACTCACCAGCTATGGCGGCATCACCGCAGAGGCTACCGCGCTAACACGCGCTGCAGCCGAGCGTTATACGTTTTCACCGACTACGACGCTAGGGCACATTCTGGTCAATCTCGGGCAAGCCAATGAACGTCACAATGTCGCAGGTAGCAGCTTGCAGGTGATAGACGATCACACCATAGAAGGCAAAATTGTTACCCTAAGTTTTTGTGGCGGCACCAAATACATCACCTGGTTCCGTATGGAATTTGATCGCCCGTTCAAAACTCACGGCGTGTGGAACGAAGCAGGTGGCAAAGAAGGCATACGCAGTTTTAGTCAACAAGGCGAAGTGCGTCCACACGGCGCATGGTTCAGTTTCGATGTCAGCAATCAAAAGCCAGTCACTGCCATCACCGCAATTTCTCATGTGGATGCAGAAGGTGCACGACGTAACTTACGCGTAGAAGGCATGCAGCAAGGTCAGTTACTGAGCTTCGACAACATGCGCCAAAAAGCGCAAAACACATGGCAGCAAGAACTAAGTAGTATCAAAATTACGGGGGGCAATCACGATGAACGCACGGTCTTTTATACCGCACTGTATCACGCACTACTGCAACCTTTGACGGGCAACGACGTCGATGGTCGTTATCGCGGTTGGGATAATCAAGTGCATACGGTTGATCTCAAAAAGAAGGAAACTTACTACGAATATTTTTCGCTGTGGGACACTTACCGTGCTCAAAATCAGTTGATCGCCTTGATTCGTCCACGACGTGCCAAAGATATCGCGAACTCGGTACTCAAGATCCATGAACAAGGTGGCTGGTTACCGCGCTGGGGTTATGCCAGCTATGAAACCAATGTGATGACGGGTGATCCTGTTACGCCCTTCCTCGTTGATTTGTGGCGCTATGGTGCCCTTAAAGGTAAAGAGCAACAAGCCTATGCAGCATTACGAGAAAATGCGTTTGGCGTTCCTGCATTCAAAGTACGTGCGCAAGGTCGGGCAGGCAATCCTAATTATTTGAAAAATGGCTTCGTCCAATACGATCGCGCATTTCCCGCCAAAGGCATGGATGTCGATCCACACCACGGCGGCTCAGCGACAATGGAATATGCACAAGCCGATGGCGCGCTTGCGTATATGGCGATTGCCTTAGGAAAAAAGGACGACGCCGCACTTCTAAAAAAACGCGCTCAAAATTGGCAAAACGTTTGGGACAAAACAGTGCTCGATAAGGAATTGGGTTTCCAGGGATTTCCACGCGCACGATTGGACAATGGCGACTGGTACACCGAGATTGACGGCAGCTACAGTCCACGCTCCGAACACGGCTTCCACGAAGGCACTTCATGGCAATATCAATGGCTGGTGCAACAAGATGTTGCCGGTCTAGTCCACGCCATGGGTGGCCAAGAATTAGCGGGAAAACGCCTTGACGCCTTCTTCGCGCTTGATGCGCTACAAAAAAATCCTTACGACGCGGTACGCAAAGACTGGGTGGTCGGGCCTTACAGTTACTACAATCAGTATCGCTACAATCCCAACAACGAACCTGATTTGCATGCGCCATGGATGTACACCCATATAGGTCAAGCATGGAAAACAACTGCCGTCGTTCGTGCCGCAGAAAGTCTATTTAGTAACGCACCAAATGGCGTTACCGGCAATGACGATCTAGGCACCATGTCGGCATGGTATATTTTTAGCGCACTGGGTATTTATCCGTCTACTCCTGGCACGGGCGACTTTCTATTGCATGCGCCTAAATTTGCACAGGCGCACATTGATCTAGGTAATGGAAAAAGCTTAGATATCAATGCGAATCATCACCATCCACAACAAACAACTTACATCCAAAATGCCCGCTTTCAAGGCAAGCAACAGAGCAAGGTTTTTCTAAGCTGGGAGCAAATTCAGATGGGTGGGAAATTAGAGTTTGAATTAAATCCTGCACCGCAAACATGGGGCAGTCAGTTGGATGCGTTGCCGCTTGGCTTGATTAGTAAAATCAAATAATGCTGGGCTTCCCAGAGCAAATAAAATTAATCTGGAAAGCCCGATTCACGACATAGAAGAACGCCTCTCAAAAGAACTCTATAGTCTTTTCATCAAACAATGCATCGTCATCCCAACCAAAGTTCACGTAAATAAACTTGGTCTTCGATTGCTGCGGATGGTATTCAAAATAGGTAGTCGCCTGCCCTGCTCCGTATTCACCACAACCAAAATCCCGTGGTCCTTGCTGTAGTTCTCTATCGATTTGACGTCGGTATTTACCAGGTTTGGGCATAATTTCAAATCGTTGCGTCAAGAGATAATCCTTCCACTGTGCTTTAGGGATCACGCTGCACTGCTTGCGCGCGGCAATTTGATCACGTTTATTCTTACGCTTATCGGTAGCATCATTGATCACAATTTGCTCAACAAACTGTTTCTGAATCGCATCTTTAATCGCTTGCTCAGCAGGCTTCGATAACACACGCAATAAGTATTGACTGCCAAAAGTGACTGGATCAGATGGTCTGCGCATTTTTATCCAATCTCCTTCCTGATGTAATTCATAATGTGCCGCTGGGTCTTTGCAATCTTTAAATAGCAATCGCACGCCTAGCTCTTTAAATTCATAAGGTTTCCAGAGGCACCCAGCACCAGCATTACGAGAACTAAGGGAAGCCGTTTGTGCTTTAAGCTCCTGCATCAAAACACCCTCCAGCACTACCACACTAAGAAAGCACAAGAAAAATCTCATATAATTCACCCTAGAACATACCCGTTATCTACCAATTTCATTACGTATTCTATTCGTACACCCTTCGTACTCTGTTCGTACTCTAGTCGTACTCTCTTCGTACTCTCTTCAACTACCTTATGCCAACCACTGATCATCCTGAGATACAGAATACAGAAATAAGCAAACGCAGCTTCGCGCCTGTGATTGATCAAAATACCTGTATCCTAATTCTAGGTAGTTTACCCGGAGATGCATCACTGGCTCAGCAACAATATTACGCCCATCCACAAAATCGTTTTTGGCATCTGTTATCTGACGTAATACAAATTAACTTAGTTACGCAAGAATATTCCTTACGTTTACAAACACTGTTACAAAACCATATTGGCCTATGGGATGTGGTCGCGCAAGCAACACGACGTGGTAGTTTGGACAGCCAGATCCGAGCGCGCGATGACAATGACTTACTATCCTTAATCAGCACACTGCCACAATTGCACACTATCGCATTCAATGGCGCGACCGCGGGCAAGATAGGTTTGAAAATACTAGGAAGCTATCAAGCGCGGTATCGCATTTTACATTTACCATCGAGTAGTCCGGCTTATACGCTGGCTTACCCGCAGAAGTTAACCGCCTGGCGAACATTAAAATAGAAATTAGTGAGGAATAATAACAAAGGTAATATTCTTCACTTCGCGTATCCAAACGGATATTGACTAATTTTTCAGCATATTTTTTCATCAAAGATAGAACTTAAGTAGCAAAGTAGTCTCTAATCATCTCTACCAAATAGAAAAATCAAGCAGCGCAAATAAGACAATTTCCTCCCAATTTATTCACCTCAAGGAGTCAGCAGAATGCGTTTATCCACTTTGTTCGCATTGGCGTGCGCCGCGTTTCCGGCACTGGCAAGTGCTCAGTCCGATGATAAGTTTCGACAGCTTGAAGATCTTCTTCCTACCCCAACCTCAATTCGCGCTGCCTCTGGCGCGCCTGGTCATGCTTATTGGCAGCAACGTGCTGATTACGTGATACGTGCGAGCTTGGATGAAGAAAAACGCGCTATCAAAGGTGCCGAAACCATCACCTATCACAATAATTCGCCTGATACCTTAAATTATCTTTGGGTGCAATTGGATCAAAATATTTTCAAACCGGATTCAGACGCCAACACCACAGCGACCTATCCCTCCCGCGATGCGTGGAAAAACCCGAATGCCATGAGCTTCGCTGCGATGAACAGTCTTAGCCAGAAAAGCACATTTGACGGCGGCTTTAAGATCGGCAGTGTCAAAGCTGCAGATGGGCAGGCGCTCAAATACGTCATCAATCGCACTATGATGCGAATTGATTTGCCACAAAGCTTAAAGCCGGGTGAAAAATTCGTCTTCAATATGGACTGGCAGTACAACATCAATGATGGCATGGTGCTGTGGGCAAGGACGGGTTATGAGCATTTCAAAGAAGACAAAAACGATATCTTTGAAATCGCGCAATGGTATCCTCGCATGGCCGCTTACTACGATGTCTATGGCTGGCAACATAAACAATTCCTCGGTTCTGGTGAATTCACTTTAGAGTTTGGTGACTACGATGTACAAATCACTTTACCCAGTGATCACATCATTTCCGCAACTGGCGAACTCAGCAATGCTGATACGGTATTGACTGCAATCCAACGCGAACGTTTAAAACAAGCACGTACTGCGAGTAAACCTGTCGTGATCGTGACCCAAGAGGAAGCTGAAAAAGCAGAAAAATCACGTGCCACGTCGTCCAAAACTTGGCACTTCAAAGCCAAAAATGTACGTGATTTCGCTTGGGCATCATCGCGTAAATTCATCTGGGATGCACAGGGTTATAAAACAGGAAGTAGCAATGGTTTGGCCATGTCTTTTTACCCCAAGGAAGCTAATCCTTTGTGGGGACAATATTCCACGCAAGCGGTCATTCACACTATCGAGCAATACAATAAGTACAGTTTGGAATACCCTTACCCCGTTGCCCAATCCGTGAATGGCCCACAAGGCGGCATGGAATATCCTATGATCGCTTTCAACGGCGGACGTCCGACTAAAGACAAAAAAACTGGTGCGTTGACATACTCCAAGCAAACTAAGTACGCGATGATCAGCGTTATCATTCATGAAGTCGGTCATAATTATTTTCCTATGATCGTCAACTCTGATGAGCGTCAATGGTCATGGATGGATGAAGGTTTGAATTCCTTCATGCAAACACTGGCAGAACGCGCTTGGGAAGAAAATTACCTTGATCTATTCCCGAGTGAACCGCGCGGCATCGTGGACTACATGCGCAGCAAAAACCAATCACCTATCATGACTAACTCAGAGTCGGTCCTGCAATTTAGTAATAATGCCTACGCCAAACCAACGGCTGGCTTACACATTTTACGTGAGACGATTTTAGGGCGTGAATTATTCGATTTCGCATTTAAAGAATATGCGCGTCGCTGGAAATTTAAACGCCCGACGCCGGCAGATTTTTTCCGCACCATGGAAGATGCTTCCGGCACTGATCTAGATTGGTTCTGGCGCGGCTGGTTCTACACCACCGACCCGGTTGATATCAGCATCGATGGCATCACCCAATATCAAGTATCGAGCAAAGACCCCGAAGTAGAAAAGGCATGGAAACGCGCACAGAAAAATGAAGAGCCCGTATCACTCGCCGTGCAACGTGATAAAGGAGTCCTGCCACGTCGTATTGACCATCAGACTGGTCTAAAAGATTTCTACAACGAGCACGATGATTTCACTGTCACCAATAAGGATCGCAACAACTACAACGATCTGCTGAAGTCTTTGGATGAAGATGAAAAAGCCATGCTGAAATCGGGTAAGTATTATTACCTCGCCGATTTTTCGAACGTAGGTGGCATGGTCATGCCTTTGATTCTAGAAATTCAATTGCAAAGCGGTAAAAAAGTCATACAACGTATCCCTGCGGAAGTGTGGCGTTATAACTCTAAGAAATTGACTAAGCTGATCGTTACTGATGAACCTATGGTCAGCCTGACGCAAGACCCTTATTTGGAAACAGCCGATATCGACCTCAACAATAATTCTTGGCCACGCAAGATCACCAAGTCGCGTTTGGAATTATTCAAGATGAATCAACCTACCGGCAATATGATGATCGACTTTAATACGCCATTGAATAAGGACGAAAATAAGGGAGAAAAGAAAGATGAAGCTAAAAATTAATCTGAAAAATATGTACTAAGCGGTAAAAAAACGCGTCAAGAAAGCAAGTTCTTGACGCGTTTTTTTCAACTAACCAGGCTGACACCATTGAACAACGATTACATTGCCGTTAGTCGGGATTTGCTGCTGGCAATATGCCTGCGTAGTTCCAGTCACCGTAACATAAGTAAAAGTGTAGTACCTGCCATCTGGGCCAGCATGTGGCTGAATAAATTTATAAATACCTACCCAATTAAACACTGGAGGGCCCGGATCTTTGGGCACACTGGGCCCATTAACGCCCACCGCAAATGCAGTTGCTGCGGCAATACTCGCAACACTCGCTGTCAGGCCTAACAATACACTACGAAGACTCATAGTTTTCATCGTTTTCTCCTTTTCGGTATGATTGAAATTGACACTCTTCAACTAACAAACTTACCAACAAGTCCTACGATAAAGTCCCCGCAAAATAAGACACTATTGGCAGTCAAAATCATTATCTTTCCAAAAATTATTTAAACAAAGAATTTCTTTAATAAATATTCGTTTAACTTATCAATAGTGTGCAACTGTTGATCGCTATGACAATTTTTATTGTCTGTAACGAAACTATTTGCCGTAATCCATATAATTTAATCAAGCTACTCAGACGCATTTATATTCCGAGTTCCAATGCTGGTTCGCGAGCAGCTCGAGCTTCAATCAACTCGCTACTATGACTTCATCATGGCAGACGGCTAGGCCTAGTTTTACATCGTTAAGCCTGCATAGAAGTACAAATCTCAACCAACACGCCATCCTTATCCGCCACATAAGCGATGGTTTGGCCCCAAGGCATTTCTTTGGGCTCTTGGATTAAAATCGCCCCAGCCGCTACTGCTTTACTCACCGCAGCGGGCACGTCACTACTCACTAACGCGATCTCAAATGCTGGATGATGTGGATCAGGGACACTCACTTGCTTACCTAATTGCTGCATCAAGGCTCGCGAAGAAAACGCCAATGCCGTGCTGCCTGTTTCCAACTCACCGTATTCGCCGCTTTCATGCAAGAACCTCGTTTGCATACCAAAGGCTTTTTCATAAAATACCAAACTTTGTTTCACATCGTTCACGTACAAGATTGTGTAAGCAAATTGCATTATTGTTCCCATCGTAAAATTCATTAAAAAATTTATTCATATACGCTTCATGCGTATTTGAGTGAACTAACTCCCACCCAAGGCAGCTTAACGACAATTCAAGGTAATGTCTTGAATAAATTCACAAAAAATGAGCGTTGTGCTGAATTCGAAAACTGATGCCTTTGAACTGACGCATTGAACTGCCGCCTTTGATCTCTGATGACTTTCAATTATGATCAAGACTATATGCCATTCATCTTTTACGAAACACAAGCTAACAATGCAAAATTTTATTCAAAAAATACTCCTAGCCTTCGCGCTGATTTCGCTACATGGTTGCTTGCTATTAAATAACGTCGTACCAATCCCTAACGACAAAGTCACAATGCCGAGTGATGATCGTGCAATTGCCATTTATGGTGTCGCGCTAGAGAGCGACTGGCCTTACCCGCAATTTTCGATAAGCCTTGATGAATACAGTATGGAGAAACAGGCTATTACAGGTAATTGTTGGCGCTTCAATAGGATGAACGCCAGCGTGCCCAAAACACGCACCTCTGTACAATATTTTGCTTTCGAAGTAGCACCAGGCTACTACACATTTAGCCCGTTCAATGCGCAAAACCAAAATAGCTATCAAGCCCAGGCTTTTCATGTGCCAGCAGGTCAAATTAGCTATATCGGGGATTTCATCTATGTTGGGCAACAATCAACCATACTTCGTAGAAATCATTCTGCGATAGAAACCGATTTGAAGAAAATTTACCCAAACATACAGTCCACAATCAAGCTCGCCGAATCTGTGTCGGTATCACCACCTCATCTATTTCTTTGTGCGCCATGACGGCTTCATCGGTCACTAAATTGTATGAAACGTCTGCGCGAGCGACGTCAATTTGTAGGGCAGGTGCAACCCGTCGCTCAGGTGGTCGATCTGCGCGTGAAGCATGCGTAATGTTTGCTCGACGTGCTGGCGGCGCGGGTTGCACCCGTCCTACGATTTTTGTGCCATTTACTCGACCGCACTCACGATAAAATCAGCAATCAATTTATCCGTGATCTGATGCGGATTGCGTACGCCATAATTGGTCGTCGTGACTAATGCCACTAAATCCAAATCCGGAAAAACCACGACCTTATTGCCACCGGTTCCGGCCATTTGATAGGACTGATGCTTGACGCCTTTTGCACTATAGGGATATAGCCAAAGCAGGTAGCCATAATTGCGTTCTTCGTCAACCTGCACCTGTGGCGAGACGGATGCTTTGACCCATGCCGCTGGCAACACCTGTTGTCCGTGCCATTTGCCGCCATTGGCAAGCAATTGCCCGAGCTTTAAAAGATCGCGACTACGCAAACCCAAACCACCGCCGCCTTGCGCTAGACCTAAAGGTGAAAATTGCCATTCTGCTTTGTTGATGCCCAATGGCGAGAACAAGGTTTTTTGCGCAAAATCTTGTAGCGGCATTTTGCTTGCACTCTGTACCACAGCGCCTAAAGTAGTAGAACCAGCGGTGCAATAACTGAATGAACGTCCATACGGCGATGCAGACGGTTTGGGAATCCAAGCAGGGAAGCCTTTGATTGGTAAATCGAGATAAAACTTCACCCAATCTTCGATCAAGTACATGCGCTCTTCATTCCCGCGGGAGAATTGATTTTGATCGTCGCATTCCATCATCGAGCTCATCGTCAACAAATCTTCGACCGTGATTTTGGCTTTGCGTGGATCGGGATGATCAAGTGGTGTTTTAGGTTTGAGTTGACTGAGGATAGGCGTAGTGAGGGTCATATGACCGCGCGCTATCGCAGCACCTGCCAACATACCCGTTACCGTCTTGGTCGCAGAGCGAGTATTACGCATTCCCTCTACGCCATCAGCATCATAATAAGATTCAAAAACCAGCTGACCACGACGCGCGATCAAGACGCTGGTGATTTGCTGAAATGTCCCCTTCTTGATTGCTTCGTCCATCGCTGCTAATTTCGCCGTATCCATCTTTTGGCTAGCGGGTGATTCTTGCACCCAATCATTCTTATCGTTTTGGGGATGGGCGATTGCATAGCCATTCAGCAGCATCGCGCAAATCACAAATCCCAGGGCAGGTTTACTTTTCATATCAAATCTCCATTCGCTAAGTCGTTAATTCATTAAGTCATTCGTGTGAATAAGCCCAATCATGAACGAAGCGTTCAGTGTAGTCTTGGATATTTGAAACCAGCTTTTATGCCGCTCAGCTTGGTGAAGGCAGTCGGTGTCAAACCCCACTGTTGGAGGAACGCCCGATTTAGATGACTTTGATCGCAAAAGCCACAACTCAATGCAATGTCAGTCAAGGTTTGATCGCTAGACATCATCATTTGCGTTGCACGTTCAACGCGACGCCGACGTAAATCATCGCCAGGTGTGCATCCCAGATGCCGCAGATATTGGCGTGCCAAATAGACGCGATGGACGCCAAGCGCATCAGCGATATCAGCAATCCCCAAGTCCTGATCTGATAAATCGGCAATCATTTCCTGCGCACGTTGCAGCCAAGGGGGAGGATTGAGCGACAAGGGAATTTGCGCGTTTAAGCTACTTAAGACATTTAAAGTAAGCACTTCCAAATCAAGCTTCACTGCATCACTAGTTGCCGCGGCTTTGAGTAATCCAAATGCTTGTTTGATCACCAGTGGATCATGATGGCGTACTGCAAAATCTGGCAACTTAATCTGTTCATACAAATCCTGTGAGTCAGCCGCGTCAAAACTGATCGCGAAAAACCAACCGCCCTCACCCGCGAAGCGGTCACGGTGTACCACATCCGGTGGGTTATATACCAACACAGGGCCTTCACGTCGAGCCCCCGCCGCCGACGTCACATAACGACCTCGCGTCGCCAGCACCATGTGCGCACCGGCATGGCTATGCTCCTTGACCTCATGCTCTGGCACCGTCGCTTGCAAGTGACTTAGCCCGATCCGAGAAAAACGTCGGTCAAATGCATTCGTGCCGTAATATTGCCCTGAAGGGAATTTGTTGATCATGCGCCATTCCTGTCTTTCAAAATGTGTTCATCTTAAAATCAAAGACTTCGGTATGCCAGCTTCAACAGACCAAATCCCTAATCAAAGGCATAGACTGCATAAATCAATCCTTAATCACTGTTTTGCTAAAAACAAAAATGTTTATCTTTTCCCTTGACCCTGACACTACGTCAGGCTTTATAGTAGGCCTCATGTTCTCATTTGTACTATGGATGTCAGATCACAGAGGCACACTATGTTGTTAAAAATTGGCGAATTAGCCCAACGTACGGGCATTACCGTGCGTACTCTGCATCACTACGATAAGTTAGGTTTGCTCACGCCCTCAGTGCGATCCGAAGCGGGTTATCGCTTGTACAATCGCCACGACATCGCGCGCCTGCATCGTATCCAGGCTTTACGTCGTTTAGATTTATCCTTGCAAGAAATCGCTGAACTTATTCAAGGCGACACTGCGGATTTGCGCAGCGTTATCAGTCAACAAATTCATAGTTTGGAAGAACAAATTAAACAAAGCCAAGAACTGCGCGAGCGCTTACTGGAATTAGATGAGCAGCTCCACCAAAATGATGACCTCAACATGGATTATTGGTTGTCCACCTTAGAAATGATGAGCCTGCGATCCAAATATTTTAGCCCCGAAGAGATCGCCCTGTGGCGTCAAAACAAGGATGTGCATAGCGGCAAAATGGAGATGGCGATGCAGTCCATCGTGGCACAAATTCGCGCCTACATGGATGCCAAAGTTGCGCCGAGTGAGCCGCAAGTTTTAGTCCAAGTCCAAAAATGGTTGGAGACCGTGCATCAATCGGTACCCAATCCTGCCTTACTAAAAAAATTCGCTGATATGCACCGCGACGAGCCGTCCATCCAAGCAATGAGCGGGGTCGATAATGCCATGATGGATTACATCAATATCGCGGCGATAGAGATTCGTTATCAGATTTATCGACGCTATTTGAGCGAAGACGAATGCCAATATTTTCGTCCCTCCTTTATGCGCAACATGGATAACTGGACCGCGCTATTTATCGATCTTAAGAATTTCATTGATGCAGGCATAGCCGTTACCGACCCGATTGCGCTACAGCGCATCCAAGACTGGCGCACCATGTTTTTAGATGCTTGGGGTAACCGCGTCGAGACCGTACAAAAGATCCGCCAGATTCACGAGAAAGAACCGAGATTGACCATAGGTGGCGGTCTATCGCAAGAAGTGCTGGATTATGCGGTCACAGGCATACGGTATATAGAAATGCAGAATTCAACTGTACCAACTTCACCAAAGACTGCTAAAAAGACTCCGAAAAGCCGATGAAACGATAAGTGTATCACTGAAGAAAATGCGATTTCTTGCCCTGCCTCTGCGAAGCATAGGGTTCAACACAAGACCTTTGACATCATGAAAAAAGAGGGAAAGCAAATTCACAGCATCGCATGTCATTCCTACGTAGGCAGGAATCTAGTGGCGTCCGTTACTCAACCAAAGACGCAGGGCTCCTGCCTACGCAGGAGCGACACTAATAGGTTGACTCTTTAATTCGACTTGTGTCGACACCGAGACCTACGAAGGCGAGGGGGCGAGGCGACTGCAACGACGCTAGAGCAATTTTGCGCTAGTCCCTTAAATAACAGAGTACATTAACCAGCCAAGTCCGGCGGACAAGGCTAGACCTTTATCTGGAGTTTTTATGAACCACAACGCAAAACCTGCACGCGGCTTTATCCGTGACCCCAATTTTCTTTGGATGCTAGCAGGAGGCATCACTTCCATGCTCGGCGATCAATTTACCCTCGTTGCACTGCCGTGGTTAGTGCTACAGATGAGTCATGACACGCTGACCTTAGGTATCGTGTTGGCGCTACTCGGTATCCCACGCGCGCTCTTTATGCTCATCGGTGGTGCGGTCGTCGATCGCTATGATCCTAAGTCAGTGATGATGATTACCAAGTACATCAATACGGTGTTATTAGCGATCCTAGTCGTGGCGCTGCTGACCTCTAGTTTGAGTATGTGGATGATCTACCTAATTGCTTTGCTCTTAGGATTATCGACGGCATTCAGCATTCCCGCCGGCACCTCGATGTTGCCACGCGTGGTCGCTGCTGAACACTTGCAAGCAGCGAATGGCATGATGCTAGGCTTGCGCCAAGTTACCTTCTTTTTAGGACCTCTGATGGCGGGTGGATTAATCGCGCTGTTGGGTGATCACGCTACCGCATCACAGGCCACGGCAGTCCTAGGCATCGCTGATAGCAAGGGACTAGCAATGGCATTTTTTGTCGATTGTTTTAGTTACGCCTTTTCCGCCTGGACTTTATCGCATGTGCGCATGCTCTCCATCAAAACAGAGCAATCCGCAGTAAAACAATCCCTGATCAGCGCAACCATGGATGGGCTGCGTCATTGCTGGAACGACAGCATGATGCGCAGCTGCTTTTTGTATTGGTCTGCTATCGCTTTTTTAATCATGGGACCTATGCAAATTGCGATGCCGCTGTTAGCACAACAGATAGGCAACAACGCTGGCGTCCTCGGTCTACTAGCTGGCGCACATGGCGCAGGAACGCTATTAGGCATGGCGCTGTCGTCGGTTTTTCCTAAGTTAAGACTAGGCAGTTTGGGTAGCACAATCTTATTAATCGACACCTTGGTCGCGCTACTTTTCATACCCATGGGACTCATCCACGTCGCATGGAAAGGCGCGGCCATCTTATTAGCGATAGGCGCTCTCGGCGGTTATCTCCACGTAGCGGTATTCACTTGGATACAACGCCAAGTCCCACCCGCCATGCTCGGTCGCGCCATGAGTATTTTCATGTTCATTTTTATGGGAATCAGCCCGGTATCGGCAGCACTAACAGGATGGATCATGCACAGCATCAGCCTCAGTCAATTATTCGCAGGCAGCGGCGCGCTGTTAATTGTGATCGTTGTTATTGCCTTGTTGATGTCACCGATACGGTACATGCGTGATGCGGGCGGTGTGACTTAATTCAGAGCACATTCTGCAATTTAGCTCCAAATATAAATAGTATTTTAAATACACAAATAAACTAAAATAATGCTCAGCTTTTAAAAAATAAGGAGAGCCAAGAATGTTTGTTGTGTATAAAATAGGATACGCTTAGAATGTATCAAATTAAAACTACGCATCGCTTTGATCTTTGGTTTGACGCATTAAAAGATCGCAGCGCCAAAGCACGAATACAAATGCGAATTGATCGCGCCGAGTCAGGCCACTTTGGTGATTGCGAGCCTGTCGGCAACGGAGTATCCGAAATGCGTATTCACATTGGTGCTGGCTATCGCGTCTATTTCAAGCGATCTGGTACAGAGATCATTATTTTATTGGTCGGTGGCGATAAAAGCACACAAGCAAACGATATCAAAACCGCGTTGAATCTAGCGCAAGAACTAAGGATCTAAAATGAATACATCCGCATTACGCAATTGGGATTCGGCAGAGCATCTCAAGACGGAAGAAGACATGTTGCTATATTTAGATGCATGTTTTGATGAAGCGGGTGACGACGCAGCCTTCATTGCCAAAGCCTTAGGCAACATCGCAAAGGCACGCGGCATGACAGATTTGGCGCGCGATACAGGATTAGGGCGCGAGAGCCTCTACAAAGCACTGTCAGGCGAAGGCAACCCTAGCTTCGCAACCGTGCTCAAGGTCATGCACGCATTAGGCTACAAATTGCATCCTGAATTAGCAGATGCTTAAACTGGGATGCCAACTGCCGTCATAAAAATCCACTTAACATGGTTAAATTTAACGAGGGACTTCAAGTCGAATATTAAGTTCTGAATCTAAATCTGTAGGGCGGGTGTAACCCGCGCCGCCAGACTATTGGCACCTGAGCAGCGCGGGTTGCATCTGCCCTACAAGACTGCTCAATGTAACGCCTGCTGCTGAATCCATCTCCATCCCAGCCTTCCCCTTGAAGGGGAAGGAGTATGACTGGCTCCCTTCTAGACCTACTCAAGCCGCACCTACGCACAAATCAACAAAACCCGCAGCACCCTACTTCACCCGCGTGGCAGGATAGGTACTCGTTCCCTTCAACAAGGAAAAACCTGTTACTCGCGCTTGCGTATCAAGCTCAAAACTGATCGTGATATCTGGTGCCGTGGCAAAAAAACGTGTAGTGGATTCGCGGTAAAGCGGTACAGGTTTTGCGCTCAGCAATTTGCTTTGAAAATACAATTGTTCGCCTTCTGCGACGATCGTTGCAGGTTCGTTGAGCAAGCTAAATTCACCCGCCAATTGCTTATTCAAAACCGCATCAGCGGGAATCGTGGCTTTTTGTGTGACCTTAAATTCAGGCCAATTATATTCGGCAGCGATACTCGCAAAAATCTCTTCAAACAACGCCGCACCGTTATCACTATTCACCATCACGACCGCACCTTGGCCAGTCTTGGTATAACCGTATAACAAGGTCCGAAATCCATCAGTGCCACCGCTGTGGCTAAAGCTCGTTCTATCGGCCAATTGCTCGACATAAAAACCTAGTCCCGTTTCCCCCATGACGCGCGTCAACATGGTCTTGGTCATTGGGCTAGACAACACTTTGTTCGACTGACCCGCCTCCGCCTTTTGCACTTCGATAATCACTTTGGCTAAATCAAATGGTGTCGACCACAAACCAGCGGCCGCCAACTCAGGATATTGATGCCATAATCCGTCCACCGCTTTGCCATCACCACGGTGTGCTACCGCCGCATCTTTTTGCAAATCGGTTGGCAGTCTTTCGGCATATAAACTGCGTGTCATTTTTAAAGGCGCAAAGAGAGTTTCTTGCATCAATTGAGGAAAGCTCTTTTGGCTCGCCTCTATCATCATCAATTGGATAATGCTATAGCCGCCGCCTGAGTATTTCCATACACTACGTGGCACAGCCGTGACGCGCACAGGCTCAGAGTTAGCGGGTGGTTTGCCGTCTAATACATCTAACAAACTAGGCACTTTTTGACTCATCGGATAGCCGTAGAAACCATGCACATTGACACCCGCGCTATGGTTTAACAAATGACGCAGACTCGCCTTTTTATCTTTGGTGAATTCATTATCAGGCAAGTGCCAAGTCCGTAATTGTTGATTCACATCGCCGTCTAATTGCAGCTTACCTTGCTCGACCAAATGCAGTGCCGCCAAGGCGCTGACGGGCTTACTCACCGAGCCAGCTTGAAATAAAGTGTTTGGCGTCACCGCTTGTTTGCCGCCCACCTGCGTCACGCCATACGCGCGCGCCCATTCAATCTGCCCATTATTCACCACCGCAATACTCACCGCAGGCACCTGATAAAACCTCATACGCTCTGCCAGCGTCATGGTCTGCTTGGAAGCATCTTTGACCACGACCAACGTAGAAAGACCTTGCTCTACACGACGAATTCTCTCGTTCAAACTATCTGTAGTTGTCGCCGATGAAGACGCTACTGACGCTTGCAAGTCGTATGCATGGCTAGCTTGATTTGTCATGGCCATGCTCAACATCAGCCCTAAAGTAAAGTGTTGTAGCTTCATTCGAGAATTTTCTTTCTTGGTGAGATTGTTGCGCAGAAGCGTAGATAGAAAGGAGCGCAATAGTCAAGATAAACAGCAAATAGGTTCAACTATGGAGGCACCGTGCTAGACAACACCGAGCGCCCCATATCAAACGCCAAACCATAATACGGCCTATCATTAAATTCAAACTCATCAATCACCGTCATCCCCAGCTTCTTGGTATGCGCATGGAAAGAATGCGGATTGAGACGATTAATAAAGGTCACGCCAATAGGATAACGCGCACACATCCCCAAACGCATAGTCTCAAACAAACGCGGAAACACGCCCTGCCCTCGATACACCCCATCGATACACACAGGACCATACTGAAAAGAATTCGCCTCATTGATGACACTAAACGGCATACGCCCACTCAAATCCAAAGCAGGCAAACGCGCCAACATAAAAGGAAAAATCGGCCACTGCGCAAAGAAAGCCCAACTCCCCGCCAAGGCATAACCGATCACGGTTTCTGATAGATCATCGTCAGCAATATCAACCGCGACGAACACGCCACCATCAGCCAACAATGTCTCAATCTGCGCGTCAGTAAATGCAGTGGTGACGAAACCGTTTTTTTGTTCGGCTTCGGTTAGGTTGCTCAATAGGTTGCGGGATTGTAGGGCTAGGATGCCTGGGATGTCGGTGAGGGTGGCTGGGCGGGTTTGGGGCATTTTTTTTACAATGAGATCAAATAAATTTACATGCAACCTTACACGTAAACTGAATTCAATTTTCTGCATATAGCGTTAAATCAAATGAATTCAATCAAATTACCACATGGCATTAAAATTGCTTCACTACATTTTTTTAAAGAAAACGAGAAAAATAGCGTACTTGCGCAAGGAATTTAGCAAATACCTTGATGTCTGCTGCAAATTAAATGCCAGTGCTTATCTGCCTATTAAAATTAATTGTAGAGAAATAGCTTTTGAAAAAAATAATCGCGTATCTAATTGCTTCACTAGTCCTAAATATAGCGAGTTTTATCGCATTAAATACTTGGGTACTTCCCGCTTGGCTGATCGAAATGAAAATGGCGATGTACTGCGGACTAGTAGCAAACAGTGGTGGCTTACTATATTGCTTGCGAGCAGTCTACTTAAATAGATGTGTCCATAATCGTTGGGATCCAGAATGGGAAGTTTGGTACTATCTTCGCCCGCTTACAAGTACGATCTGCGGTGTAGTTGCTTACCTTTTTCTAAAGGCTGGGCTCGTGATATTAGATGCGTCACAGAACAAAGAATCCGGGTCATATGGATATCTTGCATTTGCTTTCTTCGCAGGATTGAACGTAGATAAATTTATTGCAAAAATTGAGGACGTGGGAAAATCAATTTTTGGTATCGAGAAATCGAGAAGTTCCCAGACATCAGACCCTAAATAACCGGAGCTAACAATGGTCGCGAAAATTACATTTTTTCCTGTAGGGAATGGCGATATGACGCTAATCGAAACGGACAATAATAAGAAAATCTTAATTGATTGCAGGATACGCAAGGGTGAAGATTATCCAGATGTCTTAAAACAATTAAAAGAAAAACTATCGACAGATTCTCAAGGGAGACTCTACATTGATCTACTAATTTGGAGTCATCCGGATGAAGACCATTGCCAAGGTATTGAAGATAATTTCCATTTGGGTGCGCCAGAAACATGGGATAAGGAAAAAAATCTAATATTTATTAACGGAATCTGGTCAAGTCCAATTGTGTACCGCCGTGCAAGTAAGAATCATAAACTATGTCAAGATGCCAAAGCACTCAATGCAGAAGTAAAGAGAAGAGTGAATTTTTTCAAAAAAAACAAATTTCAGAACGACGGCAATTGGGTTCTAATTTTGGGTGAAGATGAAAATGGTAAGACTGACGAAATTCTCGACATTGTTCTTAAGTTAGATAGCCAAACATCTAAAATTAACAATGTCGTGGACAGCTCCTTTCTGGCTAACCTATTAGCTCCATCTCCAAAATCAGAAATAGATGAGGATGAAGAAAATCTAGGGAAAAATCATTCGAGCGTAATAATGAACTATCAACTTATTTGCGGAAATACTTCTGCTAATTTTCTAAGTGGTGGTGATGCTGAGGTAATTTGCTGGGAAACCTTACATGCACGTCTGCTCGATACAAATCGGATATCCGATCTAGAATACGATATTTTACAAGTGCCCCATCATTGTTCATGGCATTGTTTATCTCACGATAGCCTCTCAGAAAAAAAAGAAAGCGCGACAACATCTCCTGATGCGCTTGAAGCGCTTAGCCAAGCGAAACAAAATGCTTTTATCATTTCAAGCAGCCAAAAAATAGAAGATAACGATATTGACCCTCCAGCTTTCCGCGCAAAAATTGAGTATGAAAAAATTATCGACAATGTCAGTGGCACGTTCAAATGCGTTGATGACCACAAAAAAAATGATGAAAATATTCCTTTAGAAATCGAAATTTCTTCAAATGGTATTAAAGCTTTAGCGATTTCAAGTCTATCTAAATCCAATAACGCGTCTGAATCAGCGGTTAATCGTAAGGGTGGCGACGGATATGCATAAAGTACCGTCTGCGATATGCAATGAAATTGATCTATTGTTGTCGCCTTACGGCGCTCGACGATTAAGTAGCAAAGAAATAACGGGAATAGTCTCACAGCAAGTTGTGTTTGGTTGGCAAATTACAACTTCGCTATTTTACAAAAATGAGCCAGTAATAATTAATCTTTTATTTTGTGATAAATCCGAATCAGAAATTCCAATAATAGCTGTTGCGAATCCGAAAATTAAGGCTTGCGAAATTCCACATATCGAAGAGCATGGGAGACTTTGTGTTTGGCCTAGCCGATATATCGTAGATACAAAAAATAGTAGTTACATATTGGAGCTACTGTCTGATGCTGAGGCATTATTGAGAGAAGCTTTCAATGGAAATCTAGATACTCATTTCGAAGATGAATTCCAAAGTTATTGGGCCTACCATCCTCAATGTTCAAAAAAAACACTAAGCCTATGCGATCTTGAACGCACATCTACGCGTCTAATCGCAACGTTTGAATCCAAGAAATTTGGAATCATCATGGCCGAATCGAGCGCGCAAATCGAAAGTTGGCTTGACAACCAACATATCTTACCAACCAACTCCAAGAAAAGAATACGTCATCAATTACTGAGCCGTATAGAAAAAAGCGTTCTCCTTCAACTTAAACATACCTGGCACCCAACAGATTTTCCAAATACTGCGAAAGAATTATTTTCAATAATAGAAAAAGAATTCGGTGATCAATACTTCGAAATTGCAGCTATGCTCGCGATATCACTTACAAAGAAAACGTCGGAAATCCCGACGATCTTAGTTCAGTTCAAAACTTCTAACGGTATTGCCCTAATCCCGATACATTTTTCTCGAAGTATATTTCAACGAGTGAATCGCCGTGCAATCATAGATGGCTTTAGAAATGAAATGCCTCTACACCATTTCATTGAACGTGCAAGTACGATAAAAATTACTGGAGGCACAATTAATCGTGCTGATAAAAATTGGCTTGCAGGTCGAGACTCAAATCCTTCTCACAAAATAGTAGGTCAACACAGAATTGTTTTAATTGGTTGTGGCTCAGTAGGAGCTGCAATTATTAGATTGCTGATTCAGTCTGGCTTCACAGATGTGGTATTAATCGATTTCGATAAATTTGGTACAGAGAACAGTTCAAGACACATATTAGGTCTAGACTCGATTGACAATTACAAAGCGACCGCACTCGCAAATAAACTAGGGCAAGAGTTTCCCCACATATCAATCAAAGCTATCAACAAGCAATGGCAAGGAGATGCGACCGCAAGAGCCTCTATTGGTCGTGCGGATATAATTCTGAGCTGCACAGGTGATTGGCTATCTGATCAATCATTACTTAAGTTTCAATCAGAAGAAGAACTAGGTGTAATTGTTTTTGCATTCGTTGAGGCTCACGCAATTGCTGGGCATGTAATTGTGAATCCATCAAACTCAGGTGCATATAATTCACTTCATTATGTTAGTGGCAATAAGATTGGAGCATTAATTACACCATGTACGAGTTGGCCACATGAAACGACTCGAAAGATACCTGCGTGCGCAGGTGAATTTCAACCATACGGTGCAATTCCTTTGACGCATTTACAAGCAATAGCTGCTAAAACAATACTATCTTTGGTTTTGAATCAGTCTGAAAAAAATGTTCTTCCACATATCAAAATTTGGCTTGGCGATCGTAGTGAATTAAATAAATTAGGCGGTCATTGGAATAGCAATTGGATTTCGTCCTTCGGAGATCCCGGTTTCGGAAATAAAGAAATTACTCTTATTTTCGAAAATAAGATATGGAAAGCCAGATATGTATAAATTTCAATGTAACGAAATCGATATCACAATCATATTTCCCACCAGCGTCGTAGAAAATCTAAAAAAATTTCGACAAACTATATTCAAAAAAGAGGCTGGAGGATTGCTATTCTGTTCTAATCCAAATAGCAATCAAATAAATATTTCTTATATTTCGTCACCTTCGATCTATGACATTAGGAGTAAATATTTTTTTAAACCAGATGAAAAAATCTCTCAGGCCACAATCGACAGGTTATTTCATCAAGGTCACTATTATGTAGGTGACTGGCATACACACCCAGAAAAAGTGCCTACACCTTCGGAGCAAGACAAAAAAACTATCTGTGATATTTACATAAAATCTAACCATCATCTCCACTACGTAATTATTCTTATTGTATCCTCGGAAAAGGATTTTTCTAAGTCATATGTAGCACTTGCAGATGGTAATAATTTGTATTCGTGTCGTCCCATGTAACCCCAAAGTGAACTCAAAGGATCAGCATCGCATTAATTTGAACTCCGTAAGTGGCGATCTGCTCGTATGGCATATCGTGCCATACGCTAGTCAATATTCCGAGCAATGCTTTACTATGCGATTGATCAACAAATAAATTATCGTGCAACGAATCGAATGACCGTCGGACGGTGCAATACACTTTTTAGCTATTGCATCTTACTTTTTCTCGACGATCGAATACCGACATCAATGTTTAGCAGAAAGCACAAACTCATAATCCCAACTCCGAGGCATGCGCATCTCGCAAAAAAAGATTATGACTGTCGCGGGTAATAACGATTCAACACATACATCTTTGGCTAAGGCCACAACCCTGTATTTTCTCGGCTCTTAACAAACCCAGATGTCACCCGCGCTATCGTTGTGGTCACGTGCCGCATTCAACTAGACCAAGTAACAAACCAATGTTCACCCCACACTTTGCCTAAACCTCTGCATAGAAAAATCCACCATTCCTTCAACGCTGCCACGATGTGCGAATTCATCGCGCAATAGGCTGGCGTCGCTGCCAGTGTGGGTTGCTTGATAGATGTGGAATATGGCTTCGCTCGCGCCTAAGCTATCGGCGTGTGGTTGAATCTTGCGTAGCGTGGTTAAGATGTCTTCGCGCAGTGGCATTTGTTCATACGATTTGGGATGGACGATGGTGCCGTCTAGCCCGAAGCGGCAGGCTTGAAAACGGTTGTAGTTATAGACCAGATAGTCGTCTTCGGCGGGATTGGGTTCGTTGCGTTCTAACAGATATTTGCATAGCGCTTGCAGATAACAAGCTAAGCCGGCAGCGCGTTCTACCGTTAATGGCGTATCGCACACTCGCAGCTCTATCGTGCCGTATTCTGGTTTAGGGCGAATGTCCCAATAAAAATCTTTCATACTTTTGACGACGCCTGTGTGTTCCATTTTTTTGAAATAATGATTTTCAAATTCATCCCATTTCAGAAAAAACGGTGCGCGGCCACTCAATGGAAATGCGAATACCGAATTAAGTCGAGCAGAATTAAATAGCGTGTCGTGTCCTTGTACAAAAGGTGAGGATGCGGATAAGGCGATGAAGTGTGGGACATAGCGATTCAGCGCGTGCAACAAAAAGAGCGCCTCATCGCCACTGGTGCAACCTATGTGCACGTGTTGTCCAAAAATGGTGAACTGCTTGGTCAAATAACCGTAGAGTGCAGAGACTTCTTGAAAACGTGGTTTTTTAAAAATGCGGCGATCAGACCAAATTTGAAACGGATGGGTTCCGCCGCCACCGATACCAATATTCAGTTTGTCGGCGGCTTGCACCAAGATGTCGCGCATCTCGCGCAGCTCACTGATGAGACCGGTATGGTTAGTTTGTATGCTGGTCGCGATTTCCAACATGCTTTCGGTGACTTCGGGCGTGACGACGCCAGGGAATGGTTTGCGTGAAAGTAGTTCTAACATATCAGGGCTAGCAGCTAATAAATCGAAATCACTCAAACTGACTAATTGCAATTCCAGTTCTACACCCATGCTCAAGGCTTGCGAGTTTTTAAATCGTTCTAAGGCCATCTTATACCTCCTTGTTTTCTGGGACTTCTTGCGCCCATATCAAAGCGCGTTGAATGAAGAGCGGGCCAATGATTTCTAAGGTGAAAGCAGCCGCGGCTAATGGCGCGAGTTGATCGACCAAATCTATCCCAACGTATCTGGTCTGTTCTAACACGAGGATGACAAAAGTCGATATCGGCAGACTCGCCATACCAACGAGTACGCCTTTACGCCACGAAATGCCACTGACACGAGAAAAAATACCAATGCCAACTGTCTTGGCGATTTGACGAATTAAAATTATCGATAGACCCAGGCCTATGCCCGCGACTACCTGCTTCCACTCTATCGTTGAAGCGATAAACACAAACAGCAATACCGATAACAAATCGCCCAATGCACCAAATCCACGTTGTGATGAATTCAAAATAATGCGTCGATGTCTAACCACCAAACCGAAGGTTAAGGCGGCGAGCACTGGCGACAATTTTAAGCTATGCGTTAAGGCGACGATAAACACGACCGCGATAGTGAACGCCAAGGTGCCGTCTTGATTTAGGCGCTTGGTTTTGCGCAGAACGGCGGGGATCAATACGCCTAAGGTAACGCCCAGCGCGGTCGAGACGAGTAATACGATGAGACTGTTATAGCCGGCACTCCATACGTTACCCGAGGTTTTAAAAATGACCAGACCGAGGATGACTTTGAAGGTCAATACGGCGAGCACACAATTGAGCACGGATAAATGCAAGACGCGTTCGGTCACTTGCCCTGAACTCTTTTGTTCATTGATCACGCGTAAGATGGTCGCAGGTGACGTTGCCATTGAGAGCGAGGCTAACAAGAGTGCGGTAGTCTCAGTCTGAGCGAACGCAAGTACCAGAAAATAGACGCAGACAAAGGTCAGTACCGCTTCCGTTACACTTGCCGCAGCAAACCATGGATTGCTGCGCAGCCAGCGTAGATTAATGCGATAACCGCTTTCAAATAAGATTAAACCAAAGGCGATATTCGCCATCAATAGCATGGTCGGAGATTGACTACTTGGGAGCAATCCTAGTTGCGATGGCGCAAGTAAAAATCCGACGATGGCATAGGCGCTGATACGCGGCAGCCTGAGCCAACGGTTGGCGAATTCGCCAATAATCCAGGCCAGTAAAATCGTGAATGGCCAAGCCATATCATGTTGGAGTGAGGTAGTAAGTTCTAGCATGACGTCCTTTCGTGGTGGTAACGTTAGTCTATGTCAAAGGTGGATTGAACATTTGTCTAACGTGGGTCGCTGCAAACTTCAAATTTAGAAACGTGTTTCTCTTGCTGCGCGTAAAAAATTGTCGAGTATGGGTGTGCAATCGAGTAAGTTCGATGCGCCTGCGCTATGAAATTCGGGATGCCATTGCAAACCGACGACGAACTTTGCATCGCGCAAACGTATCGCCTCAACGATATTGTCAGTTTTAGAAATCGCTTCGATTACGATGCCTTTTCCTAAGGTTTTGACCGCTTGGTGATGGATAGAGTTCACGATGGCTATTTTTTGGGGAAATAGTTTTCCTAGACTTGAACTGGGCAGGAACTCTAGTTCATGCGTGTATTGATCGTACAGATCGTGTACGTGGGGGATAGGATTTGATGCCTCGGTCGCGATGTCTTGATACAGTGTTCCGCCAAATGCCACATTCAAAAGTTGGCAGCCACGACAGATGCCGAGCAGAGGCTTTCTCGCTTCAATGAACTCATGCAGTAGCTCTAGTTCGTACATATCGCGTGTGCGATCACCCATCCATTCTGGTCGCGTTGCTTGTTCTGCATAGGTCTCTGGCGCGACATCGGCACCACCTTGTAATACCAAGCCGTCTAAATGTTTGGCATAGTCACGCAGTCGAATATTACTAGGGTGAATTCGACCATGGGTATTCACCGATGGAATCATAAACACCATCACATCGCGCGACATGACCCAATGCGCGATCGACTCTTCTAAGTATTGCAAGGTTTTACTCGACAAACCTTTAGAGCCTTGGCTGGGGTGGAAGATACGAGCTGAGATACCGATTTTGATTGTGCGACGCGTTAATTGTTGCGCTGCATTTTGGGAGATAGTACGAAACCGCGCCTGCATGTAATCGATCATCGTACGCCATGGATGTGGGTCGCTGGAGGGCGAGATGATGGCTTTTGCTTGTGCCTGGGGTTGTACCGGAGGTTGTGGCTGCGGTTGTGCCTGAGTTTGCGGCTGTGCTTGAGCTTGAGCCTGTGTTTGCGCAAGCTCTGGCGTAGCAGCAGCGCTAGCTTGCGATGAGGATGTGGGATTTGGTACATCCTCAGTGGGTCTAGGCACTTCACCTTGACCTGAGTTGTTTGTTGTGTCGTTCATGTTACGAAAACCTTTCTCAGCGACTTCTGCATCCGCTCTCGCTCGGCTTAAAGATAAGCTTAACGAAGAACTCAAACAGCGAGGTTGATGCAGAGGTATAGCTTCATCAATCTACTCGCCTACACCTGGTTTATTGCGGTGTTGGTACAGTCAATCGATAAAAGTGATAGAAGTGATCTATTGATCAAATCAAGATATTCGGTTGTTTAAGCGTATGACCTCCTATTTGGCTTGAATGGTTTGAATGGCTTGTATGACTTGAATGAGTTATATAGCCAATATAACTAGCGTGGCTGGCAAACTAAATCAACTTGATTTGCTAATTGATTTGCTAATTGATTTACTGTGTGGCCTAGAAGGTCACATCGAATCAAAGAAAAATAAATGCAGCAATCGCGATGGCGGTTGGTGCTAGCGCACCTATCAATAGACCACCTGCGCCGATAGACTCATCGGAGAAACCACGCTTGAGCAAAGCGACGCCCGCGGGATTGGGGGCGTTGGCAATCATGGTTAAACCACCGCCTGCGACAGCGCCCGCTACCAAGCTGTATTTGGCTTGATCAGAAATGCCACTGATTAAGGAGCCTAAATAAGTGAGCGCCGCATTATCAGTCACTGCGGTCAGCGCAGTCGAACCAAAGAATAAAACTTTCGGTGACATCGCGGAGACTAAAGGCTGCAACCACCATTGTTGCAAACCACCGAGTACGACTAATCCCGCCAAGAAGAAAGCAACCAACAGCGCTTCTTTAATAATCAATGGATTTTGATGACGCTCATAAGCTTGTGTCACACCGAGAAACATCAAAAATAAACCAAGGAAAGCGACTGGATGGTGAGCCAACATAACGACACCCACCAAAAACGCGATATGAACCATGGTGAGTGAGATGGGTACCGATTTTTTCGTCTCTGCGCTGACTTGTTGTATTTGATCTGGCAAATGTTTGCGCAATACGAAAACCGCGATGGTCGCATTAATCAACACCGCAATCGCTGCTTTCCAACCGAATGTAGCCAGCATAAACGCCGAGTCCCATTGCCAAGTTGCTGCTACCATCAGCACAGGTGGTGCTGCGAATGAGGTCAAGGTACCGCCTATCGACACATTCACAAAAAGCACGCCTAGCGCAAAATATTTAATGCGTTCAGGCACTTCAGATCGAAATACTTGTGGAGCCAGCATCAAGGCCGCGATTGTCATGGCGGCAGGCTCAGTAATTGCTGAGCCGAACAATGGCACGGCGGCGAGTCCTAACCAAGCACTGACTAAGGAGGTGCGCAAAGGCATCACTCGTGCGACAGTATTTACCGTATTTATGACTAATTCTAAGATCGGGCGCGAGGCCGCCACCACCATGACGACAAATACAAATAGGGGCTCGGTATATTGACGTGATTCGGCATAGGCTAAGGCCCTTTCGCCTCCGCTGATGCCAGTCATACAGAAAATTAAAACGATCGCCCAGAAGCCGAATACGACTTCAACTTCGCCGAGTAAATGAAATAAACCAGCGTGGCGCGGATAACGATGTGATAAGCGCTCAAACTGTTTTGCGGCGAAGGTGTGAACGAGAGCGATTGCGAAGATAATAGCGGCAATCAGCTCAATATTGAGATGGTTCATAGGCTTTGGCTGTAATTAAGCAGCGAGGCGGCCCGACCTTCGCTGAAACCTGCTGCATCATAAATGATGTGCACCCGGCCAAAGTCTAACCGATTTAATCAAGGCTGACCAGCCTCGATTTTCCAGTCATACAAATCGACTTAGCAACATATTTTCATGCATTATTTCTGCAATGGCAGGCGATTAGAATAACCCAAAGCGATCATCAGCGTGATGCGGGTAAGACCTTGAAATTAAATCCTTCGCCAATGCAGCCGTCTGTGAGCTTGATGGAGCAGGATACGCTAGAGGTCATACAATTTATTCGAAAAGAATTAAAGCAAGACAAAATCTATTTGTTGGGTAGCTCATGGGGTAATGTTTTGGGCTTTTATATTGTTAAAAATCACCCAGAATTATTACATGCCTATTTCGCGTCTAATCCTGTCGTTAGCCAACTTACGAGTGAAAAAGAATTACTGGCAATTTTAAAAAATCACTTTAAAGACAATGAAGTCGCGAGTAAAGAATTGGCGACAGTGAGTATGCCTTCCGTGGTGGATGAGGATATGTTCTATTTGCGGAAATGGTTGTTCTTCAAAGAAGGTAAAGCGTTCGCAACGAGTGAGGGATTTAAGACGGGCTTTCTGCAATGGTCAAAAACTTGGTCACCCGTGTGGAATGAGGTAACGCGTATCGACTTACCTAAGACAATGCAGTCGGTGGAGTGCCCGATTTATTTTTTCGTGGGTAAGAATGATATTCAAACATCGACACGGATCACGGTCGATTATTTCAAGGCTTTGAAAGCGCCGAAGAAATCCTTGTTTATGTTTGAAAACTCAGGGCACCAGATTCATCAAGATGAAGCGGAGAAGCTCCAACAGGTGATTATGGGTGTGTTGCCTGCGATGTAGTTTGGGTAGTGAGCCTTACTTGCGATATTTGGTCGTATCGGTATTGAAATTTGTAGGGCGGTTGCAAGCCGCGCTGTGCATACGTTAAGCTGAGTTGCTTGACATTCTGGCGGCGCGGGTTGCACCCGCCCTACTTTTTTGTTCTTTATTTGTGAAGGCTTTGATCACTAAAGTACAGCAAAAACTCTACGATTTCGACTAAAACCCATCCCCATCCCAACCTTCCCTTTGAAGGGGAAGTAGTAAAGCGAGCGTTCTGGACGTTTCAGGACAATCTCTAATTTGGTTAGCGCCTACGGTGTTTCACCTGCCCTACTTTTTTGCCTGCCATCCACTTCGCCCCAACTCTCACCCATTTCGCCACATTCTGATTTCAATCGCCTGTCATCTTCTTTAGCATAGCGTCATCAATAACCACATTGATCTTTCTAGCGAATCTTCGCTGCAACGCTATACAAAAGAGACGAAAAGGACAAAGATGACAAACATAATGCAAACTTCTAGGACTGATTTTCTGGATCGTATTCGTGTGCTGTTGACGGCTTTGGTAATTCTCCACCATACCGCGATTATGTACGGTGCGTCGGGTGGCTGGTATTTACGCTACAAGTCTAGTGGATTAGCCTCTGGTTTTTTGCTGACATTATTTTGCTCTATCAATCAGGCATTTTTTATGGGGATGTTTTTTCTGTTGGCGGGTTATTTTAGTACCCGCTCATTTGAAAAGAAGGGCACACAGCAGTTCATGATGGATAGACTGTTACGCCTGGGCGTTCCAATTCTAGTATTTGGATTCGTACTTGGCCCTTTCACAAACGCCTTGGCTGAGACGCCTACTGGTGAAACTGTGTGGTCGTTTTGGTGGCAACTGATGACACATGGATCATTTAATATCGGCCCTTTGTGGTTCGCTTACGCCTTATTAATTTTTTCTGTTGTTTACCTAGTTTTGCGCGTACTTTTGCCTAAAGTGAGTTGGCATTTATCACCCAACGTTCTCAGTCATACCAAAGTTGCCGGCTTCTTATTGATCTGGGGACTTGCGGCTTTCGCTATACGTTTATGGGTACCGACGGGTCAAGAACGTGGTTTGTTGCAGATCGGTTATTTTGCATCGTATATTTTGTTATTCTTTTTTGGCTGTGCAGCGGCTCATGGACGTTTGCTGGAAAACATATACAAAAAATTGGCCTTGCCTTGGGCTTGGATTAGTTTGTTGACGATACCTAGTTTGTTTGCCTATGGAATTTTGAGCGGTGCTTTGCAGGGTGGTTCTTTTTATGTGAATGGCGGTTGGACACTGCCCGCATTCGCCTATGCGATGTGGGAGCCGTTTGTAGCGTGTGGAATTATGCTGATGTTGCTATGGCGTTTTCGTGTATCAAGCCAACCTTGGGCGTTTTGGAAAAAACTAGCACCGTTATGTTTCACAGCGTTTATTATTCACCCACCCGTAGTGGTCGGTTTGGGTGTTTTGCTACAGGATTGGAAGGGAATTTCCCTGGTGATGTTTGGCGTCGTGGGTACGGCCAGTTTGCTGATTAGTTTTGGCGTTGCGGCTTTATTGGTCAAACTTCCCGGCGCTAAGAAAATACTATAAAGCTGGTGTAAAAATATATCGGTCATCGCGAATAGCTTGTACAGTCACCCTCGCTCGCAATATCTTGAACTCGTCGTGGACGAACAATACCAACCAGTAAAACGGAAGCACTCAAAGTTTGTCGTTCCCGCGTAAGCGGGAATCCAGTGGCGTAACAGCCTAAAGACGCTAGATTCCCGCCTACGCGCACTGGTGTCCGGAATAATTTTCTTGACTAAGCTGTGGGATGTTGCAGGCATTGGTTTACGAGTGTTAACCTCGGTTTGCCGACTAAAAAACCAAACCTGCAACATGTTTAGAATAACCAATTTTCAAGAAATAATGAAGGGGATGCCGCGAGGTCCCTTCGATGCCATTGTCAAGAAACACAACGCGAACAAGTATACGAAGCAATTTGGCTACTGGCAGCACGCAATAGCCATGATTTATGGGCAACTGAGCGGCGCATCGAGTTTGCGAGAATTGCAGGCTGGTTTTAATGGTCACTTTGCGCATCATTATCATCTGGGCGCTAGCGCGATCAAGAAATCGACGCTGGCAGATGCCAATAGCCAACGTAAAGAGGCGGTGTTTGTCGATGTGGTGCAATGGTTGATGCAAAAAGCGAGTCGGTCAGTGCGTCAGCAAAGTAAAGAATGGTTATGTTTACTTGATTCAACACCGATTTTTTTGAGGGGTAGAGAGTTTGATCGCTGGACTGAAGAGTCAAAAACACGGCATACGCAAGGATTGAAATTACACGTGCTGTACGACACGAAAGCAGAGGTGCCAACGTGGCAAAGCATGACGGCACCGAATGTGAATGATGTGACGAAAGCGTGGGATGTGCCACTACAAAAAGGTGCGATTTATGTCTTCGACAAAGGCTATTGTGACTATGGCTGGTGGCGAGAAATCGATTTAGCAGAAGCGCAATTTGTAACGCGTTTCAAGTGCAATGCAGGCGTGAGTATCGAGAAAGAATTACCGATAGAAGCAGTGGATAAAGACATCGTCATCAGTGATCAACTGGTACGTTTTAAACACAAGCACGCGAGAGCGAAATGCAAGTTGCATTATGAGCGCCCACTACGCCGCGTGACGGTGATTAGGGAAGATAAAGCGACACCATTGGTCTTAGCAACGAATGATTTGACGAATAGTGCGCGGGACATTGCACAACGCTATAAAGAGCGTTGGGGAATTGAATTATTTTTTAAATGGATCAAGCAGCATCTCAAGATCAAGCGCTTTCTTGGACGGTCTGAGAACGCAGTGCGGATACAGTTATTGACGGCACTAATTGCTTATTTATTGGTTGCGCTACATAAGCAAACCCATCAGTTGAAAGCAACTTTGTGGGAGTGTTTATGTTTGATCCGCGCTACGCTGTTTCAGTGTAAAGGTTTAGACGAACATCGAGAACGAAAACGACGACAAAAGGAGGAAATAATGAAACAATTTCAAACACAATTATTTACATGAAACTGTCAAGAAAATTATTCCGGACAGCAGTGCGCCTACGCGGGAACGACAGTTCGTCTTATTGAGCTTAACTGAACACCATTAGCCGTGCGCGAGGGAAATTCTCAGTATTTCAATATTCAAGTATTTCGATAAATACGTTTGACACTCAGAACTAGTTTATTTATACCAGCCACGTGGACTGGCGTTTTCTGCACGAAATTGACTGTATAAACTAGAGGGAAAAACGCTCAACATTTCAGGAACCCAAAATTGTTTATGAGTACCGGAACTAAGTTGTGCCTTAAACGCATTCAGATCAGAGGTGGGGGTTAAAGGCAGACCATTATCCGCGATCATAAAAGGGAAACCCACTCGCAAGCCCAAGGATCTGAGTATGATCTGAAAATCTCTAGCGTCAGCAAACGACAAAGTACAATCGCTCTTACTAGCAACAGGATATTGTAAGCTAGCTTTTACCACGCCTTCGCGCCAAGTTTTTGCGTTATCGGCGGCACACCAAATGTTTTGTACATTCTGCTTGCGTTGTGGATTATCGCTTTCCAAGGTATCAGGAACGATGAAAAAACTGACATCCAATTTATCGCCCGCACTTGCTAACATCTGCTCAAACTTAATACAGAACGGACAATCGTAAGCAGACAGTAACAAGACTTTATTCGCCCCCTTACCTTGCGTGATTTGTATCAATTTATCGAAGCGGATATTGTGCAAAATGGCTGAAAGTATTTTGGACTTTTCTTGATCACTAATTGCACTTGGCTTCTGTACGGGCTGGCTCCAGTTGGTGACCTTGAGATTATTGGTTTCAAGTATCAGCGTCGCTGAATCATTAATGAAATAAATCGCTTCATTGGGTCCGCCTTCTATTCTGTAGAGATCTTTGAAGATCGTTTCTTTCACCACATTTTTATTGCCATACAATTTTTTAACAGTGGCACTCACACTGGTGATATCGGCCTGAGCAGGCACAGCGGTCATACTGAGAACGATCAAGCTGAGTCCCAGTTTTGCAATAGTGGTCAAGTAGGATTTTAAGTTCACGTAGCAACCTCAGAGGTAGGAATAACTAGACAAAAATAACTTCAGTCGAATTCATAACAGATTCAAGATCACCAATAAGCCGAAATGCCCTCCATCATGCACATCGATATCGGCAAAATCAGCTATGCCAAAGTGCAAGGCGATGCTTGAATTGATTATTATAGAATAAGTTACCTTATTCATTATCCTAATTGACAGAGTTATCTTTCTCTTCTACCTCGTCGGCTTCTACTATACATTTCCTAGAACCTAATCCGATTACAGTTACTAGGCGTAGCGTCTCGGCTGTTCGCTGTTTTGCTGCATAGTGCTCTGATTACTCAAGGCCAAACGACGTGATCCCTTATCCGAGTTACTCGATAAATGAGTCGGTGAATTGATCCTTGTGGGGCGACTTATATCGTGGTCATGATGTCTAGCTTTCACCAAAATAAACGTATTCACTAGATGATTCAATTCGGCCGCTTGCATTTTGATATTGTCGGCAGCGGCTGCCGCTTGTCCCACCAGTGCGGCATTTTGTTGTCGCATATCGTCCATCTGTGTCATAGCTTGGTTGATCAAATCAATACCGATACTCTGCTCCCGACTAGCTACGGTGATATCGCGCATCACATCTGCAGCACGCTTCACATCGTTCACAATTTCGGTCATATTTTTTCCAGCTTCATCAACTTGCTCACTGCCTTTACTGACTTTTTCTACTGAATCATTAATTAACGTCTTGATCTCTTTAGCCGCATTAGCGCTACGCTGTGCTAATGCGCGCACCTCGCTAGCGACTACCGCAAACCCTCGTCCCTGCTCACCTGCACGCGCGGCTTCCACGGCAGCATTTAAAGCCAGAATATTGGTTTGAAAAGCAATCCCATCAATGACGCCGATAATGTCTGCGATTTTGGTCGAACTCTCTTTAATAGAACCCATGGTACAAACCACATTAGCAACCACTTGACCGCCTTTGTCAGCAAAGGCTGCCGTCTCGGTAACGATGTCGGTGGCTTTATGGGCGTTATCGGCGTTTTGTTTGACGGTCGCAGTCAGCTCTTCAATGGAAGAGGCGGTTTCTTCTAGTGAGCTAGCTTGAATCTCGGTACGTCGCGCTAAATCATTATTGCCAATCGCCATGTCGGTCGCATCTAGGTTGACGTGTTCTGTCGCTTGTTTAATTTGCCCAACCAAGAGCTTAATATTGGTCTGCAACACTCTCAAGGATTGCGCCATCTGAGCAATTTCATTCTCACCGTGCGAACGAATGTAGCCGGTTAAATCACCTGCACTCATCACTTTCATATCATGCGCCGCTTGGCGTAGCGGTGGGATAATCGTGTAATAACAATTAAGTCCAAAGCTGAGCGCCATACACATTCCCACAATGCCTAGACTCAAAGAGAGATAATCACTAGCAGCACTCTTATTTACGTAGCTAGACCAAACTATCGCAGCATTTAGGATAGTCATCAATACGACAAAACTGAGTAAGCGTGTGGCGATGGATAAGCGCGCATGAAAATTTAACCAACTCCAGCGCCGTCGTGGAATCGCTGCACCTTCGTGAATTTCTAATGTCGTATCACCTCGTCGAATGGCCGTATAGGCTGCGTCAGCGGCTCTTATTTGTTCGCGCGTTGGTTTAATTCTGACCGAGGTATAGCCCACCATCTGCCCATCTTTAATCAATGGGGCAGCATGTGCTTCTACCCAATAATAATCGCCGTTCTTACAACGATTTTTAACTAAGCCTGTCCAAGATTTACCCGCCTTAATCGTACGCCATAGGTCGGCAAATGCCTCGGCGGGCATGTCGGGATGACGCAAGATATTTTGCGGAGCGCCGATCAATTCAGTTTCGGTATAGCCACTAATACGGATAAAGGCGTCGTTAGCGTAAGTGATATTGCCTTGCAAATCAGTTTTTGAAACGATGGTTTCAGAGTCGTCCAAGACGTACTCGACTTGGGTGACCGGTAAGTTTTGCCGCATGCATAACCCTCTATTTCGTACTCAATCAAGTTGATCAATGATGTTGATATGTGCGATGACGAATGACGAAAGCCTATATGGTGGACAATAGTATTCCTTCCTTAAACGGGTTGGTTTAAAGATTCGTTTCTAGCCTCGAAAGTATAGGGAGGTCGTCTAACAGAATTGTTAAAAAATGTGAGCTACGATGATTTCATTTCGCAAAACTTGAGCTTAGTCAAATAAACCAAACGCGCTAATAAGCCGCCAGCATGTTGTCAGATCAAATTCTTGACGACATCAATTTTGCCAACACAACTTATAATGTCAAGTTGATCTCACGGCGGCTGTCATTTTCTCAACACAATCAATCGAATTCATCTTGCATTTAAAAAGAGAGAACTATAGATTGATTAATAGTTTGACGAAGTGGGGTCGATGTTCATGTGGGATCATTGATTAGATACATTACATTTTAATGTTCTTCCATCTTCACCGCAGATTGAGAAACAACGCTCATCTGAAACAACTTAATAGCTCAGTAGCTCAACAGCTCCTAAATTAAAGGTAACTTATATGATTTCGCTTAAAAATTTTGGAATCGGCAAACGTCTAGCGATTGGCTTTGGCATCATGTTGCTTTTATCTATTTTAATTTCCGCCATCGGTGTTTGGCGCCTACAGACAGTAGCCACCGCTACTCGTGAAATGATGCAAGTGCCGCTGGCGAAAGAAAGACTTATTTCTGATTGGTATAGCAAAATTGATAGTGCGATTCGGCGCACCACAGCCATCGCTAAAAGCTCTGATCCTTCACTCAGCACTTATTTCAAAGATGAGTCCGCGCAATCGTCGCAAATTTCGGCTGAACTTCAAAAGCAAATTGGACTATTGCTAAGCAGCGACGACGAAAAGGTTCTATTTGAAAAGCTAGGCGAACAACGCAAGCTCTATCTTTCATCGCGTGATGAGATCGCCAAATTTAAAGCGGCAGGTCAAACAGAAGATGCTGATAGAGTATTCAAAGATACCTTTGTTCAAGTCGCCGCCACCTATCAAAAGATGGTCAACGATTTACTCAGTATGCAACGCCATAGCATTGATGCCACGGCTAAGAAAGTCGATGACATTGCAACTACCAGCCGTAACTTGATATTAATTTTAGCGTGTCTGGTTGTGTTGTTTGGTCTGATTAGTGGATGGCTGCTGATAGGCAGTATCGTTGGCCCTATCAATACCGCATTAGATGCAGCACGCCGGGTTGCGAGTGGCGATTTGACTGGCGATATTGTTGCAGATTCAAATGATGAAGCCGGTCAATTGTTGGACGCATTAAAAGTAATGAACAATAATTTATTAAACATCGTCACCGAGGTACGTAGCGCTACCGACAATATCGTCACCGCATCATCCGAAATCGCTGCGGGCAATCAAGATCTGTCATCGCGCACCGAAGATCAAGCCAGCTCACTGGAAGAGACTGCCGCATCTATGGAAGAGCTGACTTCAACGGTCAGACAAAATTCTGACAATGCACGCGAAGCTAATCAATTATCTTTGTCAGCCTCCGAGGTAGCAATCAAGGGTGGCAAAATGGTCGACGAGGTGATTAACACGATGGAATCCATCAATGATTCGTCGAAAAAAATTGTCGACATTATTTCTGTCATTGATGGCATTGCTTTCCAAACCAATATTCTGGCATTAAATGCAGCTGTAGAAGCAGCAAGAGCAGGCGAACAAGGGCGAGGATTTGCTGTGGTAGCGTCTGAAGTACGCAGTCTAGCGCAGCGTTCAGCCGCCGCCGCAAAAGAAATTAAAACCTTGATCAACGACTCAGTAGAGAAAGTAACCGAAGGTAATACCTTAGTCGCCAATACCGGAACGACGATGGTCGAAATTGTAGATGGTGTACACCGCGTTACAGACATTATTGCAGAAATCAGCAAGGCCAGCAAAGAACAGAGTACTGGAATCGATGAAGTGTACAAAGCGGTCGAACAAATGGACCAGGTCACACAACAAAATTCTGCGCTAGTTGAACAAGCGGCAGCGGCGGCGGAAGCCTTACAAGATCAAGCAGTTGCACTCGCAAAAGTTGTAAGTGCATTTAAAGTGAATCAAACACATGCCAATTTGGTGACGAGAGCCACGACCAAAACTGCACCTGCATCCGGAACTGCGCCGCGTTTACGTTAAGGTGCTCATCACATTCTGTTGGCACAGTGTTCAACTAAACTCAGCTAAGCTCACTCTGGCTTAGCTAATCTCAAAAAAAAAGCATCATGCTCAACAAGCATGATGCTTTTTTAGTCTCTATCAATTCTGTCCAAATTCATCACGCTTAATGGTGATGCCCATGTTCTCCGTGAACGTGACCATGCGCTACTTCTTCCGCTGTCGCCGCGCGGATGTCTAATACTTGTACGTTGACTTTCAAAGAGCTACCTGCCAGTGGATGATTACCATCTAACATGACTTGATCGCCTTTGATCTTCAGCACGGTGTACACCATTTGCTCACCTGTTTCACTGTAGCCTTCCATCATGCCGCCAACTTTAATACCAGCGGGGAAATCTTTTTTGGAGATCGTTCTGAGCAAGCTTTCATTGCGCTCACCGAAGGCATCTTCTGGGGATAAGTTCATCGCCAATTTAAAACCAATTTCCTGACCTTGGAGAGCTTCTTCGATTTTTGGTAAGAGATTATCGTAACCGTGCAGGTAAGCGACTGGTGTTTTGCCACTTTCTAATACTTTACCTTTGCCATCAACGACGGTGAGGCGAATGGTAACTGCGCTGTCTTTTTCTATGATCATGATGCTGGACTCAGTTTAAAAAATAATAAAGGCGGTATCTTAACCTAAGCTAGTCTGTCGAGGTGATTAAGAGCGGAGTAATTTCCTAAAGCCAGCTAATACTTAGTTTCAGTCGGTTTAATTTCTAAAATTTTCCCCCCAAGCGATACTAAATCTAATTCTCGGAATGTCCTTTTTTGAAGAAGAGACTGAATATTCCGTTTCTTTTCGCGGGTTACTTCTCCGCTCCTTATCTCTTCACAAACTAATTTTAGATCATTCCTATTATCTATTATTTTTTGTTTTTTCGACTTTACGTTTTTTTTCTTATCCTCATATGTACGACTACCAACTTCAAGCTTTTCTAACTTACGTTTCTTTTGCAATAATTCATTTTGGTCAAAAATTGTGAGATCTTCATTTTCAATTTCTTCCAAAATTTCACCTTCTTTTTGCAAATTCGTCTTAAGAAGAGTCAACTCATTACGTTCAATTTCAAACTCTTGGCAGTATCTCTTGTGCGCAGAAAAATAGTTGTATTTCTCAAATTCAGATATTAATTTGTCGCCGCAGTGAATTTGAAAAGCTAAATCAGAACTCGATCCAAATTGAAAGGAGCTGAGAATTTTTGGAAAATCTTCGTCTTTAATCTCAATATCATCTTCACTTTCACTAAAATCAATTTCTTCATATTGTTTTTTAATCTCGCTTAACAGTTTCTCTACCTTTTCTACTGTCAATTGCTCCAGCTTTACTTCGCCAAAATCAGTATCCACATTTGTTCCCCAACCCTTTGGCGGTGGTTGACTGTCGAGATCAGACGGTAGAACTTGATGCATGGAGAAACTAATCTTTTTTACCTCTGAAGCGTCTTTTTTGACATCTTTTAGTGCTAGCTCGTCTCCATCTTTGCCCTGAAAACCCAATTTGTAACGCGCGGTGTGTGTATTGTCCTCTTCGTCTAATTCGCTTTCTAAATTTTGCGAAAGTTGATCGTAGGTTGTGCCTTCGGCCTTTGCTGGCGAAGCGAACTCACCTTGATTGCTCATTGTCGCCGTCGCTTCCCACAATTGTGGGATACGTGCAGGAATTTGAATTTCCCAAAACGTGCTTGGATCTAATTTATTGATGATTTGATTATCAAGTAACATTTGCTGATTTACACGATAATTTAAACTGCGATAGGCGACTTTCACTTCATAAGAATATTGAGTTCCTGGCGTTGCGTCTCGCAACATTCTTTCTATCGTATTGTTGTAAGCAAATTGATTATTGTTTGCATCTTGTGGCGCCACATTCCAAGCGACGTTACTGGCATCTCCACCTAAAATCTGATTTCCGACTAAGTGTCCGCCGTGATAAGTTGCGGCTCGTTTACTTGATGCTCCATTGCGTATCATGAATTCTTCATCACCGAGGTTACCAATTGCAGACACGATGTCTGCATCTTCGCTACCTCGTTCCTCACGATTTTGACTACGTTCCAAACTTGCAGCCACCGAATGTGGTCGATCGCAATTTGATGAAAGGCTGCTCGTACTTTTAAATACATCACTGTTTAAATTTTTACGGAAAATGCTGCTTAGCACGCCATAAGCAGTCGGCAAACCAGTGTCAGCTTTAACCCCAGTAAACTTACCATCAGAGCCTTCGTCTTTAAATAAACTTGATTCCAATTTTCTGTCGTCTTCAGCCCATGTTTTATCGCCAAATTTATAAGATAACTGCATAGGCATCGCGGCACCACTAGGACGATAGCTTAGCAATTGCGTGGTGTTTTGCGAGCTCTGCATAGTCGCTGCTTGCGCGCCCATTTTATCCGCCTCTGCTTCTAGGCTTAAATCATCGTTGATAACATTTCCGCTCTTTAACTGCATAGTCGGTTTGACTCTCCCCTGCGCTTGTTGCACCACATGCCAAGCTTCGTGCGGCAAGTGATGACTTTGCCCAGGCGCTAAATGAATTTGGTTCCCTTGTGCATAAGCGTGGGCATTGAGTTGCGCAGGTTTATCTGAGTTGTAATGTACCTGAACCTGATCCATGCAAACACCGGACAATGACTCTATCCCTGCTTTGAGTTGTGATGGGAGTCCATTTGAATTTTCAGGAGCTATGGTATGCATACTGCTATCTGACGATGACAGCCTCGCCACATTGATGGCAGCTTCTTGCACTACCTCCTGTCTTGACTGCGCGGTTTCAAACTCTAGAACTTCTTCACGTTCTGTTTGAGTCGAATCAGAATATGCAATAGCTCGTTGTGCTAACTGAGATTGCATGCGCATTAACTGGGTTTGTTTTCTACTCATTTGCATCTGCGATGCTCGCCCATGCATTTGAACGGCCTTCTGACTATTCAAAGCCAACTGTTGTCGGTGTCCCTGAGCCATATTTTCCGCTCGCGAATCAATCGATCGCATCGTCCCATGCTGAGAGGATTGACGTGCTACTTGTTCGGTTTGAGGGCTAGGTGCTCTATGCTGCATTGATCCGGTTGAACTCATTCGTTCTTCCCTATTTAGATATGTTCAACAAATAATTAACAAGAAATTCTAGGACAAACAATTCAAAATTTTACGTTGGGAGTAAAGCAAAATTTATACCGCAATATTCAAGATTAAGAAGAAGTGTTGCCTTCACATATAGCGTCAATTCGGCTTGATTTACTGCTCGTTGACGTGTGATTTACGTGTCAATGGTGGCTATTTTTGTACTTTATTGCAAATTCCCCAGAGATTGCGGTGGCACATTATTTGCTAATTTATTATTTGGCAATCTAATATTTTGTGACTGATTAATTTTCAATTTGGTACTTATAGCTAAAAGAAAATTCAAAATTCGACGCAATTTACAATCGATAAAACATTCCATCCAGCCGAGGAAACCGTCATGAGCGATCAAGCCGAAAGCAGCAGCACGAACGACCATCCAACTTTAGATAAGCTCCAAACAGCTGCAGCCCAAAGTAAGACTAGGCCCAACATTTTAATGATCATGGTGGATCAGTTGTACTACCCAACGGCGGGGTCTGAATATGGAGGATTTGCCGAAGATATTAAAACGATTTTATCGTTCGTCGGTAGCTTAGAAGGCAATCAGTACACGCAACACTATCCGGGCTTTTGTAAGTTGCGCGAATACGCGACCGTATTCACCGATCACACCATTGCCGAGTCGGCCTGCATCCCTAGTCGTGCCAGTATCATGACGGGACAATACGGGCCACGTAGCGGCGTGACACAGACTGACGGCTTGTTTAAAAATGGTGATGCGTCGAATTTTCCTTGGCTGCCACCGAACGGGGCACCGACCGCGGGAGATTATTTCCGCGAGCTGGGTTACTCCACACATTACTTTGGCAAATGGCATGTGAGCGATCCGGCCGATCATTCTTTAGAATCTTATGGCTTTAGTGATTGGGAGATGTCTTGGCCAGAGCCGCACGGATCTTTGACTAATAATATGGGCGTCTATCGCGATTATCAGTTTGCGGATTTGACTTGCGCCTTCCTGCGTCGTCGTGGTTTGGGCGTACCATATTCACGTGCCAGCAGCACGGCGGGTGACCGGCATCCTAATCAAAGTTTTGTGCCAACTCCAGCACCATTTTTTGCTGTATGTTCATTTACTAATCCGCACGATATCGCAACTTACCCTACTCTACCGCGTGCGCTCTTGCCCGCTGATCCTGGGGCAAAAACGACACCCGATGAATTAGTCGGACCTGGTGGTTCGGTACCAATTCCTAGCAAAAATACGGTCAGTGCCGCGCCGCAAGATGGCACTTTTCATGTGCCTTTAAATCCCACCGGCCTGCCACAGATTTGCGCCAGCGCCACTCTCACCCAAAGCGAAAATCTGCTCATCAACAAACCGCGTGCTCAATTTGATGCATCGTATAAAGTCGCGCTTGGTTTGGCCGCAAAAACGGGACTATCTACGGCCAAGGCGATCTGTAAAAAAAACGGCATCGACTCGCCGCAAGAAATATTAAGCACTGCGGTGAAAGCCACCCTCGCATCGACAATTCCATTTCAATTACAACAGAATGCAGACGCCGCCTCAGTCGGATTTTTGCAGTATTACGCGTACATGATTTCTGTGGTGGACAAACATATCTTGAACGTGTTGACTACGCTGGAACAAGCTGGCTTGCGCGACAATACTATCGTCGTGTTTGCCTCAGATCATGGTGAATTCGGAGCATCCCACGGCATGCAAATTGAAAAATGGCATGGCGCATATCAAGAGGTCGTGCATGTGCCTTTCTTGGTGAGTTCACCCACTTACAATAGCAGCACCAACCAGACTGTCGCTATTACTGCCCAAACCAGCCATATTGACTTATTACCGACCCTGCTCGCTTTGACCGGCGCCCAGCCTGAGGATATTGAACGAGCGCGCCGTGGTTTATCCAAAACACATAAAGCAGCACCGCTGCCTGGCGCCAATCTCTTACCGATTATCAAAGGTGAGCAAACTGCCGTGCACGATCCAGATGGCAGCAAGCGCCTAGGCATCATGTTTGTCACGGATGACATGATCACTGAGCCACTCCCTAAAGATGATGATCCGCACAATCAAAACTCATGGGAGCAATATGCCGTATACGCTGCGACAGTGGAATTATTACGCACGCCCCCCACTGCCAATGAAACTCGTCCATATGTACCAGAGTTGAGCGCTGGGGCCGTGGTACAACCTGCCCATGTACGCGCCTTGCGCTCGGCGGAATGGAAGTTGGTGCGTTATTGCGATCCTTGGAGTGAGCGACCTGTGCCAGATCAATGGGCGCTTTACAATTTAGCGACTGATCCGATTGAGGCGCAAAATTTATTGGTATATGACGGCGTATTTCCTACGCCTGTATCTGAGCTGCCGAATGAATTCAGCTCTCAATTAATCATCGCAATCGCAACCCACATGCAAAAAGAATTAGCAAGACAAGAGACCCATTTACTCTCGCCCTACCCTAGCCAACACCCTAGTGCAGGTTTAGTCTAGTTACTGCAAGCGTAATGAATTAATGAATAAGTCAGCAGAAACTTGCCATTAGCTTGCTGACTCCTTACCATAGCGTCTTCGAGCTAGCAGGAAGGTTTATCGCACGATTTTCGTTCCTGCATTTAGATCTATTACCACTCTAATTTAGCCAAATCTACCTAAATCAATCTAACTCAAGGATGTCTCATGTCGTTTAGCGAAATACTCGCCAGTCTGCCTACTATTGATCATTTAGCGGCTATAGAATTGTTTTCTGCAGAGACTGCGGGTGGAGATTTAATGGCACACTCAGTTGCACGAATAGAAAATAAACCCGGCTCAGCAGGCAGTGTGCGTGTCTATCACGCGCTGTTTCTAGAATTCGGCGAAATCAACCTTGCGGCAGCAGAAAAAGGTCTGGCAATTTATGCAGAACATACGGCAGATGCGATCAATTTCCCAGGCAAGCATCCCAACATCGACAGATTATTGAACATCAAAAATACATCGTCTGGCGAATCAAGCAAGAGCTTAACGGTAAAACTTATACCCGCATAAGGCAGCCACTTGTCTCGCTCATGTGTCTCACTCATGTAGTCGTGACTTTCCTGACCAAGACAGGGGAGTCACTGATTGTTACGCCAGCCTATACCGACGTCCTGATCCATCGTCGCCAATCTAGCTCAACGCGTAAACACCCAATCCCAAGCGAACACTTTGTTTTCGTTTTCCAACACTTGTTCGCCGCACAGCATGATTAGAACCAATTCTCTAATTGGAAATATTCACTGCCATCTCATAGCAAAAAATCCGGATCGCCTTACAAATATCGATGTTTTCAGCGTGCTTTTTTGTTGCATCGCAAATTGACCAGGCCGCGCGTGATTTTGATAATCGCCAACATACCAGTTGACCTATATCTAAAAAAAATTCTGGTATTCAGCGTGCTGTCGGGTACAACAAAATTTCCTCTGCTTGTCTTGTTCAACCTGAACAGTTTCTTCGTTTTTTCATTCAAGTAGTGCTCAATACTCAACGCTAAATGGGAGTCGCATGATGAAGTTCAAACGTTTATTCTTTTCTTTGCTTTTACTCGCGGCAGGTGCGCTGTCGAATATCGCTAGCGCCGATAATTACAGTTTGTGGATTAACGGTCGTACCGGTGGCGGCGTGGTCGGCAACTACAATAGTTTTACTTATTGGGGTCCGGCGACAACGGCGGCAGGCGTCAATAAGAAATCAGTTAACTGGGATGGTTACAATAGTATTGCCTCACAAAATGGGAAAATTCGCGATGCACTAGATTGCTTCTGCACTGGCAATAATTGGTGCTATATCGCCACCCACAGCGCAGGTGATTTAATGCTTGGCTATACACTCGCCAACTACGGCAGCTCGTCACGCATGAAGAAAAATGCGACTGCCAATGCATCGGGACAATGTGGCAACAGCGACGGCACGTCGCAAACCGGTTGGAATATTAAGTGGGTACGTGCTGCCTCCGGTGCGGGGGGGGGATCAGAACTATCTGACGCGGGCTCATGGGCGATCTCAGAACCCTTGGTCAAAGATTTAAAAACCACGACAGCGCGCGCCATGTACAACCACAACAATACCGCCAATGTCTGGTTCTATATGTATGCGGGAGCCAAAGGCACTGTGTACTCAAGCATCTTGCCCGGACAAGATGATGAAGCGGTGGCTTACCACAGCAGTGGTGGTGTTGCGGGTTCATCCGGAAGCTCCTTGTGCAATCCCAGCGACTGGTTTTGCAATGATCTAGCTATGGGAACCGCTGCCAATGAAGGCGGCTCAGTCAAATGGTCATTTCACTCAGTAGCGTTCCGTGATGATAATGAAGCCTACAATCACTACGCTAATGGCAATTGGCAAGGGATAATTTCGGTAGTTCGAAGTGCCATGGTGAGTAGCGCGCTCTAGCTGAACTTGAGCTAAGCATAATCCATATTGACTTATAGATCGCGCTCACGCAGGTATCGGACATTGGGTTTCGATGCCTGCGCCTTAAGTCCTGCAACACAACTGCAGCGCGATGACGACTAAACGGTAGTGATTATGATGAGCTCTAAATAATCACATAAAAATTCAAGCATTTTGATCTGAATCTCACGCCTGCTTTGCCCATGTCTTCCTCCAAAAACACGACCAAGACCAAGACTTGTTCACGACTACAAGCAACAGCTAGTTCAACGGCAGCCCTATCAATTGAGGCTAAAAAAAGAAAGCATCGCACCATGCTCTGGATCGCGACCGGTGTGGCGTCAGGTATCGCCTTGTTCACCTGGCTACAAGTCGCCGCCAACCACGATGAAATCAATGCGCCCAGCACAGCAGCAAGCAGCGAACTGACGACACACCATAATTCCAATATACCAGTAGCGCCAACAACGATAAACACTGGGATGTCACAAGACCGTGCAGCCCTTCGTCAGAATTTAGTAAGACAAGTGGAAGAAGTAGATCACACGCTATGTAGCTATCGTGAAAGCAGCAAATACCCGCTCAGTTCGCGCCCTATCGCTGAACACCCAGATCAGATTTATCCCAATCAGGCGGTGACAGAATCCCATGCACTTCGTAATAAAGATGGCCGCCGAGAGGGGGGCAACTACGCCGCGATTCAGATTTCAACCAGTCAATCACGTGTCTATATGGCAGCGCGCGAATCGGTCACTTTCAGCCTACAAGCGATGGATAAAGATCAGCAAATGCTACCGGTCTTCATTAATCGGGCCATCGCTTTTGGTCTACATTTTGACCAAACTCCCGCGCCCATCCAAATTCCTATAGCAATCGCAGACAACGGTCGTAACGGCGATCGTGTTGCCAATGACGGCATCGCAGGCGGGACACTGAGTCCCGGTACCAATGGCTTTGCCGGTTTTAACGGCACCATACGCACCGAGGTGAACTTTACGGTCAACGGACAAGCTGGCGTGATGTATTTTGACGTGATCTATTCGCCAGAATTACCCGCCACGTGGGTCGGAAAGATTCGTGAAGTCGTCGAAAACGGTGCCTTAGTTTTTTATCTGCCGATAGAAGTGCAGCAAGCCGGTCGCTACATCGTCAATGCGCGTTTGGATGATGCGAAAGGCGCTCCCTTCGCGCTACTCAATTTCAATGAGCTACTGCCATTGGGGCGCAATGAAATTCGTCTGAGTGTGGCGGGTAATTTATTACGCGACAAGCAGGCCAGTTTTCCTATGAGTCTGCGCGATATCGATGGCTATCTACTTAAAGAAAACGTCGATCCAGATCGAGCCTTAATCGCACGTACCGAAGGTGTCGCCCATGTCAGTAAAAATTATAGTTTGAAAAATTTTTCTGATGCTGAATGGAATGGCGAAGAACGTCAGCGTCATTTAAAAGAATTTAGTAAAGACCTAGAGTTAGCCAAGGCGGCCTTAATCGCCTTTGATCCTGAGCAAGCACAACGTCCTTTTCCGCAAAGTGCGTGCAGCTTGAAGAGTAGCAAATCGAGTGGCAACTCATTAGCGGCCTTGTGAGTGGAGAAAAAGGAGCGAATCACAAGCGCGTCTGAACAACGTAGCGACCAATAAATAAAAAGACTGTGCACGCATAATCAGCACAGTCTTCTTTTTTTACTCTGTAAGGAATGACATGCGAACCGACTGTGAGACTAGCGGTAGGCAATCATCAACATTAAGGTCTATCCGTCTTGATTAATTCGCTGTATCAAGGTCGCTAAGATTTGCTCTGCTTTATCATTCTCGACTTGGCAGGTGCCCGCATTTTCATGACCACCTCCACCATATTCCAGCATCAGGGCGCCAATATTGGTTTTTGAGCTACGATTTAATATCGACTTGCCCGTCGCGAAAACGGTGTTTTGTTGTTTCAATCCCCATAACACGTGAATAGAGATATTAATCTCGGGATACATGGCATAAATTACAAAACGATTACCCGCAAAGATAACCTCTTCGTCGCGCAAGTCCAGCACTACTAGATTGCCGTGGATTTGCGAACAACGTTGGATTTGCTCCTTACATTTAAGCGCATGCTCTTGATAAATTTCTACCCGTTCTTTGACATCGGGTAATTCCATGATCTGCTCTATCCTATGATTGCGACAGTAATCAATCAAATCCATCATCAGATTGTAATTCGAGATACGAAATTCGCGAAAACGCCCCAAGCCAGTTCGAGCGTCCATTAGGAAATTTAATAAATCCCATTTTTCCGGATGCAATACTTCATCACGATTAAATTGAGCCGCATCGCCCTTATCCACCGCTGCCATCATTTCATCCCAATCCGCCGGAAAAGCAGCATGCCCACCATAATGATCGTAGACCACACGGGCAGCAGACGGCGCTTCAGGATGAATAATATGATTGCTACGGGCACCCGCGTTGGCGTTACGCAGTGTCTCTGAGAAGTGGTGATCAAACGCCAAGTGTACGCCAGGTACATAGGGTAGATTGGTTGTGATATCCCGCTCGCTGACTTCTACTTTGCCATCTTGCATATCCTTAGGATGGACGAACTTAATATCATCAATCAAGTTAAGATGTTTGAGCAAGACCGCACAAACCAGACCATCAAAATCACTACGCGTAATTAAACGATATTTAGACTCTGTTGACATGTCACACCTCTATGCGAGAAGGAGTTTCTAGTCTAACTCAAAGTTTTCAGGATTTCGACAACTATTACAAAGAAACTGAGACAAAATCGGCACAAAAAGACGTAAAAAAACCTCCATCAATTTCTATGGAGGTTTTTATCATAACGACGACAATAGCGACTTTAAGATAGTCGTCAGCTATTTGTTAATATCGAACCTGAGCGCGGTATATAAGTTTGGTGCTGCCTTCCGCTGGCACATTAATTTTCCAAACCGCAGTATTGCTAGCGCCTTTTACATGCGGATGACTAGCACTCAAAATCTGCCAATCGCCGGGCATAGGTTCCTGTACAGTGACGGTAACAGACTCTTTCTTAGCATTTTTTAAAGTAATCTCATACCCACTCTCAAAAACGTAATTGTACTTAGAGTTTCCTGCGATCTTTTTGAAGTCGGTTTGCTTCTTATCTGCCGTGACATCAAATGCATCACCCAATTTAAGTCTAACCTTTTCATTCTTAGGTGTGTGATCAACGCTATCCTCGCCAATAAACTGTGCATTACCACTGCTATCTTTTTTATACACACGAATCACGCCTTTAGGCAAAGGCATGCCAAGTTGCGAGCTTTCTTTATTATCAAACTCGATGAAAGCACCAATTTTCATCTTCTGTCCCAGATCACCATAACTGCCTTGATAATAGTAATCAGCACCCTTCAACAAAAACTCTTTGCGCGCTGGCACCGCAGCCCCATTCAATAAAGAGACTTGCTTAGTTTGATTTTCAGCGATCGTGGTTGGACGATTCAATGTATATAGGTGATACTCGAACAAAGATTCTTCCGCCATGCTGTCCATCTTTGCGACGGGCGCTGCTGCCATTGCTCTGACGCTAGAGCCGGTTACCATGACTCTTTCTTTAACTTGATTCACATCGCCCGCGACTAACTGTAGCTTGGCGTTTTTATAGCTAGCACCACTGGTATTGGTTAAAGTCACCCAACCAGAGATATCTAATTTATCTTCAGCGGAATTAAGCTCCACCACATAATCCGCTTTCCATGCCAAGCCGCCCGTCAGGTAACTCAACTCTACATCTTGCTGTGCGGTGCTAGTGTTATTGAGTGACATCACCAAGGTAGGACGATCGCGCAGATTGCTTGGCACGTCGTTATAAACAATACGGCCCGGCAAACCAGTTTCTATACGATTACCTATCTTCAAAACCACACCGTCGTTGGCCGCTAACACTTGAGCGACCTCCGTCGTTTCCGCGCCAGTAGCAGGATTGGTGCGCACGATATTCACACTTTGACCTACGTACTTTTCCAGTAATTTTTGAGGTGTCAACAAATCAAAATCAAAATTCTGTTCTTGAACCGACAAACTACCCGGCGCAGAAATACTACGCAGCAAAGCAGTTTCAGGTCGCATTCTGGCACTGACATCGCGGAATGCTAGGCTAGCTACCCCACGCTTCAAAGTCAGCTTACGCGTGTCTTTCACCAGCGCCAGATTTTCGTTATAGATAGTGACTGCGACCTCGCGTTGGTCGTTCAAACCCGTGCGCTGCTCGGGCTCTTGAGCCAACACGGGGAGTGTCATGGCGGCACTCGCGGCGAGCAATAGAGAAATACAAGAGACTGGACGATACATAAAATTCCTTCCTGAAAAGTTCACGACAAAGACAATATAGGACGATGCAATCCGCTTTAGGCTCGTCAACTACATCACATAAATATACAAACGCGGCACCAGGGAAATAAGTAGACGACTTAGTAGCTGCAACACGATCAATGCGACTAAAGGAGAAAAATCTATGTTACCAACTAGCGGTATCACACGACGCAAGGGCGCTAACAATGGCTGGTTCAAAGCCCTAATAACTGGTGCTAAAGGCGCATAGGGATTAACGAAGCTCAGAATAGCTTCAAACACCAATAAGGCCATCAAGCCATAAATAATCCATTGCAGTAGTCGAGCAACAGACAACAGCAATATCAGCGCGATATTAAATTGCGCGCTGAAAAGCGACTCCAATATGAAAGACAAAAACGAGACTAGAAAGGCCGCAATCAAGCTCGCCCAATCTAATCCAAGAAATCCTGGCACGACACGTCGTATCGGCTTAACCAGCCAATCCGTTATTTGAAAAATAGCCTGACCTAGTGAACTAGGAGGACGGATTCTTAAGGCTTGCATCCAAAATCGCAATAAGAGAAATCCGGCGAAAATACCGGCGACGATTTCGATGACGAAGCTAAACATCTCAAACAACATGGACATATCCTCAAAAAAAAACCCACTGGGTGATTAACACACAGTGGGTATTGTGCCTGAATAAAACCAGGCGTCCAAGTAAGAATATTACGCTGGACGAGTACCAGTTGGGAAAGGCCAAGCTGCCGTTGGGCTGACAACTGTCTTTGCTTCTGCTGGCGCAGGTGCTGCTACTGCGGCTGGTTTAGCGGCTGGTTTAGCTGCGGCCTTTTTTGCGGCTGGCTTAGCCGCCGCTTTTTTTGCTGCTGGCTTCGCTGCTGGCTTCGCTGCTGGTTTAGCTGCTGCTTCTTTCGCTGCTGGTTTAGCTGCTGCTTTTTTCGCTGCTGGCTTAGCTGCTACTTTTGCTGCTGCTTTTTTCGCTGCTGGTTTAGCTGCTGGCTTAGCCGCTGCTTTTTTCGCTGCTGGTTTAGCCGCTACTTTTGGTGCTGGTTTAGCTGCTGCTTTTTTCGCTGCTGGTTTAGCCGCTACTTTTGCTGCTGGTTTAGCTGCTGCTTTTTTCGCTGCTGGTTTAGCCGCTACTTTTTTCGCTGCTGGTTTAGCCGCTACTTTTGCTGCTGGCTTAGCTGCTGCTTTTTTCGCTGCTGGTTTAGCCGCTACTTTTGCTGCTGGCTTAGCTGCTGCTTTTTTCGCTGCTGGTTTAGCTGCTACTTTTGCTGCTGGCTTAGCTGCTGCTTTTTTCGCTGCTGGTTTAGCCGCTACTTTTGCTGCTGGCTTAGCTGCTGGTTTAGCTGCCGCTTTTTTCGCTGCTGGCTTAGCTGCTGGTTTAGCTGCCGCTTTTTTCGCTGCTGGCTTAGCTGCTACTTTTGCCGCTGGTTTAGCTGCTGCTTTTGCTGCTGGTTTAGCCGCTACTTTTTTTGCAGCAGGCTTAGCTGCTGCTTTCTTTGCCGCCGGTTTCGCCGCAGGCTTAGCTGCTGCTTTCTTGGCTTCTGGTGCTGTTGCCATTTTGTTTCTCCTTCACGTTAGTCGGAAAAAATCAGATTAAAGTTAAAATCCGCTCGCTTTCTGGTAAGCGGATTATTCATCGGCACAAACATGACGTCTGGTTGCGCTAATGAATTCGGCACCGACCTCTTATTAACTCCCACAGGCTAATAAGATGATCATATGGCTTTGTCGTTTGCCCCTTTTTATTCTTAATAACAGGCAGACCTTAACGATTTATGACAACAGCCAAAAACGCTAATTTAAAAACTAGCGTCGGAATTCTTTACTATACAAACTTAAATCGGTCTTCGCGTAGCAAAACCGTTTGAAAATCGGTTTGAAGAAACACCAAACACAAAAGCGCAACACCCAGCCTCGCCGGGGTCGCGCTATCAAAATTTACCACATCGAATGAGTCTAAAAAGTTCATTCAGTTTTGTGAAGCCTTTCTTGTTCAATTACTTTGGTCGCATTTTACTGTCTTTACGATTTCTTGTCTTGAACACTTTCGACTACAAAAATTTATTTTTACTTATTTATTCACCCTCATGTACTCACAATTATTTATTCCCAATTGAGAGCACCGCCTGTTTGATATTCGATGACGCGGGTTTCAAAGAAGTTTCGCTCTTTTTTCAGATCGATCATTTCGCTCATCCACGGGAAAGGATTTTCTTCTTGTGGGAACAAAACATCGAGACCGATTTGTTGTGCGCGACGATTTGCGATGAATCGTAAATAGCCTTTAAACATAGGCGCATTCAAGCCGAGTACTCCTCGCGGCATTGTATCCTCTGCGTAACGATATTCCAACTCTACCGCACGTAAAAACAACGATTTAATTTCGTCGCGAAATGCAGCGGTCCACAAATGCGGATTCTCCATTTTGATGGTGTTGATCAAATCGATTCCGAAATTGCAGTGCATCGATTCATCACGCAAGATGTACTGGTATTGTTCCGCCGCACCCATCATTTTATTCTGACGACCGAGCGCAAGAATTTGTGTGAAGCCAACATAGAAGAAAAGGCCTTCCATCAAACACGCAAAAACAATCAATGAGCGCAATAGGGTTTGATCCGCTTCCGTAGTGCCTGTCTTGAATTCTGGGTTAGTCAGCACATCAATAAATGGAATCAGAAACTGATCTTTATCGCGAATAGATTCGACTTCGTTATACGCATTAAAAATTTCTGCCTCATCCAAACCAAGTGACTCAACGATGTACTGGTATGCATGCGTATGAATCGCTTCTTCGAACGCCTGACGCAATAAATATTGACGGCATTCTGGTGCAGTGATGTGGCGGTAAGTGCCGAGCACAATATTATTCGCAGCCAAAGAATCGGCTGTCACGAAAAATCCGAGGTTACGTTTGACCAAGCGACGCTCATCTTCCGTCAAGCCGTTTGGATTTTTCCATAGCTCGATATCGCGCTGCATATTGATTTCTTGTGGCATCCAATGGTTAGCGCAACCCGCCAAATATTTATCCCAAGCCCATTTATATTTGAATGGGACCAGTTGGTTAACGTCGGTCTGGCCGTTAATGATACGTTTGTCGGCGGCATTCACACGACGTCCGATATCCTCTGGCGTTACGACACTTGGTTTGGTTACCAGTGCAGGATTCAAGGCGACGTCTTGCGTTTGCAGACGAGTTTGATATTGATCAAAAGCCGTTTGTGTTTGCGCACTTGGCTGGCCCGCTGGACGTGGTGCCGGCGCTGCTGGAGCTACTTCATCATCCCATGAAAGCATGTGATTTCCCTTACGATGTACTGTTAATGAGTTGTCGTCTAAACGTCAAAACTATGGATAATTTTTATCGACTAACGAGAATGACCTCTGCCAAATTACTTAACAGAGGTCTTTACTGAGCTTATTCAGATTATTGGCAAGCTTCGCACTCTTCGAAACCTGGATCACCTGGGCGTAGATAACATGCCGCACCATCTGCCTCGATGGTCGTTGTCGCTGCGACCTCTGGGCTAGCGGAATAGCCACCATTACCACCATCGACGGCTACAGCATTCAATGCACCCGTCTTGCTGGTTGATTTTTCTGTATGCGTCGCACCTATCGTACGCAGGTAGTAAGTCGTTTTCAGACCACGCAACCACGCCAATTTATAGGTTTCATCCAATTTCTTACCAGATGCGCCCGCCATATAGATATTCAAAGACTGCGCCTGATCTATCCATTTTTGACGACGAGAAGCCGCTTCTACTAACCAACTTGGGCTGATCTCAAAGGCCGTCGCATACAACTCACGTAAGTCTTCTGGGATACGGTCGATCTTCGCCAAGCTACCGTCGAAATATTTCAAGTCGGAGATCATCACGTCGTCCCACAGACCATAATCCTTCAAATCACGCACCAAATGTTCGTTGATTTCAGTGAACTCGCCTGACAAATTAGATTTTACATACAGATTTTGGTAAGTAGGCTCGATACAAGCGGATACGCCAATAATATTGGAGATAGTCGCTGTTGGAGCGATTGCCACGCAATTTGAGTTGCGCATGCCGTACTGCTTGATACGCTCGCGGACGATAGACCAGTCCATAGTTTCAGAACTATCCACTTCTAAATAACCGCCACGCTCTTGCGCCAACAACTTCACAGAATCCTGCGGCAGGATGCCACGATCCCACAAAGAACCTGTATAAGAACTATAACGACCACGTTCTTGTGCCAATTCAGTTGAAGCCAAATAAGCGTAGTAACATACGGCCTCCATCGAGGTATCTGCGAACTGCACCGCATCCATTGAAGCATAAGGAATACGCATCATGTGTAAGCAATCTTGGAAACCCATAATGCCTAAGCCTACTGGACGATGGCGCAAATTGGAATCACGTGCTTTTTTCACCGCGTAGTAATTAATATCAATAACGTTATCCAGCATACGCATTGCAGTCGTAATGGTACGTTTGAGTTTGTCGTGATCTAATTTGCCATCTTTCAAATGCGCAGGCATATTCACAGAGCCTAGATTACATACCGCGATTTCGCTATCGTTGGTATTCAAGGTGATTTCTGTACACAAATTAGAACTATGAACCACACCCACATGTTGTTGTGGTGAGCGAATATTGCATGGGTCCTTAAATGTGATCCATGGATGACCTGTTTCAAACAACATGGACAACATCTTGCGCCACAGATCTAAGGCTGCGACTTTTTTAGATAACTTGATTTCGCCACTGGCAGCCTTCGCTTCATAGGCGGTATAAGCCTCTTCAAAAGATTTACCGAATTTATCGTGCAAATCTGGTACATCAGAAGGAGAGAACAAAGTCCATTCACCCTTCTCCATCACGCGCTTCATGAACAAATCAGGAATCCAGTTAGACGTATTCATATCATGCGTGCGGCGACGATCATCACCAGTGTTTTTACGCAACTCCAAGAATTCTTCTACGTCCATGTGCCAAGTTTCGAGGTAGGCACAAACTGCGCCTTTACGCTTACCACCTTGATTGACCGCGACTGCTGTATCGTTGACCACTTTCAGGAATGGCACCACACCCTGTGATTTACCATTGGTGCCTTTAATATGTGCACCCAAAGAACGCACTGGCGTCCAATCGTTACCCAAACCGCCAGCATATTTAGCCAGCAAAGCGTTTTCTTTAATCGCTTCGTAGATGCCATCCAAATCATCTGCTACGGTCGTTAAATAGCAAGACGATAATTGGGAACGCTGCGTACCACTATTAAATAGTGTCGGCGTGGAGCTCATGAAATCAAAGCTCGATAACAAATTGTAGAATTCAATCGCGCGCGCTTCTCGGTCGATCTCATTTAAAGCCAAGCCCATCGCCACACGCATATAGAAAGCCTGAGGCATTTCAATCCGGGTATCGCGAATATGCAAGAAATAGCGGTCATACAAAGTTTGCAAACCGATATAACCGAATTGCAGATCGCGATTCGCGACCAAGGCATTCGCCATCTTCTTGAGATCAAATTGACCCAATTTGGCATCCAACAAACCTGCTTCGATACCCTTCTTGATGAATTTTGGGAAGTATTCTACGTATTCTTCAGCCGCATCTTTTTGTGCCACTTCTTTGCCGAATACTTCCTTACGTACCGTGTGCAACAACAAACGCGCAGTCACTTGGCTGTAAGCAGGTTCTTTTTCCATCATGGCGCGTGCCGCCAAAATAGCTGACTTGTGCAATTCTTCAACTGGCACACCGTCGTACAAATTCTTCAAAGTTTCGATCAGAATGGCTTCCGCATCGACTAATTTTTCCAAGCCTACACAAGCAGCCAAAATCAAGGCGCGTACTTGTGCTACTTCCAAAACTTGTGAGCGACCATCGACTATCACGTGAATTTGTGGCACCGCAGAATCAGACTTACCTGCCGCCTGTGCTTCTAATTGTTGACGGCGCTCTTCCATGCGTTTGGCACGATACAAAACATATGCACGGGCAACATCGTGCTCACCGGAACGCATCAAAGCCAATTCAACTTGATCTTGTATGTCTTCAATGTGGAAAGTGCCGCCATTCGGTTGACGACGCATCAAGGCGTTCACCACCGTGGAAGTTAATTGCTCGACCAACTCACGAATTCTCGCAGATGCCGCGCCTTGTCCACCATTAACGGCCAAAAATGCCTTCGTTACCGCGATAGAAATTTTTGAAGGTTCAAAACCAACCACCGCACCATTGCGGCGAATAATACGATAATCACCAAATCCAGCCACAGGCTGCGTCTGCGTGTGCGCAGAAGTAGCGGCGTGAGCCAAATTTGAATCAAAGGATGGTGCTGAGGATATTTCTAGTGAAGAGTGCATTTCGCCTCCAGGTTCAGGGTCTTATTAATATAAATTCAAAACTAATTTGAATATAACGCTCTGCGATTTTGCTGCTGACTTTGCTACTGATCATGTAATGCGGTATTGCGGGTCTTTGATGATGCAAAACTTAAAGCTAAACTAAACAAAGCTAAACAAAGCTACGAGTAAAAACAAACAAAACTCAATGAACAAAAAATACATCTCTTCCATTTACTGCTGAAGAGATGTTTTCTCGTGCTCCTAAGAATAGGATCACATCGCTCATTGCCTCCTGTTTCATTTGCTGTCACATCTAAGCTAAATAAACACAACGATGAAACGGTAGTATCAAGCGATAAAACGCTAAAAAAATAATTTTTAGGAACTTTCTAAAAAACACTATATCTAGTGCGTTTATTTTTATTTGCACTAATTCTAGTGTCCCTACAACAAGTACGCAACCGCTTTTTTATGCTTGAGCTAGTTTTATTTGCTTGAATTTATACAGTTCTATTTGACATTACACAGCCGACAAAACAATGCGGATTACCACGTGAGTAACCACTAACATTGATTGCTGAATTCTTGTGCACATCTAGCCTCAATAGAAATTTTTAAGTGTATCTATTTATTTATCAAAATAAATGACGGCAAACCGCTGAACAAAAAATGAGCAGCAATTCAATGCGTTGCAACTGCAGTGAGGGCTAGATGCACTAGATTTAGAGAAGTCTCTGGGATCGCAGATTTTGCGAGGCTATCTTAGTCAACGATACAATGCGCGCAAACTTAGCTTCATTTGCCACGTTATTTGGTTGAAGTAAACCTATGAGAGAATTAGAACAAAGTAGGCGCTTCCCAATGCCACGGCCCTAAAGCTTTTTGATAACGCAGCCAATCAAAATAAGGACCGGGATCGGTCTTACGTCCCGGCGCAATTTCTTCATGTCCAGCGATGTGGGCGATAGGAAAATGCCGCAATAATGTCTGGCTAAGTGTTACCAAACTCGTATATTGTGCATCTTCAAAAGGGCCGTTATCACTGCCCTCCAATTCTATGCCGATAGAAAAATCATTGCAGCCATCGCGCCCCTGAAAGTGCGAGACGCCAGCATGCCAAGCTCGCTCAAATACGGAAACAAATTGCTGAATCTGGCCAGTACGCCGTATCAGAAAATGACTGGATACTTGCAAGCCCTTAAGATCGGCAAAGCTTTCGTCCGCAGAACAATCTAATCTATTAAGAAATAAATCAGCAATGTAGTTGTGTGCGTATTGCCCTACTGGCAAACTAATATTATGAATCACCAACAAAGAGACGGACATGCCGACAGGACGCGGGCCAAAATTCGGAGAAGGTAATTGCTGTACTTGTGGACACCAACCTTGAGCGTCTAGTACATAATTACTAGTTTGCTCTTGATGGATCTCTTGACTAAGCTCTTGACTAAGCTCTTGAATCGCCGCTTTAGTAACGACTTTACTAGCCTCAAGAGACTCTCTTTCAGTCTGTGTTTCTGACAACGAAGAATGATTAATGCGTGTCAACATCGCTAATCTTCAATTTCTGAATAGAATACCGCAGTTGCCGAAAGCTGACGCCCAATAACTCGGCCGCTTGGGTTCGGTTATTTCTGGTCTGCTTCAAAGCGCTGCGTATCACTTCACGTTCAATTCTTTCCAAATAGTCCGGCAAGCTACATGGCAATGATGGCACCAGAAATACGGAGGCTGGCGATTTCAAATCAGTATTCGAATCGAGCAGAGCATCCTTATGAGTGGCTTGGCTCCCCCCCCCATCGTCTCTATTCGCTTGTCCACTGAGGTCGGTGACATGGGTTGCAGAATCAGCGCTTGGACTATCAGCAGTAAAACTAGCCGCACTCGCATTCGCATCACGTGACTCTGCTTGCACCTGAATAGACGAACTATGGTGTAACTTTTGAGTCTCACTTACAACGCTAGCCAACAAAGGAGCTTCATGACGTGTCGTAGATCGCAAACCCAAATCAATCACATCAATACAACCATCATTAGCAAAGGCCGCAGCTCGTTCTAGAATATTTTCTAGTTCCCGCACATTCCCCGGAAAATCATATTGCTGCAAAGCCGCCAAGGCTTGCGGATTCAATACGATTTGATAACCGGGACTCGCCAATCTTAATAAAATACTGCTCGCCAATTCAGGTACATCACTTAAACGCTGACGCAAAGGCGGCAAGACCAACTCAATCACGTTTAAACGATAATATAAATCCTGACGGAATTTACCCGCACTGACGCAGCTTTCCAAATTTTGATGGGTGGCACTCAAAATACGCACATCCACAGGCTCTTCTGTCGTGGCACCGACTTTGCGCACACGACGCTCTTGTATCGCACGTAGCAGTTTTACCTGCATCGCCAGAGGCAAATCCGCCACTTCGTCTAACATCAAAGTGCCGCCATTGGCCGCTTGAAAGAATCCATCTCTATCATCATTTGCGCCGGTAAATGCCCCTTTACGATAACCAAAAAACTCGGCCTCCATCAGCATCTCTGGAATCGCACCACAGTTAACCGCAACAAAGGCTTTCCCCGCGCGCGGGCTGTTTCTATGAATTTCGCGGGCAGCCAACTCCTTACCGCTTCCCGATTCACCGGTAATAATCACGGGCGCCATGCTGCGCGCGAGGCGACTAATTTGCGAACGGACTTGTTGGATTTGCTCAGATTGTCCAATTAAAAAAGAAGGACTGGTTACTTTGGTCGTAACAACTGCGATCTCTTCTACCGGTTTCACATTTTGTATCTGCAAAGCGGAGCGCACTAGTTTGCGTAATTGATCAAGTGCGACTGGTTTAGACACATAATCAAAGGCACCCGCTTTTAGAGCTACCACTGCATTATCGGTGCTACCAAAGGCAGTAATAACCGCAATTGGCGTGTTCTTATAACGAACATTAACTTCTTCAACCATCTCCAAGCCCGAACCATCGGGCAAACGCATATCCGTCAAAATCAGAGAATAACTATGTTTACTTAAATAGCGACGAGCGACTTCCAGCGACTCGGCGCTATCTACTTCCAAACCCATTTTTATCAGGGTAATCTCTAATAATTCACGCAAATGCGCTTCGTCATCGATGACGAGAATTCTCGCCGAACCGGTATTCTCGGAATTGTCCATGACTACACTAATACTTTCTTATTCATGATTTTTCGCTTGAAGAGAAATTAATGACGAAACGACCGCCAGGTTCCATACCTATGCTTACCGTCTCGTCATTTCTATATTCATAGTCTAATAAAGCATGATTATTCAAACATAATTCACGCGCCATGTAGAGTCCTAGACCGGTACCTTTACTCGAGGTTGTATAAAACGGCTCAAATAAATGCGCGCGGACCGAGGATGAAATTCCAGGACCGTCATCTTGTATGTGTAACTCGCGCCGATTGCCCGACGATATCTTGATCGTCAAACGTATACACCCTGGCTTTCCACTTGCATAACGCAAGGCATTTGATAATAGATTGGTGACCACTTCGTGCAAATGACCGGGATCAAACACCACGTGAAAACGCCCAAAGTCACTAACATGAATCATATTTTCTGAGATGCCTCGCGTCTCGACAAACTCTTGAACAATATCGCGCAAAGCATCCATCAACAAGATAGGCTGCAAATTCATTTGCGCTTTACGTGACAACTTTAAAATATCTTCAATCAACTGATTTAAGCGCATCACATTGTCATCGACAATTTTTAAGAGTCGCTTAGACTGCACTTCATTATGTACGTCTTCACTCAATAAAGAGGCTGCGTACGAGATCGACGATAATGGATTGCGAACTTCGTGCGCGATACTGGCCGTCAGACGCCCCATAGACGCCAACTTCAATTGCTGAGCTTGGTTTTCTATATCCGACACGTTTTGAATAAAAATAATCGTACACGGCGCAACCGCTCCCCCCAAATGCTCAAAATCATATTCTTCAATCCTAATAAAACGCAATTTCAGATGAGTTACTGCCTCGTGCGGCTCCTCGGCCGCCGAGTATGAAGCGTAGTCAGACGAACGATGCTTATCATCGACAAAATGACGTAACACAACAAAAGATGCACTTTCATTTCTCAGCCACGTCGTGGTATCAGGTCGATGTCCATCATTCCAGCGTTGTAAAGCCGTAGCGATCGGTTCCAGGCTGGGAATCTGATTTAGCTGAACTCGTTCGCTACTACCAGAACGCATAGGATTGACACCTAACATGCGATCCGCTGCAGGATTAGTCTCAAATAAATAACCATCTTGATCTATAACCAAAACTCCATCATCCATGTCCGCAATCACGGTACGATTAATCGCCTGCTGCAAAGCCAACTCAAAACCGCGTTGCATCGCCAACTCTTCTTGCCCTATCAAATTTTTTGCCAAACGATTCAACACATACACCACGGCAAAATAAGCAGCACCGTACAAACCTGCTTGGGAAATCAGCTGACTATCTTCGTTTTGTAAGACCTGATAAGCATTCACCAGTAATATAAACAAAGACACCGCCGACACAAAAAACAAGGCCAGCAGCATGGGTGCCAAAATACCAGCGGCAGCCAAAGGGAATAAATACAGAATGATCAAACCACTTTTACTTCCGCCAGCGCCCACATACAGCATGGAGATGACGACCAGATCGATGGTAATCTGTGCGACCAGATGAAAGAAGAAATGCAGGGGCCAGCGTATTTTCAACACCACAAACATCAACGCGATGCAAAGATAGCTGACGCCCAAAATACGCAAGGAAGTGGAATTTAAAAGCCAACTGTCCTGCAAAGATTTGAAGTTTAATAAAATCAGCAGAACCAATGCCATCAGGACCCGTGAGGCATTGAGCGTTTGCAGGGAGCGCCATAATGTCGTGTTTACGCTCGCCTGATGCGGAGACATGATCATTTATTTAGTCGGCTTGTGGGTAGCATTTTTAGCTCGATCAGCCTGCTCTGCATGTTCACTACAACAGAAATTTTGCTGATTACGCACAACCACTTCGGATGCAGGAAAGTAAACCTGGCAATGAGCACAACTGAGCATCGCTTCACTTTCTTTACGGTTAGCGCTATAAGTGGAAGTCGCATCCGCCCATTCATTCGAGGCGGCGGATTCTGAAGGTGTTTTATTCTGGCGCGTGCGGAAATTTTTTCTCAGGGCGAAATACACTAGGACAGCCAATACCAGCCACATCAACAGTCTCATAGCGCACTCCGGTGCAACAAAACTTCCAATACAAAACGGCTACCGACATAAGCCAGTAACAAACTTAAAAAACCGAACAAGGTCATTCTTAACACCGACTTACCACGCCAGCCACGCCACTGCCGCCCAGCCAACAAGATCGCAAACAATAACCAAGACAAAAGAGACAAGACCGTTTTGTGATCCCATTTAAACGCTACACCAAGAAATTGTTCAGAAAAAATAACGCCAGATAACACTGTCAAGCTAAGGAACACAAAGCCCAACGACACCAGCAAAAATAGAATATGTTCCATCTTCAACAAAGCCGGCAGTTTATCGAGTGCCTTCTCCAACCAAGTTTGCGTTTGTTGACCGCGCATACGATGCAAATGCATATCTTGCACATACATCACCAGAGCATGAAATGCCGCTATCGTCAAAGTTCCATAGGCCAGTAAGGCGATCCCAATATGCCAGGGAAACATAGCGGGCTTATTCGCCAAATCAATCAAGCTTCCTGGAAAAAAAAGCGGCATCACCGCAGTCAAAGCCGCTTGCGGCAGCACCAGTAAGCGCAAGCCTTCCAACGAGAAATTGCGGTTCTCTACTAAATACACCAAGACCGAAATCCAAATCGCGGACGACCACATCACCGCAAAACCTATGCGCAAGGCATGCGGCTCGTACACACTCAAACCCAAGGCCAAGCCATGTAAACACCAAGCGACTGCGGTCACACTTAAACCCAATAAGTGACGGCTAGCTGGAATAAATGGGCAGATCACATACAGCAGTGCTGCCGCTAAAGAGAAATTAGTTAACATACACCAAGTTTACACCAAGTCTGTATTTCTTTTTTTGCTTTTGTAAGGAAACTGCGTTAGCTCAAAGTAGAGTCGAGTTACTCCTTCGGGGCGCCAATGCATCGACATTAAATACGTGGTCAAACAAAACCCACAACCGAACACAACCGAAGATTAATGATCACAATGATAACAAGCACCTCTTCGCAACACAATTAACGCTATTCACCAACATAATCGCTTGACTAAGAGTATTTGCTTCTGGATACTGCGAGGCACTCAAAATTAGTCTATGTTTATGTGATGTCAAAAATGCTGAGGGAAGGACTCGACATTTGCAACTTCCTGACATTCATAGACAGAAAACATCAATGGGTCAATCAGATTATCTTTTCGCAGGAATTACAATGAAAAAATCACTCTTTGCTTTAGCCGCACTCACACTCGTCGCCAGCTATGCGCAGGCCGATGAAGGTATGTGGATGCCACAACAGTTACCACAAGTAGCTAAACAACTCAAAGCAGCGGGTCTTAAATTAGACCCAAATTCACTGACTAAATTGACAGAGTTCCCTATGGGTGCCATCGTTAGTCTGGGCGGTTGTTCCGCTTCTTTCGTTTCCACACAAGGCTTGGTGGCGACCAACCATCACTGCGTTTATGATAGCGTGGCGCGTAACTCTACGCCGCAAAAAAACCTGTTAGCCGATGGTTTTTTGGCTAAAACCTTGGCAGAAGAATTACCTGCTGGTCCAGGTTCTCGCATCTTCGTCACTACTGAAGTGACCAATGTTAGCGACAAAATCATTGATAGCAATGCGGCTAAATTAACAGGTAAAGCGCGCGTCGATGCGATCGAAAAAAATCAAAAAACCATGATCGCCGCTTGTGAAAAAGAAGTAGGTTATCGCTGCAATGTAGCATCTTACTACGGTGGTTTAGAGTTCTATTTGATCAAACAAATGGAAATCAAAGACGTACGTTTAGTGCATGCTCCAGCGGAAGGTGTAGGCAAATTCGGTGGCGACACAGATAACTGGATGTGGCCACGTCACACTGGCGATTACGGTTTCTATCGTGCGTATGTCAGCAAAGACGGCAAACCTGCTGAATACAGCAAGGACAATGTACCTTACACACCAAAACATGTATTGAAATTAGCCAAAGATGGTTTAAAAGAAGGCGATTTCGTCATGGTTCTGGGCTATCCAGGGCGTACTAACCGTCACCGCCTGCCTTCTGAAATCGCGTATACATTCGATTTCGAATATCCAAATTTTGTCAAAAATTCTGCGGAAACATTGGCGATCATCGCGAATGAAACCAAGGATAATAAAGACGCAAACCTCAAATACGCAGGCATGGTTGCCAACATCAATAACTATTACAAAAACCGCCAAGGTATGTTGGATAGCTATGCAGGCAGCGACATTTTGGAACGTAAATCCAAAGAACACGCAGACTTAAAAGCGTGGGTCAATTCCAATCCTAAGACCAAAGCAGAATACGCTGCGGATATCGAAAAAATAGAAGCCATCTACGCAAAACGCGATGCAACAGCCAAGAAAGAATCCTTCTTAGCATCCTCTTCCCCACGTTTCTTGGGCACGGCTCGCACCCTATATCGCCTAGCGCACGAGAAAGCAAAACCAGACGCAGAACGTCGTGCTGGTTTCCAAAATCGTGACCTACCGCGCTTCAAAGCCAGCGTTGATGGCGTTGAACGTAGCTATGATGAAAAAGTCGATAAAGCTTTGGTATTAAATAGCTTAGTGAAATACGCCGCAGCACCAGCAGCTGAACGCAATGCGAATTTCGATAATGCTATGGGCATCAAAGATGGCATGAGCAAAGACCAATTGAAAGCATTGTTGGATCAAATGTATGCAGGCAGCCAATTTGGCGATAAAGCCTTCCGCGCTTCATGGTTAGACAAATCCGTGGACGACTTCAAAGCCAGCAACGACAGCTTTATCAAAGCGGCGGTCGCTATGTTCGACGAAGGCATGAAACGCGAAGTCGCGGATCTAGAGTCTGCAGGCGATATGCAAAAAGCCTATGCCAGCTACATGAAAGCGAAAATCGCCTACATGAAGAGCAAAGGCCAAGCGGTTTATCCTGATGCCAATAGCACTTTGCGCGTAACCTTCGGTAAAGTCGCCAGTCGTCCTTTCGGCGCTGACGGTACGACTTGGACTGCGTTCACCACAGTCAAAGGCGTTGCAGCAAAAGCGACTGGCACAGGTGAATTCAACGCGCCAGCGAACCAATTGGCTGCGATTAAAGCCAAAGACTTTGGTAAGTATGTTGACCCTGTGTTAAAAACAGTCCCTGTGAATTACTTAGCGACTTTGGATATCACTGGCGGCAATTCTGGCTCCGCTGCTTTGAATGCCAAAGGCGAATTCATAGGCTTGGCATTTGACGGTACGTTAGATTCCATCATCGCTGATTGGGATTACAACAAAGCATCCAGCCGCTCTATCCAAGTCGATTTGCGCTACATGTTGTGGCAAATGAAGCACGTCGATAAAGCGGAGAACTTGTTGAAAGAAATGGGCGCGGAGTAAGCTGCTCAGTTCTAAATCAAGAAATTTAAAAAATTAGAAGCCACGTTGAAGCAATTCAACGTGGCTTTTTTAGTTACACAAACATCAAGAATTCAGACTTTCACGGGTTGAAACCTAGTATACGTCTAAGGAATTACCCTCATTTCGAGTAAAATACGGGCTTATCAAAATTGGCTCAACTATAAAAAACCAATTGCGCAAAATTTACTTGGTGCTGCAAATCTGCATCACCTGTGCTACCCATTAAAAGGTTTACTATGCTCGACAATCTGACCCAACGTCTCGCCAAAGTCGTCAAGACCATGCGCGGTGAAGCGCGTTTAACTGAATCGAATACCGCCGACATGCTACGCGAAGTGCGTATGGCTTTATTAGAAGCCGACGTTGCCCTGCCTGCGGTGCGTGAACTCATCGCCCGCGTCAAAGACAAAGCGCTAGGCGAAGACGTAATCGGTTCTTTAACACCAGGCCAGGCGCTAGTTGGCGTGGTGCAGAAAGAATTGGCGTCGGTGATCGGTGCGGACTTGGGTGAAAATGCATCCGAACTCAACTTCGCCACACAACCACCAGCGATCATTTTGATGGCTGGCCTGCAAGGTGCAGGTAAAACCACGACCGTCGGTAAGCTCGCTTTATATCTACGCGAAAAGAAAAAGAAAAAAGTTTTAACGGTCTCCGCTGACGTGTATCGTCCAGCGGCGATTGGTCAGTTAGAAACCGTCACCGCACAAGCGGGCGCGGATTTTTTCCCTACCACCATTAATGACAAACCCGTCGATATCGCTTTAGCCGCACTCGATTGGGCGAAGAAACATCATCATGAAGTCTTAATTATCGATACCGCAGGTCGCCTCGGTATTGACGAAGCCATGATGCAAGAAATCACCGCCGTGCATGCTGCGGTCAAACCGATCGAGACGCTATTCGTCGTTGATGCGATGTTGGGTCAAGATGCTGTCAACACGGCCAAAGCATTTAACGATGCATTGCCATTAACAGGCGTAGTGCTTACCAAACTAGACGGTGATTCACGTGGCGGTGCGGCTTTATCTGTACGTCACGTGACAGGTAAGCCGATTAAATTTGCCGGTGTCTCTGAAAAACTCGATGGTCTGGAAGCCTTTGATGCCACCCGCATGGCGAATCGTATTCTCGGCATGGGCGATATCCTCGCCTTAGTCGAATCCGCGCAAAAAGGCATGGACATCGAAGCGGCGAAGGGTCTGGCAGACAAGATCAAAGTTGGCGGTAAATTCGACATGAACGACTTCAAAATGCAATTAGCGCAAATGAAGAACATGGGTAGCCTGTCGAGCCTGATGGATAAATTGCCCGCGCAATTCCAGCAAGCGGCAAGCGGCGCCAACATGGACAACGCGGAAAAACAAATGCGTCGTATGGAAGGTATTATCAATTCCATGACGCCACTAGAACGTGCCAAACCTGACCTAATCAAAGCTTCACGCAAACGTCGCATTGCAGCAGGCGCGGGTGTTCAGATTCAAGAAGTGAACCGCATGCTGGCGCAATTTGATCAAATGCAAAGCATGATGAAGAAACTTAAAGGCGGTGGCATGATGAAAATGATGCGAGGATTAAAAGGCATGATGCGATAGGTGTCATATAAATCCAATTCTGGGGCGCATTGCGGCGTTGCGCCTCCTCGCAATACCTGAGTATTGCTGCGGGCCGCGCCTTGCACTGCATCCCCATAATTGAATTTCTAGAGCCACCTATATTCTTACCTTCCGACTCTTTAGCATTGTTGGCTATGCTAGCAATACTCCAGTATTGCTGTGCTTGGCGCCTAGCGCTGCATCCCTATAATTGAATTTCTGCAGGCAAATCGCTTCTCTGTTTTTTTAAAAGCAAAGCCAACTTCTTCTCGCTATCTAAAATCGTAGGTTGGCGCTGAACGAAGTGAAGCCCAACATAAGGTAATGTAATTACCCACGTTCAATTAAAAACCCCTCAACGCCGAGGCGCAGAGACGCTGAGAAAATCGAAAAGAGAGGAAGCAAAATACAAGCCCCCTCTGCGTTTCTCTGCGCCTCAGCGTCTCGGCGTTGAGGGGTTTTTAATTGTGAACACCACGACAGCACCCTCTCCAACTCCACAAAAAAATCTCCCCTCCTGCCCTTATTCTGTCTCTCTGTACCTCTGTCTTGAGAGGTTTTCCATCCACGCCACACATCATGCAAATCCCTCGTCCGCACAGGAAAAACGACATTTTTCCCTCTGAAAACCACGACACATACGATTTCTCACACTTTTTTTGCAAAAAGCAAAAAAAAACACTTGCATCGCTCTGTAATCGGCACCACTATAAGCACTGCGTGAAATGGCGCATTTTCCAAGACAATTGTGAAGGAGCCTCAATATGGCAACAGCACCAAAAAAAGCAGCAGCAAAACCAGCAGCTAAGCCTGCCGCAAAAGCAGCAGCGAAACCTGCAGCAGCAAAAAAACCAGTAGCAAAAGCAGCAGCTAAACCTGCCGCGGCGAAACCAGCAGCAGCTAAAAAACCAGCGGCAGCACCACGTAAGCCAAACGCAGCTTTTATGAAACCTATGACTTTGTCTCCAGTATTAGCAGCCGTGATCGGTGCAGCACCAATGCCACGTACTGAAGTAACCAAAAAAATCTGGGAATACATCAAAAAGCACAAGCTGCAAGATGAAGCAAACAAACGCAATATCAATGCGGATGACAAATTAAAAGCCGTTTTCGGTGGCAAGAAACAAGTCTCCATGTTTGAAATGACAAAACTCATTTCTGGTCATCTGTCCTAATTAGATTTCTAATTGGATTTGATTTCCATATTGCTTTGGGCAATTTCTGGGATGTAGAACTTACCTCCCAAACCCAAACAAAAACGCCCGCATCGCGCGGGCGTTTTTGTTTGTTATGATCTCAAACGTAATCCAGCTGCATTTACCGACCACATCAAATTCTGCCATTCATCGCTATGTCCGCTCCTAGCCATAAGCCACAAAAAATAATCAAGCAAGCAGGATTCCATCCGCGCAACCAACATCAAGGACAATACGATTTCCCAGCGCTAATCGATGCCGACAGCGATGCTGGTGATGCGGCGCTCGCTCATTTTGTGAGTACCAATGCTTACGGCAATGCGAGTATCAATTTCGCGGATGCCAAAGCAGTCAGAGCCTTAAACCGCGCTTTGCTCAAACTTCAATACGGAATCAAGTCATGGGATATTCCCGATGATTATTTATGTCCACCGGTACCAGGACGTGCCGATTACATTCATGGCTTAGCCGATTTATTAATCGCAGCAAATCAAGGAAAAACACCTAAGAAAAACAGCGTACATGTACTAGATATAGGCACCGGAGCCAACGGCATTTACCCGCTGATCGGTAGTCAGGAATACACCTGGCATTTTGTCGCTGCTGACATTAATCCTGATGCCCTCGCCAATCTACAAAATATCATCACGGCAAATCACGCTTTGCAAAACAAGATAGAACTACGTCTGCAGAAAAATAGCGCGCATATTTTTCACAATATCGTGCAACAAGACGAATGGTTTGATCTTTCTATGTGCAATCCACCCTTTCATACTTCGGCCACTGAAGCGCAAAGCGGTACCATGAAGAAATGGCATAACTTAGGAAAAACCACATCACCAACGGACGCAAATCTCAATTTCGGCGGACAAGCTGCGGAGCTATGGTGCCCGGGAGGAGAGCTACAATTTATCACGCAAATGATAGAAGAAAGCCGTCAATTCTCTACCCAATGTTTTTGGTTCAGTAGCTTAGTATCCAAATCATCCAATCTCGACGCTATTAAAACCAAGTTTAAACAAGCCAAAGTAGTCGAACACAAGGTCGTCACAATGCAGCAAGGAAGCAAACAAAGCCGTTTCGTCGCATGGACATTTCTCACCCCAGCCCAGCAAGCCGCTTGGGCAAAATTACGCTGGCGCTGATCGATTTTTCAGCGTCAAGAAATACCCCTCAAAAAAGTAGGTCACTTCACAAATTCAAACATATTTTGATGCGCCGCAAAACTTGCTTGAAAACCCCTCAATTATCTATAAGCAATCTGTTGCCATCTTTCCAAAATTGACCGCGGTCAAGGAAAACCCAGCCTTAGCCACTTACTATCAGTGACGTGGGGGAATAACATCCACAACATCAATTAGCGTAGTCAGATCGCATTCATCGGTCTGCGCTTTTTATGATTTACTTTAGGACTCACGCAAAATTGCGCTAGCTAGAGCTTGCCCTCGAATGTCTTAGTCGGGGGGGCGTCACCGAAGACAGTACAAATCGTACGACGAGGTGACGGCAACGACGCTAGCGTCTGTTTTGCGTAAGTCCTAGCATCCACTAGGGGTTAACTCGACATGAGCTCATCGTTCACCAAGTCAACCGCCAGAAATATTTTTTATGGCGGCTCTGTATTTTTCTTCCTGTTATTTCTTGGTCTCACTTTCGATACCATGAATACGCTACCTAAGCGTGATAACAGTGCCAATCTGACTGAATCTGCCATCCGTGGTAAGAAAATTTGGGAAACCCGTAACTGTATTGGTTGCCACACTTTATTAGGCGAAGGTGCGTACTTTGCGCCTGAATTGGGCAATGTGTATAAGCGTCGCGGCCCGGATTTTATTCGCGCTTGGATGGCGGCTCAGCCAACCGGTGCTCCAGGTCGTCGCCAAATGCCACAGTTCAATTTGAATGAAAAAGAAATGAACGATTTGGTCGAGTTCCTGAAATACAGCTCAGAGATCAATACCAATAACTGGCCGCCCAATATCGAAGGCTAAGAGCGCGACACCTTTCAACGATTCGTGGAGAATTTTATGCAATACAAATCACAGGCCGTCGCGAAGCCCTACTTTATCGCGGCAATTGCCCTGTTTGTTGGTCAAATCTTATTTGGTCTGATCATGGGCTTGCAGTACATCATAGGCGATTTTTTATTCCCTCTGATTCCTTTTAACGTCGCAAGGATGGTGCATACCAACTTACTGATCGTCTGGCTGTTATTCGGATTTATGGGTGCAGCGTATTACCTGATTCCAGAAGAATCAGAACGTGAACTACATAGTCCCAAACTCGCGATGTTGATGTTTTGGGTGTTTTTAGTCGCTGGTGCTTTGACTGTCATTGGTTATCTGGCGGTGCCTTACGCATCGCTGGCAAAAATGACTGGCAATGATCTGCTCGAAACCATGGGACGAGAATTCTTAGAACAACCTTTACCTACCAAAGTCGGTATCGTCATCGTTGCGCTGGTGTTCTTATTCAATATTTCGATGACGGTTTTACGTGGACGTAAAACTAGTATTAGTTTGGTCATGTTGGCGGGCTTATGGGGATTAGCATTATTCTTCTTATTCTCCTTCATCAATCCTAGCAATCTGGTCAAAGACAAATTCTACTGGTGGTGGGTAGTCCATCTCTGGGTAGAAGGCGTATGGGAATTGATCCTCGGCGCGATGTTGGCTTTCGTCCTGATTAAGGTCACGGGAGTTGATCGCGAAGTGATTGAAAAATGGTTGTATTCAATTATTGCGATGTCCTTAATCACCGGCATTATCGGTACTGGTCACCACTATTTCTGGATCGGTACGCCTGAATACTGGCAATGGTGGGGTAGCGTGTTTTCGGCAATGGAGCCAATTCCATTCTTCATGATGACCGTGTTTGCATTCAATATGGTCAATCGTCGCCGTCGTGATCATCCAAATCGTGCGGCCGTCTTGTGGGCCTTGGGCACTGGCGTAATGGCGTTCTTGGGTGCGGGCGTATGGGGCTTCTTGCATACCTTGTCACCGGTTAATTACTATACACATGGTACACAGATCACCGCAGCACATGGTCACATGGCGTTCTACGGTGCATATGCGATGGTGGTGATGACGATGATCAGCTACACCATGCCACTCATGCGCGGTCGTCAGGCGAATAGCAATAAATCACAAGTAGTAGAAATGTGGTCGTTCTGGTTGATGACGGTATCGATGGTCTTTATTACTTTGTTCCTGACAGCCGCGGGTATCTTACAAGTCTGGTTACAACGTGTCGCGACCTCACCATTGAGCTTTATGGCGACCCAAGATCAACTGATGATTTTCTACTGGTTACGTTTGGCGTCCGGTGTCATCTTCTTGATAGGATTGGCGCTCTATATCTTTAGCTTCTTTGTTGGTGGAGACCAAGCCGAGAATTCATCTCAGGCTTAATAAGTAGAACAGCGCCCGACAGAACATCGTCGGGCGTTTTTAGTTTTTAGTTCGAAGTTTTAAATTTCCAATTTCGATGTACTCAGAAGGTTTTTCATGAACGATTTAAGTCATCAAGCATTTCTTGCACCGACTTCCGTAGCAACCGAGATTCCGTTTTATCAGCCTGTTGGCAATGAATGCACACTATTTGAACTCGCTTACCAACGCCAATTGCCCTTATTAATCAAAGGCCCCACTGGCTGCGGCAAAACGCGTTTCGTCGCGCACATGGCGGCAAAATTGGCGCGTCCCTTAATTACCGTTGCTTGCCATGATGATTTAACTGCCGCCGATTTAGTCGGGCGTCATCTAATCGGCGACGGCGAGACTATCTGGTCGGATGGACCGCTCACCCGTGCTGTACGTCAAGGTGGTATTTGTTATTTGGATGAAATTGTCGAAGCGCGCAAAGACACTACGGTGGTCTTGCATCCGCTGACGGATGACCGCCGCATACTCCCTATCGAACGTACCGGCGAAGAACTGACTGCGCCAGATGAATTTATGCTGGTTGTATCGTACAACCCCGGCTATCAAAATTTGTTAAAGAATCTCAAACCTTCGACCCGTCAACGTTTTTTAGCAATCCAATTTGATTATCCCAATGCAGAATTAGAACAAAGCATTTTGATGAAAGAAGCCGGCATAGATCTATCACTGGCAACACGTTTAGTCGATATCGCGCGCCGTTTCCGCCAACTCAAACAACATGATTTGGACGAAGCCGCCTCCACCCGTTTATTGGTCTATGCAGCAAATTTAATCGCGGCTGGTTGTCCGGTGGTCGAGGCCTGTGCAGCAGCGCTAGTTGAACCTTTAAGCGACGATCTCGACACCATCACTGCCTTAATGGAAGTAGTCAAGCTGCATTTTGGCAGCACTAAATAGACAAAGATGAAAATCCTGGAACCCACCGCACAAGAGATTCAAATCGCCAGTACCGCCGCAACGCTGTACTTATTGAATATTTTGCTGCTGCCATTGATTGCCTTCGTATTGTTGCTACTACTTTATCAAGGTCAACGGCAGAATCCTTCAACGCTAGTGCAATGCCATCTAATACAAGCATTGCGCGCCAGTATCTGCGCTGGTTTTATGCTGATTTTGATCAGTGCTGGGATCTTACTGTTTGGCGATTTACATCAAGTCAGTACCTGGATCATTTTAATTTTGTACGTCTTATGCGTGCACTCGGTCTTCATTTTATTCGGTGTATTTGCACTGACCAAGGCCTTATCGGGCAAATTATATTTCTATCCATTGATAGGTAAATCTATCAGCAAACGTGGATAAAAGAACTAGGCGAATTTCAGCATGCAAGTGAAAACACATCAAGGATTATGGGGCGTGCCAGTACAACAATGGCGTCGATTGACGCAACTCGGCTTTTTTCTATTGTTCGTCGTTGCTCCGATTTTCGACATCTTCCGCCTCGATCTTAATCTCAAGCATTTCATCTTCTTCGGCATGGATTGGACTCTAGGTCTGAGCGATTTCGTCGCAGGAAAAGACACCGCTGGACAAGCAGCCAAAGCCATTTTTCTCCATGCAATCTTGCCCCTCATTTTGGTCGCGGCAGCAGTCATTTATGTCGCTTGGAAATGGGGACGGATTTATTGCGGCTGGTTATGTCCGCATTTTTCTATCGTCGAAACCATCAATCAAACCTTGCGTCGCGCCATAGGTAAGCAAAGTTTGTGGGAAAAAGAACCCCAGCCCACACGCAATCCAGATGGTAGCGAAACCAAACCCGACGCGATCTGGTGGTTAGGCGTAATTCCTCTCACCATCATTTGTGCCATTACTTGGGCCACGGTGTTACTCACGTATTTACTACCGCCTGCAGAAATTTACGGCAATATCTGGCATGGCACATTGACCCGCAATCAAAGCACTTTTCTGATCGCGGGCAGCATTGCCTTCTTCGTTGAATTTATGTTCGCACGTCATCTATTTTGCCGCTATGCCTGCGCGCTTGGCTTATTTCAAAGCTTGGCGTGGATGGGTAATGATAAAGCGATGGTGATAGGCTTTAAGCGTGAACGAGCTAAGGATTGCTCGACTTGTTACTCGGCTTGCGATCACGTTTGCCCTATGCGCCTCAATCCGCGCAACGTCAAACGCATGATGTTCGCCTGCGTACAGTGTGGACAATGTACCGATGCCTGCACCCAAACCCAAAGTGACAATCCGCAAGGTAATTTACTCGAATGGGTGAACCAAGCTTATGCCGAATCAGAAGCCGCATTGAACGGCAGTACCGCTCGGGTGATTCAAATTAAAATCCAAACCTCTCAACACAGAGACACGGAGGCACAGAGAAAAGCTTGAGGAGGGTATGAGGTGCGGAAACCTAGTCATCAGTCAAAAAACTTCTTGCCCCTTGATTTTTCCTCTTTACCATTACTCCATGTCTCTGAGTCTCTGTGTTGAAAGGTTTTAAATTTGTAGGGCGAGTGCAACCCGCGCCGCCAAGCCGCCGTACAACTAAGACCTGGCTTGAGCCACACGGCTTGCACCGCACCTAAAAATGGTATGAAGCTTCAAACGAGAAAGTAGCAAAATGGAAGAATACATAGGCGGCTTGTGGGACAAATTAATCACCCGCGTTGCATATCAAGGCTATCCCGATGCAAGGGTTGAGCTAGCGCAGATGAAAAACATCGCCGCGACGTTTTTCCGCGCACTCGGTGGTGATCCTGGGCTGAATCTACAATCGGGTTCCGCCACGACACATGGTGCTCGCCGTAGTTGGCTAGAGCGTATCGCGGGGATTGGTGAGAAAGCCGAACTGACGTGGGCAGATGAAACAACTCTACACCTACCCGCCTTTATTGATTACTTCCCAGAACGCGAACTCAATCGCGAATTGTACTTATGGTTGCTGGCATTAGTCGCCCATGATGTTGATCCAGAAGCCTCCTACTTACAACGCAATCAAGCCGCGACCTTGGCTTTGCTGAGTGCTTTCCCCTCTTTACAAGAACGCTATCACCGTTTGGTAGAAGCAAGCTTGCTGCGCCGCCCCGATCCTAGTGAGTTAAAAAAACAAGAAGCAGAAAACGAATTACTACTGCGTCAAGCGCTGTTACAACCGGGCAGCGTTCATACTGAATTAAAAAAAGTCGGCCGTAAAGAATTCAACTTCGTTCCTGTTCCACTGTGGTTGAATACGCCCCCCAAGAATGCAATTAATAATACCAAGCCCGCTAGCAAACTCACACCCGAGCAAGCTCAAGGCAGCGCGGTGCAATCTGATACCGAACAGCGAAAACGGATGGCAGAGCGCACTGACATGCCCGACAACCCTAGCCCCTTCATGCTGCTATTTCGCGCCGAGAGTTTATTTTCTTGGGCTGAATATGTGAAGGTCAATCGCCCGCTAGATGAAGATGATAATCCCGACGCACAAAGAGCGGCGAATGACTTTGATGTGATGAGCGTTGCCAACGATGGCAAGAGTACCGCGAGTCGGGTGCGCTTTGATCTGGATTTGCCTGCCGAAGCCGATGACGATTTATTGCTAGCCGACGGCATTCTGTACCCAGAATGGCACTACAAAAAACAACAACTTCAAGAGAAGCATGCGCGCATACAAATGCTGCTAGCACGCGATGCTAAAGCAATCGCCTTACCAGAACACTTACGTGCAACCGCCAAGCGCTTGCGCCAACAGTTTCAAAGCTTAACGCCAGAACGTCAACGTCTGCGTGCTCAACTCAGCGGCGACGATATCGATATTGATGCTTGTGTACGCTTTAGCGCAGAACGACGCGGTGCCAACAGCGGTCATGCCGTCGCAAGTCCCGGCCTGTATCTAGACAATCGCCAGCAAAGCCGCGACATGGCTTGCCTCTTACTCGCAGATTTATCGATGTCCACCGATACTTGGGTAAATAATCAAGCTCGCGTGATTGATGTAATACGCGACAGCCTATATCTATTATGTGAAGCTTTATCCGCCACCCGTGATCGTTTCGCTTTGTATGGATTTTCTTCAGTCCGACGTGACAACGTGCGCTTTCACTTACTCAAAGGATTCGACGAAAAATACAGTGATCAGATACGTGGTCGCCTAGCAGAAATTAAGCCGGGCTTTTACACCCGCATGGGCGCGGCGATCCGACACGCTTCTGCCATTTTGCAGCAACAAAAAAACGCTCGTCGTCTACTCTTAATTTTGACCGACGGCAAACCCAACGATCTCGACCAATATGAAGGCCGCTATGGCATCGAAGATACACGAGTTGCCATCCATGCAGCGCGTCAGTTAGGACTGATTCCTTTCTGCGTGACGATTGATGAAAAAGCAGAAGAATATCTGCTGCACCTGTTCGGCGCAAAAGGCTATATCGTGGTTAAAGATGCAGCAGAATTGCCACAATTGTTGCCTCGTTTGTATGCACAATTAACACAAGCATGAAAGTCCGCGTTGTTTTTATCTCGTAAATCCTTATACTTTTCTGGCGATGTTTTCTCTTGCGTTTGATCTATCGCAGACTTTCCTCGATTCAATTTTTTTTTTGACTAAGATCAATGTTTTACAAAATACAGGGGCGTAGTCTGACGCTATCCGCACTGCACAAAAGTGCTTCAATCTCTGTAATAAGTTACCTCGTAACTGAGTCATTGTTTCAAGCTTTAATCTTAAGTAATCGTAAGTTCACCAAAAAAAAGAGGACCTAAAATGAAGTCAAAAAACTTAAGCAACACCAGAACTCCTATGCTGCGCCCTTTGGTTGCCGCACTTGCATGCTTGCCGCTCACTTTCGGCTTTGCTTATGCTCAAGAGAAAAAAGATGAAAAAACTCATGCGGCAGCAGAGCTCAAATATCAAGCAGGCGGCTCCCCTTTAGCCAACGAAGCCATGCACCAAAATATCAATCCGAAAGCACCACCAATGACGCAAGCGGAATTTGAGATTGGTAAACAAATTTATTTCCAACGCTGTGCAGGCTGCCACGGTGTATTGCGTAAAGGCGCGACAGGTAAAGCGCTGACGCCAGACATTACTTTAGAAAAAGGTACAGACTACCTCAAAGTCTTCATCGCTTATGGTTCACCAGCTGGTATGCCAAACTGGGGAACCTCAGGTGATTTGAGCGAAAAAGAAGTGGATTTGATGGCACGCTATATTCAACAAGAGCCACCTACCCCACCAGAATTCGGCATGAAAGAAATGTTGGCAACCTGGAAGGACATCATCCCACCGTCCAAACGTCCAACCAAGAAGATGAACAACTACAACATCGCTAATATCTTCTCCACCACTTTGCGCGATTCCGGTGAAGTAGCATTGATCGACGGCGACACCAAGAAAATCATCAACATCGTCAAAACCGGCTACGCCGTCCATATTTCTCGTATCTCTGCGTCCGGCCGTTATCTCTACGTCATTGGTCGTGATGCACGTTTGAACTTGATCGACTTGTGGATGGAGAAACCAGATAACGTCGCTGAAATCAAAGTCGGCTTGGAAGCACGCTCGGTTGAAACATCCAAGTTCAAAGGCTATGAAGACAAGTTTGCGGTCGCTGGTTCTTACTGGCCACCACAATATGTGTTGATGGAAGGTGACTCTTTGAAACCTTTGAAGATTGTTTCTACACGTGGCATGACGGTGGATAATGAATACCATCCAGAACCACGCGTCGCTTCTATCGTGGCGTCACACTATCATCCAGAATTCGTGATCAATGCCAAAGAAACTGGCAAGATCATGATGGTCAACTACTCAGATCTGAACAATCTCAAAGTCACGACTTTGGACGCAGCGAAATTCTTGCATGATGGTGGTTTTGATTCCACAGGTCGCTACTTCTTGGTCGCTGCCAATGCTTCGAATAAGATCGCGGTAGTTGATACCAAAGAAGACAAGATGGCGGCGATTGTTGATGTCGGCAAGACGCCACATCCAGGTCGTGGCGCGAACTTCGTGCATCCTAAGTTTGGCCCAGTATGGGCAACCAGCCATCTCGGTGATGAAACTATCTCCATGATTGGTACTGATCCAATTAAGCATAAAGCGCAAGCATGGAAAGTCGTCGATACGATTAAAGGTCAAGGCGGTGGTTCTTTATTTATCAAAACCCATCCAAAATCCAAAAATCTGTGGATCGATACGCCTTTAAATCCGGATGCAAAAATCAGTCAATCGATTGCCGTGTATGACATCAATAACTTCAGTAAAGGCTTTGAAGTATTGCCTATCGGTGAATGGTCTGGCTTAGGCGATGGTGCAAAACGTATCGTGCAACCTGAATACAATGTCGCTGGTGATGAGGTCTGGTTCTCCGTCTGGAGCGCCAAAGACAAAGAATCTGCGATTGTGATCGTTGACGACAAAACTCGTAAATTGAAAAAAGTCATTCGTGATCCAAAATTGATTACGCCAACGGGTAAATTCAATGTCAACAATACTCAACACGATGTGTATTAAGGAGAAATCGATGAAACTCACTCTCTCAAGTATTTTAGCTAGTTGCGCACTGCTCGCTTTGCCTGCGGTGTCAGCAATAGCGGCGGAATCAGGTGCTGATCTGACTAAGAAAAACAACTGCATGAGTTGTCATGGCGTCGATAAAAAAGTTATAGGCCCAGCATTCAAAGACGTCGCCAAGAAATATAAAGGCAATGCCGATGCGGTCGCCCTGTTGTCCAAGAAAGTGAAAGATGGCGGTAGCGGTGTTTGGGGACCGATTCCTATGTCACCCAATAAAGCCGTCAGCGATGCGGACATTAAGGTGATGGTGGAATACGTGTTGGCCTTGAACTAAGCCGTATAACTAGAACGCTTATTGGAGTGCAGCACTGCACTCCAATATTCACAGTTCACATTCAAGCGTACAGAGAATTAATCTGTACGCTTTTTTATTTTCACCCATTTATTGTTAGGCATATTCACTGATAGACTTTTGTACTCAACACGCCCTACTATGCGCCACAGCACTGTGCTAAAAACGCTGAACTTATGAACTTCGCAGATAGGCAGAGATCTCAGACAGGCAATACACGCTATCGAAAATATTGACCATGACCACCAATGAAGAATGTATAAACCCGAGCTTGATCGATTGTCGTCAAGCCACGCCAGAACAATATCCACAACTAGGCGGTAAAGGATCACAACTCGCTCGTTTATTACGTTACGGCTTACCGGTGCCGGTCAGCTTTGTTATGCCAGCGGCCTACTGCCGTGCACTGATTCCCGATGCGATCTGGACCCAGGCGATAGCCGCCTGCACACAATTCAAGGATGAGCCAGAGCAGGCAGAATTAGCCTTACGTACAGTTCGTCATGCTATTACCCAGTTGTCTACGCAAGATGACGCTAACAGCCAATTCCGAAGTGCATTAGAAGCATTTCTCGCTGCACAAAACTGGCAGCAACAAATGCTTGCGGTACGCTCTTCTGCGATCGGTGAAGATGGGCTACAACATTCATTCGCTGGCATTCATCATAGCGAACTCAATGTGTTAGGACTTGTCGCTTTAGAGCACGCCATTTTAGAAGTCATCGCTTCCTTGTGGACGCCACAAGCCTGCGCCTATCGCGATAAGATTCAATTTCCGCATTCCGATGCCAATATGGCGGTAGTGATTATGCCTATGGTCGAGAGTCATGCGGCTGGTGTGATTTTTACTTGCGATCCGCGTGACGGTCGCGAAGACCGATTATTGATCAGCAGCGTATTGGGTTTAGCGGATGATCTGGTAGCAGGCAAAGTCAATGGCGAAGACATCATCGTGCAACATGATTGGTCGTATCAGGATTGGCATATTGCTGGTCGGCGCTGTGCGCATAGCAACACGATGCAGATGTTTGACACACAGCATACACAATCGCAGCCCCACGAACCGAGTCAAACTGACACGATTTTATCTGACGCACAAGCCATCACCCTCGCTCAATTAGCCTGTGAAACTGCTAAGGCGATGGACTATTCAGCTCCCTATTTTGATATTGAATGGGTCTTCGACGGTCAGCAATTCTATTTGGTGCAAGCACGCCCTATCAGTGCGCGCGGGCTATACACCTATCCCTACTTGCAACAGCAGGCAACGATGTGGACAAATGGGAATACCAAGGAAATTTTGCCCTTTGCGATTAAGATCAGTGAACGTGATCCCTTGATTGTTGCGGTCAACGAAATGCTCACACTCGCACAACAAATCGTTGGTGTTCAAGTTCCGATTGGCATACAACGTGCTGCGCAATTTGACGGTCATGTCTATCTGAATGCCTCTGTCATTCAATGGGAAATTTACCAGCATTTCAATCTTCATCCCGACGAAGTCAATTTCATTTTTGGTGGGCATCAAGCCAATATTCTGATTCCAAAACGAGCTTGGACAGATTACCTCAAAGTCGCAGGCAATTATGCAAAAGCATTGACTCGCTTCCCCGCTTATCGACGGCGCGGTATGCAAGAGGCGCAAGCGATTCAGGCAGAGAGTTTGGCGTGGCGCCAACAGGATTTATCAACACTGAGCAATGCCGCACTTCTACAAGAAATTTGTCAGCGATCACGCTATACCTACTTGCGGCATCGCGGGCTTTGCCTGATGCAAGGTGCCAGCGGCACGCTCATGCAATTGCAAAAATTTTTAGATAAAGCCTGCCCGCAAGATGCCAAGGCGCTAGTCGCCGCATTAATGAGTGAAGGTGAAAAGAGTGTCAGCGCACAACAAGCCTTCGACTTACTCAGCCTCGCAAAAATCGCGCTGAACGATCAGGTCGCACTCGATTTCCTGCGAGGAAATCTAACAGAGATCGATATCCAAAGGTGTAGCCCAGCCTTTCAACAAGCATATACTGAGTTTTTGGCACACTACGGCCATCGCGGCAATTACGAATCCTATGTTTCCCGTCCGAGCTGGCGCGAACAACCCGACACTCTGCATCTAGCCATACTCCATTTAGCAGAAGTCGATGCAGATGCCTTACAAAGACGGCAGCACGAGCAAATCGCCTGGGCGTGGAAAACCATCAAAGCGCAATGCCACTTCGGACAAGTTAGTATGATCAAATTCATGCAGAAACAAGCCAAAATGGAATGCAACCAACGTGAATTTGCACGCAGCCATTTTGGACTGCTATTAGAGCGCTCTCGTGCCCTAATGTTAGAAGCTGGGCGACGCTTGCAAGAAACAAACATCATTCTGGATAGCATAGATGTTTTTGATTTGGACTATGCTGAAATCGACAAGCTATTGTCCAACAATGATATTAGTCAACATCTTGTGAAAGCAATACAACATCGTATCGCCGATCGCCAACAACAGATAGCGCGATGGGATGCGATGCCTATGCGCGATGTGGTACTTCAAACAGCGCAAGGCATGGTTGCCAAGGATTCCGCCAATGCGTCGCCTTGTCTTCCTAGCACTAACATGGTGCAGAATGACGCTACAAAAGAATGGCAAGGTATCGCTGTCAGCATGGCCAGTTACCGTGGCAAAGTATGCTTGGTCGAATCACCTGCACAGATCGCCAAGCTTAAACGAGGTAATATTGCGATTGCGCTCAGTACAGACCCGAGTTGGCTACCCATCTTTTTAAAAGCGGGTGGAATGATCGTTGAAACGGGCGGCTATCTTTCGCATAGTGCCATCGTGGCACGCGAACTAGGCATCCCAACGATAGTCAATTTGCCTGGTATTACAACACAACTACAGGATGGTGATGAGGTCATGATTGACGGCCCAGCTGGGCGCCTCTATCGCTTAACATCAAGCAAAATAAGTCAGTAAAACTATGTCACGACTATTTACATTGCGCTTACTTTTCACGGCTTACTTCGGCATTTTTTTCAATGCGCAATTTGTGACGCAAGCGACGGCGCAAACCAGTCAATTTGAAAACATAACACCGCGCATAGAAACCAAGCAGTTTCAGTTATTCGAGGATATAGAAAAACACCAAGTTCGCATCCTTGATCGCGCCACACAACAAACTCTACGTGTACTTCGCTTACAAAACAAACAGGGGAAATTTTCTCAACTCAGTACCATCTTGCACCACGAACGGCGCCAAAGCTTTATTCTGGTGTTGCCTGATATTGCGGAATTATGGGAACTCAGTTATGACCCGAAAGCCGAGCCAGTCTATCAAGGCTGGGTGCATGATTATCAAATGGGAGAAGGCATCGCCGATACCCAGTTGTTTGCACCGCGCAAAACTTTACTGAGCACGGCTTTAGATTGTTTCATCCTCGATCCACAGCGCCCGTATGTGGCAGGTGCGGATCAGCATGGAAAATTTCAAATTATCAATCTCGATATTCGGCGCCAAATTGTGGAATACCAGTTTGCGCAACCTATGTATCCATGTCTTAGCAAGATAGAAAATACTGGGGCGACTTCGGTCCTACATTTAAAGATGAAGTCTGCCGCTGCCGACAACACCGATACGACTAGCTCGGTTATTTTGATTGATATGAAAACGGGAAAACAGTTGATGCGTTGATTCTTTTACACTTTGCTAGGTTTGCGTCGTTACTTAGACTGTGCACATCGCTGAACTACCCTCACCCTAGCCCTCTCCCGCTTGCGGGAGAGGGAACTTGGTGTATTCCTTGAAATAGGCTGTCGTCATTATTAATTACTAAATTAGACAACAATCAGCGGCCATCAATTTCGCATGAGATCCCCTCTCCCGCAAGCGGGAGCGGGTTAGGGTGAGGGAAGTTCAGCAACAACAAACCACAAGAACAAACTAACAAGCTAACTAACCAAAATATCTCAAGCCCGATTCAACAACATTCTAAAACCCAACCACCAAAGAAGCATGATAGTAACGACCCGGCTGCGTATAGGCATCAACCACCACGGAGTTCGCGGCTAAACCTTGCACATCGCTCCAGTTCCAGAATTTTTTATTAGTGAGATTATCGACACCAACATTCAGGCGCCAGTTCTTTTGCATAGTCCATTGCAATTGCATGTCCAAAGTCGTTACGCTTGGCACCAAGAATTGACGCACACGTGGCGGTACAGCAGGCTTAAGCAAATAAGGACTACTCAAATCTGCTTCGTCCTTGCCCGCTTGATGACGTGCATTCAATTGCCAATCGACTCTATCAGTGGTGTAACGCAGACCAGCGAAGAACTTGCTGGGGTTAATCACACTTAAAGGCGTATGCGCGACTTGATCGGTACCGCGTGTTTTACCATAAGAAAATGGTGAACTCCATTGACCACCCGCAAACTCGGCCCATTGAACTTGCCCACGGATTTCGAAACCATCTATTTTGGCCTTATCCACATTCACGGTTTGAAAAATCGCTGGATCCCCTGCAATGCCTTTGCCACCTAAGGGTTTTTTATCGTAAATCAAATCGGTATAACGACCACTAAACACGGCTACGTCGAGATTGAATTTTTCAAATAAAGCACGCACACCTAACTCGACATTTTGGCTTTTCTCAGGCTTTAAGTCAGGGTTCGCCAATAACACTGCCGGCACGGTTGAGCTATCAAATACTCCATTGATCTGCTGCGCATTTGGGGCGCGGAAACCGCCAGCCAGATTGGCATAGGCATTCCAATCCGCATTGACCTTATACAGAACACCCAACTTCGGAACGACTGCCGAACCTGACAGCGATTTCGCTGGTGTTTTGGCCGGTGGTGCAAAGCCATCCTGTGTTTTGACGTCTAAGTCAAAATGGTCGTAGCGTAAGCCTGGTGTGATAATCCATGAGCCAGCAAAGATCTCATCTTGCACAAACACGGCGCGGCTAGAATCACGTGTATCAGGAAAATATTTACGTGGCGTAAAATCTGCATTGCCGGGATCCACACCATCAAAGAAATTACTAACGTCGATTCTGGAATAATCAAAACCATAGCTAAGGCGCTGTGCTAAATCGCTGGACGATTTGAACAACTTATCTGCTAACACGCTAAACTGCCACGCTTGTTCGGCATACGATACTTTACGCACGCGATCAGCTAAGGTATTCCTGTGCGTCACGCCGTCGTCTTGCGCACTACTATCTTGATAGCTGAGATTGCTTTGGACATGATCGACCCAGCCATTATTGAGCGTATAGCGATCAGTTAAGGTCAAACGATCTCGCGTCGATTCTTTATGCACAGTTTCGCCTTTGACCGCGGACGCCGTCGTCATTGGCAACTTGGCGCGGCTCGATAACAATTCAAAATCAGAAATTTTATCGATATGCTCAACACTCAGGCTGTGCTTTTGTGTCGAGCTAGGTTGATACACTAATTTGGCCAATACCGACTGGGTTTTATCGTCTTGTGGATTGGGTGTCGTTCTATCGATATTAGGCACATCATTTGTCCCCATATTTTCCAATCCCTTGGCCTTACTCGCATTGGCACTAATCAGCCAACTCCATTGCGGATTAATACGACCGGCCAAACTAGCCCCAAGGCTACGGCTATGGTCATCACCACTCCAGTTAGCAAATAACTTACCGCCAAAATCTTTAGGTGCAGCATTCTTCTCTTGCAAAAAATCTTGCGGTTCTAAAGTCATGAAATTGACCAAACCTGCCAAACCATCCGAACCATATAACACCGACGCTGGGCCGCGTACGATTTCCGCTTGGCGTATCAAATTCATCGCGATTGAATCACGTCCAAAAGCATTACTACCGTTAATGTAACTGCGCGGTAGCCGCATGCCATCGATCAACATCAGGACGCGGTTACCGTCCTGACCACGGATAGCAAATCCTGCATTACCATCGCGCCCGGTGGAATTACCGACACCAGTCACAGTAAAGCGTGCTGGTGCCCGTTTGACTTCGACGTTGGCTAGATTTTTGGCCAGATCACGAATATCTGAAATACCTAAGCGCTCGATTTCTTTTTGGTCAATGACGTCGATCGCCATTGGCAAATTTTCGACAAACTGCTCATAGCGTGTGCCACTGATTACAACAATCTGCGCGGGTTTGATACTAGCACCGGCATTACTGTCTAAGCCGACTGATTGCGCTTGGGCTGGCGCGACCAAACATGCCGATAAGCTGGCGAAACTAACAGCCTGTGCCATCAATTTTGCTTGAGTAATTTTTTGCACGGAGCGCGCAGTGCGAGGTGTCACGGAAGCCACGGAAGAATGAAGCTTGGTCATAGTTGTCCTATCGAAAAAGGTTTAGCTCAGTCTAGACAAATGAAAAACAAGGTCAATCCACTAGTTGCAAGTGTATATAGGCTAAACGAACTAGTTAAGTCTATGAAAACCCATAGAAGCCGCACTAGGCTTAGGTTTTAAGTCATGCATCAATTTGCACGCTATTGCCAAACTATGCAAGAACCTTCACCAAATTTGATACAGATCAAATCGTGGAAGTAACAAATTATTCCATCAGGAATCATATTGATGGCAAAAACTGACTAATAAACTTCGTGTTTAGGATGCAGATGACGGGATTAAGACGATGCTCACCAACAAGACGCTTGCCTGCATCGCTTCTAATTGATGCTCGACACCGCCAGCGAAATATTGCAAATCGCCAGCATCGAGTGAATAGGTTTGTTGCTCCGATTTGACGGCTACCTCTCCAGCGAGACAATGGATGGTAATCGGACCATTGACATGATGCGGCGGTATGGTTTTACCAGCGGGTAAGACCATCCGTATCACTTCGAGATGCGGATCTTTGAATAAGGCCAGTGATTGCAAAGTATCCGTCGCTACATCTGCTGGCAGCACCGAACAGACCTGTCCAGATTGAAGATAGGGAATCGCCATGGTAGATCTCCTCGATGAAAATAAGCAACGCTCGCATTCAAATTCGCTAGCCTTTGAACTCCCAATTCTTCCAATTCGCTAGTACCGCATTCGGATATTCGGGACGCCCACGACTGCCGTTATAGCGCCCCAATGCCAAATACAAATTACCGCCTTCCATGTCGATGTACATGCGTAAAATCGAACAACCATAACGTAAATTCGTTTGCATTTGGAATAATTTTTTGGGATCACCATCGCCAATCACACGCGACCAAAATGGCATCACTTGCATATAGCCGCGTGCGCCAACGATAGACACCGCATATTTTTTGAAACCTGACTCGACTTGCATCAAGCCCAGCACCATTCCCGTATCCAAACCAGCGCGTTTAGACTCATACCAAACCGTCTCAAGAAATTCGAGGCGAGTTTGCTTATCGGGGATACGACGCTTGAGACGATCCGACATTTCGCCCAACCAATGCAGGTATTTAATCCTATCTTCAATTTTATCGAATGTCGGTTTGGGTGGACGTGGATCCGCCACGACTTTAGCAAGTGCAAGTCGAACCGAATCGGCGATGGCTTCTTCTTTTTGATTGCCCGCATTGGCCAACGACGACACGGCCACTAGTAGCGTAAGAAAACAAACGCGAGTTTGTCTTTTTAAAGAACAAACTCGCGCCAGTACGTCTTTTGTTAACTTCATTCTTAGATTTACTTCGCCTGCAACTTAGCGGTCAAGAAACTGAACATCTCTGCTACCGCAACATTGCTCGCCTCAGCATCACGACGACCTTTATATTCCAAATTGCCTTCTTTTAGACCACGATCACCGATCACGACGCGATGCGGCACACCGATTAATTCCCAATCCGCAAACATGGAGCCTGGACGCAAATCACGGTCATCCAGCAACACATCGACGCCTGCGGCTAATAAATCGGCATAGAGTTTTTCTGCTTGCTCTTTGACTGCAGGGCTCTTCTCCATACCCATAGGGCAAATTACGACTTCGAAAGGCGCAATCGCAGTCGGCCAGATAATGCCTTTGTCATCAAAATTTTGTTCAATCGCCGCACCCAAAATGCGAGTGATGCCAATCCCGTAGCAACCCATTTGCAATAATTGCGGCTTACCATTTTCATCGAGGAACGTCGCTTTCATGGATTCCGAATAGCTAGTGCCGAGTTGGAATACGTGACCGACTTCGATACCGCGTTGAATCGCCAACACGCCTTTGCCATCTGGTGATGGATCGCCAGCAACCACATTGCGCAAATCCGCCACCATAGGCTCAGGTAAATCACGCCCCCAGTTAGCACCAGTGAAGTGGAAATCTTCTTCGTTCGCGCCACACACAAAATCGCCCATCATCGCGACGGTGCGATCCGCCACCACTTTAACTGGCAACTTGGTATTCACGGGGCCGAGGTAACCGGGTTTTGTACCAAAGTGTTCGACGATTTCTTCTTCGCTTGCGAAACGGTAGTTGGCTAAGCCTGGTACTTTGCTCGCTTTGATCTCATTCAATTCATGGTCGCCGCGTATTAACAATAGCCAGACTTGCTTAGTGACTTTATTTTTTTCTTCGGTTTCAACAGTCAACACGATAGACTTAACCGTGTTTTGCAAAGGAATATTTAAAAGCTCTGCCACATCTTCACATTTAGCTTTACCTGGTGTCGCTGTTTTTGTTAAAGCCTGTGTCGCTGCCTGACGTTCGCTAAACAAAGACAAAGCTTCCGCCGCTTCCATATTCGCGGCGTAATCTGAAGTTGGGCAATACACCAAGGCATCTTCACCCGTTTCCGCAATCACGTGAAACTCATGTGAACCTGTACCGCCAATCGCGCCGTTATCCGCCGCTACCGCACGGAATTGCAAGCCGAAGCGATTAAAAATGCGGATGTAGGCGTCATACATGGTTTGGTAAGATTTTTTCAAACCATCCAAATCACGATCAAAAGAATAAGCATCTTTCATCGTGAATTCGCGACCACGCATCAAGCCGAAGCGTGGGCGGCGTTCGTCGCGGAACTTGGTTTGAATATGGTAAAAGTTAATCGGCAATTGGCGATAAGATTTAATCTCTTGACGCGCCACATCGGTAATTGCTTCTTCAGAAGTTGGCTGAATAATGAAATCACGACCATGGCGATCTTTTACGCGCATCAATTCCGCGCCGTACTTTTGCCAACGACCTGTTTCTTGCCACAGCTCAGCGGGCTGTACCACTGGCATCAACATTTCAATCGCGCCTGAGCGATCCATCTCTTCACGTACAATTTTTTCAACTTTACGAATGATGCGCAAACCCATAGGCATGTAGTTATAAATACCAGAACCGAGACGCTTAATCATCCCGGCACGCATCATTAATTTGTGGCTGACGATTTCAGCATCAGCAGGAGCTTCTTTTAAAGTGGAAATGAAAAAACGTGTGGCGCGCATGACTTGTTTCTTTTCAATAATGGAGGTTTAGAATGACATCAAAATGTTGCCAGCGTTGAGATGCAAAATCTGGAATTGATAGCTCTGAATTTTGAAACAACAACGCAGGAGCTTTTTTGTTGAAGTCCTAGGTTATAATCAACTCAATTTTAAAGGATATGCTGGCTCATGCGCTCACTCTTTGCATTTTTGATGGTGGTTTCGACGGCTTAATTGCACTTTTTTCGCTGGAATTAGGATTTTGAACGGAATTTCCGGGAAATCCCTAGGTTTTCAGCGTCAAAATCTTCGCCTTTCAGAATAAAGAATGAGCCCTGACCACGTTTGGGAATACTTAACAATTCGCTTAGGACACTTAAAATCTCGCCGATTTATTTCCGTGTGAGTTTTTTTGCGGACATGGTTTTAGCAATATGTAAAATGCAAAATACCAAACGCTAAAACACGCCTAAGCGAATATTGATTATTTCCCAAGAAATAATTGGGGTTAAACCATGTTGGATCGTGAAGGCTTTAGGCCTAACGTAGGCATTATTATGCTGAACGCCAATAATGAAGTCTGGTGGGGCAAACGAGTGCGCGAGCATTCTTGGCAATTTCCACAGGGCGGCATTAAATACGGCGAATCGCCGGAACAAGCCATGTTCCGCGAACTCGAAGAAGAAACTGGCTTGCTCCCCGAGCATGTCAAAATCATCGGTCGCACCCGTGACTGGCTACGCTATGAAGTACCAGATCACTTTATCAAACGCGAAATCCGTGGCCATTACCGAGGACAAAAACAGATTTGGTTCCTGCTGCGCATGGTCGGTCGCGATTGTGACGTAAATTTGCGCGCCAGCACTCATCCTGAATTCGACGCATGGCGCTGGCATGACTATTGGGTGCCACTAGATACTGTGATTGAATTTAAGCGTGGTGTCTATCAAATGGCACTGCAAGAATTGTCACGTTTCATTAATCGTCCCGATAGCCAACGTAAGCCTTACCATCAACGTGGACCGCGACGCACGCAAGACGCCAAACCGGGTAGCCTGCAGGCGAGTGTTGAACTAACCGCAAGTACCAATTCAGACCAACCGTTGCCGACTAGTCCAAACACCTCGACACCGAATAAGGAAACCTGATCATGCACCAGCTCACTCCACGTTTTTTCACTGCTCGTCCTATACAACAAGCTTTTCGGGCTTGCGGTTTGAGCGTGGGATTGAGCTTGTGTTTTATCTTCTCCGTCTCCTCTCAAGAAATCGCTGAGAAACCAGCAAAAGTCTGGGTTGATAGCCCAGTACAATTCCCTAGCGCACCAGCTCAAGAAAATCTGCTGCCCTTTTACAGTAACGAAAACCAGAGCTTTTTCATCGATAGCAAATCACTAGCTATCGTGACCGATGGCAGTTTGCGTTACACCATGGTTTCCATCAGCAAATCCGGCGCTAAAAATGTCAGCTATGAAGGTTTGCGTTGCGACACGTTCGAAAAACGCTTATTTGCATTTGGCCGCGCCGATGGCAGTTGGTCTCCTTCCCGTCGCAATGAATGGAATGAAATCAGCAACAAAGGTATCAATCAACAACATAGCACGCTGGCTTGGGATTTTGTGTGTGAAACGGGTAGCATCGCTGGCAATGTAGAAAAAATCATTCAACGCCTAAAAGCTAATCGCTCGCTCAAGCAACTCTAATAAATTGAAGATCGGCTCAAAATAAGCGCAAGCCAAGTTCAGAATAAGTTCAAGCAAACGACTTAATTGGTTTCCCGCTTTACGCCCCTAATATTACGCATACTGATTCGGTTTTAGCATGATATGGCAGTAGGCGTTTTACTATGTGTAGCGATATCAGCACTACCCAGCCGAAAGTTTAACGAGACTATCCCTTCCAAGCACAGCAACTACGATTGCCCCCACCCGATTAATATGTTAACGTCAGCCTCAGCTTCATTCATAAACGTCAAAAGCGTTGAAGCAGTTATATCGATTGATATTATTAAATCTTGTGAAGGAAATAGATGTGGAAGTCATGCCACCGATTATTATGTCCAGCCTTGATCAGGCGCGACTTGAGTTATTGTTAGAGTCAAATATTTATAGAAACTTACCAGGCGTCGATTTGCTAAGCCGCGAAATCGAACGTGCGAAAGTCTTAGAGCCAAGGGAAGTGCCGCCCGACCTCGTCACGATGAATTCGACCATTCGCTTCATTGACGACAGCACCGACTCTGAACTCGAATTGACCTTGGTCTATCCTAAAGATGCGGGGTCAGAAAAAACTATTTCGGTCCTCGCACCAGTTGGTAGCGCGCTGCTAGGGTTGTCGGTGAACCAGTCGATTTCTTGGGAAGTGCCTGGAACTAAAAAAGCCCAACTAAGGGTCTTGGAAGTGACTAGGCAGCCAGAAGCGCTAGGACAATTTCACCTGTAACATCAGTTATTAATGTTAGAGTTGTGCTAAACGGTCACCGCTAAACGATGCATCCGAGTCGCCCAATTTCGTGGGCGGCTCAAAGCAAAATTCTACTCAAAAAAATAATCCAGATGACCTAGTCTAAGGTCACATATTCAATATCAGCTTAGTCAATTTAACGCAGTTGGAGGCCAATATGAATGCACAAACTTCCGGTTATTCAGGCACGCCACTAGCCAAGAAATTAGGCATCACTGAAAACACTCAGGTATACACGATACAAGCGCCCGACGACTATTTGCAGTTACTCGCACCTATTCCTGAAGGTGTGCAATTTATGAAAAAGCTGGGCATATCTACCGATATCGTGCATGTCTTCACGAAAGAAAAGACGCAACTGCAAGCTGAATTAATCAAACTAAGAAGTACGATAAAAGCCAACGGCGTGATATGGATTTCGTGGCCTAAGAAAGCATCTAAAGTACCCACCGATATCACAGAAGATACGATACGAGAGATCGCTTTACCGCTGGGCTTAGTCGATATCAAGGTATGCGCGGTGAGCGAAATCTGGTCGGGCTTAAAACTGGTTATTCGTAAAGAACTGCGTTGATTTCTACCAACATGACGCGTTAGCTGGCATATAAACAAACGACTTAAACATCATTCCTTAATCGCCTCAACGCTAAAATACAAAGTTACTTCATCACTGACGAATGGCGTATAACGTCCCACATCAAAGTCGCTGCGCAAAATCTTGGCATTGCCATTTGCTCCGCAGGCAGTCTTAAAATACAAAGGCATAAATCGGCAACGAAAATGCGTTAGAGAAAACTTGACGCGCTTAGTGATATTTTTAATCGTCAAATCGCCTTCCAAAGCGACCACATTATCCTTCTCATCAAACTGGACAGCCGTCGATTTAAAACTGATCTTTGGATACACTTCTACATCAAAAAAATTACCTGATCGTAAAGCGCTGTCGAACAAACTATTGCCCGTACTTACCGACGCTGCGTCGATATCAAGTTGAACGCTACCTGTCTTCTTCTCTAAATCTAGTTCAATAAAGCCACTATTTTTTTCGAAGCGACCTTGTTGCAAACTTAATCCCCAATGTGAATATTCAAAAATAGAATACGTATGACTAGGATCAATGGCATAACGATCGGCAGCGAAGGCAAAAGAATTGAACATACTCAGCAACACCAGTCCCAAAGCACTATGTCTTATACATTTTAGAAAAAAGCTGATTTGATATGACATACAATACCCTCATTAGGCAACTTAGATTAGCGCGTTGTACATTGTAATGCGATTCTTTACACACAAGAAAAATCTGCCCCGAATAAATCACTTTTCCATTTTTGAAATGCAACAGAGAAGCGCGCGCCTGAGTATTCCAGAAGCTGCTGCCTAAACGACTACAAACCCACTTTGTACCGACTCCAAACAAATTAGGGAGATACAATGACACTTTCGCCGACAACTTGCATGGTACTTTTCGTAAGTGATGTACCGAAGATGACAAGCTTCTATCGCACCATAGCCAGCATGCAAATGCTACATGAGGAAGCGGACTACGCCGTTTTAAAAATTGAAGGATTCGAATTAGTTATCCATGCTATGCATACAGATTTTACGGATAACACTTCTGACCATGGAATCCCCAAAATACGTGAAGACGCTTATACAAAACTTTGCTTACCAGTTAGGAGCCTAGCCGCAGCCCGCCAACAAGCAAACGAATTGGGTGGCGCAATCAAAACTCGTGAACACGAATGGGGCGCCAGAGGATTTAGAGCCTGTGATGGGCACGACCCAGAAGGTAATGTTATTCAAGTACGCATGTCTGACAACCTAGAAAATTAAAGACTATTCATATGACTCTCAAACGTCGTTTCTTCTCTGCTGTTCTATTTAGCATCTGCGTCAATAGTGTCGCCGCGCAAACACCGCAAGTAACTCGTGCAGAAATTGATATGCTACTCAAAAAATTACAGATTTCGGGTTGCCAGTTCAACCGCAATGGCACTTGGTACACAAGCGCCGAGGCGCAATCGCATCTAAGCAAAAAACTAGAGTATTTCGAAAAAAAAGGCATGATCAATACCACTGAAGATTTCATCAAATTCGCCGCGTCGAGCAGTAGCACCAGTGGCAAGGCTTATCAAGTCAAATGCGGTAACGAAGCCGCCGTTGAGAGCAATAATTGGCTTAACAATCAATTGAAAACACTGCGAGCAGGAAAATAAACTCACATCAATTGTTTGCCTTACCGGTAAAGAATAGACTGAAAAAAATTCACAGAAAATCACATGAAAAGAGCGCTCTTCATCTGCACCCAAAATCGCCTACGCAGCCCAACTGCGGAACAAATTTTTGCATCATGGCCAGACGTAGAAACAGACTCCGCTGGCTTAGGTAACGATGCGAATACCCCACTATCTTCTGAACAAATCGCTTGGGCAAACATCATCTTCGTGATGGAGAAAACGCATCGTAGTAAGCTATCGAAAAAGTTCAGACCCTATTTGAGCAATAAGCGAATTATTTGTTTGGATATTCCGGATGATTATGAGTTTATGGATCCGGTGTTGATTTCTATTTTGAAGGTTAAGGTTGGGAAATTTTTGATATGATTTTTATTTTTGGGCTTTATACCGCGCGCGCAATTATGCTTCGTTAGTCGCAACTGGGTCTTTTTCCTCCATTTCATTTTCTCGAAAGTCCAACGTTCGCAGATCAGGTGTGACTCGACAGCCTATTAACTTTTAGTAGTTTTGAATTCTTACACTGAAATTGAAGATGCGCGTTATTTACGTTCACAGGTCGGGTGTGGCCCGACAGCCAATCACCTTTTTTGCTTCGCCAAAAAAGGTGATACCAAAAAGGCGACCGTAGAGTCTCCACTGCGCTGCTTGCAAGCAGCTTAGAGGTCGATGGCGCAAAGCATGCTTTGCGAAACCCCATCAATCTCCCCTCGGGTGCTTACGCTACGCTTTAGCATAATTTGTGCATCACAAAAAATGGGAAAGTGTTGAAACTCGCCTTTGGCTCAAACAACAACACTTTCTTATCTATTTTCTGTGACGCACAAATTACATCGTCTCAAACGGGGGTAGGGCAAAGTCAAAAACAACGACCTACAACTGATGTTAGAAAAATATACGACCGTTAGTTCTGATTGTTTTGAAGTTGCCGTTGCTTTTGACTTTGTTTTTTGACCTTTACCCACTTCTGACACTGCCAATTGTGCAAGACAGAAAATGGATAAAGAAAGCTTCGTTGTTTGAGCGCAGCGAGTTTCGAAGCTTTCCCATTTTTTGTCTTGCACAATTGGGAACCCGAAGGGCAGTGGCAGCGTGGTCGCCTTTCTTTGCTTACTTTCTTTGGCGAAGCAAAGAAAGTGAGCGGCCGTCGTGCCACACCCGACCTGCGAACAATGAAATGAACGTCCAAAGTTAATTCCAGAAATTATCCAATCAACCTCCCCGCCCTAACCCGCAACCCCTTCTTAGCCAACTCAGGCGCAATAGCACCAAGCGTCTTTAAAGTATCCCCGCTATGCGCATGACAAATCGCCACACCCAGCGCATCGGCAGCATCACTACTAGGCGTTCCAGATAAAGACAACAAGCGCTGCACCATGTCTTGCACTTGTTCTTTTTTAGCTTTGCCATGACCAACCACGCCTTGCTTTACTTGCAGCGCGGTGTATTCAGCAACAATGAGTTCAGCTTGCACCAAGGCACAGATCGCTGCGCCACGTGCTTGACCAAGTAAGAGTGTGGATTGAGGATTGACGTTAACGAATACCTTTTCAATTGCGGCGCAATCGGGTTGGTAGGTTTGAATGATTTCTGTAACGCCGGAGAGGATAGTTTTCAAACGTTCTGGCAAAGTGCCTTCGACTGTTTTGATGGTACCTGAGGCGATGTAAGTGAGCTTACTGCCCTGCTTATAGACGACACCGAAACCTGTGGTGCGCAAACCGGGATCGATGCCGAGGATTTTCATTTGTGCTTGCTTCTGATAAATGATCGTTAGCAAATTATACGCAGAACTTGGGTTTTCACGTATGAGTTCTTCCCACAGAATAATCGCCTTAGGCTAGAGAAAAAAAATAAGCTAACAATAATGCGCTTGGAATTCGAGTATCGAGATGCAGTTCAAGGCGCAAAGCACAGCAATACAATACGTCGGTATTGCGAGCATTTGCAACGATGAAATGCGCTCGAGACTCGGATTCAAGGCGTATTATTTAATGACGGAAGTGACGCACGCCCGTATACAACATCACCACACCACGCTCATCCGCAGCATCGATCACTTCTTGATCGCGCATAGAACCACCAGGATGAATTACACAGGTTGCGCCAGCATCGACGACGACATCGAGACCATCGCGGAACGGGAAGAATGCGTCAGACGCGACTGCGGAGCCTTGCAAAGTTAAACCCGCATTTTGTGCTTTGATCGACGCAATACGTGCAGAATCAATACGACTCATTTGACCAGCGCCCACACCCAAAGTCATGCCGTTACCGCAGAACACAATCGCATTCGATTTGACATATTTAGCGACGCGCCATGCGAACATCATGTCGGCCATTTGTTGCGGTGTCGGTTGCAATTTGCTGACAACGCGTACATCGGCTGGCAATACATTTTTCGCATCTGGCGCTTGGACTAACAAGCCACCGCCAACACGTTTGACGTCGTATTGATTCACGCCTAAGCCCAATGGAATTTCGAGCAAACGTACGTTTTGTTTCGCAGCGAAAATTTGTTTTGCTTCGGCTGTGAATGAAGGCGCAATCAAGACTTCGACGAATTGTTTTGCGACTGCTTCTGCTGCTGCACCATCACAAACGGTGTTAAACGCAATAATGCCGCCAAACGCGGAAGTTGGGTCTGTTTGCAACGCTTTGCTATAGGCTTCCAACGCGGTCGCGCCGATTGCTACGCCACATGGATTCGCATGCTTCACGATCACGCACGCGCCTGTGTCGAAAGACTTCACGCATTCCCATGCTGCATCCGCGTCGGCGATGTTGTTGTAAGACAGTTCCTTGCCTTGCAATTGCACATAGTTCGCCAATGCACCTGCGACTGGCGCCAGATCGCGGTAGAAAGAAGCGGATTGATGTGGGTTTTCACCGTAGCGCATTTCTTGCACTTTTTCGAAATGCATATTCAAAGTTTGTGGATACGCACTGCGTGTTGTATGCGCTTTATCTTCACCCAAACTGGTCAAATAATTGGTGATCGCGCCATCGTATTGTGCAGTGTGCGCAAATACTTTTTTTGCCAGCATAAACTTGGTGTCATACGACACCACATTATTACCTGCCTTCATCTCCGCTAAGACTGTTGTGTAATCACTAGGATCGCAAATTACGACTACGTCTTTATGATTTTTCGCAGAGGAGCGCAACATGGTTGGGCCGCCGATATCAATGTTTTCAATCGCGTCTTCCAAAGAGCATTCTGCTTTCGCCACAGTAGCTTGGAATGGATAGAGATTGACAACCACCATATCTATCGTTGGAATGCCGTGTTTTTCTAAGGCCGCTTGATGTTCAGGAAAATCACGACGTGCCAAAATACCGCCGTGCACTTTCGGATGCAACGTCTTGACACGACCATCGAGCATCTCTGGAAAACCTGTGTAATCAGCGACTTCAGTCACTGGCAAACCATTGTCTGCCAAGAGTTTCGCAGTACCGCCTGTGGACAATAGTTTGACGCCCATGGCATTAAGTTCACGGGCAAATTCGAGAACACCAGTTTTGTCCGATACGGACAGGAGAGCTTGTTTGATCATGATAGAGAGATTGAAATAAAATTAAAGAAGACCGTGTTGCTGCAATTTTTTGCGCAAAGTATTGCGATTAATACCGAGCATGTCTGCAGCCTGAGATTGATTGCTATCGGTGCGTGTCATGACCATTTCTAACATCGGCTTTTCAACCGCCAACACCACCATATCGTAAATATTCGAAGCAGGTTGTTCTCCCAAATCACGGAAATATTTTTCCAGATTTTTGTGAACGGCTTCTTGAATGCTTTCTTTACTCATACTGAATTTTCTTCTTATTAATGAATTCGACTAACGATAAAACTGCTGTGAATTCAAGGGTTAAACTAAATAAAACTACCACCAAAATAGTGCACATAACTCGCACCAAATACCATTAGGAAAATAACTCAAGCAGCTAAGGCTTGCGCTAATTCTCCGTTCGTATTCATCTCGGAGGGGCGGTATTGTAACCGTTCTGTCGGTCGACTATCAAAAAACATGTTGACCGCCGCCAATTGTTCCTCACAAGTTTCCAACTTATTCATTTGCTGGCGAAAGCCTTCGCCATCCACCAAATCTTCCACATACCAACCTATGTGTTTGCGCGCGGTGCGCACGCCCATAAACTCGCCATAAAACGCATAATGCTCGCGCAAATGACGGTCTAACAATGCTTTAACTTCCGATACCAAAGGCGCTGGCAAATAGGTGCCCGTCTTTAAGTAATGATCGATTTCTCTAAAAATCCACGGCCGTCCTTGCGCCGCGCGACCGATCATGATGGCATCGGCACCCGTGACTGCCAACACGTATTTGGCTTTCTCAGGTGTCGTAATATCGCCATTCGCCACTACCGGGATACGTGCTTGTGCCTTCACTGCGGCAATGGTCTCGTATTCTGCATCGCCCTTGTAGCCATCGGCACGTGTGCGTCCGTGCAAAGTCAACATCGCAATCCCAGCCGATTCGGCAATACGCGCAATTTGCAAAGCATTCTTGTTCGCTCTATCCCAACCAGTGCGAAACTTCAAAGTCACCGGCACATCGACCGCAGCAACTACGGCATCCAAAATCTCACCGACGAGTTTTTCATCTTGTAGCAAAGCAGAACCGCACCATGCATTACAAACTTTTTTAACTGGGCAGCCCATATTGATATCGATGATTTGCGCACCTTTATCGACATTGTATTTTGCGCATTCCGCCAACATCTTGGGATCAGCTCCCGCGATCTGCACTGCTTTGGGTTCCATCTCACCTTCGTGATTGGTACGACGCGTGGACTTCTCGGTTTCCCATAATTTAGGATTTGATGCAGCCATTTCTGATACGGCATAACCCGCACCCAAGTCTTTACACAATTGGCGAAATGGCCTATCGGTCACACCAGCCATGGGCGCGACAAAAATATTATTCTTCAGCTGATAAGAGCCTATGTGCACGATGTAGAACCTTGGGAGAATCGGAGGAATTTCGAGGAAGCGCTATTCTACCTGAAAAGCTGCCTAAATAATTAGCAAAATCACGCCTTAGACGGAACAATATTTTTTAATTTAGAGTGGGTTTTCAATAGACTTTTTTGTGAAATCTTGTTCAATTAAATAGCAAACTGTAGCGATCCAGCGATAGCCGTAAAATTTTAAAACAAAGTAAAAATAAGAATTGAAGAAGGATAGGTACACTCTGAACTTACTGCGCTAGGATAGGCGCAATGCTGGAAAATCGAAGCACATTGAAAACAAAACTGTAGCGACGCCAAGCATAAAGTTCCTGTACCTAGCTTGGTATCAAGCTTGCTTCAATAGTTGCGCTAACAATTGATCTAATTCAGCAAAGGAAGGTTCACCGACATAGCGTTTAATGACCTTGCCTTGTTTGTCGATCACAAAGGTGGTTGGGGTTAACTTGACGTCACCAAATGCTTGCGCGATTTTACCCTCAACATCCAATACGACTTGAAAAGGCAATTGACGGGTTTCAGTAAAATTGAGTACATAGTTCGGCGGATCATAACTCATCGCTACCGCAAAAAACTCCAGTCCCTGCGCGCGAAATTTCTCATAGCTAGCGATCATCTGCGGCATCTCTTTAATACAAGTGGTACAAGATGTCGCCCAAAAATTCACCATATACACTTTGCCTTGCAAACTTTGCGTACTAGTTTTATCACCTTTCAAATTAGTAAAACTCAGCGTTGGCGCAGCTTGTTTAGCATTCAAAGACTGATAAGCAAAAAATGCGGCTATCCCTAACACGATTGCTAGCAATAAAGTCCAGACTATTTTTTTTGAATTATTCGTTGTCATAAAAAAGTGCGCTGAGAAAATAAGTGAGAATTATACGTGGATACGGCGCAGCGTGCGCTCCACCAGCCCGTTAGTTATATACCAAGCATGCATCAAACTACACGACTAGGCTTTACGAAAGCGCCGCCAACCAAGCATCAGGTGTTTGCGGGCGCGAATATAAAAAGCCTTGCAAGGAATCACAACCATTAGCAATCAAATACCGCGCCTGTGCTTCCGTTTCCACCCCTTCCGCCACGACTTTCAATCCAAATTGTTTTGCCATGGACAATATAGAACCAACGATCGCCGTACCATTCGCGTCACCAGGGATATCTTGCACAAAACTCTTGTCGATTTTCAATTCATACAGCGGTAAGCGCTTCAAATAATTTAAACTGGAATAACCAGTTCCAAAATCATCAATAGAAAAGCGTATCCCTAATGCCGATAATTTAGACATTCTGGCGATGGTTTCTTGTAGATCGTCAATAAACAAACCTTCTGTCACCTCGAAGATCAAGTGAGAGCCATCAAGCTCATAATGCGCCAAAATTGCCGTCACCTTATCGACGAAATCGGCCTGCCGGAATTGTTTGGGACTGACATTGACGGATAAGGGAAAATCACACGCATGGCGACGCAATAACAAAGCAATCTCACACGCCTGAGCGATCACCCAGTCCCTCATCCTGACAATCAAACCAGATTCTTCGGCCATGGGAATAAATACGACAGGAGAAACCATACCGCGATCTTTGTTGTGCCAGCGCATTAATAGCTCGGCCCCTACCGCTTGCCCGGCCTCATTCACTTGCGCCTGCATTACCATGTGCAACTCGCCCAAATCTTGCGCCTTTGCTAGATCATGTTCCAGCGTAAGACGCTGTTCAACTTCGGTTTGCATGGTGCCTTCAAAGAAGGCTATTTGATTGCGCCCCGCTGATTTGGCTCTGTACATTGCGGTATCCGATTCGCGCAACAAGTCATCGACTGACTGCCCTACTTTTGGCAAAAGCGTGACACCGATACTGCAACTTGAACTATAAGTCTGTCCATCAATTTCAAACTCTTTACAGAGTGCGAGTCGGATTTTATCCGCCACCGTTAACGCCAACTTGCCAGCGAACTCAATATGACTATCGAGATTATCGACCAACACCACAAATTCATCACCACCGATACGGGCTACTGTATCCACCTCGCGCAAGATACCTGATAAACGCTTGGCTACCTCAACCAGCAAGATGTCCCCAGTGGCATGGCCGCGCGCGTCATTGATCGTTTTGAAGTGATCTAGATCGATAAATAAGACCGCACTAAAATGACCTGTACGCTGCGCGCTAGCGAGTAATACACTCATGCGATCTCGCAGCAAACGCCGGTTTGGCAGGCCGGTTAATACGTCAAAAAACGCCAAGCGGTAAATATCCAATTCCGCTTTTTTACGTTCAGAAATATCACGCTCAATCGCGACATAATTGCTGCACGCACCTGTGCTGTCGTTAATCGGTTGAATATCGACTTCCAACCAAAATTCTTTGCCTGCTTTGCTATAACTGATAATTTCAGAACGTAGCGCTTGCTGGTTATGCATCGCGGTATGAATGCGAGCAATCTCATGTGGATCTGAATTTTGCCCGTACAAAATATCCAGATTCTTACCTAACACTTCTTTTCTATCAAACCCACTGATACGTTCAAATGCTCGATTGACAAATACTAACTGCGGTCCTTCGTCGCTTAAATCATTGTCAGTAATCATGACCATATCATTCAAATTTTCAACCGCCGCCGAAATGAGCCGGAGTTCTTCATTGGCTTTGCGTAAAGACTTTTGTTCGCCTTTTAATGATTGGCTAATCTCCATTTGCTTTCTTAAGGATTCCTCTAAACGGCGCAATAGAACCCCACAAGTAATCGTAATTACCGAGCTAATAAAAGTGAAATTTAAAGTAATGATGATCCAACGCAAAAATGGTCGGTCATGGTAACGATCAAATTGCAAATCAATATCTGCAAAAAAACCTATCGTCAATAGTGTGATGGCATTGACCACCAAAATCACGATGGCGGGACGTAAGCCGAGTAATAAAGAAGTAAGTACCGGAACCGCTAACAAATAAATCTGACTGACTGGGCCGACCTTCAACAAAAAAAACACGCCCACCAGATAGACAATAAAAAGGAAATTCCAACTACGCGCCACAAAACTTAAACCACGCCCACGCCATAAGGTAAAAAGCCAAGCTATCGCCAGCATATCGATCAGTACAATAGAATACAATTGATCACGGAATGCTAGCAAGATACTGGGTACCGCGGTCAGCGCGCCCAGAGACATGGTTACCAGTAAGATCGCCGATAACATTTCGTTGCGCCACAACCGCAGGTCTTTTGTTGGCAGGCGCTGAGCTCTTAAAAAACGACGTAAATAATAACGGGCGATCTTCAATTACTAAGCTCCTTGATCGGCTAGTAAATTAACTAGTAAGTCGGGGGAATAAATTGAATAGCAATAAAGTACCAGTTCTCTTTTATACGCTGTTTCGCCCTTGCTGAAAAGTATTTTTCTTAGGTTCACAAATAAGTTGAACTACCATAGCAACATTCATCAAATTCGCGTAACTTGTCTGCAAGGAATTCTGAAGCAACAATTAACTGAAGGATACTGACGAATATTAGGGAATATCGAAGCCTTTAGCCGCACGCCACAGATCGAACCAATGTTCACGCGACAAACGCAATTGCGCTGCTTGTATCGCCTCCTCTAAAACCGAAACCCGACTCGATCCCGTCAATACCAGTGGCCGACTAGGGAGATTCAACAGCCACGCCAACGCCACGCAAGAACTACTGACATCGAGTTGTTGTGCGATGTCCTCGAGACAGACTCGAATCGCCTGTGCATTTTCACCTGCATCACTAAACAATGCACCACCAGCCAGCGCCGACCAAATCATAGGAGCGATACGCAAGCGCTGGCATAAATCAAAGCTACCATCGTAGATAGGTGCCATTTGCATTAAGGAGCATTCCACTTGATTGGTCACCAATGGATAACGAGAATGGAGCAATTCAAACTGAGCGTTAGTAAAATTCGACACACCAAAATATTTCACTTTGCCACTGGCATGCAATTGGCTAAATGCCTCAGCTATTTCATCTGCGTCCATCAGAGGATCAGGCCTATGAATCAACAATAAATCAATAGCGTCGATTTGCATACTGCGCAAAGAGTTCTCCGCAGACGCAATAATATGTTGTGCAGTTGTGTTATAAATATGCGAGGTTTGCGCTGGACGCAGCGCCGCTGGAAACTGTATACCGCATTTGGTCACGATCTGAAATTGCTGACTTAGGCCCGGCGCATATGCGAATGCTTCACCCAACAAAGTCTCACTAGTATAGTCACCATAGATATCAGCCTGATCTATGGTGGTAATACCTAAGTCTAAAGCGGCTTGCAAAAACGCCACGCGTTGTGCGGGACTCATTTGCCACGAGGATAGACGCCATAAACCAAGTACGATCCGAGAGAACTCTGGGCCATTGGGCGCGATTTGCAAACGTGGACTTTTCATATAACTCGATTCAAATAGTTAGGTAGGCAGTTGTTGGTAAGCTTCTTGCAAATTTTCAAGCTTGGTATACCCAGAAGTCAACATATGCAAGCCATCATTTTTCACTGCCAATAATACCGGATAGCCGCGCACGCCCCAGCGCTGTACTTGTTCAAAATGCTGTCGCGTCTCGTCACGGGTTGGCGGCGCAGTCAACACTTCGTGAAAACTTTCAGAATCAAAACTATCTGAGTCATCAAATGCATTCAAAGCTTGACTAGCAATTTTCGCCAACACTTTTTCGTCGGTAACATCCCGCGCCTCGGCATAAAAGGCATGTTGCAGAGCTTGGAACACGTCGAGTATTGCCAACGATGGCATATCGTCAGCCAAAATTTTTGCTGTGACTACCGCACGACATACCGGCTCAGTATCATAAATAAAACCTGTGCGATTCATGCCCGTCATATCAAAAGGCAAGCCACTTACTTGCTGTACTTTATGCCAGTGTTCCAAAATCATTTCTCGCTGCCCATCGTCCATCACCTGGCGGTTATATGCACGCAAGCCACCTACGATAATGTCTAGTTCAGCATTTGCCTGCGTTTGCAAAAATCGTCTTAACTCTGCACTAAATCCATAGCACCATGAACACATAGGATCGGCTATATAAACAAATTTACTCATAAAATAACTTATAAAAAATTTAGAAATAGGAGCAATCTCACAATATGAAATCGCCATTAAGTTAAGCTGGATACAAGGCACCCAAAATACGCTCACCTGCGGCCCCAGTTACCTCACTCAAATTACCCGCGAGCCGCAACTGAAAACGTTGTGCTAACCAAGCAAATGCCAATGCCTCGACATGATTCGCTGCGATTCCCAGACTATCAGTACTACTTAGATGAATCTCACCCAACAGGGCTTGTAACGAACGCATTAGCTTTACATTGTAAGCACCGCCACCACACACATAGACCGCTTCACATTGCGGTGCATAAAGTTGAATCGCGTCAACGATGGTCTGCGCCGTGAAGGCACACAAACTTGCCTGCACATCGACTGCACTGATGTCGGGAAATGTCACTAATTTATCCATCAACCAGCTTAAATGAAATAGATCGCGCCCTGTGCTTTTCGGCGGTATTTTTTGCAGATAGGTTTCACTGCATAAGCTGGCTAAAAAGGCAGTATGTATCTGGCCCTGCTCTGCCCAACTTCCGCCCTCATCATATGCAAGACCTTGATGCTGGTGTATCCACCCATCCATCAATACATTACCCGGACCGGTATCAAAACCTGTGGTGCGGCCATCTGCATGCAAGATACTGATATTGCTGATACCGCCTATATTCACCACCACACTGCAACGCCCAGGTTGCCCAAACATCGCTCTATGAAATGCGGGAACCAAAGGAGCACCGTGCCCACCTGCCGCAATATCACGACTACGAAAATCTGCAATCACATCTATGCCCGTCAACTCCGCCAACAAAGCTGGATTATTTGTCTGGCGAGTAAATCCCAAGTCCGGTCTATGCCTTATCGTTTGGCCGTGAACGCCTATCGCTCGCACTTGTCGCGCATCGCAATTAGTTGCAGCCAACAATGTCGCAACACAATCGGCGTAGCTACGCGCCAAGGCGTTGGCCAACAAGGCCTCACGTTCAATTTCATTAGTACCTGCTTGTTGCAAAGCCAATGCTTGTTGTTTAAGCTCAGGCGAAAAACTTTGATGCGCGCTAGCGAGTAACTGCAAAGCCTCGCCACCATGCTCGGGAAAATTAACCAGTACGCCATCAACACCATCTAAGCTAGTCCCGGACATCAGTCCTATAAAAGTGGAAGTATTTTTTTCCATATTTCTCAGTATAAGAATAAAAAAGCCGAACTAGGTTCGGCTGATTTTAATGGTGTCATGTGATCCTTAGCGTGCCGCAATGCGTGCGGGGCTAGTTGCTGAATTACGTTCCGGACGTAACAAATCAAAACGGTGCGACATTTCGGCAGCCACTACTTTAAAACGCGGTAACTCATGAGCAGCCAATGCGGCAGCGCTTTGTACGCTGATCGTATTCGGATCACGTGGCTCATTATTGACTCGGAACTCATAATGCAAATGTGGACCAGTAGACCATCCAGTAGAACCTACATAACCGATCACTTGACCTTGCGTCACGCGGGTGCCCTTGCGAGAGCCCGGCGCAAAGCGACTCATATGTGCGTAGGCGGTGCTGTAGCCATTCCAATGTTTGATGATCACCATATTGCCGTAACCACCTTGTGGACCTGCATGTTCTATCGTGCCATCTGCTGATGCACGAATCGGTGTACCACTGACTGCGGCAAAGTCGATACCTGTATGACGTTTCCACTTACCAGAAATAGGATGAACACGCATCGCAAATCCCGAAGAGACACGAGAGAATTCCAGCGGAGATTTCAAAAAGGCTTTTTTCAAAGACTTACCGTCGAAGCTGTAATAACCGCCTTCGCCCGCGCCTTCATCAAACCAAACTGCTTGAAATAATTTATCGGAATTTTTAAATTCACCGGACAACAGACGACCGGTTTTTACCATCTCACCGTTCTGCCAAAAAGTTTCGTACACCACGTTAAAGTAATCACCGCGCTGCAATTTGCGGAAATCGATATTGGTCTCAAACATCTTCACGATTTGGTCTGCCACGGGCGCTGGGATCAAGGCTTTATCAGTCGCCACGAACAAAGAAGATTGAATATCGCCAGAACGCATTTCTATACGGCGTTCTAATTGTTCGACGATTTCAGTGGCCTTAAAAGTATTGTGCTCATCGCGTGATACCAACAAAGTCTTGCCACCTTTATCGCCACCATCCAGACCCACGCGCAACCATTCTAAAGTACCTTCGTCCGTGGTTTTCACCCGAATCGATTTACCAGCACGCGCCTGTAATACATTACGCGCGGTAGGGTCAGATTTTAAAAAATTGGTCGCATTGACATCATCAACACCAAGACGTTGCATTAAAGAAGCCAAGGTGTCGCCACGTTGAATTTTTTCTTCTTTAACGAAATGCTGTTGTTGCAAGACGATCTGAGAGATTTGCTCATCTAAAGATGGCAATACCAACTCTTGCGTGATCGTTTTGACAGGTAAATTAGAAGCGTCGGGCGCTAAAGGTGCTACACCTACCGCGCCGACTGCGCATACTGCGAAAAATAAAGCGGAAAAAGAAATCACACGTGATGCGCGCATACCACGCACGTTAGCGATACTTTCTTTGACTATTGATTGGGCTTTAACTTTCGTAGTTGCAGCTAGATGACGGAAATTATCGGATAATCGCATGCAATAAGTTAAAATTGATGTTTCGCTGACAGATTCTGCAATCTGGCACCAAACAGAGTGTTTGAAAACCCATTTCTTTTATTTTTTTTATTATCTCGAAGTGGGGCGAAAATTAGTCGCCTGATTGTAAAGCAAATGGCGAATAATGCAAGCTGACGATTATGCGAGGAGCACATTTTTTTCGCTAGTGCTGTTACAAAACTTTTTGATTTATATCGGATTTCACTCACTTATTTAGTCATTCATTTCGCCTACATATTAGTAAACCTATTTAGCAAACTTAATTAAATATCATCATGACTTCGCCACAACACAATGACAAAGCGCCAGGCGCGACGACTCTTTTGCCCCTATCCGATGCAGTGCAGCATGCATTAGCCGTCACAAAACGTGGTGTGGATGAACTTTTAATTGAATCCGAATTCGCCCAAAAACTGGCGCGTAGTGAAAAAGCCGGCAAACCCTTACGCATTAAATTAGGACTTGATCCTACAGCGCCTGATCTACATCTAGGCCACACCGTTGTCCTCAACAAAATGCGTCAATTGCAGGACTTGGGACACACTGTCATTTTCCTGATCGGCGATTTCACTTCTATGATTGGTGATCCGTCTGGCCGCAACGCCACTCGCCCCCCATTAACACGCGAACAAATCGAAGCCAATGCTCAAACGTATTTCAAGCAGGCTTCTTTGGTATTAGATGCCAGCAAAACGGAAATTCGCTACAACTCGGAATGGTGCGATCCGCTAGGCTCACGCGGTTTAATTCAATTGTCGTCTAAATACACGGTCGCACGCATGATGGAGCGCGACGATTTCACTAAACGCTTTAAAGCCGGTACACCGATTTCTGTACATGAATTTTTATACCCACTAATGCAAGGTTACGACTCAGTCGCATTACACTCCGATCTGGAGCTCGGCGGTACCGATCAAAAATTTAACTTGCTGGTCGGACGCGAACTGCAAAAAGATTATGGACAAGAGCCGCAATGTATTCTGACCATGCCATTGTTAGAAGGCCTGGATGGCGTCGAAAAGATGTCCAAGTCTAAGAACAATTACATCGCGATTACTGAGCCAGCCAACACCATGTTTGCCAAAGTCATGAGCATTTCAGATGAAATGATGTGGCGTTACTATGATTTGCTGTCGTTCTGCTCTTTGGAACAAATTGCGCAGTATAAGAAATCGGTCGCAGAAGGACAAAATCCGCGCGACATCAAAGTCGCTATCGCGCAAGAAATCGTCACTCGTTTCCATAATAAGCAAGCAGCAGAAGATGCTTTAGCGGATTTTGTGAATCGCTCTAAAGGTGGCATCCCAGATGACATCGCGGAAATCAGCTTGAGTGGAGCTCCCGTCGGTATCGCACAATTATTAAAACAAGCTAATCTGTGCGCCTCCACCTCTGAAGCCATGCGTATGGTCGATCAAGGCGGTGTGCGTATTGATGGCGCAGTGATCAGCGATAAACAATTGCAAATTCAAGCCGGCACCGTGGTACTGCAAGTAGGGAAGCGTAAATTTGCCAAAGTCACGTTGACAGCATGATCGCTTTATTACAGAGAGTTCGCCATGCCAGTGTGGTTGTCGATGGTGCAACCATAGGCGCTATCCAAGCTGGCCTGATGGTCTTGGTCTGTGCCGAACGCCAAGACACTGAAAAAGACGCTGAGCATTTATTAACAAAATTGCTCAGCTATCGCGTGTTCTCCGATGATGCGGGCAAGATGAATCGCAGTGTCACGGACGTGCAAGGCGGTTTACTATTAGTGCCGCAATTCACCTTGGCGGCCGACACGCAATCCGGCACACGCCCTTCATTCACACCCGCCGCGCCACCTGAATTGGGCAAGCAACTATTTGATTATTTTGTCGCGCAAGCTCGCAGTAAACATAGCGTGGTCGAGACGGGACAGTTCGGCGCAGACATGCAAGTCTCACTCACCAATGATGGCCCAGTGACCTTTTGGTTACAAACCAAATCCAAAGCTGAAAAATAAGCCGTGACCGAGATTCTATTAATACGCCATGGTGAAACTGCCTGGAATGCTGTGCGCAAATTGCAAGGGCATTTGGATATTCCACTCAATGCAGAAGGCCGGCGTCAAGCCAAAGCATTAGCCGCAGAATTGCAGCAAGAAAAGCTGGCTGCGATTATCTCCAGCGACTTACAACGCGCCATACAAACCGCTGGTGAAATCGCTAGACTACAAGGCTTACCAACGCGCATTGATGCAGATTTGCGCGAACGTTGCTTTGGTGATTTTGAAGGCAAGTTGTATAGCGAGTTACCTGAAATCTATCCCGAAGCCTATGCACACTGGCGTCTACGCGACCCTGATTTTCATTTTCCACCAAAAGCCGATGGCAGCGAGAATGTCGGCGAAAGCATACGAGAATTTCAGCAGCGAACCATCAACTGCGTAGTGCATTATGCAGAACAGTACGCGGGTCAAAAAATCGCCATTGTCGCGCACGGCGGCGTGCTCGAATGCGCTTATCGTGCGTCGATGAATCTCCCCTTAAACGCCGAGCGCACAATTACGATTTTCAACGCGAGTATTAATCGTTTTACTTACCAAGACGGACGACTGTCACTGCTCAGTTGGGGCGATATTGAACATTTGGGTGATGCGATGTTGGATGAAGTTAATTAGTTTCCCAAAAAATTTCTTACTCAAATCCCAACTATTACGCTACCTGCTCAAAACGCTACTATGTGAATAGTGCCGTTCAGTCAAACTCAAAAAGTCGAGAGGTCATCCCTGCGAAGAGTGTCTCTAGGCTTTTACGACGCTAGATTCGCGCCTTCGCGGGAATGACAATACGTGGTGCAACGCTTAACTGAACGAAATTAGCTCAATGTGATGACTGCTCTTATCTTCAAAATCGATGAGACTATTTCTTCATCAAATCCAACAAAGCAATCACAGTCGCCTCCACCCCAGCGCGCACCGCTGGCTCAGGTGTAATTTTAAAAATCGGACTGTGGTGCCCCGGCACTGCGGTACCGCCTTTTTTCTCATTTTCAAAATCTTCTTTGGGCGTACCGCCTATGGAGAAATACACACTTGGAATGTAGGGGTCACTAACGAAGAATGGAAAGTCTTCTGCGCCCATGCCGTCGCGCATTTTCGGACTTGCAAAAGCGTCTTTACCTAGCTTTTCTGTCCATACTTTTTTCAAGCGCTGCGTCAAAGGAATATCATTGAGTGTTGGTGGTGTCGGTGTATCTACCTCAGTCACTTCTGGTAATAAATTTTCTGGTAAGCCGGCTGCCCGTCCGGTATTGATGGCGACTCGTTTAATCGCGGCAAGTAATAAAGCACGTGTCTCTTTGCTCTCGCTACGCACACTTAATTGTAGTTTTGCCTGATCTGAAATGATGTTGGATTTGGTACCAGAATGGAAGGAACCAACGGTAATCACAGCGGGTTCACGCGGCGCGACTTCGCGTGTCACGATAGTTTGCAGCGCCATCACAATTTGCGCACCGATCACCACAGGATCTTTACCTAGGTGGGGATAAGCACCATGCGTACCTATGCCATGAACGACTATCTCAACAGTATCGACTCCCGAATAAGGTGAGCCTTCTTCAGCAGTAATCTTACCGGCTTCCGAACCAGAATCGACGTGAAAAGCGAGTGCGTATTTAGGCTGACCAAAGCGTTTCCAGATTTGGTCTTTCATCATCAATGCGGCACCACCGACACGCTCTTCGGCAGGTTGACCAACTAGCATCAAAGTTCCCGACCATTGATTTTTACGCGCTGCCATTTGCACTGCTGTACCAACTAGACTGGTGATGTGAACGTCGTGACCGCAAGCATGCATGACGTTTTGCAATTTACCGTCGGGATCTTTTTGCTGCACTTTCGAGGCATACGGCAGACCGGATTTTTCTTCCAATGGCAAACCATCCATGTCAGCACGCATCATCACCAAAGGGCCGGGGCCGTTTTTGAGGATTGCCACGACGCCGGTTTTACCAACGCCTTCGGTTACTTCAAAACCTGCTGCACGCAACTCTTTTGCCAGTCGCGCCGAGGTGTTGACTTCCATGAAGGACAGCTCTGGGTTTTGATGAAAATACTCAAATAGAGGTTTGAGCTGAGCGTTGTAGTTTTTGGCGATCGCCAATTTTAATTCAGAATCTGCAGCCATCGCCGCGTCGCTACATACGGCGCCACTCAATAAAAGAAAGCCAGATGCAATACTGGTTGCTAACAAGGCTTTTACTAACATAGTTCATCTCCAGAAAGATATGCGCAATATGCATAAGAAAAAAGCGAGAAAATAAATCCAAAATTCTCTCGCTTAGCCAAAACACCATAACGCATATTCTCCAGCACAACAAGGCAAGTGTCGCTTGCCTTCCTAAACTTCAAGTAAAAATATCAATTCAAGCTAGCTCACTGATACTGAGTTTGTGTATAAGGACGTGCTTCTTTACTGCTTCCCCACTTCTTATTCGGTTGTGCTTGCATAGTAAAGATCAATTCACCACCGGCCGTAATCTGCTCATGCGTCAAATAATTTTTTTCTAAAGTTTTACCGTTCAACATAACACTCGCAACATACTGATTGGCCTTACTCAAATGATCCGCACGTATCGTGAATTTTTTTCCATTAGGTAAATTCAATACCGTCTTATCCAAAAATGGGCGTCCGATGATGTATTCATTACTGCCAGGCGCGACCGGATAAAAACCAAAGCTAGTAAATGCCAACCATGCCGACATTTGTCCTAGGTCATCATTACCAGACAAACCATCAGGCTTTGCTTGATATTGACTATCAACGATTTGCTGTAAACGTTGTTGCGTCTTCCAAGGTGCACCAAAATAATTGTAGAGATACGCGACATGATGTGAGGGCTCGTTACCGTGCGCATAGTGGCCTATTAGTCCCGAAATATCTTCCATATGCGCATACACTTTTTCATCGACTTTCGCATCGAAGACCTGATCAATCTTGGACGTTGCTGCCGCATCACCACCTAACATAGAGATCAAACCGGCGTTATCGTGCGGCATATACCAAGAATATTGCCAAGCGCTACCTTCGGTATAATCGCTACCAAAGTTTGATACAGTTGGGTCGAAAGGAACACGGAATTCACCATTCGATTTACGGGCACGGATGAAGCCTGTTTGGGTATCGAACACATTGCGATAATATTGAGCGCGTGTGTAAAATTTCTTCGCGATATCCGCTTTACCCATTTTCTCTGCCATACGGGCAATCGTCCAATCATCGAAGGCATACTCTACCGTTTTAGATGCTGCTTCTGGCTCTAGGTCGGTCGGAACATAGCCGAATTTCATATAGTGCTGTAAGCCGCCATAAGGACCGTATTCCGCGCTCTTGACCATCGCATTCAAAGCGGCTTCGGCGTCAAAACCTTTGATCCCCTTCATATACGCATCGGCGATCACCGGCACTGCGTGATAACCGATCATGCACCAAGTTTCTAAACCATGAAACTGCCACACTGGCAAAATACCGTCAGGACTAAATTGCTGAGATGCCATCAACGATTTTATAAAATCCGCATTACGTGCCTCAGGTTGAATTAAAGTCAGCAATGGATGTAAAGCACGATAGGTATCCCACAAGGAGAAAGTAGAATGAAAACGAAAGCCATCGGCTTGATGCACCTGATTATCGGGGCCGCGATAACGTCCATCTATATCCATGAACAAGCTCGGGCCCATCATGCTGTGGTAAAGCGCGGTGTAAGCCATGGTGCGCATCTCAGGTTTAGCTTCTATGCTGACCGCTGATAAAGCCTCATTCCATGCTTGACTGGATTTACTGCGTTCGGCGGCAAAATCCCAATCTTTCATTTCACTCAAATTGGCAATCGCACCTTCTTCACTGACGGCGGAAATCGCAACTTTCACCATCAAGGTCTGGTCATCAGGCGTGCCAAAATCAAAGGCAGCAACAATCGCTTTACCTTCAATTTTTACTTTATCTTTGGCACCTGCACCAGGGCCGGCGAAGCCACGATATTCGACTGCGTCTTCGCGATTATGAATTTCTCTACTCGCAAAAGGTCGGGAAAATTGCATTGCGAAATATACTTGCCGCCCAGCCGCCCAACCACGAGTTTCACGCATTCCAGTAACTAAAGTGTTACTGCGTACTCGTAAGTTAGACCACAGATTTTTTGTTTTGTAATCATAGATACTGCTACGCAGATCGACGATCAATTTTGCTTCTGAATTCTTTGCAAAACGATAGCGATGCAGCCCCACGCGTTCGCTAGCAGTCAACTCCACATCAATATCATGATCTAATAATTTCACCGCATAATAGCCAGGTTCCGCTTGTTCCTGTTTGTGGCTAAAACGTGAGCGATATCCGCTATACGTACGCTCAGGATAGCCAGGTTCTAATTTGGTCTCACCACTGTATGGCATCAACAAGACATCGCCTAAATCTGAATGTCCAGTACCAGAAAAATGCGTATGGGAAAAACCAAGTATGGAGTCATCTTCATAACGATAACCCGCCGCCCAAGGGTAGCTCTGTTTGAAGTGGCGCACTTGCGTATCGGGACTTAATTGCACCATGCCAAACGGCCTTGTTGCACCAGGAAAGGTATGGCCATCGCCGCCCGTTCCTATGAACACATTGACCGCTGCGGCTGGACTATTTTTGTCAGCAGCATGCGTCTCACTGATGGCAATTCCAGACAGCATAAGCACGGCAAACAAGCTAGCAGCCAATCCCCAACTGGAAATTTTCCTCGTTGAATTAGGGTTCAAATTAACTTCGGGCAAATATATTGTCATAAGCTTCTTTTCCTATTTATGAATCAAGATCACAACTCATCAGTGCTACTTTCACGCACCATCAATTGCACAGCGAGTATTTTTTCCACCACTTCATCTTGCGTTTTTCGTAATAGTATTTCTACGCCTTCTGCACCTAGAGCTTCTTTATCAACATGGATGCTACTCAGAGGAGGATTGGCACGTGGCGCGGCACTGATATCATCGAAGCCAATAATGGCGATATCATGTGGCACTTTTAGACCCGCTTCTAAACAAGTTTGCATGGCGGTCAGTGCGGTACTGTCGTTGTAACAAAACACTGCATCGGGTGGCTGCGTCATGGCCAGCAAACTCAGCATGGCTCGTTTGACACTGGCCTCTTCATTGGCATGATGGGGAATCGCAATTTCCAAAGCCGGATTGGCCAGTATCTTGGCGTCATACAAGGCTTTACGAAAACCGTGTACGCGCTCTTGTATGCTGTAGTGCGCACTAGGCCCGCTCAACATCGCAATCCGCTTGCGCCCTACCTTGATCAAATGGCGCGTCGCTAAGTAGCCGCCTAATCGATTATCTGGATTGATCGACGTGTAGCCAGGCAATTGCATGTCAACTAGCACCATAGGCTTGCCCGAGGCACGGATCGCGTGCAGTAATTCAGGTTCGAAAAATCCTGCGCACAAAATCGCATCAGGCTGATGCACACGAATTTGCTCCATGACCGGCTCAGCCGGGCCAACTGCGACAAAAGATAGGGCAATCCCTTCTTCTCTGCAGGCCGCTTCTGCACCGTGAAGTACGGGAGAGAAAAAAGGACTACTAGACAAAGTATTGTGCTGTCGATGCAGCAAAAAAGCGATGCGTCGTATGCGACCTGATTTTAATTTGGACAAGTCATAGCCCATTTCACGCGCCGTATCAAATACGCGAGTGCGAGTGACTTCGGTCAAACCACCTTGATTCTTCAAGGCGCGCGAAATTGTGCCCAAGGACAAGCCAGTCGCTTTTGCTAAATCACGGATAGTGACACTCATAGGCGGTTTCTAAAATCAAGAACGTTCTAGGGAATTTTAAATTTCTAGAGAGTTTAATAAACAAGATCATGCACAGATAAAGGCTGAGCAACTCGATCTCACTCAAGGCAGTACGCAGCAATGATCGAATAAATCAGCCAACAGGCCAGCAAAATACAGCACGAACTGATATTAAACTGAGACTAAAATTAAGGTCAATTGATGTAGCTATTGATGACAATGTTTATCTGGTTTAGTAAACAAAATAGACTGCGGACAAAAAAATAAGGAGCACGAACCGAAGTTCTGGTGCTCCTTACTTGATTTAAGTTGACTGCTTGATTTGCTTGCTACTTTTACTTACCTACTTATTTGCTTACTTACTTGCTTACCTGCTTAATTGTTCACTCTCACAACGAACAAAATCTTCATATTTTGCCACTATCCCGCGCACTAGGTAAAAATTTCGCGATCGTCGCGAGCAAATCATCTTCACCCACTGGCTTACTTAAAAATGCATCACAACCAGACCAATTAGCACGCAATTTATCGATAATGGAAGATTTACTGGTCAACATCACCACCGCGGACTGCTTGGTATTAGGGTTGGACTTAATCTTTTTACAGACCTCGTAACCATCAATTCCCGGCATCATGATGTCGAGAAAAATACAGTTATAGGGTTTATCAGCGGCCTTAGCGATAGCTTTTTCCACGGCCTGCTCGCCCGTCTCAGCAAAGTCCACGTCGAACTGAAACGGCGATAATTTAATCCGCATAAAAGCACGTACGGTGGCACTATCGTCAACCACCAATACGGTTTCACGAGCAGGCGCTTCCACCACCTCCTGTTGTACGACTAGCTTTTGATCAGACGAACGTCGTAAGGTCGCACCATCCCAGCCGTCATTATTTGAATTACGCAGACTTCTTTCACGCAAAGCGCGCTGCATCTCTGCATCAAGATTTTCAAATAGACGCATCCAATGGATAGGCTTGCTGACAAAAGGCCAAGCTGTCTCTACCGGTATCCGCCCTATCACCACCGCGGGTGACAGCGCATTTGGGCCACCGACGTCAGCCTTCTGCAATTCGTTTAAAGCATCTGGGTTGTCAGCATTAATTAAATAAATATCAGTTCTAGATTCGCCTTCGATAGGTTCGACGTAGGACATTTCACGCCGACCTGTAAGACGAAAAGTCGATGCCAGCATATTTTTTTCTGCATCTGAAAAACCGCGCATTTCTAAAACAAAACGACGACTGCTATTCGCAGCAGGCGCCATGGGAGTCGCTTGAGTCATCTGGTAACCTGAGTTTGATTTTGACAATCAGTGCCCAAATCATACAATAAAGCAGACAAAAAATAAGAAAAAACCAAGCAAAACAGCTGTGTAAACTAAGCGAATTAGTTAGAGTCTCGGCTTTTGCGTTCTTTACACAACAGGAGACACTTGCTAGGCAGTTGACTGTTGAAATAGGGCAATGAATTCCTTGCAGATATATTCTGGATCAGCGGCGTTATACACGCTGCTAATTGCCGCCACCATATCAGCACCACCCTGTACTAAAGGTCGCGCTAAATCCACCGTCATTCCACCAATCACCACAATAGGCAAGCGAATATCATGCTTTGCGGCAGCAATAATATCAGGTGATGTAGTTACCGGATATTGCTTAACTTGTGAAGGATAAAATCCACCAAATGCCACATAACTCGCGCCTTGTTCTTGAGCCGCATGCGCTAGCCGTAAGTCGCCATAACACGAGGCCCCAACGATTTTTCGATCACCGACTAATGCGCGTGCTTGCGCCACCGAAATATCCGTACCTCCCACATGCACACCCTCGGCACCAATGTCCAGACACAAATACACATGATCGTTAATAATCAAAGGCACTTGAAAGCGCCGACATAATTCATGCAGTGCTTTGGCTTGCGTCAAGCGCAATTCTTTCGATGCGGTTTTATGTCGATATTGGAGAAGACTAACGCCTGCTTGCAAGGCACTTTCTGTCACCGCTAACAGACGATCTGTATCGTCCCAATTGGGCGTGACCAAATATAATCCACGTATTTCGTTTTGCACGACATTTTCCATTCACATTCCTCATCTGTAATTTATCCAGATCACCCCAACTCCCCTCCAACTAAGGCTTAACGCTGCGGAATTAACTGACCTGCTGCAATTGAATAAGCCTTTTGCAAGCACAGCTGGGTGTACAGCTGCGCGGCATATAAACTTTTTTCCATGGTATGCCCACATGCCAATTGCCCAGCGATTGCTGCCGCCAAGGTACAACCACTACCGTGAAATTCTCCCTCTAAGCGCGGCCAATTCCAGCTTATTTCTGATAGCTGCTTGCTTTGTCGAAACCAGCGATTGCAAACGTGCTCATCGCTAGCATGCCCACCTTTCAATAAAACATTTTGGCAATGCCCCCCCAACAAAGAAACTGCTTGCTGTGTCGCAGTTAATCCGTGCGGAGCCAATCGTTTTACTTCGGGCAAATTAGGCGTAATCAAAGTCGCGACTTCCACTAACGGTTTCAATGCAAGCACAGCATCATCCAAACCCAGAGCCTGTCCATGGCCACTACTCAAAACTGGATCTAACACCACGGCTAAATCGGGATTACTTGCCTGCAATTCAGCAATCAAGGAGGCAATTGCGCGTGCGTTCTGCGCGCTACCTGCAATACCTAACTTCAGCACTTTCACAGTAAAATTTTTGATCAAACTCCGTGCTTGCGCCACCACAATCTCTGAATCCACCGGGTACACGGCATACACCTGATTATTATCTTGCACCGTCAAACTCGTAATGACGGTCAACGCATGCGCACCCTGCGCAGCGATCGCTTCAATATCCGCTTGAATACCCGCACCACCGCTGGGATCATGACCCGCAAACACCAACACGCAAGGACGTTGTGCAGTCAACGCAGACTCTCTCACGCGATCCGACCTGCCATCGGAGAAGACGGTGATGCTGCAAATTTTTTCGCAATGCGCCCCGCCAAAAATGCTTCGCGCCCCGCTTCGACTGCCAATCCCATCGCACGTGCCATGCGTATAGGATCACGAGCGCCAGCAATCGCCGTATTCATCAACACACCATCACAACCAAGCTCCATCGCAATCGCAGCATCGGAAGCAGTACCAACGCCCGCATCGACGATGATAGGTACCTTGGCCTGCTCGATGATCAAAGACAGATTCCATGGATTTAAGATGCCCATACCGGAACCGATCAAGGAAGCAAGTGGCATCACCGCGACACAACCGATGTCTTCCAACATACGCGCTTGGATAGGATCGTCACTGCAATACACCATCACATCAAAGCCGTCTTTCACCAGCACTTTGGCAGCTTCTAAAGTTTCTGGCATATTCGGGAATAAGGTTTTTTCGTCACCCAAGACTTCCAGCTTACACAACTTGTGCCCGCCCAATAATTCTCGACCAAGCTGCAAAGTATAGATTGCGTCTTTCGCGTTATAGCAACCTGCTGTGTTTGGCAAAATGGTGTACTTCGACATCGGTACCACGTCGAGCAGACTCGGTGCGTTCGGATCTTGACCGATGTTCACACGACGGATTGCGACCGTAATAATTTCTGCGCCGCTCGCTTCTGTGGCGAATTTGGTTTGTTCTAGGTCTTTGTATTTTCCACTGCCGACTAAGAGGCGTGAGCTGTAACTTTTGCCTGCAATAGTCAGGCTGTCTGATTTTGTTTCTGTTGTCATGGTTTTTTCCTGATTAATTTTTTCTCATTCCTCTGACTGAAACCCATCCCCATCCCAGCCTTCCCCTTGAAGGGGAAGGAGTATTCCGGTTCTAAATAAATATTTAGCGCGATTAACATCCCCTCCCCTTCAAGGGGAGGGCTAGGGTGGGGATGGGTTTCCCTTAAGGTCTCTCAAATTCTTTTTTCCTCAACTGCAGCTGCCGATAAATCTCTTCCACCACGCTACCTAACTCTTCAATCACCTGATTATTCCAAAATCGAAGAACAACATAATCCGCATCATTTAAACACTTCGTCCTATATTCATCATAAGTCTGCGCATTCATGTGCTGCGAGCCATCTAACTCAACAACCAACTTCAACTCCAAACACACAAAATCCAAAATGTAATTCAAGAACGGATGCTGCCATCGCAATTTCACGCCTAATTGTTCGCCGCGCAAACGTAACCACAACAGGCGTTCAACATCAGTCATTGTCTTGCGTAGCCCACGAGCATTCTCAGCAATTTGCGGATTGGAAAAATTCCGCATAACAGCTAACCTCCACCAATCGCCCGCACCACATCCACCTGATCACCAGCTTGTAGAGTATGTTGCTGCCACTGCGCACGACGTATAACTTGACGATTCACAGCGACAGCGATGGCTTGATTGCCTAATTGCAGCTCAATAATCAAACTATGCAAATCCGTTGCTGACGACAACACACGTGGTTCGCCATTGAGCTGAATTTCCATCGCAATTTTCATGGTCACACCTAAGATTTTTTATAGATTTCAGCGCCGGACTTGACGAATTCGATCGCTTTGACTTCCATGCCTTGCTTCAAGGCTTCGATCTCACTGATGCCTTGGGTTGCGGCATAATCACGCACTTCTTGTGTAATCTTCATAGAGCAAAAATGTGGCCCGCACATAGAGCAAAAGTGCGCAACCTTAGCGGAGTCTTTCGGCAAGGTTTCATCATGAAATTCGCGTGCTTTGTCAGGGTCTAAACCGATGTTGAATTGATCTTCCCAACGGAATTCAAAACGTGCTTTCGACAAAGCGTTATCACGAATTTGTGCGCCTGGATGTCCTTTCGCCAGATCCGCTGCATGGGCGGCAATTTTGTAAGTAATGATGCCGTCTTTGACATCGACTTTATTGGGCAAACCCAAATGTTCTTTCGGTGTGACGTAGCACAGCATCGCGGTGCCATACCAGCCGATTTGCGCGGCACCAATACCTGATGTGATGTGATCGTAACCGGGCGCGATATCCGTGGTTAGTGGACCTAAGGTATAGAACGGCGCTTCATGGCATTGCTCTAATTGCAGATCCATATTTTCTTTGATCAAATGCATGGGCACATGACCTGGGCCTTCTATCATTACCTGTACGTCGTGCTTCCACGCGATTTGTGTGAGTTCGCCCAACGTTTTTAATTCACCGAGTTGTGCTTCATCATTAGCATCGTAAATCGAACCTGGGCGCAAGCCATCACCGAGTGAGAAAGACACATCGTACGCTTTCATAATCTCGCAAATCTCTTCGAAATGCTCGTACAAGAAACTCTCTTTATGATGCGCGAGACACCACTTCGCCATAATTGAGCCGCCACGAGAAACGATGCCCGTCATACGCTTCGCTGTCATCGGCACGTACTGCAAGCGAACACCCGCATGAATCGTAAAATAATCTACCCCTTGCTCGGCTTGTTCGATCAAAGTGTCGCGGAAAATTTCCCAGGTCAGGTCTTCGGCTTTACCGTTCACTTTTTCCAGCGCCTGATAGATAGGCACGGTACCAATCGGCACTGGGGAATTACGGATAATCCATTCACGTGTTTCGTGTATGTGTTTGCCAGTTGAGAGATCCATCACATTGTCGCCACCCCAACGGATTGCCCAGGTCATTTTTTCAACTTCTTCACCGATGGAAGAAGTTACGGCAGAGTTGCCGATATTCGCATTGATTTTGACTAGGAAATTACGACCAATAATCATCGGTTCGACTTCGGGATGATTAATATTCGCGGGAATAATTGCGCGACCGCGCGCGATTTCATCACGTACAAATTCAGGCGTAATCTGCGCTGGAATCGCTGCGCCAAAAGATTGACCAGGATGCTGACGTCCCATCATTGCCGCCAGCTTCTCACCCATAGGACCAGAGTTTTTCAAATTCTCCAGATACTCTTGGCGGCGCATGTTTTCGCGTATCGCAACAAACTCCATCTCTGGTGTAACGATACCTTGTCGCGCGTAGTGCATTTGTGTGACATTTTTTCCTTGCAGTGCGCGACGAGGTTTGCGTTGTAGGTTGAAACGCAATTCATGCAACTTAGTTTCATGCAAACGCTCTATGCCGTATGCGGAACTTGGACCAGCTAATTCTTCCGTATCATTTCTTTCGGCAATCCACGCACCGCGCACCGAAGCTAAGCCCGAACGAATATCAATTTTCACCTCAGGATCAGTGTAAGGACCTGAGGTATCGTAAACGTAAATCGGTGGATTTTTTTCAGCGCCAAACATTGCTGGCGTATCCGCTTGCGAAATTTCGCGCATAGGAACGCGGATATCAGGACGACTGCCTGTCACATAAATTTTGCGGGAATTCGGTAATGCTTGAATAGCGGCTTCGTCCACCTTAGCGGTTGCGGACAAGAATTGTGGGTTGGCGTTCATTTGGCTCCTTTGCTTTATTGATGGCGCGGAGCCAGCAAAGGAGTTTCCAAGTTGGGTGATGGCGCACCTTCTATACAGTTGAAGTGGCATCACGGCTTTGGCTGCTTCCCTTCGCTGGCATTATCCAGATCAGGTTCAAGGGTATTTCTCACCCGACAAACGAACATCTCTAAAATCCAATTTTGGAGCGCATTGCGTTGTTGCAAATACTCGCAATACTGACGTATTGCTGTGTTTTGCGCCTAGCACTGCATCCCCAAAATAGGATTTGTAGAGGTGTCCAAGTTAAACTTGTCAGGACCCCTAGCGTTTTACATCTTACTTAAATACTTCTTACTGCTTCAGTATTCCTACAATTCCGTCAAATCAGGAATTGCCGGCGCATTATAGCGGTGAATTTTCAAAAAAAATACCCTTATAAAAAATATTAATTTGATCGTTTTACGCCACTAATGGCTCTTGCACTGGCCCAAGGACTTCAATGACTTCCACCATGTTTTCTTTAATTGCCGCAGCCAAATCATGCGTTAAAGTAGGAATTGCCTCTTCATGACTCACCAACAATCGCGACAAACCATAGGCACGATTACGGCCATGTGTTTTACCCAAGTACAAAGCCATATCGGCGATTTGAAGTGCGCGCTCCCAATCACAAATTTCCTCTGGGACATCTGAGAACGGTACAGAAATAAAACCTGCCGTCACGGTCACAGGTATGCTTATTTCGCTGCTAGTAAATGCGGTCTCACCTACCGCACGCAAGACGCGTTCTACCAAACTGGTAATTTGCTCAGGATTCGACTTAGGAGAAAAAATCAAAAACTCTTCACCACCCCAACGCATCAACATATCTTCATCACGCACCACATTGCGCAGGCGAGTAGCGACTTCTTTCAATACCACATCACCCACCGCATGTCCCCAGGTATCATTGATATGTTTAAAGTGATCGATATCTAACAAAATCATACAGTCAGGGTTGACATAAGCCTCTCGTCGCTCAACATCAACTCTGCCAGGTCGCGCTGCCATCAGTGCAATAAACGAACGGCGATTATGCAAACCGGTCAGTGGATCGCGCACCGCGTGGAACTCCAATTGGAGGTTAACTTCTTGCAGTTGCTCATTCAGTTTCTTACTGCGACGATATAGCACATAAATAAATGCCCCCGCCAATAAGGCAACCAGTGATGCCAAAAGAGCGACTATCTGTTGCAAACGATGATTTTGAATGTCGGCATCTTTTAGCGCGTTATCTTTCGCCAGAATTTCTATCTGTTTTTTTCGATGTTCTGCGTCGAATTGCTCCTGCAAAACAGCCACTGCTTTAGCTCTGTCGGAGCGAAAAATTTCATCGCTAAGTTTCTGCTGCTCACGCACCAAGGCTAAAGCTTCTTTATACATACCAGCATCTTCATACATATGTGAGAATTCACCGAGTATCATTTCAACATCGGTATTAGCGTGTGACTTTTTAAAGAATTCCAAACTCTGATTGACCAGCTCCGCGCCTTGCGCGATCTTACCTTGTCCGCCCAAAGCAAATCCCAAATTCACTTTCGCACCTGCGATTCCCCAGTTATCCTCCAAAGCTTGCGACTTGGCCATCGCATCGCGAGCGTACATTTCCGCTCGCTTAAAATCCTTCTTTATTAAATATTGATCCGCAATATTAAATAACGCTAAAGCCACGGTATAGGGTAAATTTTCTTCCCGACCTATTTTTAAAGCGGATTGATACTCTTTCAAAGCCTCATCATTCCGCTTCAAAACGCTTAATGCAACGCCACGAGAAATAGATATTTCAATGAAAATTTTTGGCGCGATGGTGGCAGAAGAAACGGCTAGTGCTTCGGTCGTCGCATTTAGGGCTTTTTCTGGATCTTTCATTTGCAAATACAAATTTGCAATCGCACTCCAAGTTGACATGCGTGCCTGCACCTGTCGCTTAGGCAGTAACTCAGACAACTTCAACATCTCCAAATATTGCTTGAGTGCTTCATCAAATTTATGCGAAATACTATACAACGAAGCCAAAGTATTTCGATAACGAATCTGCACGCCTATACTGGAGGATTGCAATACGCGCGCTTGCAGTTTATCTAAATGAATAAAGGCTTCTGCCACGCCCGACTTTTCCAAAATCTCAAAACTATCGAAGATATCTATCAGCAACAATGCATCTTGATCGCGCATTTTTTTTGCTAACGCAGTAAACTCATTGACAGTCTCTTTGCTTAGGCTACCTTTGCCTGCATCGTAGTACAAACCACTCAGTAAGCTTAAAGTTTCCAAACGCAACTTTGGATCGGCATCAGCAGGAAGATTTTTTTTGAATTCAATAAGTTGGCGCAGACCTTCGTCGTTGCTCTTATCAGCAGCCGCCTGAATCGCATCGAGGCGTGCCATGCTGGCTTCGTGCTCGCTCTCGGCTTGTGCAGAAAGCATCAGAAACAGCAGTAATCCCAATACAACTATTTGCAACAAAGAATAATGTTTTGTATCACTCGATGCACTCAACTTTTTGTTATCTACACAAAGAGTCAATTTAAATGGATGCCTCATGTGATTCTCACCTTGCCCACGTTGCTCATGTTGCGATTGCATGCACAAAAATTTGCCAAACTAATTAATCAAAGCCTAACGGCCTGTTAGCTTTTGAGTCAATCGTTGCCGACCTAGAGAGACAATCTTTTACATTAGGACAGAACAAGCGTAGCTCTTGTTAAGTCACTTCATGCAGATTATGAACAGAACTTAAGCAGCGCAAAGGCTCTTAACGACCTGCTCGTAGAGTCGATTTTCTTGATGTTTTATTTTTCAATTTTTAGTTTAATTGATGCGCAAACTTCGATCATTTAGCATATCAATCAAAACGTCTCCAAAGCCACACTAATTTTATTGTTGTGCACAGATTGCATATCCTAACATTTCCCCAAAAGCATCATTGCACTTTTTGAAGTGACGATTCGAATATGCTACAGAATTAGAAGAGATACATAATTTGTGCTTGCAAAATCAATATGTCCATGCTGCGGAATCAGCGATTTCAAAGGAAAAACGAGCGACTTCAAATATATTAAACGTAAAAATGCGCTAAATTCACTGCGATATTTTCGAGCAAGTCGCAATGCTCATTTATAATCAAAGGTTTCGCCGAATGGCTGATCTCAGCGCTCACAACACAGAGCACAATCAGTCGCTGGTCTTTAACTTTTATCGTCTGCCACTATCATGGAATTAGCCAAATCTTTTGAACCCGCCAACATCGAATCCTTTTGGCGCACCGAATGGGAAAAACGCGGATACTTCACCGCCACCACCGACGAATCCAAACCATCGTTCAGCATCCAATTGCCACCGCCAAACGTCACTGGCACTTTGCACATGGGCCATGCGTTTAATCAAACGATTATGGACGGCTTGACACGTTACTACCGTATGCGTGGTCATAACACAGCGTGGGTGCCAGGTACCGACCACGCTGGTATCGCAACACAAATCGTAGTCGAACGCCAGCTCGATGCACAGAAAATTTCGCGCCATGATTTGGGCCGTGAAAAGTTCTTAGAAAAAGTCTGGGAATGGAAAGAAAAATCGGGCTCCACGATTACCGGTCAAATGCGCCGCATGGGTGCTTCTGCAGATTGGAAGCGCGAATACTTCACGATGGATGCAGAGCGCTCCAAAGTGGTGACTGAAGTGTTTGTACGCCTGGTCGAACAAGGTTTGATTTATCGCGGCAAACGTTTAGTGAACTGGGACCCAGTATTGGGTACCGCCGTCTCCGATTTGGAAGTTGTGTCAGAAGAAGAAGATGGCTCGATGTGGCGCATACGTTATCCGTTCGCCGATGGCAGCGGTCATTTGACAGTAGCAACAACACGTCCAGAAACTTTGCTCGGTGACGTCGCCGTGGCGGTTGATCCAACTGACGAGCGCTACACGGCCTTCGTTGGCAAGATGTTGAAACTGCCTCTGACGGATCGCGAAATCCCTGTCATCGCTGATAGCTATGTCGACAAAGAATTCGGCACAGGCTGCGTGAAGATCACGCCAGCACATGACTTCAACGATTACGCTGTAGGTCAACGTCACAATCTGCCATTGATCAGTATTCTCACTTTGGATGCCAAAATCAATGACAACGGCCCAGCGGCTTACCAAGGCATGGACCGCTTCGTCGCACGTAAGCAAATGGTGGCGGATCTCGACGCATTAGGTTTGCTCGAATCTGTCAAACCACACAAACTGATGGTGCCACGTGGCGACCGTACCAACGTGGTGATCGAACCGATGTTGACGGATCAATGGTTCATGGCGATGAGCAAACCAGCCCCAGAAGGTACGCACTTCCCAGGCAAATCGATCGCTGAAGTCGCACTCGAAAAAGTCGCGAATGGTGAAGTGAAATTCGTCCCAGAAAACTGGAACACCACGTACAACCAATGGCTGAACAATATTCAAGACTGGTGTATCTCACGCCAATTGTGGTGGGGCCATCAAATCCCAGCATGGTATGGCGATAACGGTGAAGTCTTCGTGGCGCGCAATGAAGCAGAAGCGAAAGAAAAAGCCGCAGCCGCTGGTTACACGGGCGCATTGAATCGCGACAACGACGTGCTCGATACTTGGTTCTCTTCTGCACTCGTGCCATTCTCGACCATGGGCTGGCCAGAATTGACCGTCGATAGCAAACTGTTCTTGCCATCTTCCGTCTTGGTGACTGGTTTCGACATCATCTTCTTCTGGGTTGCGCGTATGGTCATGATGACGGCGCACTTCACGGGTAAAGTGCCTTTCCACACCGTCTACGTGCATGGATTGGTACGCGATTCCAGCGGCCAAAAAATGTCGAAGTCGAAAGGCAATACACTCGACCCTATCGACCTCATTGATGGCATCAGTGTTGATGATCTCGCAGCGAAGCGTACGCAAGGCTTGATGAATCCAAAACAAGCGGCCAGCATCGACAAAGCCACACGCAAAGAATTCGCCGACGGCATCCCTGCGTACGGCACAGACGCTTTGCGTTTTACGATGGCGAGCTACGCTTCTCTCGGTCGCAACATCAACTTCGACTTAGGTCGTTGCGAAGGTTATCGCAACTTCTGCAATAAATTGTGGAATGCGACCCGCTTCGTATTGATGAATACCGAAGGCAAAGATTGCGGCTTCACCGGCACCGCAACTGACAATGATTTAGCGTACTCGCAAGCCGACAAGTGGATCATCTCCACCTTGCAACGCGTTGAAGCTGAAATCGAAAAAGGTTTCGCCGACTACCGTTTCGATAACATCGCATCCGCCATCTATAAGTTCGTGTGGGATGAATACTGCGACTGGTATTTGGAAGTCGCCAAAGTGCAAGTACAACAAGGCACAGAAGCACAGCAACGCGCAACACGTCGCACATTATTGCGCGTGTTAGAGGTAACACTGCGTATGGCGCACCCAGTGATCCCATTCGTAACCGAAGCCTTGTGGCAAACCGTGGCACCATTGGCAGGCAAAACGCTGAAAGCCGAAGGCGATTCCATCATGATGCAAGCCAACCCATTGGCGAATCTTGATGCCATCGACGAAGCCGCCGAAAGCTGGATGACAGGCCTCAAAGCTGCAACCGACGCATGCCGTAACTTGCGCGGTGAAATGCAATTGTCTCCAGCAGTACGTGTACCTTTATTGCTGCAACCAGCCAACGCGGCTGACAAAGCACGCATGGAAAGCTACGCACCTTACATGGCAGCCTTGGCGAAGTTGTCAGAAGTGCAGATCATCGACACCCTGCCAGATTCACCAGCCCCAGTTTCCATCGTCGGTGAAACCAAGCTGATGTTGAAAGTAGAAATCGATGTCGCAGCAGAACGCGAACGCCTGTCGAAAGAGATGGCAAAACTCGAAGCCGAAATCAACAAAGCACAAGCCAAACTCAGCAATGAAAGTTTTGTGGCACGTGCTCCGGCAGCGGTTGTCGAGCAAGAGAAAGAACGGGTTGCGGGATTTTCTGCGACTTTGAGTAAGATGCAGGAGTCTTTTGCTAAGTTGGGGTGATTTGGCTTTTCGGTTAGGTTGTAAATGCAAAAAGCGCTTCGAGGTTTGAAGTGCTTTTTTGTTGCGGGAGTGGTGGAACTATCAGATGTGGCGAGAACGATTGAATTCGAAAGCGATAAAGACAGAAAGCTGGATTAAAGGTTGCGATATATTCAATTGTATTAGTTCAGACTTGATCTGACACATCGACTTGAAAAGATGAGAGTTACCGGTTTAGATATGGGTGTCGAATCCTACTAAACCAAAGAAAGGTAACTCTCATGCTACATACTAACAACCCTATCATTAAACATAAAGCTGGTTTACTCAATTTAGCTGAAGAATTGAGCAATGTGTCCCGAGCATGCAAAGTCATGGGTGTTTCACGCGACACTTTTTATCGTTATCAAGAATTAGCAAACGAAGGTGGCGTTGAAGCATTGATTGATAAAAGTCGACGCTCCCCGAATCTAAAGAATCGTGTAGACCCCACAATTGAAGACGCCGTTAAGAGCTATGCGATCGACTATCCTGCGCACGGACAGCACAGGACGAGTAACGAATTAAGAAAGCTTGGCGTATTCGTTTCAGGCAGTGGTGTACGGTCGATCTGGTTGCGGCACGATCTGGAAAATTTTAAGAAGCGACTCAAGGCGCTGGAAGCCAAAGTAGCAAGCGAAGGGATCCTCCTAAACGATGCACAGGTTGCAGCATTGGAAAAGAAGAAGGATGACGATGAAGCCTGCGGTGAAATTGAGACGGCGCATCCTGGCTATCTAGGCTCTCAAGATACTTTCTATGTGGGCAACCTCAAGGGCGTCGGTCGTATCTACCAACAAACTTATGTTGATACGTATAGCAAAGTCGCGCATTGTAAGCTCTACACCACTAAAACCCCGATCACCGCGGCTGACTTACTTAACGATAAAGTGCTACCGTTCTATGAAGCCAATGAGCTTTCTGTACTGCGTGTCTTAAAGGATCGAGGTACGGAATTCTGCGGTAAAGTTGAACAACATGATTACCAGCTTTATTTAGCAATCAACGATATCGATCACAGCAAAACGAAAGCGATGTCGCCACAAACTAATGGTATTTGCGAACGATTCCACAGAACTATTCTGCAAGAATTCTACCAAGTGACGTTCCGTAAAAAGATTTATACGGCGCTCGATGAACTACAAAAAGATCTGGACGCTTGGCTCATTTACTATAACAATGAACGAACTCATCAAGGCAAAATGTGCTGCGGCAGAACGCCAATGGATACTTTGCTTGACGGGAAAGCGATTTGGGTTGAAAAGAATTTGACTCAAATCTAATCTGACAGACACCCTACAAAAACTGGTAACTGTCAGATCGGGTCTGAGCTAGTACAATTCAATCGGATTTAAGAAGAAGTTCTCGACTACTATTTGTCATACTCAAAAACGCTCTAGGACAACGCAATTGTGCTGCACGAAATTCTTCAGCGCAAAAATCTGCATTGCTTGGCTTTGATACGGAATAGGCCGAATCCACAAGGCTCGTGACCGGACCCAATGCTCTAGCTTTTTGAAGCTCAGTGATTGCACCTATCTGATCATGATTGTCTTGCAGTGCACAGGCTCTAATTCCTTTTTGTTGAATATTACGAATTGATGCATCCATAACAGGGCATGAGAATTCCATTTGTACAAATGCAGTAAGAGCAGACGCGTGAGCCTCAGTACGCCTTATATCAAATGCACGATGTTCGAAGAAGACTGCAAACAATCCGAGAACTCCTGCAAGACCAGCAAGCGATTGTATCAACAGCGAATTTTGGCTCTCGTCGATTCCGAGCAGAAAAATAAGACCAACCGTTGGTCCTAGTATTAAAGCGGAAATGGCGCTAAGCCAATGCCCTTGAAATGCCTGAAAACCTGCTACAACGAGGCCAAGCAAGACGCAAATTAAAGCAATACCAAATTTGACTTTCATAAGACCTTACTTATGTATACGATGCTCTCATCCGAGCTGTCGTGGGTTAACATCAGTCCTAATACATTTATCAACAAACAATACACGGAATGAGGAAGAATCGAAGTGAATCAAGCGACTCTCAAGACCACGCAAAAAAATGAGTGAAATGTCACGCAAGATTTCGAAAGATTCGCTAGTTATACCAGCATTACATGCCAATTTCAAAATGCAAACTATTTTCGAAAGTGATGGCATAACTTGAAGCTTAAAGCGACAAAACATATGGCAAACTCTTGGTTAGTTCTGCTTCAATATTTTGTCACACTCAGCAATGATATATTCGGGGATAGTGTCGAATTTTGCCGGATCAAGCTGACAAATGAATTCATTCTCAATGTGATATGTTTCATCAATGAACTTCTTAATAACAGAGTTTCCAACCCCAAGCCCTATTAGACGAAAAACCTGAAGTTTTTCATATCCATTCGTGGAAGTGTCGTATAGCAGCTTCATGGCACTAATATCTTTAATGCGATTCACCAAGTCAGTGTACGAAAAGCCGTTCAACCGATTCGACACTTCAGCACATCCGTTTGCAAACTTCGAAGCCTCCATTTCAGGATGGTCGTCATCTAATCCTTTCGGCTCTCTCGTATCTAATGCACGTGCCCGCTTGTGGAGAACGTTCGAGAGCACTTGATAAGCGTCACCTTTGTTGTCAACGATTTCATAATGACGCCTTATGTAGATCAACTTAATGACATCATCCTTCTCAGAGCCGATGGCACTCTTACAAATCTGCGAAAAGGTCTGAACATCGTCCTTGCCAATTCCAGCTTCACATATTTGTCCTGATACCAACTTCAGGAAAGCCGCCGAAGTCTGATTGCTGAACTTTTTCTCAAGAGATCTGATTGTATCAATGATGGGTTCCACATCATGAGTCAACATCAGAACGGTTTTCCCCTTTAGACATGAATTAGTATCTCGACGGAAAAGCATTTCCAAGATGGCATACTTCTTGTTTTTATCAAACGACGAAATGGGATCATCCAAAACTATCAGGTCTGGCTTTTTGGCCAAACACTCATACATAAAGAGAACAATGGAAAATGCATTCCTTTCGCCAAAACTGAGGTGCTGGTTAGCGCCGCTAAGATGCTCTTCGTGGTCGACATGACGCAATTTTAATTGAGCTTGATCACCGTCGCCAACAATCTCAACTGCGTAGCGGTATCCGGCATATTCAAGGAAATCATTGATATCGTTCTGATGCCGCGAAATGGTTTTTTTCATTTCCGTTCGCTGTTGACCGATCTTAATCTGGAGCTGCATAGCTTGCGCGATAACTGCATCGATAGACTCATTAATCGGAGTTATAGCATCAAACATTTTGATTGACTTAAGTTCTGAGAAAAACTGCAAATCCAATTTATATGCTGGTAATTTCTCTGCGACTTTTTCACCATCTTTGAACTGAAATGCAGAAAGTGTCTTAAGCTTTTCTAGCTTTTCGGTGAAGTTGTCGATCTGATTCTTTACAGTGGCAAGAAACGCTTCGTGTTCTTTTTCAATCCCTTCCTTCAAGGTCGTGATTGCTGTCAATTTGCCTTTAGCCTCATCAGAAAAGTAATCGCCCAGTTTTTCGATTACAGAGATTATGGCAATCAAATTCTTGATGGTGTTTTTATCATATTCCTGTCCAACTTTTTTTATCTGGTCTTTTTTTTCGACTACATGCGAAGTGCAGAAAGGACAGTTTTCAGACAGGTCCGAAAAATCACACCCCTTGGTTTGCCATTCAATCCAGCTAACACTACTTTGACTCTGAATGAATGGAGCGTATGATTCCAGCCCAACAGGTACATGCTGAATTTTGTTGCCGAACGAAAACGCCTTCATGCCGGTCGATTTTTTATCCAAGCCTGTCTTACTCAACTTGAATGCATTTCCCATTTCCTTTAGTGTGGCTATTAAGGATTCCAGTTCCAGATTTCCAGAAAAAAGTTGCTTGATGTTGCCGACGAGCTCCTCTATTTCCTGTTCTTTTTGTTTGTAGGCATCGGTTCTAATGAGAATGTCGAAGCTATTACTAAGTAGTTCCTTCTTGAAAAGAAACTGGCTAACGTACTCCTCGTTAAAGCACATAATATTATTGAGCGTTTCTGCACCTTTAACTTCCGGTTGCTTGTTATCTGGATTTTCTTTCCTAAGTTTGAATGGCATAAGTCCACTTAGAAAAGCTTGATCGCCTTTTGCGCCGAGTAGAATCGCTTTCGCAATCGTGCTTTTTCCGGTTCCATTGGGTGCAAACTTGATATTCAACTTCTGCATTTCTAGCGAAATAACCGCCGAATCGAAGTTATTGCAGTTTTTAATTTCTATACTAATCGAAGTCATTCTTACTCCATCGGAAGCGAAATACGGGGGCAAACTACTACATTCCAACATTTAAACAAACACGACGTAATACTTTATTCACTTGCGGCCTTAACACTTCGCTTATGCACCCGCCGCCCTACCTTTTTAAACAATCTCCACCAATTCAGAATATCCACGCAAGATTGCATCTGCTGTCAAAAAACGAAGTGGCTCACTCATCGTTTGTGCGATCAAAATACGATCAAACGGATCTTTGTGTATCTCCGGCAGGCGCGCGACCGTCGCAGCATGGGCTGCTGTGATGGGTAACTCTTGAAAACCGCTCTTGCTGATTTCTGCGACGAGCTGATCAAGGTCCACACTCAGCTTGCCAATCGACGCCTTGATCGTGGCCTCCCAAATGCTTGCGCTGCTGACGTAGACTTCGGCTGCATCTTGAATTTGCTGGCGTGCTTTTTCAGAGAGTTTGGGGTTATCTTGTAGCCACCAAAGATAGATATGCGTATCGATGAGTAATTTCATTAATCACCCTCGAACGCCGATTGAATTTCACTAGGCAGCGGCGCGTCGAAGTCGTCCGCAATTTGCAATTTGCCCTTCAAGGCACCCGGTTGGCGAACTGTTTTTGTTGTGGTAATTGGAACTAGTCTCGCAGCGGGTGTCCCAGCGCGCGCTATCACAATTTCATCGCCTTGAGAAACTGCTTCCACTAACTTTGAAAACTGTGTTTTTGCATCGTGAATATTGATGACTTGCATGGTTTCGTTCCTTGAACCCTTAAAGTTAGTCCATATTAGTCCATGCAAATTAATAAAGCAAGTTGGGGTATAAGCAAATTCAGTAACGTACAAACAAAATAGGACAAAATATCAGAAACCAACTTTCAAGAATGACCGCCGACGCGCGCACTCCAACAATTAGGTCGGGCGACTGATAAGCGATCAAAAACGGGATCAAACCATAACATTCAAACATTACAACCATGTAGGGCGGATTGAACTCGCGCCGCCCATCCGATGAACTATTAATTGAGATGAGAAGCTTAACCAGATAAGACAACATTCAAAATTAACACCAAAACCAAACAGGTAAAAAAGGTGCCCCCATCGCTAAACCAATGCTTTGCACAGATTCTCAATGTGTCGGATTTCTTCAAGACGACTAACAATCCATATCGTATCTTTCTTGTTCATTTAACGATAAGGAGAGTTGCGATGAAGTTGGGTTACACGATTTTATATGTACACGATGTGCCGAAAGCGCTGGCGTTTTATCAAGCCGCTTTTGGTTTTCAAACTCGTTTTCTGCACGAAGGTGGAGATTGGGGAGAACTGGAAACGGGAACGACTTGCCTTTCATTTTGTTCTCACTCGCTGCTAAAGCAAATGGGTAAAACAACGCAAACACCTGATCCCACAACACCATGTTTTGAAATCGCTTTAGTGACTGACGATGTCGCAAGCGCCATGCAACACGCTTTGGCGGCAGGTGCTGTCATGATACAAGAACCAGAACAGATGCCTTGGGGACAAACGGTGGCGTATGTCGCCGATATCAATGGATTTTTGGTGGAACTATGTACGCCGATGACACCGTCATAATCGTCAATAGCCGGAGTTTGATAATGCAGCGAGCAGCGCAGGATCGTTTCTGAGTACATTAGGACTATGACCGAACCATTGTTTAAATGCACGACTCATGTGCGCTTGGTCGGCATAGCCATGATTCGCAGCTAGGGTACTTAAAGAACTCGTATGGGCAAGTTCGGCACCTGCGCGTCGTACTCGTGCCAGATTGCGCCAATAGCAGGGGGATCGATCTGTATGGCGTTGCAAATGACGTTCTAAACTTCGTTCCGATATTCCCAATAAACGAGCAGAGTCAGCGACGCTGCTTGTTTTTGCAAGCACCTCTAGCGCTTCAATCACATCTTGGTTGATGGAAGTACACTCTTCCAAATAGCTCAAAATTTTGATACTGTCATCGAGATGGCAATGCCGCACCACTCGCAATAAAGTGTCGGTAGCAAACTGGACGCCAGGTCTGCATCGAAAACCAATAAAGTAGTCCTCTGGATTACATTGCACGGCGTAAGCACTATCCGCTAAATCTGTGACGAACCATTCCCCCACACCTTGCGCGGAACCACATCATATCAAGTCTTGACAACCATCGGGAAGCACCCAAGTAAGTTCTGCTGTCCTCACTTGAACAGACCATGTTTCGAGCACCGCATTGGGAAGGTTTAAATTTGACATAGAAATTAGCATTGAGCGAACATCGTCAGAGTATCTCTGTTTCTCATGCCGCATACAAAGATTGAAGAAAATTTTACTTGTTTAATACTGCTCCTTCATACACCGCCAATTGCGCAGCGAAAGCACGCTTAAACGCAGGTCTCGCTTCAGCACGCGCGACGTATGCTGCAAGATTTTCATACTCTGCCAGCAAACCCGAACTACTTAATCGACGCAGCACCTGCACTATCATCAAGTCACCTGCAGAAAAGCTGCCATCGAGCCAATCTGCGGTGCCAAGTCTTGCAGACAGAGCACTCAATCGTTTTCTTATACTGTCTTCTAACATTGGCATGCGCTCAGCAAACCACGTTTGATTTTTCTCTGTGAAGATCGCGCTTTCGCGTTGTGTGATCACGGGCTCTATGGTCGACACCGCCGCGAACATCCAACTAATTGCTCGCGCCCTTGCATCGGCATTCTCAGGTAAAAGACCCGTGTGGTTTTGTGCGATATGAAGCACGATCGCACCGGATTCAAACAAGTACAGTTCTTCATATTCATATGTTGGAATCTGACCAAACGCTTGCAGCCCAAGATGAGCTGGCTCCTTCATTTCAGCAAAAGAAACCAGACGAACCTCGTAGGCTTGTCCGACTTCTTCAAAAGCCCAACGAACCTGCATGTCACGCGCCAATCCCCTGCCGCGATCGGGCGAAGCGGCGAATGCTGTGATAATTGGAACCATTCAACAACTCCCTGTTCGGACGGTGCAATACGGCTTTGCCTACCACACCCGTTCTGTTTAACATTCACAAAATTAAATTGTCGCGTTAATTATTTTGAGTAGGACGACCGTCCAATAATGGACCTAAGGTTTGAATCGCATCACATACATCTTCAATAATGAATTGCAAATTGCCTTCATGGTTTCCGTTTAAGTAACGAAAGGAATAGCTCGCATCCAAGTCAGAAAATTCGACGACCATATTCTGCCAAAGATAGTAATAAGCGGCAGGACAATCTTTGGGGTGATTAATTAAACGAAATAAGAGTGCATGAGTTTGAATGTTGTGAGCAACCAGCAATGGAAATCCGTCGTTCATATACATTGAAAACATTTCACATGCGTATTCCGAAACCAATCCCGCCCTTAACAAGATTTCTTTAGACTCTTCCCATTCAGAATTACACATCTGTCTTACTATCCACATATTTACACACCTCACTCTTTAGCCAATTCACATTATCGCTATGAAAGACGGATACAATCCGCGCTGCCTAACCAATGTACATAGTTGATCGACATTTGAACTGCGCGGGTTGCACCCGCCCTACCTGACTGCCGCGATCTGGCGAAGCGGCGAATGCTGTGATAATTGGAACCATACAACAACTCCCTATTCTTCAATCATTTCGACAAATAAGTGCTCGGTAAGGCTTAAGCTTTTTGTAGGGCGCCAATAGCTGCAGGCGTATTACGCGGCATAAATGTTGATCACGCCCATACTTCATTTTCTTTGAGGAGTTAGACATGTAAACAATTTTTTGTCGCTTCTCATTTGACTATCGGACGGTGTAATGCGGCTTCGCCGATTGCCTCCCTACTGACTACCTTTCTTCCCCCGCTACAGGTTGATGGTTATAACTATAAATGCGTGCGACTTTCCAAACACCGTCTTTTAGCAGCATGAGGTGCGTGAACGAAGAACGTAATATTCTCGTTTTAATTTTTCCCGATTCGGTGCTAAAGAAATCGTGGTCACCCATAATAATTGCGCCATAAATGTCGGCCCCGCGGCGCAATGGAAATACGCGCCAGGTATCTGGAACGACCACACGACGTCCCCGATCCTTGGTGTTATCCATACCAGCATTGACCTTAGACAAGGCATCGTAGCCAAGCAAGCTTCCTCCGAGATCGTGGTAAAACTCGACGTCTTGCGCAAGGTGAGCATTAAGTGAAGCCGAGGTACCGAAATTAAAATCATGCCAATAGATATCGTCAGCTTTTTTTACTTGGACTTCCCAGTCCGTATTCGTGTCTTGTGCGATCACGGGTGCTATGACCGCAAGTGTAGCGATGAAGAGAGAAGCGATGAAGAGAGAAGCGATGAAGTTTTTTAAAAAATTATGCATAAGTAACTCGGTTGAGATGAATGAAATAGTTCTGATTTTTCTACCACTGAATTCAATGACGATTTTTTAGGGCGGATGCAACCCGCGCCGTCTAGCGAATACGCAAAGCAGAAAAACTCATGGGCCACAAGGGTTGCACCCGCCTTACAAACTGTGGAAATACGCAAGTAAATTAGTGTCAGCAATATAATTCTGATACAACCAAGCAATACCGCCAAAAAAGATAAACATGAAAATTAAATATAAAACGGCCCAGAATATTCTACGCATCGAGAATGATTAATCTCTCGTTTGGAATGCGATTTCCTCAGATTTTCGTCGCAGGCCAGGTAAGCAGAAAAAAACACCGAGTTCAAACTAATGCCAATGATTTCACTTATCAAACTTCCCAGAACGAATAATGGTGGGCCAATTAATAGGAACTAGAATCCGTCGTGCCAACTCTTAGGCAGTATTTCTGCTCTAAATAAAAAAGCGACGAAAAATAAAAACCACATGAGTGCTATTACACCAATACGCTTAATAAGAATTCTATTCATAGGCTTTTTTCGTTTATAAGGCGTAGATGCTATATTCTTTTGGTGTAAGGCAATTTGTAGCACTAAGTCTATACTCGGTTGGGCACATAACGTCCGTAGATAATTAGTAGTTCACTTTGCCTGTACTGCCTGCAGCTTAGCGTCCTCAATTTCTTTCGGACTCATCTGCGACTCTGCGTAGGTGCGATAGGTCACTGCATCATCATAGTCACCTGCAAGAATAAGCCATTTCAGAGCCGCCACCCTATCGATCGCAACACCTTTTCCTTTGAAGTACATGAGGCCAAGTTGATATTGCGCGCTGGCGTCATTTTGCTGTGCCGCCTTTAAAAATAGATCACGTGCTTTATCATAGTCGCGCGAAACGCCTATCCCATTGACATATAAAACGCCTAAACTATATTGCGCGTCGGCATACCCGAGTTCTGCTGCCTTGTTGAACCAATAGACTGCCATGCCGTAATTGGGCGCGACGCCCTTGGCTTTTGCGTACATGCGGCCAAGATTGACCTGCGCTCGCACATTATTCTGCTGCGCTGCTTTTTCAAATAGCGCTTTCGCCTCGACGTAATTTTGCTCGACACCTTCACCCTTTAAATACATCAGACCAAGATTAAACTGCGCATCGGGTTTTCCTTTGTCTGCAGCTTTTTTGAATGCAGCGGCTGCTGCCGGAAAGTTTCGCTGTTCATACAAAATGACACCGTCAGAAAAGTCATCGGCTCGAGAGAGTAGGCTCAAGGTAGTAAAACTGAAAATCAGCAATGTCTGTAAGAGTAATTTCATATTTATCTTCCGCACGATGACTAGATGTTTCTGTTCAAAAAAACGTTCGATGATGAAGGGGACAAACTGTCAACCACCAACATTCAAGAATTTCCACTACCGCGCATCATTGTACATCTTTGCCCAGCGAATAAACCGCATGGATGGCGCCCGACTTGCGTGGTGACATCATCGCGAAACGCCACAGAACCCAAAACTTTGCTATCCTAACGCCCTTCAGCGGATCGGCAGACCTGTCTAAGATCGCTAGCACTTATTTCATGGAAATTTATTATGGCCTCATTGCAAGATCAACTCCTCAAAGCCGGCTTAATCAATAAAGGTAAGGCCAAGCAACTGCATCACGACAAAGTCAATCAGAAAAAAGTGGAACGTCGTACCGGAACTGAAACTGTCGATCAGGCGCGGGTCGCTGCGCTGGAAGCGCAACAAAAGAATGCGGAACGTGCGCGTGAATTGAATGCACAACGCGACGCGGCAGCGGCGCAAAAAGCGGTGTTTGCACAAATCGTACAGATGGTGCAAGCCAATCGCCAAAGCAAAGGTAATGGCGACATTACTTATTACTACACACACGGTACTAAGATCGACAAAATCTATGTGTCAGCAGAGGTACAGGGGCATCTGACCGCAGGTCGACTGGTGATTGTGTGTATCGATGGAAAAGTAGAATTAGTGCCACGCGTTGTCGCTGATAAAATCGCTGAACGCGACGAATCTTTGGTGGTGCGCGTCAAGAAAACATCTGACGAAATTGATGTGGATGATCCGTATGCTGACTACAAAATTCCGGATGATTTTACTTGGTAAATCGCTGCAGCTTGATACCGCAAAATCATAGCGCGCATATGGCTCAAACTGAGTAAGTATTTGCGCTATTGTTCAGCTGTTTTTGATCACAAATTAGGAATGTGATTCTGTAGGGCGGGTGCAACCCGCGCCGCCTCAATGTTGGCCTTGGTTAATCGACTTATGAAGCGCGCGGGTTGCACCCGCCCTGCATTTTCTGGTACCAGTGAAAGTCTTTGGCGTTCTTAAATCATATCCAACAAATGCCGTTCAATCTCAGCACGTCCTTCTGCGCTAGTCATCGCTACAATCACATCACCTGCGCGCAGTAGATATTGATCATCAGGGTTAAAGGTCCAATCGTTCCTTGCACGCACTGCGATCAAAATATAGTCTGGGCTACGCAGCCTTAGTTTGCCCATCGCAGTGGCAGGAAAATCCGATGGTGTCACGACCTCTTCAACTCGCAAATTTTTCTCAGACTTCAACATCTCATCCAAGAAACTGACCACATGTGGACGAACCATTGCCGACGCCATGCGCATGCCACCGGTGAAGTCTGGGCTAATCACTTCATCGGCACCAGCCTTACGCATTTTTTCTACATTCCGTAGTTCATGCGCGCGCGCCACAATACGTAAACGTGGATTTAATTGCTTGGCCGTGATGATGATCATCAAGTTACGTGAATCATCACCCGTGACGGCAAACAAGCCACGTGCATCGCCGATATCCGCATCAATGAGAAGATCGTCGTCAGAAGCATCACCAGCTAGATACAGCAGGTCAGGAAACTTATCTAAATATTCGTCGAAATTGTTTTGCTCAGGATCAATCGCCACGAACTGGCGTCCAGTCTTTTGCAACTCATGAGCCACATTGCGTCCGACTCGCCCAAAGCCGCAAACAATAAAATGTTGCCGCAATCTTCTAATACGTTTTTCCATTCGCCGTCTCCGCAGAGAATAATCCAAATCTTTTTCAAGAAAAAATACCGTCAAGCTAGTAAATAAAAAGGTCAGCACACCCAAGCCAGCAATACTCATCACGCCCGCAAAGACTTTGGCACCAAACGAAGTGAGCGGTACGCCTTCACCATAGCCAACTGTCGAGATCGTGATCAAGGTCATATAGATCGCATTCTCCCAACTGCTTCGGTCACTAAAAAAATAGAAACCTATCGTACCAAACACAATCAAGGTCAAAAGAATCAGGGTCGCCCATCCAATACGCGCGAGTATGCGCATGAGCTGCGCATTGTCACTCTCTGCCACTGGCTGATGATTCGACACCGATACCGGATTATTGTCTTCTGGAATTTGCATTGAAAAGGCGGATTTTTTCGTCAAACAACATTGTAACCTGCAGCAATTTTGCGTCACTGACATTTATGCTGGCAAACGCAATTTGTCGTTTTTTGAGAGCCAAATGCTTAGTTTTGGCTCAAGTTTGATTTGGATCAACTTTGAAGCTTCTTGGCCGCGTCCGTCACGGAACCACAAGCAGGTGCGAATCGAATTACTCAAATTGGCGCTCCTCTACAATTTAAATGAACAACATGAAAATGACCTGCGCTGTTTTTATATCTTTAGCCAAGGTGATAAAGGAATGTAGAGAGGAATCAAGCACATCTTTACCTAGCAAAAATCTCCTTGACGCCTCTACTAAGTCAAACTATTATTAAACCAATAGGTTAATTAACCAATTAGTTTATTATTAATGCATCATGACAGATCAACTCAGTCTCACTTTTTCTGCGCTCGCCGATCCGACTCGACGGGCTATCTTGGCACAGCTTACTCAAGGAGACGCGACGGTATCGGAATTGGCTCAGCCCTTTTTGAATGAGATGAGCCTGCCTGCGGTCACCAAACATCTGAAAGTCTTAGAAACCGCGGGGTTAATTACCAAGACGCGTGAAGCGCAAAGTCGTCCTTGCAAACTCAATGGCGAAGCCTTAAAGGTGGCGGCAGATTGGGTGGAGCAATATCGCATTTTTTGGGAACAAAGTTTTGATCGTCTTGATCTCTATCTACAAACCGTCACTGCTGAAAAGAAAGGTAAAAAGAATGTCCGCAAATCAAAAAACACCAGCACAGCTAACGCAGCCAAAAGCAAATGAGATTTACCTTGTGCGTGTATATGACGCACCTGTTGAGTTGGTGTGGGATGCTTGGATCGATCCAGCACAAGCTGCGCAATGGTGGGGGCCGCGCGGTTTTACCTTAACCACGCACAGCAAAGATTTACGCGTCGGTGGCGCTTGGCATTACACCATGCACGGCCCTGATGGTACCGATTATCCGAATATCGCGACTTACTACGAGATCGAACCATACAAAAAACTCGTATATGACCACGGCGCGACCGAGATCAGTCCACCACTATTTCGTGTAACCGTGTTATTCACCACCATCGGTAAAAAAACTCAGATGGAAATGACGATGGCTTTGGCGACAGCAGAAGCCGCTACAGAAACTCGCAAGTTCATCAAGCAAGCAGGTGGCGAGGCAACTTGGGATCGTTTTGCGGAATATCTCGCGGAACAAATAGAGCACAAAGAACGCTTTGTCATTAATCGTAGTTTTGCTGCGCCGATTGATGTCATGTACGAAATGTGGACCAAGGTAGAACATTTTTCTCGATGGCTTCCCCCGACTGGTTTTACGATGTCCTTTATTCGCGCCGACATTCGGGTTGGTGGTAGTTCGTTTTATAAGATGACGAAAGGCAGTAGCGAAAATAATATAACCATGTATGGACGTGCCGCCTATCTCGAAATGGACAAACCATATCGACTCGTTTACACACAACAATTTTGCGATGAGTACGAAAATATCGCACGTCATCCTATGGCACCGGTCTGGCCTGAGACGATGCTAACGACGGTACAGTTTACTGAAGAAGCCGAAGACAGCACTCGCGTGACTGTGACTTGGGAGCCACATGGAGCGCTTACTATAGAAGAATTACAGGCGTTTATGAAAGAACGCGCTGGCATGACGATAGGATGGACAGGCTCCTTTGATAAGTTAGAAGCACAGTTACAGGCCGTAATTCAGAACAACTGAGTCAGACGCGATGCTCGTCAATTTGCACTTTGAGGTTTCACAAAAATGACGCTTTGGCTTACTTAACCCCTTTTACCCCAGCCCTCTCTCGTTCGCGGGCTGGAGGCGTCTTTACCGCGCTTTCTCCCTAATTCTGCCTTCACCCTATCGCTCTCAAACCGCGATAGTTCGACTCAGCGACAGCTTAAAAATACCTTCCTAAAACTACGAGGCAAAAAATTTAGACCACCTACTTGTTGTAATTGGGTCTTTTAAAGCTGGCACTCTAGTAAATTCATACGCGCTCACAACATCTGCACGTACAATCCAACAGCAGTTTTTTCCCTCTTTATAAAAATCGGAGACAACATGAATAAATCTAGCTTGATCAAATCTAGTATCGCTGTACTGAGCCTGTTAGCAGTACAAATTGCAGCAGCACAAAATTCCCCCGCTGGTTTGTGGAAAACGATAGACGACAAGACGGGTAAAGTAAAATCTCTGGTGCGCATCCAAGAGTCCGGCGGTGAGTTTCAAGGCAAAATTGAAAAATTATTCCGCGATGCTGATCAGGATCAAAATCCTAAATGCGATAAATGCGAAGGCAGTAATAAAGACCTGCCTTTAATTGGTTTAACCATCTTATTCAATATCAAAAAAGACGGCGATGAATACAGTGGCGGCAAGATCCTTGATCCAGCTAATGGCAAACTTTATAGCAGCAAATTAAAACTCATCGACAGCAATAAAAAATTAGAAGTTCGTGGTTATATCGGCATGCCGATGTTTGGTCGCACTCAGACCTGGTTGCGCGAAGAATAAAACTTCCCAAAACCGACAGTTTCAAAGAACGAACAAAAATGGCAGTGTGAGCTGCCATTTTTCATTTGTAGCAGGCCTTTTGAGACACTATCCACACACATGAGACAGGTGCTGGTCAAGATTTTGCGGCAATCATTGATCGTGTTGGTTTCCTGTGGTATTTTCCATGCTAGCTGAGCTAAAGCTAGACTAAATCGGGTGATTCTTTGTAATCATTAATGATGCAGTCTGTACGTTTCAGCCTAAAAACAGTCACAATGTAGCAGTAATTTCCAGCCTAAATGACAAAGATCATCGGCCATAAAAATGACAGCAAGATCACTAAAAATATAATGAGTCCAAAGAAAAAGCTGACCCAGGGGGGGTCTATCAACGAGCGCATAGGTCAACATTACAGCGCATTATCCAAGTCACACAAAATCACCGCAGATTACGTCGTTGCCAACTCTTTCAGAGCTGCGACTATGTCCATCGACGAATTAGCCGATGCGGTAGGCATTTCCAACGCAACGGCAAATCGATTTGCCCGCGCATTAGGATTTGACGGTTATCCTCAGTTTCGTGCCGAACTCGTATCAGGCTTCGAAACCATGTTGGCACCGATTGAAGGCTTACGTTCCGAGATAGGTCGCGCATCGAGCAGTACAGACATCATCACCCGCTCGCTGTCTGATGATATCGCCAATCTAGAAATAACTCGTCGTGAATTTCGGCCAGATGCATGTAATCGCGCTGTGCAAATGATTTTAAATGCCGAGCGTATCTACATCATAGGCTACGGCGCCAGCGCCTATTTGGGCGGCATTATGTGCCACGCGCTCACCAACTATTGCGACAGCGTACAAGCCAATGTGGGTACAGGCGGGCCAGCACAAGTGTCACGTACTTTGTATAAATTCGCCGAACGTGATTTGGTCATCGCCATTTCATTTCCACGTTACTCTAGTGATGTGGTGACCTTGGTAGGTCAGGCAAAAAAACGTCATGTTCCTATTTTGGCGCTAACCGACAGACCCAGTTCGCCAGTCGCGTCTATCGCCAACGTCACTTTATACGCCCAGACCAAACAACAATTCAACTCTGAAGGTATCGTCCTCTGCCTAATCGAAGCGATCTGTGCCGCAGTAGCCAATCAATCCGAGGCCTCCGTCGATATCGCCGCCGAAACCACAGAGCTCATGTTACCTTGGTTACATCACGGCAAAAAGTAAAGCGCAAATTGATCTAGATCAGCTCTCCTTTAGGCAAATAGACCTATCATCGTTGGCATACGATTTGGTCGTATCTATTCTCTAAAGGAGCTTTATTTATGCAAGTTGAACATCACCCACTGGCACTTGAATTCCCAGAATTTAAAGACACCATACACACGCTCAAATTAGCCAACGCGCATTTTGCCAAATTGTTCAATGACTACACTGACACTGATAAAGCCATCAATCGTGCAGAAAATGGTGTAGAACATTTAGGTGATGCCGCCTTAGAAACTTTGAAAAAAGTACGTATGCAACTGAAAGATCAATTGTTTCAAATTTTGCAGGCGCACCCTGCTTAATACATCCTGCTTAAGTTCATATTTTGTATGAACATTCCGGTCACCATAGTTATTCGGCCGGAACTGGGCATAGCAGGCTTATCTATATTTGGCTGGTTAGTAATATGCTAGCCAGCCGGATATCTCCCCCACTAACATCATCTTCTATTAACCGACTTTATCAACTGGGAAATCGGTTTGACTCGCTAGACTGAACTTTATTCACGTGCCATTTCCCATCGCTATATCTATGTGAGCTGCTGAGGCGAAACCTTGTTTAGAAGCGCCTTACTTTTGACAAGCACGCAACACACAAAGCACTACGACGCTCTATTGCACTGCTATTCAGCTAACACTGCAAGTCTCTCGGCCTCCTGCATGGCCACCATCAGCCTCACCATCTTCTTGGCTAAAATGAACACTCAACATTCATTTAATCACCTTGGTGACTAAGCATAGTCAAGAATCATAATACTCGCCCCCATAAATCAAATTAACTATCATGCTGCTTGGTAGGTGTTGACCTCATGCTTAAATATCAGATATTTATTTGAAAATATTCTTCTGCAAAAACACAAATTCGGCTAGTCCACATTGCATATTTGGTCTTACCACATTAGAATGGTCTGACCAAATTGAAATATTTCATCGAATTTAAAACCAGACTCGAGACGACTATGAAACTTCAGGCCAAAATTCTGTGCACCGTGCTATGCACCTTGTTCATTCAAAATGCTGCAATAGCAGATGATAAGGGCGGCAAATTCCGTAATCCCGACAATCCGAATCTGGCTGACTCTGGCGAAGGTACCTATCCAGTCCCTTACAAAAAGCCAGTCGCGAAAGAAGTCACTGAGGCTTTGCATAGAATTCGCACTTACTTAGAGTCCACCACACCAACGCGCGTGATTAATAAATCAACCGGCGCTATCATCACGGATTTTAAAAAGCCGATCAAGGAAGCGATCTTTGAACCTAGCAAAGGCGATTACGGCATCATGGTGTACGAGATGGGCGTGGTTCATTCTGGTCTGTTGAAAGTACGCGCTGCCACCAATGACAAACGCTTTACCGATATGACAGAGCGTCACCTTAGTTTCTTTGCGCAGACTAAGCCTTATTTTAAAGCGCAGGAAGACCAGTTTCATCTGGAACGCGGCAATAGCTTTTCGCGATTTTTAGATCCACGTTCGCTCGATGACGCTGGCTCCATGTGTGCTGCATTAATACGCGTGCGACTCGCAAAAATCGGACCAGATTTAAACGACATGATACAAACCTGCAGCAATTGGGTCAGTAAGCAACAGTTTCGTTTAAGTGATGGCACGCTGGCACGCAAACGTCCGCAAGCAGTTTCTCTATGGGCGGATGATATGTATATGGGCATTCCGGCCTTAGCCGAAATCGGTCGTTTAACAGGTGACAAGACATATTTTGATGATGCAGTACGCAATGTATTGCAAATGTCCGCTTACATGTTCAATCCGCAAAATAATCTCTATACCCACGGTTGGAATGCGAATAATCCTGATGCACCACGCTTCTATTGGGCACGCGCGAATGGCTGGGCAGTATTGGCGATGTCGGATTTGCTCGATGTTTTACCGAAAGACCATCCTGGCTATCCTAAAGTCTTGAACCAATTACGCCTAAGTTTAAAAGGGATCGCCGAACAACAATCCGGACAGGGTTTGTGGCATCAAATGATAGATCGTCACGATTCGTATTTGGAAACCTCCGCCAGCGCCATGTTTGTGTATGCGATTGCGCATGCAGTTAATCAAGGCTGGATCAGCCCAACAACTTGGGGCTCAATCGCGCAGGCGGGCTGGGCGGGCTTATCCACTCGTATTACCGAGAAAGGGGAGATCGAAGGTATCTGCGTAGGAACCACCTTCGCCAGCGATCAAACCTACTACTATCACCGTCCGACCAGCGTAGAAGCTTTGCACGGTTACGGTCCCACGCTGATGGCAGGTGCGGAAATTTTACAGATGTTGAAGAATCCAGCCTTCAATGTCGAACATAAAGTCAGAACCTATCATTACGTACCCACAGGCTCGGATAAGACGGATTACCGTGAGCATCATTAATTACCACGCAATTTAAAGTGCCTGTCACATCGAGATAAAGATGTGACAGGTTTTTTCACATTTTTGGGATGACACTTAATGCGACTCCACTTTACTTCTCTCGCCGTAAGCCTAGGCTTATTGCCGCTCAGCTTATTCAGCATAGCCAGTCAAAACGCTCATGCACAAGAACAATTACACGTTACCGTCAGTCATCAGTTAGCGGATGCACGCCCATCTGAGACGATTACTATCCCATGGTCACAAGTTAACCAATACCTACCGCATGCACTAATACAAAGAATCGCCGTCAAGGACAAAAACGGCAAAGTATTGCCCTATCAAGTCACCAATGTCGCACCGCAAGCGAAAGACCCTCAAGGCGTGGGAATCGCTTACGGTGAATTGATCTTCCAACATAATTTTGCGGCGGGTGAAAAGTCAGCAGAATTCACCATAGAAAAAATCGACACGGTCGCACCTGTATTTGAAACAAAAGCCTTCGGTCGCCACGTGCCAGAACGGCTCGACGACTTTGCATGGGAAAATGATAAGATAGGACATCGCACCTATGGCTTAGCTTTAGCGGCTCCCGCGCCTGCTGGTGTCACCAAAGAAGTTCTAGTCACTAGCGGCATAGACATTTGGTTTAAACGCGTCCCCTACCCTATCGTCGATCGCTGGTACAACAAAGGGCACGACCATTATCACAAAGATGAGGGTGAAGGCCTAGACATGTACAACGTCGGCAAATCGCGCGGCTGCGGTGGCACAGGCATCTGGGATGGCAAGCAACTTTACACTAGCATTAATTACGAAAAATGGAAAATCTTAGCGAATGGCCCAGTGCGCACGGTATTTGAACTCAGCTATCAAAGCTGGGATGCAGCAGGCGTAGCGATCACCGAAACTAAACGCTTTACAGTCGATGCGGGACATTATCTCGATAAGATAGAAAGTACATTTCAGTATGCGGGCGATGCTAAATTAACCGCGGCAGTGGGCTTAAATAAAACACCTTCCGACAAAGGCCAGGAACCCAAGATCAGTGTAGAAAAAAATCTAAAATCAACTTCGCTGTCGCAATGGATACAGCAGACGACTAAGGGCGCATTTGGTACCGCGATTATTCTACCGACCGCAACGGACTACACCGAAGATCAATTAAATCACTTAATTTTAGCCCCTGTGAATAGCGGTAAAACCATGACCTATTACGCTGGTGCGATTTGGGAACGTTGGGGTGATATTAAAACCAAAGAAGAGTGGGATGCGTATTTGACCAAGATGGCTGCGCGTTATCAAGATCCGATTAAAGTGAATTTGAGCAGTGGGAAGAAATAAACGATTTTTATCGTGATAGAAATTGAAGCATTCGTAGGGCGGGAGCAACCCGCGCCGCTAGACCATTGAGCACCAGCACTGCTCAGGTACTCAACTAATAAACGGCGCGGGTTGCACCCGCCCTACACTATTTTATTTGTTCAAGGGTTTCACAACGCCTTATTTAAATTCTTTCTTCAAGCAAAAGACAAAAATTATGACATCCACATTCAACATCAAACGCCGCGCATTACTGCGCTACTCTACCGCCACCAGCTTGTTCGGCATCCCTGCATTCAGCCTATCGCAACTCTCCACTGCGGCAGAAAGCGACCCGTGGCAACGTGCAGAAAAAATTCTCAAACAATTTGCCAAGCCTATCAAATTCGCCAAACGTGATTTTCCGATTACCAAATTTGGCGCAAAGACCTGTGAGGTCATCACCGTCAATGCACAGATTGCTTCTGATACAGAAGGCGCGATTGAAGGCGAAGTGCTAACACCCAAACCCGACTCGCACGATAACTACGATGCGATTAATCAAGCGATCCTAGCCTGTAATAAAGCCGGAGGCGGGCGCGTTATCATCCCAGCGGGAAATTGGTACTGCGCAGGTCCTATACGCTTGCGTTCGAATGTGCATCTACATTTGGCGGCGAACGCGCATGTGTTCTTCAGCGCGAATCCCGCCGATTACGCCAAGTACGGCGATATCGATTGCGGCAAAAATGGCAAGCTGGTGATCTCACGTTGGCAAGGCAATGATTGCTTGAACTATTCGCCTATGGTGTACGCCTATGGTGAGAACAATATTGCGCTCACGGGCGAAGATTGGACGAGTATTTTAGATGGCCAAGGCGGTACGCCATTTGAAGCCCGATTTGAAGGAAACGGTACAAATTGGTGGGAATGGAAAGGCCGCAAAAATCCGAAAAAGCCCATTCAATTTTCCGAAGTGAATGTCAATGCGAACAATCCAGAATCCTTAGATCAACTGGCTCCTGCATTGAGTGATGATGCAAAAAAATTAGTCCAAGGTGTGGGCGATAAATGGCGTACTGACTCGCGTTTTTTACCGGTGTTATCGGAAATTGGCATCCCCACTTCTGGCCGTATTTTTGGCGTCGGCCATTATCTTCGTCCTTGCATGATAGAGCTAATAGGCTGTACCAATGTCGAGCTCAAAGGCTACAAAATCCAAGCCGCACCATTCTGGCTGCATCATCCGGTTAAATGCCGCAAGGTGCTGATCAGCAAAGTGAATATGGACAGCATGGGTCCCAATAGCGATGGCTTTGATCCAGAAGCCTGTGACACTGTGCTAGTCGATCATTGCACCTTCAATACAGGCGATGATTGTATTGCGATCAAATCTGGCAAAAACCGCGATACGCAGTTTGGGCCTACGCGCAATATCGTGATTCAGCATTGTGTGATGAATAGCGGCCATGGCGCTGTAACGCTTGGCAGTGAAATGGCTGCGGGTATCGAACACGTCTACGCGCAAGATTTAGACTTCCGCAATATGCATTGGGATAAGGACGCTTTAAATACAGCGATTCGCATGAAAACCAATATGAATCGCGGTGGATTTTTGCGTCACTTCTATGTGCGCAACATCACGATACCGAATGGGGTAAAGACTACGCCGGGTTTCTACAAACCTTTGCCGGATTCGCAAATTCCCCTACAAACAGTGTCTTCTAGCGCGGGTGCGGTGATTACTATCGACTGCGATTACGCACCAGCGGATGATAGCGTTCGCACTCGTCCACCTGTGATTTCCGACATTCATATTTCGAATGTAAAAGTCGGCACGGTGAGTATCGACGGTGGCAACTATTCAGCCTATCAAGCTTTCGTTTTATTAGGCCCTGTGGCATCAAGTTATAACGGCAAGACCAAGCAAGCCATTTTGCCCATACAAAACGTCAGCATCCGTCATTGCGATTTCGGTACGGTGCGCAATCAAAGCACACCGTGGTTCTTGCATCATGTGCAGAATCTACAATTGGAAAATATTCAGATTAACGGTAAAACTTATACCGAAACTTTATCAGCTTAATTTGTCTATGTCGTTGAACCGTGTACAGCACGCGGTTCAATGATGAAGATGCAATTGATGTTTAGTACGCAGTAGAACTGATCTGCAATAATTCACAGCGCGTCGTAGATTAACTTCATCCCAGAAATCCCCAACAAAGCTGTCGCCAGAGAATAGAAATAGCGTTCGGGAATCACCCGCAATACATGCAAACCCATCCACCCCCCCAATGGTGCAAAAATCGCCAAGCAAGCAGCGATTTGCAAACTATCTACAGTGAAGAATCCTAGTGCCAAATAAGGTACTAACTTACCTGCATTCACCACAGTGAAAAAGACGGCGGTGGTAGCAACAAATTGTTCCTTCGCCAAATCTTTCGCCATCAAATACACCAAGATCGGTGGGCCCCCTGCATGTGCGACGGTACTGGTCACACCCGACACCATGGCACACACGCGTGCAAATAATTTGCCGGGTTGATGATGCCAGCGCAGCCGCTGTCGCAGTTGAAACATCCTGTCCAACATAAACACTACCGCGATCACGCCTATCATGCCTTTGATATGCTTATCCGAAAACACACCCATCGCAAACGCGCCAAGAACAATGCCGACTATTCCGCCTGGCAAAATAACTTTTAACTCTGCGACTGACCATTTTTTCCAATAGGCTTTGACGCCAAATACATCCATCACGCAGAGTATCGGAAGGAGTACCGCGACGACTAAACGAGGCGACAAAAATAGTGTCATTAAAGGTACGCCGACTCCGCCTAAAGCGCCACCAAACGCCGACTTAGAAATACCCGTAATTAATATTGCGATTGCACAGACACACCATGCGAGCAGACTCATTTCATGCATATAATCCATCTAGAGCAACTAACATTGTCCAGACGCTCATCGTGAAACTGCCTTCGGCATGCCTGTTGTCAAATCCCATTCTTGTTCATTAAACGCTGACTGTGTCATCTTGGCTTTTGGATAGCTACTAACTTCGCGCTCATCATTGATGATGACTCCACGTCCCTCGGCAATAAAGTACAAAATCCGAACATCATCCGCATCTCTATCCCAAGGACGAGCACCCGCATAACGCAATAATTCGGTTTCGACATCACGCGCTGGCATCGTTTGTAAGCCTTCAGGCCAATCGATAGGCGCCTCTTTCACCAACAACTGCGCACGGGTCTGGCCATAGCGCCCTAGCATAGGCAATGCTGCACCAAATTGATCGACAGCGATATTGTCTTTCTCAAAATAAGCGAGATCGCCATCCCCGCCCAAACTCATCAATGGCAAACCCTTTTTCGTCGATAAACCACCACGCATCACATTACCCACCACATTCAACTTACCAAGTTGGTAGGCATGCTCGCCCCATTCTAAGGCCATCAAATTGTAATGAATCGCCTTAGCGCGCGGATTGTAGATCAGATTATTCACCACGCTCGCCTGCACCCCGCCTTTCAGCAAAGGATTTCGTTCAACATTGTGCGCCCAGATATTTCGGTAGAAGACGATCTGCGTCACGTTATCATGTACCAAGCTTCCTTTTGAATGCTCGCCCTTACCATGACTGGCTTCCGCCAAGCCTTCTGCGGCTATATTATTTGAGAATAAAACATGGTGGCTCGTTCCCTTGCGCCACTCATCGGGCGTGTCACCTTTGAAACGCGGACCAGATGCCGACATATTTTCATCGATCGCCCAACTGATGCTGCAATGATCAATCAAAACATGATGCGCAGCCGAGACATTAATACCATCCACTTCCCAACCACTCGCCTTGGTCTGACCGTCCACGCCTGTGCGCACGCGTAGATGTTGAATGATGGTTTGTGGTGCGCGAATATTAATGCCGCCACGGATCAAAGTAATACCTGGTGCTGGTGCAGTTTGCCCGAGTATTGTGACATTCGGCTCAGTCACTTGTAACACGCTGCGCTCGAGGTCGATCACGCCACCAACTTCAAACACAATCGTCCGCGCACCCTTGGTATCGAGTGCTGCGCGCAAAGAGCCGGGTCCTTCTTTTTGCAAATTCGTGACGCGCAAAATTTGTCCACCACGTCCGCCTTGTATCGCTGTGACCCACGACATATCGCTGGGATATGCGTATTTTTTTTGCTCAATTGACGGGTCGCTTGCACAAGCGTTAAACGAGGCTATTACGAGACTACAGCGAATAATGTACAACCAACACTTACTCGCAAATTTGATCTCTTTGTTATGTCTACTCATCACTGCTTCTCGATTATTCTCAACAAATTTTTCATATAAAAAATAGCGCGGCTTAACCAATCACTCGTTAAGCCGCGCCGCTTTTACTTCACACTATCAGGCACCTTCAATTAAGGCACGCATTTAGAGTTTGGAATTTAGAACTTAGAACTTATAACGCACACCTAATAAGAATTCACGACCGGTTACATTATTCACCACCACGCTATCACGAGCACGGCTAATGAATTGATCGTTTGCCTGATTCGTCAAGTTAGTGCCTTCGAAACTAAATTCCCACTTGTCATTGAGTTTGTAAGTCATCGACAAATCAACGTTGACCGTACCATTTTTTCCTTCTACGTCATTGTTGTTTTGACCTGGGACACGCGTCAAGAACGCAGAACGTTTTGAAGCAGAGACACGAGCACTGAATGCACCATCATCGTAGTACAGCGTCGCATTCCAAGACTTCGGTGACAAGTTCAGCAAATCATCGGTAATCGTCGCGGCACTGGTTGGTGAAACCACATATTCAATTTTAGAGTTGACATAGGTATAGTTCAACAAAGTACCAAAGTTCTTACCCCATGCTGGCAAGAAAGTGAATGGCTGTTGATAATTCAATTCAAAGCCACGCAACTTACCGCCCTTAGTATTAATCGGTGCCGTCACTTGGAATACTTCTTCACCGGTAAAATTCGATGGCAATAAAGACATAGGCAAGCCTGTATCTTTAAACGCTACGTTAGTACGTATGCTTTGGATGTAGGTATTAATATTCTTTTGGAACAGACCTAAACCTAAGAACGCATTTTTACCAAAATACCATTCGAAATTGGAGTCAAAGGTATCAGCGCGGAACGGTTCCAACAAAGGATTACCACTAGTCACCGAAAGCGTACCGGTCGTAGAGATCGTGCCGCCAGGATTTAAGTTACCTAATTGTGGACGAGCCATCACTTTAGCTGCGGCAAAACGAACGATGAAATCTCTAGTCAGATTCAAAGCAATATTGGCTGAAGGCAGGACATCGTTGTAAGAATTACGCACGGACACTGCCGTACCACCGGCATTCGCTTGATAACCTGTTGCGATTTGCTCGGTCTGTACATAACGCACACCAAAATTACCGCGCACTGGCAAACCAAAAATATTATTCGTGAAGTCTCCCATCAGGAATGCACTCTTGTCATTTTCAGTCACAGCGCGATTATTACCGCGCGCGTTACCATTAGTGATGGAGGACAAGGTGAAGTCGCCAGGTCCGCCCGCTGGACCACTCTTCAAGCAATTACAGTAAATGTCATAAGCTTTAGCAATTGCGTTTAAGTCGGGAATCAACCAAGAGGTTGGTGTACCTGCTGGCAAATTTTGGCCTCGACCAAAACCAGTTAATTGTGTAGTCAGACTCGCAATATTGGTACCTGCATTAGGTGCAAAAATTGTGTCATTTTGATTGACGCGACGTGACTCATAAGAATCGAAAGTGTATTTTTTGTAGTCCGCTCCAGCGCGCAAAGTTAACTTGTCTTCAATTGCATCCCAAGAGAAATCGACGTGAGCGACATCATTACGATTGTTGGCACCTTGTGGACGAATTCGGATTTCACTGGTTGAAGTATTGGTCACAGTAGTTGGCTGCGTCCCTGTCGTCACTTGTGGTACCGATACCAAAGTCATAGGTCCGGTTGAGGATGCCACATCAAACGGATAGGTAATGGTTGGCATGCGGTCATTAGCGCGGAAATCTAAAGCATAGCCATTCACATTGATCGCATCTAAAGTTGTCGTGGTTTGTATAGGATTTGCAAATTTAGATGTAGCACGACCGACGCGAGCATTCATCCTGAATGTGTCGCTGAACTGGTGATCCAAAGTCAAGGTTGGTTGTGTGAAGGTTGTCGATAATTGATCAAAGCGTGATTCAGCACGAATATCAACGCCGTTATACATACCGTATAGCAAAGCGCCGTTAGGTGCGTATTCTGTTTTCACCACACTGGTTTGTGGCTTACCACCTTGGCTGGCGCTACGACTAAAAGAAATCGCTTCCAAGAAATCTTCCTGACGTGTCGCGTCCAATTTGGAATACAACAAATCCAAAGACAAGATAGTTCCACGTTGCGGCTTGTACTGCAAAGATGCCGTTAAACCCAGGCGATCTTGATCATGCGTCAAACGGCCATAACGTGGCAGACGTGGTGCAAAATTATTGGCCGAACTAGCGAGATTGTATGCATCAATATATTCAGCCGTACCTGGAAGACGAGACACGCCTTGCGCAGCTGGACCGCAGGTCGTCGCAGTCGTTGTCGGGTTAACTGGCGTCACACCTACTGGAGAGCACCAGCCACCCGATGATGGACCATTATCCCAACGCACGGTACTGAAACCCTCTTCATACACACGACGTTTTGAAAACGCACCAGATAACAAAGCACCGAAAGTATTATTGGCAAAAGTATTTGAAATTAAGAAGCCTACGCGAGGATCAGTCTTTTGCGACAAGTCGTTATAACGACCTTTCGCCATCACGGTCGCGTTGAAACCGCGCAGATCGAACGGACGCATAGTTTGCAGATCTACGGTCGCTCCCAGCGAACCTTCATCCACATCGGCAGATGCACTCTTGCGTATCGTCAAAGAGTTAAATAATTCCGAGGGAAATACGTTGAAATCGAAACCGCGGGAACGATTTGCGCCTCCAGAACTATCAGTACCGCCAGTCGTTGCCAAACCTTCGATGCCATTAATACGGACACGCGTAAAGTCTTGCCCCAATCCACGAACGGTAATACTACGGCCTTCACCCGCATCGCGATCAATCACCACACCCGGAATACGCTGCAAAGATTCAGCTAAATTCGAGTCTGGGAATTTACCCATATCCTCAGATTTAATAACGTCAACGATACCGTTGTCATCTTTTTTCTTATTTAGGGCACTTTCTAAAGAAGCGCGTAAACCAGTTACCACCACCAAGGTAGGCTGTTCTTCCACTTTTTTGGCATCTTGGGCGTAGGCACTGCTGATTGCCATCGCAAGTACAGAACTAGTTAAAGCAAATCGCCCTAATTGGTATTTCAAATTCTTCTTGTGCATGATCGTGTTCCTTTGGTCTCGAATTATTATGAATAAGCTAGTGTATGAATTGCCTCAGGTGCAGTATCTCGACATAGTGATCAACCGATATCGCGCACGTGAGTAAAAATTCAGATATTTTTTATCTACCCAACTTTGAACCAATTCTAAAAGTATTCCTTCACACAATGCGAGAACTATCTACATAGAAAATTTGACAATTTCAAATAAAAAATTCAACGAGCATGTTCAATTTATCAATTCACACAAAAACAATCATTCAATAAAATCGGCAAAAAACCAATCAAAATCAATTTAAATTCGCTTTAATTTCAAATAATTTCCAAATAGAAATAATTTTCCACCACCTAAAATTCCTTCTTTCAGCTCGAAAACTATTTTTAAATTCTCACAAAAAAACAACAATTGGTCTTACCAAAATGTTTTTTTGGTTCACCAAATTACATTATTTGGTCAATCCAAAATATCACTTTGTCATACCAAAAAGCCGAAAATAGTACCCATCTCAATCCCATGCATACAAAACTCAATCAACTCAGAATTAATAGTTACGAGGAGAATTAGCCCAATTAAATATGCTTTGAAAACACCTTACAAACACCCTGGGAACAACAAAAAACACAGCGATTCAATGAACAGCAAGCTGCGCCCCTAAGATGCGCCCCTAAGATGCGCAACTAGTCAGCCGTATCTAGTCAGCCGTAACTAGGGCGAAAAAAAACAGCCGCAAAAATGCGGCTGTTTTGATAGATAAGTCTGAGTTTAATTTAATCCATGGACTTTGCTGCTGCCTAGAAAACTAAATCATTTTTACTAAAAATCTTATCGAAATCGTCTAAGCAATCTGAAGGATTAATCTTAGAACTCAGATTGCACACCGATCGTAAAGCTAGTCACGCCAAAGGTAGAGTCTTTGAAGCCAGAAATTTTGACTTTACGATTATCAACTTCAGCGCGTACCGATACCTTTTTATCGATTTGATACATAACACCCAAACCGATCAGTGGTTGACCAGAGTAATGTGTATCAGAACCGTTACCCAGTACTGATAATGCAGTGATTTCACCTTTCATGAAAGCAATCCCAAGCTTCGCAAAGCCAACGAAATTGTTCATCGGCGTAGTCTTTGCAACACCGGCAATATCAGCACCACGACCATTAAAAATACCGATGAGACTAGAATTACTGGCTCCCACTTCGTTCAGATAAACATAACTTCCTTCTACACCAAAATTAGGAGAGAAGTCATGACCACCATACAATTTCCAAGTACCTGCCGCAGTATGGCAACTTGTTGCTCCAGCGCAATCAAAATTCCATTTAGCACGACCAACAGAACCACCAAAATAAGTTGCTTGTGCAGCAGCATGTGCGCTCACCAATGCGCTACCTAAAACCAGAGCCGCTGCCAAAATATTTTTCTTTAACATGAAGTATCACCTTAAGATGAGATTTTAAAATGCTTGCTTAGAATACCGTTTTACGTCAAAAACAAGATTCTGTGCAAACCGAACATCCAACGAAACCCCAAATAATATTAAAGTCATTTTTAGGATTTCGTACCAATTTGGCATTCTACCTGCACGCAACTGGCATGAGCAGGAATTATTTGCATTTCGTTGTGTTTTTCTTGCGCTCTCCATACCACCACGAAAGTCACGCCCACCATCACAACAAGCAAATTGGACGAATATAGTTCAACGAATAGGTAAACTACTGACTGGCTTAATTTCCTCCATACAAATCATAGAGCGTAAATTACCGACACCCGGAACTTGCATGAGCTTGTCAGTGAGGAATTGCGACAGGCTTTTCAAATCGTTTGCCACCACCTTCAACAAATAGTCAAAATCACCAGAAATTGTATGACACTCTATAATGTCTGGAAAAGCCATCAGATGGCGTTCAATCTCACGCGCATTGCGATATTGCTCGCGATCCAAAGACAGACTCACAAATGCCATAACGCCCAAACCTATAGCCTCAGGTGCAACCTGTGCCGTGTAGGATCGAATGACTTTACTCTCTTCCAATGCACGCACTCGGCGCAAAGTTTGTGGAGGCGATAAGTGTATCTTCTCGGCCAATTGCAGATTACTAATGCGCCCGTCATCTTGTAAATGACGCAAAATATTCAAATCATATGCATCCATAACTAATTAAAACTCCCAAAGATTCCGCACAACAAAGAGTAAAAACACTTAAATTTCAAATTTTAAACATCTGTGAAATTAAATTTCTATAAATTCGATTATATCCGACAATTACGAAATCTAATTCTTGTCTGTAAGAATATAATCTCATCACCCGTTCGAAGTAAAAAATAGACGGATCCTAGGATTCAATACCGCAATCAAGCGTTACCATGGCACTTTAGGTTTTTCTAATAGATAAAAGAATTTCCGCATCATCTGACCGTTTTTTTGAAAGCAAAAAGAGACAATGAAAACTATTTCCTTGATTGGCGCCCCAACCGATGTTGGCGCGAGTGTTAAAGGCGCAGGCATGGGGCCAGACGCTCTGCGCGTTGCGGGACTCACACAAGCATTAGAAGCCAGAAATTTATCGGTCGTAGATCATGGAAACTTACATGGCCCCGCCAATCCTTGGCAGGCACCCGTCAACGGCTTACGTCACTTGAATGAAGCAATCGATTGGAATCAAGCCGTCTATAACGAAGTAAGCAATGCGCTAAAACTCGGTCATATGCCTATGATGCTCGGTGGCGATCATTGTTTGGCGATAGGCTCTATCAGCGCTGTCGCGAAACATTGCAAAGATCACGGTAAAAAATTACGTGTTCTATGGTTCGACGCACATGCTGACAGCAATCTCTCCACCATCAGCCCAACTGGCAATATTCACGGCATGCCAGTAGCCTGCCTAATGGGTCATGGTCCAGAACAATTGATTGCCTACGGTGGTTACACACCTGCCATGCAACCAAATGAAATCCGTCAAATTGGGATTCGCAGTGTCGATGATGGAGAGCGTCAATTCATACACGACATGGGCATTCCTGTATTTGATATGCGTTACATCGATGAACATGGCATGCGTGCTGTGATACTCAAAGCCTTAGAGGGCGTCGATGAAAATACTCATATCCACGTCAGTTTTGACCTCGACTGCCTAGATCCAGATATTGCACCTGGCGTAGGTACTGCGGTACTGGGCGGTCCGACTTATCGTGAAGCACAGTTGTGTATGGAAATGATTGCAGACACGGGCTTATTGGGTTCACTCGATGTGGTTGAACTGAATCCTGCGTTAGATCTACGTAATCAAACAGCGATTTTAGCGGTGGATTTGATCGAGAGCTTGTTTGGCAAATCGACTTTGGTACGGATAGCGAATAAGTAAGCCGTCAAGCACAATACCAGAGAGCCCGCAGTGTCACTCAACACTGCGGGCTTTTTTCATTGTCTATTTTATCTATTATTGGAAGATCGCTACTTAAGCCACCAAGACCAGATTATCTCTATGGATTAATTCTAGCTCTTCAACAAATCCCAAAATGCCTTCAATCTCAGAAGACGCCTTGCGCATAATGCGGCGTGCATCCCCGCTATTATAGTTAGTCAAGCCCTTCGCGATGGTTCGGCCACTTTCATCCACGCAACTGACCACGGCACCGCGACTAAATTCACCTCGTACCTCGGACACGCCGATCGCCAATAAAGATTTGCCTTCGTCACGCACTTTAATCACCGCCCCCGCATCCAATACGACTTGGCCAGAGGTTTGCAAATGATCCATCATCCACTGCTTACGAGCAGCTAAAGGCGCCATATCGGAACTTAATTGTGTACCTATCGCTTCACCACTCGCCAGTCGCACCAATACATTTGCCTCTCTCCCCCAAGCAATCACAGTATGCGCACCTGAACGCGCTGCACGCTTTGCTGCAAGAATCTTGGTAAGCATGCCACCACTTCCAAGACTGGAACCAGCGCCACCCGCCATTGCCTCCAGGGTCACGTCGCCTGCCTGTGCTTCATGCACAAATTGCGCCTCGGGATGTTTGCGCGGATCGGCGGTATATAAACCTTTTTGGTCAGTCAAAATAATCAAGGCATCTGCTTCCACCAAATTGGCGACCAGAGCGCCTAGCGTATCGTTGTCGCCGAATTTAATTTCATCGGTCACCACGGTATCATTTTCATTAATCACAGGCACCACACCGAAACCAAGCAAGGTCAACAAAGTGGAGCGTGCATTCAAATAACGTTCACGATCTGCTAGATCAGCATGCGTCAATAAAATCTGCGCCGTCCCCAAATTATGCGCCCGAAAGCTGGTCTCATAAATCTGCGCCAAACCCATTTGCCCCACCGCCGCACAAGCCTGCAGTTCGTGTACACCCGTCGGCCGCATTTCAAAACCTAAGCGCTGCCGCCCTTCTGCGATCGCACCAGAGCTAACCAACACGACTTCTTTACCCATCGCTCTTAGAGCTGCGATTTGCTGCGCCCAATTGGCGATCGCAACACGGTCGAGGCCACGGCCTTCATTGGTGACGAGGGAGGAGCCTACTTTGATGATAAGGCGTTGGGCGTTTTGAATAAGCGACTGCATGATGAGCAAGAGATTACGTTTTCATTCGGAATTAAATCAATCAGATTATACATTATTCTGAGTTACATTTAATTTTCAGAATTTTATTCAAAAAAGACAGTCACTCTTTACTCTCGTTTAATGAACCCATCTCTCATACTTCCCCATCAGACCACCTCCTAAGCCACGTCATGCAAAGAAAAAATAGAAGTCTAAGTAAAACTCAGTTACATTTTAATTCTATAATTAATAATGAATAAAATAATTAAAGGGGTATTCATCATGAAAAAAACTTTACTGCCCAACTTCTTACTACTTCTAGCAATTGTAAGTCCAACTTTCGCAAATGCCCAAAATACATCTGCCGCGGACTACTACGATAATCGCTTTGGCACGATACGTTCGAATGGCGAGATAGTTGGCATGAGTTCGCCAGCGAGTTTTAGAGCAAAAGCAGATTTGTTTGATGCAAAAACACAATACTCAATGGCAGTTGAATTCGAGCTTGGAAAGACAGTTAAACGCAATTTAAAAGAGGCTCTGTTTTGGTATTCAAAATCCGCAGAATTGGGGAATCCACTTGCACAGATGGCTTTAGCTAGGATGTACGACTTCGGAATCGGTGTAGAAAAAAACCAGATCACAGCTAGTAACTATTATGAAGCCGCAGCAAAAAATGGCTTGAATGAAGCGCAATATAATCTGGGAGTGATGTATGCAACCGGTGAAGGACGTGAACAGGACTTCGAAAAAGCGGCTACTTGGTACGAAATCGCTTCACAGCATGGATTTGCCAAAGCACAATACAATCTCGCCTTATTATATTTGTATGGCAAAGGTGTACCGACGGATCTATCAATGGCTTACAAATGGCTGTCTATTGCAAAACACGATCCCAATTCAAAAGAACAAGCAGAAAGAAGCCTGCAATTAATTGAGCCACACTTAAACCCAGAACAAATTGCTAATGCGGCAAAGTTAATCGATCAGTGGCAATTAAAGACAAGCAACTAGACGTGTTGTTTTAATAAAAATTAAGATCAGGCGGGATTCTATGCAAAACTTCAATTTCATGGTATTGACACATAATTCTCACTTTAGAACATCTAAAATGTACTCCAAAAGGTGGTCAAAACTAAATATTTTCAGCATCATATTGCTAAGCCACATTCTGATTTTTACTTTATTAATTAAACAGAATCACCATGCTGTTTATCCCATGAGCGAACACGCAAAGACAGTCACAATTTTTGATCTATCACTAGGCTCACTATTGGAAAAGACGAATAAGAAAAGCGCTTCCCGCGACATAGTAGACGACGCTAGCTCACAGAGAATTGAAAACAACGCTGAACATTACAATCCCAATCATGATTTAACACACGCAAAGATTGAAAAAAAATCGATCGAACCATTTATATTAGAAAGACCTGTCGAAATATCACCAGTGGAATTAAATTCTCAACAACCTACCAGGTTACCCATCAATAGTGACATCACTGAACTAGAGCTAAACTCAAGAATCAATCAAGTTCCAGTACCAGATACTAATGAAGAACCAAACAAAGAATTACGAATTGGGGAACTCAATAACAACATTATTGAAATATTGCAATTAGGAAGCAGTAAAGGCGCATATTCAATTCCCAACCTATCTAATCAAAGCGAACGACTTACTTTCCGTGTTGAAGTTGGGGATTTCCCAGACATAGAAACTGCAATTATTAACCATATAATTTCCCATATACGTAACTCATATTCAAAAGAGATCTTATGGAATTCAAAAGTTAAGGCTCGCGTAGTCAAGTTATCTATGTCGCCAAAAGATCATATTGCTCTTGAAAAATTCTTAAGGGCTGAGATATTCGGCACGAACCGTGGAAAAGACTATTCCCACTGGGATAGATCCAAGTTTTGAAAGCGTCAATTCCCACTCGATACAAAGTAAATTTACTTCAGATACAAACCCATTTTCGTCAAAAAAAAAGAGCCGAACAAGTCGGCTCTTTTTCACATCTAAAACAACTCGATAGAATAAAAATGAATTGAATTGAATCGATCGATCAATCGATTAATCAATCACTTTAAAACGCGGATCATCTGGGTCAATCGACAAAATCCCTTGCGCTTCTTCTTTCATTTGGGTTTCTTGCGAACGCTGTTCTGCTGTGCGCTTTTCTTCCAAATGTACATAAATATCATTCACCAGAGCTTGGCAGCCTTCATGGTTCAATGCAGAGATTTCAAATACAGGGCCTTTCCAGCCGAAGCGTTTGACGAAATCTTTAACGCGTTTTTTGCGATCATCTTCACTCAATACATCAAGCTTGTTCAGTACTAACCAGCGCGGTTTGTCTGCCAGTGTTTCATCGTATTTTTGTAACTCTTTGATCAAAGCTTTCGCATCTTTAACCGGATCTGCGCCTTCATCAAATGGTGCCAAATCAACGATATGCAACAGCAAACCAGTACGTTGTAAATGCTTCAAAAATTGTACGCCAAGACCTACACCATCCGCTGCACCTTCGATCAAACCTGGAATGTCGGCGATCACGAAACTCTTTTCGTGGCTGACACGTACCATGCCCAAGTTAGGATGCAAAGTGGTAAATGGATAATCGGCGATTTTCGGACGAGCATTCGATACCGCAGTAATGAAAGTCGACTTACCGGCATTCGGCAAACCCAATAAACCTACATCGGCCAAGACTTTTAATTCAAGTTTAAGTTCGCGACGTTCGCCTTCTTTACCATCGCTACGTTGACGCGGTGCTCGATTAGTTGATGATTTGAAATGGATATTACCCCAACCACCTTCGCCACCACGGGCCAATAAGACTTCTTGGCCGTGCTCGGTAATGTCGGCAATGACTTCATCAGTATTGCGATCTACGATTAGAGTGCCGACTGGCATACGCAAACGAATATCGTCCGCGCCTTTGCCGTAGCAATCGGCGCCACGACCATTTTCACCGTCTTTGGCTTTATGTAATTTGGAGTAGCGGAAGTCAACTAGTGTATTGATGTTGCGATCGCCGACCGCATAAATGCTACCGCCTTTGCCGCCATCACCACCATCGGGGCCGCCAAATGGACGGAATTTTTCACGGCAGAAAGAGGCAACACCGTTGCCGCCATCACCTGCAATGACTTCGATTCTTGCTTCGTCAATAAATTTCATGTTTTGCCGCCTAAACGAAAGGGCTTTTCAGCCTTGAATCCCAGTCTTTCTTTTTGGTGGCATCTTGCTAAATCTAGACGCGCTTAAACACCGAACACTGGGCGATTACGAATTGAGAGTCTGAACGAGCTATTGTGCTGTTTTAACTCTTTAGCAGCAATAGACAATGTTCTAAGACAAGATAAGCTAATTGACTAAGGCCAATAGCATCGATGATCACCTTGACCATCAAAATTCACGCAAAACCTATCAGTCTCGCGGATATTCTGGAAACTAAAAAGGCTCTACCTATGGCAGAGCCTCTTTTTAAGCTTACGCTTACAGCAAGTTGTCAGCTTAAAATTAAGCAGCAACAACCGTAACTGTTTGACGCTTCAACGCGCCTTTGATTGCAAATTGTACTTTGCCTGTTACCAGAGCGTACAAAGTGTGATCTTTACCCATACCAACGCCTTCGCCTGCGTGTACACGTGTGCCGCGTTGACGAACGATGATACCGCCAGCATTGATAGCTTGGCCGCCGTAAACTTTAACGCCTAAGCGTTTTGACTCTGAGTCACGGCCGTTGCGCGTGGTGCCGCCGCCTTTTTTATGTGCCATTTAATAGCTCCTTGAAATCTAATGAATTTGCTTTATTTCTGAACGATTGTATTAACCGTTGATAGAAACGATTTGCAGTTCAGTGTAGTTTTGGCGATGACCTTGGCGCTTTTGGTAATGCTTACGACGACGCATTTTGAAAATGCGAACTTTGTCGTGACGACCGTGGTCGATTACCTTAGCCAGCACCGTAGCACCTGCGACCAATGGAGTACCAAATTTAATGGTTTCTCCAGCACCCATAGCGAGTACTTGATCAATGGTGATTTCGGAGCCAATGTCTGCAGGTATCTGTTCTACTTTAAGTTTTTCACCAGCGACAACTTTATATTGTTTGCCACCGGTTTTTATGACCGCGTACATGTGAAACCTCATCAAATAAATAATAGGGATTCCCAAGAGCTTCTTACTGACATCATCAACAAAAAATCAAGGGAACTGCGGATTATACATAGGTTGCTGAGACAGGTCAAAGATTTCTGCATAAATTTTCAGCAGGCTTAACTGCCCCATATGCCTCCACAACAAGAATAAGTAGACTTATCTACAACTAAATTTACAAGCACTATGGCGAGCTACGTGCAGTTTGCTTTGGAACCCGACGTAGCTGCGCAATCTCAATCCAAAGCGCCTTACTACGCCATGGCACAGCAGCCAGTTGCAAATCCCACAATGCAATCCCTACGCCCAGCTTTTTGGCTTCCTGCAAATGCGCCGAAATACCAGAACCCATACCACCTTCACCCCAGCTATCTAACCAAGTTGGCATGCCCATCACAATTTGATCTTTACGAAAACCAGACTTAAGTCCGTAAGCCAATTGCCAACTATATTTAAAAATTGCGGCACCACCTTCACAAATTGCCTGCCCATCTGGTGTAAAGCTAGCCGTGCTACCTTCATAAAGATCCTGATATCCCATACTATGAATCGCATCAACTTGCCCGCGCCAATCTTCCCACCAACGCATATTCGGCGCATTAGCACAGGGACTATGAAAACTATCAATAGTTAGTAATTTATTCTCTTTTTTCAACGCTCTACTTAAATCACGCACAAATTGAGCGTAAGCAGTTCTATCATCATCAAGCTGGCCTTCACCTTCCAAATCTAGATCAATCCCATCTAAGTCAAATTGCCGCATGGTCGCGATTAAAGATTTGGAGAATTCTTTGGGATAATCTTTAAATGCGCGCTTTGCCAAAGCCCAATCCCATTTATTGATCACTTGTGAATTGTTATAAACCGTCAACAGGACTTTGATCTTGCGCGCCTTCAGCCAGGTGATAACTTGCCGAACTTCTGTGACTTGCAACAACTTGCCTTCCTTATTGATGGGTGCAAACACCAAGGACCTACCGTCGGCCGATGGATTCCAAAATTGCAGCCCAACCCGACTCAAGCCCGACAAGATATGCGATTCTTGCTGCAGAGCTTGCATTGATTTTTCAAGTCCATAAGCAGGAATCCAACCCATCACTTGCGGCTTTTGCGCACTAGCACTTGGCGATAACATAAGCATCCCTATGAGCGCTAGCATAGAAAAAATTAAAGCGTTGTGCTTGAAATGCAAACGATACGTCGCCATAGATACATGCTCTCAAAAATAATGGAGATCAAACTGTGGCGGTATTACCAACCACGCAGAGAGCACGATTCTGCGGTAATTCAAGATGAAATCAATTGGGGTTTTAACTTATTAGGGGGAAAGGCATCTCTTTAAATCAGCACAAAAATTGAGTGCAAACGGCTCTTTTTGTCTCAGCTTGCTCTGTCATCGTATAATTACGCCAAATTTACATGCAATTTACGTCCAATCAACGTCAGATTCATATCAAATTCATACCGCATTTTAATTTGCTTTTGCAGGATATCCCCTTGTCTGCCACGCCCAATCAAAACACTATCAATCAGTTAATCGCGCCAGACATGGATGCGGTTAATCATGTCATTCGCCAACAATTACATTCCGACGTTGCCCTAGTCAGTCAAATCTCGGAATACATCATTAATGCTGGCGGCAAGCGTATTCGCCCGGTATTAGTGCTATTGATGGCAAACGCTTATGGCTATCAAGGCAAACATCACTATGATCTGGCTGCCATCGTAGAATTTATTCATACCGCAACATTGCTGCATGACGATGTCGTAGATGAATCCTCCATGCGCCGCGGGCGACAAACCGCCAATGCCTTGTTTGGGAATGCCGCTTCCGTTCTGGTCGGCGATTTCTTGTATTCGCGTGCATTTCAAATGATGGTGTCAATCAACAGTATGCAAATCATGCAAATTTTGGCGGATGCCACCAATGTGATCGCAGAAGGTGAAGTACTGCAATTACTCAATATGCATGATCCCGATGTGACCGAAGAACGCTATTTAGAAGTAATACGCTGCAAAACAGCCAAATTGTTTGAGGCTGCCGCAGAAATTGGCGCCTTAATTAGCGGCGCCACAGCAACCCAAATCGCCGCCGCGGGTGAATATGGTCGCTCTTTAGGCACCGCTTTTCAATTAATCGACGATGTACTCGACTACTCTGGCGTAGCGGAAGAGATAGGCAAGAATGTGGGCGATGATTTGCGAGAAGGCAAACCTACCCTACCTTTAATTTACTTAATGAAACATGGTAGTGAGGAAGAGCGGCAATTGGTTAAGACTTGCATAGAAGAAGGCGACGAATCAAAGTTCGATGCCATTCTCAAAGCGATTACGCAATCTGGCGCGCTGGCCTACACCAAAACTGAAGCAGATAAAGCCGCAACTCGTGCCTCACAAGCCATCGTTGACTTGCCAGACTCTGCTTATAAACAAGCACTGATGGATTTAGCTTTTTTAGCGGTCAATCGGAATCACTAATTCAAAGATAAACCAAACAATCATAAAAACTAAAAATAAACTACCCAAGTTTAATGTCCGATGATTGATAGTATTTTTAAGAAATTCATGAAACTTTGAGAAGTGGAACGAATAGACCGTTTTCAATACCACGCTTTGTGTCTCACAAGTAAGATGCCTGTTTACAAAAGTCTCACTTAGTTGCATTATCACAAAGCATTCGATGGTCTAACTTATTTCCGATAGAAAACTATGTCAGCTGTTCCACCAAATTCGACACCTAGCCTTCCCGCTTCAGGCTTAGCACGCGCCTTAGCGCAAGCAAATTTGGTATCGCCAGCGCAGATTGACGCGATACAAAAAAAGACGCAAATCGATAAAAGTCCGTTTTTAGATGCATTAATTCAAAGTGGCGCAGTCAACGCGCGAGATTTAGCGACTTTTTGTTCTGAAACCTTTGGCTATCCGCAAATTGATTTATCGGTATTCGATGAATCCATGTTACCGGACAAGGTAATCGATGCCAAAATGATGCAATCACAAAAAGTGGTTGCACTTTCAAAAAAAGCCAACAAAGTATCAGTCGCAATTTCAGATCCAACCAATACTGTTGCTATTGATCAAATAAAGTTCCAAACGGGTTTAAGTGTCGATCTCGTAATTGTCCAGCACGACGCGCTCACCAAGTTAATCGATAAGTTAACTAAGTCGTCAGAGCAAACCATTACCGATATGGCCGGTGATGAGTTCGAATTGGAATTCAAAGAAGAAGATTTGAATGCGGGTGTCGTTGACACCCAGGCAGCAGAAATTGACGATGCGCCTATCGTTAAATTTTTACAAAAGATGTTGATTGATGCGATCAACATGGGTGCATCCGACTTGCATTTCGAGCCATATGAAAAATTTTACCGAATTCGTTTCCGCGTTGACGGAGAACTACGGGAAATTGCACAACCCCCATCGGCAATTAAAGACAAACTCGTTTCACGGATTAAGGTTATCTCAAAACTCGATATTTCTGAGAAACGCGTGCCACAAGATGGACGTATGAAATTAGTGCTGTCAGCGAACAAAGCCATTGATTTCCGTGTCAGCACCTTGCCGACGCTGTTCGGTGAAAAAATCGTTATGCGTATTTTGGATGGCTCGCAAGCGCAAATGGGTATCGATGCGCTTGGTTATGATCCAGACCAAAAAGAGATACTGATGGATGCGATTCACCGTCCTTACGGCATGGTGTTGGTCACGGGTCCTACAGGTTCTGGTAAGACAGTCTCACTTTACACCTGCTTAAATGTGATTAACAAACCGGGCATTAATATTTCGACAGCGGAAGACCCTGCCGAGATTAATTTACCCGGTGTCAATCAAGTGAATATCAATGATCGCGCTGGCTTGACCTTCCCAGTCGCGCTAAAGTCCTTCTTGCGTCAAGATCCAGACATTATCATGGTCGGTGAGATTCGAGACTTGGAAACTGCCGATATTGCGATTAAAGCTGCGCAAACGGGGCACATGGTGTTCTCGACTTTGCATACCAATGATGCGCCATCCACTTTAACGCGTCTGATGAATATGGGCGTAGCGCCATTTAACATTGCGTCCTCAGTCATTTTAATTACGGCACAACGTCTGACTCGCCGCCTGTGCTCATGTAAAAAACCAGTTGAAATCATTGATGAGGTATTAATCGCAGCAGGCTTTTTAGATGAAGAACTTGACGGTACGTGGAAGCCTTACGGCCCCGTTGGCTGCGAACGTTGCAATGGTTCTGGCTATAAAGGGCGAGTAGGTATTTATCAAATTATGCCGATCACCGAAGCCATTGAGAAAATCATTTTGGCCAATGGAACCTCATTAGAAATCCGCAAACAATCAGAATCGGAAGGTGTCAAAGGCTTGCGTCGCTCCGGCCTGCAAAAAGTACGTCAAGGCTTAACTAGCTTAGAGGAAGTCCTCGGCTGCACTAACGAATAATTATAGGAAAAGTATGGCAACGACGTCAAAAAGCAAACCAGTCGCCAAACCGGGACAAGTTAAAGAATTCTTATACTCATGGGAAGGCAAGGATCGCCAGGGCAAAAAGGTCACTGGCGAAATGCGTGCAGGCGGCGAAACTATCGTTGCAGCAACCATACGCCGTCAAGGCATAGTAGTCGTAAAAATTAAGAAGAAAAGCTATAGTTCCGGTAAGAAAATTACTGACAAAGATATCACTTTATTCACGCGCCAATTGGCAACGATGATGAAAGCCGGTGTCCCGCTACTGCAATCATTCGATATTGTAGGTAAAGGTCACGCCAATCCCTCCGTTTCAAAATTATTGCTAGATATTCGTGCAGACATTGAAACAGGTACCAGCTTAAATCAAGCATTTAGAAAATACCCTTTGTACTTTGACCCACTGTTTTGTAATCTTGTCGGTGCTGGTGAACAAGCTGGTATTTTGGAAGACTTGCTAACCCGACTCGCGATCTACAAAGAAAAAACGCTGGCGATTAAAGGCAAAATCAAATCTGCACTGACTTACCCTATCGCGATTCTATCCATCGCATTCATTGTTACTGCCGTTATTATGATTTGGGTGGTACCAGCATTTAAGAGCGTATTCGAAAGTTTTGGTGCGGATTTGCCTGCGCCGACAGTTATGGTCATGGCCATATCGGATTACTTTGTCAAAAATTGGTATTTGATTTTTGGTGGCTTAGGTGCCGCTATTTATTTCTTCTTCCAAACCTGGCAGCGATCTTTGGAAATGCAAAGATTCATGGACAGGACTTTACTGCAAGCGCCGATATTCGGCGATGTTATCCGCAAAGCAACGATAGCCCGTTGGACTCGCACCTTAGCAACTATGTTTGCGGCAGGTGTTCCTTTAGTGGAAGCATTGGACTCTGTCGGTGGTGCAGCAGGTAACGCAGTCTACCTTGATGCCACCATCAAAATTCAAACAGAAGTCACCACCGGTACTAGCCTAACTGTGGCTATGCAAAACGCAAATGTGTTTCCAAGCCTTGTGACACAAATGGTCGCCATCGGTGAAGAATCAGGTGCACTGGATGCGATGCTAGGAAAAGTAGCTGACTTCTACGAAGATGAAGTCGATGAAGCGGTCGCTGCACTCTCCAGCTTGATGGAACCGATGATTATGGTGATTCTTGGTGTGGTCATTGGTGGTCTCGTGGTCGCGATGTACTTGCCAATTTTCAAATTGGGCTCGGTGGTGTAATGATCGACCTGATTTTCTTTACTGAACCTGGGAACGTCATCAGCGCCATAATTCTGGGCGTCCTTGGCTTGCTGATAGGTAGTTTTTTAAATGTCGTAATCTATCGACTCCCCAAGATGATGCAAAGGGAGTCGGACAATTATGTCGCGCATGAATCCGGTAAAGAGCTTCCGCATCCTGAACGCTATAATTTAATTTTGCCGCGTTCAGCCTGCCCGCATTGCGGACATCAGATTACCGCGCTTGAGAATATACCGGTGATTAGTTATTTGGTGATCGGTGGCAAATGCTCGTCCTGTAAAGCGCCAATCTCAAAACGCTACCCTATCATCGAGGCAATTACGGGGGTATTGTCTACCTTTATGATCTGGCATTTTGGCAGCGGTCTAGCTGGCCTTGGTGCGATGGTATTTGTTTGGTTCTTAGTCGCGATGACCTTTATTGATGCCGACACACAATTACTTCCTGACGACCTTACACTCCCTCTGTTGTGGGGCGGTTTATTATTAAATATCTTTAGTACCTTTACCTCCCTTGAGAGTGCGGTCATCGGCGCAGCTGCAGGATATCTGTCTCTGTGGGCGGTGTATTGGTTATTTAAGTTAGCCACAGGCAAAGAAGGTATGGGCTACGGCGATTTTAAGCTGCTAGCGGCACTCGGCGCTTGGATGGGTTGGAGTATGTTGCCTTTAATCATTCTGTTGTCATCTGCGGTCGGCTCCCTCATCGGGATATCAATGATCGCTCTGGGTAAATTAGGCAAAGGAAAACCCATACCATTCGGTCCTTACCTAGCAATCGCTGGTTTAATCGCTTTAGTCTGGGGAAAAATTCTGACCAATCAATATCTAGGCATGATCTCCTGAAATGCAAACGAAGGGATTTAGCATAGGCTTGACTGGAGGCATAGGCAGTGGCAAAACAACCGTCGCCAATATGTTCGCTGAATTGGGCGCCACCATCATTGATACCGACCTCATCGCGCACCAATTGAGTCAAAAGAATGGCGCTGCAATTCCCTCGATTGCACAGCACTTTGGCGCGGAATTTATCAATAGTGATGGCGCCATGGACAGAAACAAAATGCGAGAATTGGTCTTTTCTGATGCTCAGGCAAAGAAACAATTAGAAAGCATCTTGCATCCCTTGATTCGTCAACAATGTGAGATGGCTGCAACTCACATTACTAGCAAAACCAACTATCCGATTTTTGTCGTGCCCCTACTAATTGAATCTGAAGACTGGCGCCAAAAAGTTCAACGTATTTTGGTGGTTGATTGTGACCAAGAGACACAGATCACACGAGTAATGCAGCGCAACCATCTTGAACGAACACAAGTTTTAAAAATCATGGCCGCCCAAGTCAGCAGGGAAAAACGTCTGGCGCATGCTGACGATGTAATCAATTCAATGGCTGATTTGTCGCAAGTACACAGCGAAGTAGAACGACTTCATAAAAAATATCTGAATATTGCAATTTCAGGCTAAACAAACGCAAGCAATGTTTGTAATTTTTCGCCGCTTGGTTCAGAATCACGTGAAGATTATTTAAAGCTTATTTTTAGCGTATTGGTAGTTCAGTTTAAGGCTTGGTTTGAAGCCTAGGATCTAGCCTGATTTACTGCTTACTTTATGCAAATAGCGCAGCTAAGGTGCCAATTAGCACCAAATTTACAGGGAATTTATTTTGATCGTCTATGAGTACCCTTTTAACGAGCGCATACGTACTTTATTGCGGTTAGAAGACCTGTACGAGAAATTTTCTTTTTTCTTACATCAATCTGATCCGCTGCAACACCACGTTGCGATCGCCACCATTTTTGAAATGCTCGAGGTAGCAGGTCGAGCCGACTTAAAATCTGATCTATTACAAGAATTGGATCGCCAGAAAAATACCTTGATTGGCTTTAAATCGAATCCCAATGTACAAGCCGACATGTTGGATTTAGTCATCAATGATGTGGAACGTGCGAGCGGTAATTTAATGGCATCAACCGGAAAAACCGGCCAGCATATTCGTGATAACGAATGGTTAATGAGTATTCGTGGCCGCACTATCATTCCTGGTGGCGCCTGTGAATTTGACTTACCCAGTTATCATGCTTGGAAAAAACTTCCTGCGGAAAAACGGTTTGCTGACATTTCTACGTGGTTTGCGCCGATTGCGCCATTATTTGATGCCATTGGCGTGGTATTAAGATTATTGCGAGAATCTGGCGGCACCACCAAAGTCATCGCACAAAGTGGTAGCTATCAACAAATGTTACAAGGCAAAGTATATCAATTATTACGTGTGACTTTACCTCAAGAATTAGGGGCAATTCCCGAAATCTCGGCGAATAAGTACATGCTATGGATACGCATCATGTCGCAAGACGGTGATATGAAACCTAAGCCTTTCGAAGGTGATGTACCTTTTGATCTAACTCTCTGCAATTTCTAATTTATTCATAGTATGGCAACTGTCGTATCCTGCCCCACCTGCGCAGCGAAAGTGGTTTGGTCTCCCGAAAACGCATTTCGTCCTTTTTGTTCGGAACGTTGCAAACAAATTGATTTAGGCGCTTGGGCCGAAGAGAAATACACAATTCCGGCGGTCAATCTACCAGAATATCCTGAGAACCAAGACTTAGGCAATCTGAACTGAGTCGTATCACATCTATTTTTTAGGAATGCCATGCTTGCGCAATTTTGCTGCAATCATTGAATGAGACGTATCTAGTCTCGCGGCTAATTTTCGACTAGATGGAAATTCTTGATACAACTTTGTGAGTAAAGCTGACTCAAATTGATTGACGGAAGCTTCCCAAGTCTCCGCTTCCTCAAATACCACTGTATCCGCCTGCATGGAATCTTCCGCCCAATCCAAATCGGCAGCATCCAACACACGTTGATCCGCCATCGTAATCGCGCGGAAAACCACGTTTTGCAATTGCCTTACATTACCTGGCCAACGGTTATTCAACATTGCCGTGGTAGCAGCTTGATTCAAGCGCGACACGGGCTTTTGCGCTTGCGTACATGCACGTTCAATGAAGTGACGCGCCAATAACAAAATATCGTCGGAGCGTTCACGCAATGGTGGCATTTCTAAATGCAGAACATTCAAACGATAAAACAAATCTTCACGAAAACTTCCCTCTTGCACCATCTTGCGTAGATTCCTATGCGTGGCACTGACGATACGTACATCGACTTGAATTTCTTTGTCGCCGCCTATACGACGGAATTTTCCATCGTTCAAAAATCGTAGCAATTTCGCTTGCAAGTACAAAGACATCTCACCAACTTCATCCAGAAAGACCGTGCCTCCATCGGCCATTTCAAATAAGCCGGGCTTACCGCCGCGATTCGCACCGGTAAAAGCGCCCGCCATATAACCAAACAATTCGCTCTCAGCCAAACTCTCTGGTAATGCAGCGCAATTCAATTCGAGAAACGGCGCATGACTACGTGCACTAACGCCATGGCATGCTTGAGCCAGCAACTCTTTACCCGTTCCCGTTTCACCCGTGATCAACAAAGGCGCATCCACTACAGCAACCCGCGCTGCACGTTTTTTCAATACCCGAATTTGTTCAGAGTCACCGATGATGGCTTCAAAGCCACCAATCTCAGCGCGTGAAATCGCATGTAAACGCTCGCCTATGCGTTTCGGTGCGGTCAGTGTCAGGAGTGCACCAACGGCCTTGCCATCGCTCGCTGTGCCTGCTGATAATGGCTCAAACACGGGCGTGACGTCCATCATAAAAGGTTCACCGTTCAACAAGACTTCGCGTGTCGGCGCACAAAATTCGTTGGCAATTAATTCGTGTTGGATCGTGCTATCTTGCAGCACTTGATATAAGGATTTTTGGCAGAGTTCTTTTTCCGTACAGCGCGCCACTTCGGCTGCGGCGGCATTGGCGATCACGATACGACCTAAAGCATCAATCGCCAGCACTGGGTCTTCCATCACCGCCATGATGGTGTCGAGATTAAGACTGCGACGCATACCCGGCAGAATATCAACGACTTCAATAGTCCCAACACCAGCAACCTGATCACAATCGGCTTGTAAGCTGGCGAGCATGCTTTGCTTTAACTCAGGAATGTCGATATAAATATTTGGCGGATCAACCTCCACCGCTTGCACATTCAAACCCTGACGCGCCAATACCGCGAGAATCTCGTGAGCGATACCGACTCGATCTTCAAAGGGAATATTGACGCGCATGCTTAGACTTTCTTGTTACAGGTTTTATTAAAAAACTAAATCCCCCAATGCCAAGACAATGAGGGATTTTAAATTTCATCTTAAATCGCAATCGGGCGATTCATGCTGCCATAACGATCCATGTACAAGCCCTCGGTCGAGATTGCAGGCTTCTTGCCGGAAATTAAATCCGCAAGGAATTGGCCTGAACCACAAGACATGGTCCATCCCAAAGTACCATGTCCAGTATTTAAGAATAAATTGCGGTATGGTGTAGGGCCAACGATAGGCGTGCCATCCGGCGTCATCGGACGCAAACCAGTCCAGAATTCGGCTTTGCTAACATCGCCACCATGCGGAAATAAATCCGTGACGGAATGCACCAAAGTCTTGCGACGGGACTCACGCAAACGCAAATCGTAGCCTGTAATTTCCGCCGTACCGCCAACGCGAATACGGTCACCTAGACGTGTAATCGCGACCTTGTAGGTTTCATCCATGACCGTCGATTCTGGCGCGCCTGCAGCATCCGTAATCGGCACAGTGATTGAATAACCCTTGATCGGATACACGGGAATCTTAATACCTAATTCGCGCAACAAAATTGGCGAGTAGCTACCCAATGCCAATACGAATTTGTCCGCAGTAAATTGGCCTTTAGAAGTTTGTAGGCTCTTAACTTGGTCGCCTTCGGCAATGATGCGTTCTATGCTGACGCCATACTCAAATTTAACGCCCAAGCCCTCTGCCAACTTCGCCAAATTCTGCGTGAATTTGAAGCAATCGCCTGTTTCATCACCCGGCAAGCGCAAAGCGCCAACGAATTTTTCACGCACATTTTTTAATGCGGGTTCAACCCGTAGGCATTCATCCCCACTCAAAGATTCATACGGCACGCCATAGCGTTTCAGGATATCGATATCGGCTTGTGAACCATCGAGTTGCTGTTGATTGCGGAATAACTGCAAAGTTCCTTGGGTACGTTCATCGTAAGAAATGCCGGTATCTTCACGCAATTGCTGCAAGACGTCACGGCTGTACTGCGCCATGCGCAACATACGGCCTTTATTGATCTCATAACGCTTCGTTGTGCAGTTCATCAGCATCTGGAACACCCAGCGCCACATCGCTGGGTCCATACTTGGACGAATTGCCAATGGACTATGTTCCATCATCAGCCATTTGATCGCCTTCATCGGCACACCTGGGCCAGCCCACGGCGCTGAGTAACCAGGAGAAACTTCACCCGCATTCGCAAAACTCGTTTCCAAGGCAGCGCCGCTTTGACGTTCAATCACGGTGACTTCGTGACCCGCTTTGGCGAGATAATAAGCGGTGGAGGTGCCGATAACGCCTGCTCCCAAGATGACTATTTTCATGTTGTTTTCCAATAAAATATCTGAATGCTTTAATACGAAAAATTCTTTTTTGCCGCGGAGGCGCAGAGTACGCTGAGTGTATTTCTTATAGAACCTCTGCGTTCTCTGCGCCTCTGCGGTTCCAATCCGAATTATTTAATCAACATAATGACGTTGATAGCGCGGACCTAAACTGGTCAAGATTTCATAACCGATGGTGCCGGCGCGTTTCGCAACCTGATCCACCGTGTTATTTGGGCAAATCAAATCTACCAATGCGCCCGAATATAAGAGTTGTGGATCGACATGGCTCACGTTCAAGGTGATCGTATCCATCGACACATTCCCCACCATAGGCACTTCGACACCAGTGATATGCGCAACACCGCAGTTACTTAAACTACGCAGCCAACCATCGGCGTAACCAACCGATACCGTTGCGATCTTAGAGGGTTGCGTAGCACGCCATGTTTTACTGTAACCGACACTCGCGCCCATAGGAATTTCACGAGTTTGAATAATTCGACCTTGCAACTGCACTACCGAATGCATAGGACTAGCCTGTCCTGCAACGGGTGCTACACCGTACAAAGCGGCGCCCGGACGCGCCAAATCGAAATGAAAATCCGTTCCCAAGAAGATGCCAGAGGAATTCGAAAAACTCGCTTTCAAGCCTGGATAGTGCTGCCGTAATTGCGCTAATAAATTTTGAAAGCTCTTCAACTGCATTTGATTCATAGGATCAAGTTGATCTTCTGCGCAGGCCAAATGACTCATGGCGTAACGCACATCAATCCCATCAGTAATACTAAAATCATTCAGCCAAGTGATGAGTTCCGCTTGCGACAAACCCATCCGCGCCATGCCGGTATCAATCTGAATTACCGCTGGTAAATTTTCTTGGCGTTCCTGCGCGAGCTTGCGCCATGCAGCGATTTGATCAAGGCTATTTAAGACAGGCGTACAACCATATTCAATAAACTCCGCTTCGTAACCCACCGGCGAGCCGTGCATGACATAAATCGCCACATCACGTGGAATATGAGCACGCAAACTAATCGCTTCTTCCAGTTGCGCAACAAACAAATGACGACAACCTTCATCCACCAAAGCCTTAGAGACGGGAATCGCGCCCAAGCCGTAAGCGTCGGCTTTTACTGCGGCACCGCAGGCAGCCTTGCCCAAGCGCCCTTGCAAATAACGGTAATTCGCACGAAGTGCACGTAAATCGATCGTCAGTAGCGCCCCAGCGCGCCCTGCTTCTTGCAGCATACTTTGCAGCATAGCAACCTCAAAAAATCATCAACTGCAGTGAAATAGCAATTGCCATGCCAAGTTTTTCAGGTAATACACGCCTAGCAAAATCAATGACTTAGCAATACAAGCGAGAATTCTAACAGAATAGACTGTATCGAAATAAATACAAGAAGAAATTTTTGGTGTCGAGAAAGTTCGACGTATAGAGGAGAACTAGAGAAAATAGGCAATCTGTAATATTTTCAATACAGAGTACGGATTACAATACACTGTAAATTCTTCGCAATTGAAGAATCTAAGACTAGAAAGCCGTCAGCCAAATTCAGTCAACGGCAGACAAAGAGAATTTTATGTGCAAAGAAATCGCCACATACCTCAAATCAGACAAAACAAGGTTGTCGAACTATGCTCCCCACAAATCGCCATTCGGATTCGTGCGCGGAGCAGTAAGCCCGAAATGCTCATACGCACTAGCCGTCGCGATACGTCCGCGTGGTGTGCGTTGTAAGTAGCCTTGTTGAATCAGATAGGGCTCTAGAACGTCCTCGATGGTATCGCGCTCTTCGCCGATTGCTGCGGCGACATTATCTAAGCCGACTGGACCACCACCAAACTTGAACAAGATCGCTTCCAGTAATTTTCTGTCCATCAAATCAAAACCAACTGCGTCGACATCCAGCATTTTTAGAGCAGCATCCGCCATGGCTTTGGTAATTTCGCCATTGCCTTTGACTTGCGCATAGTCGCGTACGCGGCGCAACAAGCGATTGGCAATCCGCGGCGTACCGCGCGCACGCTTGGCAATTTCAAATGCACCATCATCTTTGATCGGCACTTCAAGCAAAGACGCCGAACGGGTCACGATACGGCTTAATTCTTCCGAAGTATAAAACTCCAAGCGCGCCACGATACCGAAACGATCCCGCAAAGGATTGGTTAACATCCCCGCGCGCGTGGTTGCACCGACCAAAGTAAAAGGTTGCAAATCGAGTTTGACTGAACGTGCTGCAGGCCCTTCACCGATCATAATGTCGATTTGATAGTCTTCTAAAGCGGGATACAAAATCTCTTCCACCACGGGGGAAAGGCGGTGAATTTCATCAATGAACAACACGTCATTCGCTTCTAAGTTCGTCAACAAAGCTGCCAAATCACCCGCTCGCTCCAACACGGGGCCCGATGTTTGACGCAAATTCACTCCCATCTCGCGCGCGATAATATGCGCCAAGGTGGTCTTACCCAAACCAGGTGGGCCGAATAACAAAGTATGATCGAGTGCTTCTTTGCGCTGACGTGCGGCACCGATAAAGATCTCTAGCTGATCACGGATTTTTTCTTGACCTACATATTCATCAAGTTGCTTGGGACGTAGGGCACGTTCGATCGCTTCTTCATTGGGTGAAGTTGGCGTCGCCGCGATGATGCGCGTGTCGATGACTTGCGAAGTCAAATTGTCGGTTTGTATGCTCATATGGTTCTACTTATATTTAACTCTTCGACAAAGCTTTCAAAGCAGCCTTTATGCCATCGGACACGCCTGATCCTGCTGGCACCAATTTCAATGCGGCCAAGGCTTCTTTGTCAGAATAACCAAGCGCCAATAAGGCATTCAAAATATCCGAACTATGATCGCCCGCAGCGGCAGCCACACCAGCCGCACCCAGATCAGCGCCCAGCTTTCCTTTAAGCTCTAACAACAAACGCTCTGCGGTTTTCTTGCCAATGCCAGGCACTCGCGTTAAGCGCCCTGCTTCTTGCAAAGTAATTGCCTGCGACAAATCGGCCACCGACATTCCCGACAAAATGGATAAAGCGGTACGCGCACCGACGCCACTGATTTTGATTAGCTGTTTGAAAGTTGCGCGCTCTTCGGCAGTACCAAAACCAAACAAAACATGCGCATCTTCGCGAATCGCCAAATGCGTCAGTAAAGCTACCTTCTCGCCCAGTGCAGGCAAATTATAGAAAGTGCTCATGGGCACATCGATTTCATAGCCAACGCCTTGGCAATCAACGAGGATTTGCGGTGGATTCTTTTCGATCAGGGTTCCGGCGATACGACCTATCATGCTGGGCTTTCGTACTGTATAAATAAACAGTAATAGTAAACTATTCTCAGTAGAATGACGAGGAAAGTGTCAGCACAAATAAAAAATCAACTAAAAACCAAGCCTAGTCTACGGACCTGCCAACTGAAACCCAATTCTACATGTTCAGTGCTTAGGCAAAAAAGGAGAAAGCCCTTTTTAGCTTTCTCCTTTTTTGTACAAACACGGCATCATGAGGAAGCCATCCAAACCCTATTCCTAATGCTAACTATCACTCCTACTCAATCGCTACGCCTCTTGTTCAACTAATGCGGCACGTATTTCTTCCCGACTCAAACTTGGTGCAAATTTTTGTATGAAATCATAAGTATAAGCGCGCAGATAAGCGCCGCGCCTAACTGCTAATCGCGTGACATTGGATTGAAACAAATGACTGGCCGAAATAGTACGCAAACCTTGTGCACGTTGATTTTCATTTCCTGTTTCTATCGCCATGGAAGCAACCAAACCGACACCTAATCCCAGCGCGACATATTGTTGAATGACGTCGGAGTCCATCGCAGTTAACACGATGTCAGTACGCAAGCCTGCTTGTTTAAAGGCTTCATCAATATGGCCACGGCCAGTAAAACCAAGGTCGTAGGTAATTAAAGGAAACTTTGCCAAATCTTCTAGACTTAACTGCGGCTTTGCTAATAAAAGGTGACCATCAGGCACTACCACCACGTGATTCCATTCATAACAAGGGAAGGAAACCAAATCTTTAAAAGCAGACAAGCCTTCAGTTGCAATCCCTATATCTGCTTTACCGGATAAAACCCACTCAGCAATATGTTCTGGCGCACTCTGTTGTAGCGCAATACGAACTTCAGGAAAAGCCAATCGAAATTGCTGTACTACTTTGGGCAGCACGTAGCGCGCTTGCGTGTGAGTCGTTGCTATCGCTAGCGTGCCACGTGCCTGATCCGAATAATCATTGCCGGCCTGACGCAGGTTTTCAGCTTCTAGCAACAGTCTTTCGATGATAGGTAAGATGCCCTTACCGGGTTCCGTCAAACCAGTCAATCGCTTACCGTTTCGTTCAAAAATATCGACGCCTAATTCTTCTTCTACTTCGCGTATCTGACGACTGACGCCCGGTTGTGACGTGTATAAAACATTCGCCACTTCAGTTAAGTTATAACCGCAGCGACAAGCTTCGCGGATAGAGCGTAATTGTTGAAAGTTCATATAGTTTCCTTAAGTGCCTGCATTTTCGGCGATGTTTTCAACAAACACATGTAAACGTCTTGGCTTCACCACCAAGGCTTCGCCCACTTGCAGATTTAAATGCACAGCACGCTCGGTACTAATCATGGCTTCGACGATTTGTCCGTTATCTTCACGCACCAATTCCAATTGAGCCAGTGGTCCTATGCCATGCAAGCGGCGTAGCTTAACCACCAGACCTGTGGCACCTGCGGTATAACGGTCAATATCAAGTTCATGCGGACGCACATAACCAGTACCTACCGCATCCCGAGTTTCAGCATGACCCGGCGCATCAAAGGCAACACCGTCCGCATCCAAAATACCTTCATGCACACGACCATGAAACAAATTCACATTCCCCAAAAATCCATACACAAAGGGAGTAGCCGGATGCTGATACACCTCATTCGGCGCTCCCACTTGCTCGACTTTGCCGCGATTCATCACCACAATCTGATCTGCAACTTCTAGCGCTTCTTCTTGATCGTGCGTGACAAAAATACTGGTCACATGCAACTCGTCATGTAAGCGTCGCAACCACCGCCGTAATTCTTTACGCACTTTCGCATCAAGTGCGCCGAACGGTTCATCCAATAACAAAACGCGTGGTTCAACAGCCAATGCACGCGCCAAAGCAATACGCTGACGCTGGCCACCTGAGAGTTGAGGTGGGTAACGATCAGCCAGCCAATCGAGTTGTACCAATTCCAATAACTTAGTCACTTTTTCTTTAATCTGTGCTTCGTTAGGACGCACATGACGTGGTTTTACACGCAAGCCAAACGCAATATTTTCAAAGATCGTCATATGCTTAAACAGCGCATAATGTTGAAACACAAACCCCACCTGACGCTCACGCACATGTTGGTTCGACGCGTCTTCGCCATCCAGCAAAACCTGACCGCTATCGGCATATTCCAAGCCAGCGATAATGCGCAGCAAAGTCGTTTTGCCGCAGCCGGACGGCCCTAATAAAGCAGTCAGTTCACCGTTCGGAAAATCTAAAGACACATTATCTAAGGCAGTGAAATTGCCAAAACGTTTTTGCAATTGATTGACAGCGATGCTCATGGTGTTCTCTCTAAAAATTTCTGTATTACTTAATCTTGCTTAATAATTGATACGAAGCATAAACAGCATTTGTAGGGCGGGTGCAACCCGCGCCGCACTTCGGTCGATTTCGCTTACGTCACCTTCTGGCGGCGCGGGTTGCACCCGCCCTACTTAATTACTCCTGCGGAATACGCTGACGCGATTCATCCGTCTTCCATTCAACAATCGTCTTCAAAGCCAGTGTCACTAAAGCCAATAGCGTCAACAAGGAGGCAACCGCAAAAGCCGCAGTAAAGTTATATTCGTTGTACAAAATTTCGACTTGCAAAGGCATGGTATTGGTCTCGCCACGAATATGACCTGAGACTACAGACACCGCGCCAAACTCACCCATGGCACGGGCATTACACAAGATCACGCCGTACAACAAACCCCATTTAATATTCGGCAAGGTCACATGCCAAAAGGTTTTCCAACCCGATGCACCGAGCACCAGAGCGGCCTCTTCTTCCTCACTACCTTGGGCCTGCATCAAAGGTATCAACTCACGGGCAACGAAAGGAAAGGTGACAAAAATCGTTGCTAACACTATGCCTGGCACCGCGAACAAAATCTTAATATCATGCTCGCGCAACCATTCACCAAACCAGCCTTGTGCACCAAATAGCAGCACATAAATCAGACCAGAAATAACCGGCGAAACAGAGAACGGCAGATCAATCAAAGTGAGTAAAACATTCTTGCCACGAAATTCAAATTTCGCAATCGCCCACGCGGCCGCCACCCCGAAAATCAAATTCAGAGGAACCGAAATACCCGCAGCAATCAGCGTTAATTTAATCGCGGATAAGGCATCAGGCTCCTGTATCGCCGCCAGATAAACACCCCAACCTTTACGCAAAGCTTCGGAAAAAACCGCTACTAATGGAATAAACAAAAACAAGGTAACAAAAGCCAAGGCCAAGCCCAGCAATAGAACTCTGACCCATACAGGTTCCAGAGTCGCTTGCAATTGCACAGGTGGCTCTACCGGTTTCAACTTCAAAGTCTGTCCACTCATTATTCTCTCCCCGCAGTTTGACGACGACGCGTCCAGGCTTGCAATGCATTAATCGTCAATAGCAAAATAAAGGAAATAATCAACATCACGACGGCGATTGCGGTGGCACCAGCGTAATCGTATTGTTCAAGTTTAGTAATCATGAACAACGGCGTGATTTCAGAAATCATAGGCATATTGCCTGCGATAAAAATCACCGATCCGTATTCTCCGGTAGCGCGTGCAAAGGCAAGTGCAAATCCGGTTAACACAGCTGACAAAATGGTAGGAAAAATCACACGCACAAAAGTCTGCCAATGGCTAGCGCCTAAGCTGATTGCGGCTTCTTCTAATTCTTTTTCCGCTTCTTCCAAAACTGGCTGCACGGTACGAACAACGAAGGGCAAACCGATAAAGATGAGAGCGACTAAAACACCAAGCGGTGTGTACGCCACTTTGATACCCAGCGGTACGAGCAACTTGCCTAACCAACCATTGGGTGCATATAAAGTCGCCAAAGTAATACCCGCAACGGCGGTCGGCAAAGCAAACGGTAAATCGACAAAAGCATCAATGAGGCGCTTACCAGGGAACTTGTAACGCACCAAAACCCAGGCCAAGATGCCGCCGAATATCACATTAATAAAAGCAGCTAACAAAGACACACCAAAGGTCAAGCGATAGGACGCCATCACGCGTTCAGAAGTAACGGTATGCCAGAAAGCCTCCCAAGTCATGGTGAAGGTCTTAATGAAAACCGCGGACAGTGGAATCAGAACAATTAAGCCTAGATAAAACAGGGTAAATCCCACCGATAAGTGAAAGCCAGGAATAACCCGCCTCGCCTTCGCCAGATTTTTTGAAAGAAATGCCATGCGACGCCTTTATTACAGATTTAACTATAGATGTCGCATGATTACATAATCACGTTATATGGAAAACGATTTTTTTTACATTTTCATAGTCAATTTCCGCATAAGAAAAAAGCGGCGGATCTTCTCAAACCTATCTCAACACAAACACTGTTGAGACTGACCATCAGCGTCGTCCAAGCGCCGTGTGCGAGACCGAGATTTGAGCATGGTACCGGTCAAATCAGATCGGGCAATATCGATAGCATTTCCTTGAATTGCAAATAAGTAGCCAGAATCCAAGAAGCTTGGCAAACGCCCAAGTGCCTGTACGCTATCTATTTTACGTAGCACAATCAAACAATTTTGTAGCTCAGCTTGGCGCAGTAAATCTTCAAATAACCAAGCATCTTTATCTACCAGATTGCTCTCTACATTGAGCTTCACTACTTCGGGATGTACACGTTCCAATAAATCAAACGCCTGCTCTATGTTTTGCGCATGCACCGCGATGCGAAAGCCGTTTCGTTTATAGTTTTCTGCGACATGTGTTATGACCCAGCGCTGGGTCGGAGAGATAACAGGTAACTGTAAAACAATGTGTTTCTGAGGAATATCCAGAGTCTTCAATACCCGGTGAAATGCGGCGCCGTGATTACCTGCTACTGCGGTCAACAAACGTTTATGAACATTCAAATATAAATCACAATTTTCTGTGGATGTCTGGCGAAAAAAATTGATTACATGAAGCAGACGGCACAAACGATCAAGCTCCACAGATTCATCATCAGTCGTCGCATGTTCCAGCAATTTCAATATACTCAGTCCCTGATCATTCACCGAAAAAGTTCGAACGAAGGCTTCATGACCCAATAAATTTAAATTGTCACTTGACCGTATTGGCTGAAACACACTGCTCAAACGAGCATTGAAAAATCGTGCGGTCACACGTCCATCTGTGCCAGAAAACAGCTTACTCCCACTCTGAGTTTGTAAGCCTTCAAGATAATGATGTAGTCCTGCATAAGTCATCTTTATGTCCTTTAAATAAGTTAATTCAGAACAGCTTAAAAGATGGCACGGTAAAAACAAACGAAGTTATTTGTGCTTACATAGACGATTTATGCGCTTCATTTGAAACAAAAAAAAGCGCGACATTTACAATATTCTCCAGAGAAAAATTCCGGAAATATTCTAAAGTCGCGCCACACCAAGATCATGACTTAGCTCATTTTCATACAATCTTTGGGGGGAGAGATTTAATGAAAAACTTGCTGTAAAAAAGGGCATCAATCTTCCAATAAAAATAGTTGGGGGACTATTCGATACCAGAAAATACAGGCCATTTATGTAGGGAATAAAAATTACTTTGCTTGATAAATTTGATCAAATACACCACCATCAGAAAAATGATCCTTTTGTGCTTTACTCCAACCACCAAACACCTCATCAATCTTAAACAAATTCACCTTCGCAAATTGTCCAGCATATTTCTTTACTGCGCGCTCTGATGTTGGGCGATAAAAATGCTTGCCGATAAGGTCTTGCGCTTCTTCTGTGTAAAGATAGTTCAGATAAGCCTCAGCGACTTTACGTGTACCACGCTTGTCTACGGTTTTATCGACTACAGTCACTGGCGGTTCAGCCAAAATACTTAAGGTCGGCGTGACAATTTGTAATTTATCGGCTCCAAATTCTTTCAATGCCAGATAGGCCTCATTTTCCCAAGTGATCAACACATCACCGATACCGCGCTCAGAAAAAGTGACAGTCGATCCGCGCGCACCAGAATCCAGCACCGGCACATTTCTGTATAATTTCTGCACAAAATCTTTAGCACTTGCGGCATTACCGGCTTTTTGTTGCAGAGCGTAACCCCATGCCGCCAAATAATTCCAGCGCGCACCACCTGATGTCTTTGGATTGGGGGTGATCACCGCAACGCCGGGCTTGATTAAATCGCCCCAATCTTTAATTGCTTTAGGATTTCCCTTGCGCACCAAGAACACAATCGTAGAAGTATAAGGTGAGGCGTTATGTGCCAAACGTTTTTGCCACGCTTTATCAAGCAATCCCTTCTCTGCAACAGCATCAATGTCGTAGGCTAAAGCCAAGGTCAACACATCTGCCTCCAAACCATCAATCACCGCACGCGCCTGCTTGCCAGAGCCGCCATGAGATTGTTTGATACTCAGTTTATCTCCTGTTTTAGATAACCAATACTTGGCAAATCCTGCATTCACATCTTGATATAACTCGCGAGTTGGATCATAAGAAACATTAAGTAAAGTCAAGTCAGCAGCCTGCGCCGTCGACGTCAATACAGTTGTACTTACAATCAAAGCTAGTGTTATTTTTTTCAATAGGATCATGTTCTGCTTTACTCCATACAAATAGTGGGTTAATCGATGGCTTAAGAATAAAGATCTCAACAAGTTTTGAAAACGAATAATTTCAGGTTTGTTTATTTGGTTTTTGATGTATTTAAGCTGGAGGATCAACTTAATCCAAAAGCCAAACTTGGGGATCGGCTTAATTCAAAAGCTAATCAATCAATATCAATTCCAAGTCGAATCTGGCAATTTTTCATCAAGTGCTTTTCCGGGTGCACATTGATCTGAGTAATATTGACCTGTCATGCCGCCTATAGCAGCGCGATCTTGATACCCTTGTGTGTAATAGAACATACCGTTTTCTTTAGCAAGCGTAGTAGAAGTGATACCCAGTAATTGCGCAGCACGGGCATAACGTTGAATCGCCTGGCAATCTGTCTTTGCTTCATCTCTTTCGCCACGAATATGCATGGCTTCATGCGCAAAAATTTGTATGCTAAAGACGCCTTCCCGCGTCATTTTTTCGGGATGATCTAAGTGGTCCATCAGTCTGCCACACCAAGGATGTTGAAAAACAATACGTCCGGTTTCTATCTGCGCATGGCCCGCTGCAAAAACCTGGCGATCAAACATGGTGTCAAAGACCGTGTTGCAATGCACGTGAGCCTTACTTGATTCCGACAGAATTATTGCCTTCTCCGTCAAGAAGCGCTCAAAAGCCCAATAGCGCAAAGGCATATAAGCAAACGCCGCAGCAATAACGAAAGTGGTCAATACGTAAGGTTTAGAAATAACATCATTGGGAGAATCAAAGCCCGCACGTGGTATGAAGCCATAATAAATTTCGCGCAAACCAAGCCAAAAAAAGAATATAGATAGTGCCCACCACAACATAATTGATTCGCTATGAAAGTATTCTAAATATCGCGGCTACGGTAATGCCTGTTTTGTCGCCATCATACCATCACAAAAATCCATCATGAAATTAGCAAAAACGGGCAAACCGAAGCGCTAGATATTAGCGCTGGTTTATAGGCTATCACTACTCATGTCTTCTCGCAGTTATCTATCCAAAGCAAACCGCAAAGCACTCGGCGTCAATCCCGTCCATCGTTTAAATGATCGCCTGAAATTCGTCGCATCGTGAAAGCCGAGATAGCTAGCCACGGCCTCATTATCCATACCTTGAAAATGGAATAGATAAAGTACCATATGAGTACGTACTTGATCTAGCTCTGCTTGAAAATGGGTGCCGTGCCTTGCTAGGTGACGTTTGAATGTCGCGCTGCTGCATTCAAAATAGTGCGCGGCATTTTCTAGGCTTGGCGCACAACGTAAATTCAGGGCGAGGTAGTCATACAATTGAGGAATAATACTTTGCGCCTGCGGTATTTTCTTTGATTCCGACATTAACTCGCGTGTTGCTTGTTGCACCGCCAATTGTGCGCTCACTTCATTCCCACGCGGCCATGTAAGATCCAAATACTCACTGGGAATAATCATCGCATCTAGATAGCAATCAAAGCGCAAATCACGTCCTAGATGAACTTGATGCTGCTCTATATGGCTAGCGCGACTACGGTTAAAACAATAGCGCCATGGCAGGCGCTTTTCACTCAACCAACGACACATGGCTGTCACGGCAGTCATATGCATTTCCACCAAAAACGGCAACATCGCAGGCGCGCCCCATTGATCCATCCAATACAAAATCATCTGCCCATTTTCTTCTTTTAACCTAGGCGTTAACAGCGGACACAAACTGGACTGAAACTGCACTAAGATGTGCAAAGCTTGCCGCAAATTCTGCGCATGTAGTAGAGCCTGACTAGCATATCCATAGTGCCCCGGCAGCATATGCTGACCGAGAATAAAACTGGTATCACTGCTATTGAGACTGCGCGCCATATGCTGTAGCAAATTCAAATATTGTTCTGGACTGATCAAGCGATCCTTATCCAAAAAGTCATCGGCGCAGAGTTTGCTGGCTCTGCGCAGGCCAGCCATATCCATATCGAATCGTTGGGCGCTTTGCCAAAGCTGCAGAGCATGATGTTGCGCGTACAGGCAATTATCATGGCTAGCGACGTAACTCATAGTAAATTATTGAGTCAGTCTAAAATTAAATACAAGCTGGCGAGCGTGATACTCGCACAATAGCTGCTGGCATTTCATCCAAGCTCGCGCTTCGTTCAAGTGGATCAAGACGCTCTAATAAATTGTCTAAACCATCGCCAGCCTCACTACAGACCGCACGCATCGTCATTTGGATTTGAACTTGCCGACTCTGCGTATAGAAATGCATCTGCGCGACCATCGCGCACAAGTGATTTAATTTTTTCTGGGCTTCGACCGGTGTGGTGGCTGGCATGTAGATAGCAAAACGGTCTCCTGCATAACGACATAAGACATCTTGATTGGACAAGTTAAGCAGTAGCATGTGTGCCACCGCTTGCAATGCTCGATCACCTTCATCCACACCGTGCTCACGATTGAGCAGATGGAAGGAATTAATATCAAGTAAAGCGACACAGTTAGACACATCAGAATGACGTTCTTGCTCCATCAAAATCAAGCGACGCAGATAGTTGGCATCCACCAATTGGGTGACACGGTCAAAAGCTTGATGATCGCGAAATAAGCGCTCGCGTTTTTGCAAATGCTGATTCAGCGAAAATTGTTCGTGACGCCAAAAATATAAACCCGCAGTCAGCACCAACATACCGCCCAAGGTGAATACCGCCTCCAACCAATGATCCCAAAGTTGTTCTTTGCCGATTTTGTAAAATTCGTCTAAACAATCCGCCCACGCTCCCAGCATAATCAAGGCCATACCGGCGGATAACAAGTAAGTCACCTTGCCACGAGGCCTGCTGCTTAGCGTCATTAAAAACCAAACACCTGCCATCAATGCAGTGCCACCCTCAGCAATGACGTCTAGCCAATCTACTGTGGGCTTCACCACGCCTACGGTGCTATATGCAGCAAAGGTGGAGAGTAAGCCGAGTAACAATAGCGCAACGGGAGTCTTATGGAGTGCAAGCATGGTCATACCTGAGTTGGATTGAGTAACAACAAATCGGTCAATCAATCAATTAATTAATAAATCGCGCGAGAGTAAGCCTTGAGCATGACAAGCCAATGACATCACCACAGATTTTTTATTTTTTGTGAGACTTACTCAAAATAAAACAACACAGGTGCAAACGGCTCAAAAAAATTTCTGCAGCGATCTAGTTCAATAGTGAACGGAAAATTTATTGAACGTTTACGGCCTTGCGCACACCTCGCATCCATTCTGTCCGAGCCTAAGACAATCAAATTCTTAGCTGGTCATTTCAGCTCAATTCAAGACAATTAGCTGGAATAAAGTAGAGAAAAATCGAGACAAAACAGGGGATATCCAGCTTAGCGAGTTGTGGCTCATCTAGCTGTAATGTAACTGACATATTTGGATTCTAGACTGCGGGCTTTTCCATTCTCAATCCAGCCAGCACATCATGAAAATTCATCCTCCAACAACAACGCAAGTACAACAAGCCATTTGGTCAAACCCTGCTTCAAAGCTAGGCAAGCTCAGTGTCATTAGCCTCGGCGTGCTGTGCATGATGCAAGCACAAGCCCAAAATAATGCAAGCATTGCGCTGAGCAGCAGCGAACCACAAAGCGTTACCATCAGTGGACAGCGCGCCAGTATGCGCAAAGCCTTAGAACTACAAGAAAAAGCCGACAATATTGTGAGTGTCATCAGCAGTGATGATATTGGCGCCTTACCTGATAAGAACGCGGCAGAAGCTTTAGCGCGTTTACCTGGTGTCTCTGTCCAACGCGATCAAGGTGAAGGACGCTATATCACCGTGCGCGGGCTCGGCCCCGATCTGAATGCGATCACCATCAATGGTGCATTGATACCCTCACCGGAAGCGAGTCGCCGCGCAGTGGCACTCGACGTACTTCCTTCCGGCATCATCCGCACTTTAGAAGTGATTAAAACCTTGCGTCCGGATATGGATGCGAACTCTTTAGGCGCGACCGTCGAAGTCAAAGCACTGACTGGATTTGACTTACCACAACAAGTGATGGCCATGAATGCCGGTATCAGCTATGACGAAAACATCAAAAAAACCAGCCCTAACTTAGGACTATTATTTGCGGATCGTTTGCTCGACGGTCGATTCGGTATTGCGCTTGGACTCAGTGCAGAGAAACGAAAATTTGGTTCAGATAATTTAGAAACCGGTGGTGCATGGAGCAACGGTAAGTTAGCCGGTTTTGAACTACGCGACTATTTGCCAGTACGTGAACGCCAAGCATTCGCCTTAAATCTCGATTGGCGTCCATCTGGTGATAGCAGCTATTTCATGCGCAGCTTTTTAAGCAAATTTAGTGATGATGAAGTGCGTGATCGTCTCACTGTCAGCAATGTCAGCGGCGGTGCATTAAGTGAAGGCGTACCAGCCACCGCTCGACTGGAGCGTCGCTTGCGCCAACGCAAATATACGCAAGAAATTAGCTCCGTCTTGCTCGGCACAGAACAGCTTATTCAAGGCTGGAAATTCGAAGCCAATATCGCCCAAAGCACAGCATCAGACGATACCCCTGATGCTTTGAATGACGCGCGTTTCCGCGGCACGGCCAACTTTAACGATATTAGTTTCACCCAAACCAATTTACCCAAACTGAACGCACCTGCTAGTGCTTATGACGCCAGCAAATTCGCGTTAAATGCATTGACTTTCCAAACCCGATTTTCGGATGACAAAGAACAACATGGACGGCTTGATCTCGGCAAAACATTTTCCTTTGGTGAATGGGATTCAAAACTAAAATTCGGCATCAAACGCAGTCAGCGCAATAAGAAGAATGATACCGACCAATTCGCGTACAGCAGCAACGCCAGCGCCGCCAATTACTGGGGTGCAGGCGCGACTTCCATGTCGGCTTTCGTCAATAATAATAATAATAATGAACTCGATTACCAATTAGGTCGAATCGGACTCGCACTCGATCCAGTCGCATTGCGTGCACGGGTGGCAAACGCCAATCGTAACGCAGCCCGTTCAGTCACAGAATCCACCATCAATGATTTTTCTATTGATGAAAATATTGATGCCGCCTATCTACAAAATGGCTTTCATTTTGACGACATGAGTCTCTTAATCGGCACCCGTCTGGAGCGCACTAAATTTGATGCAGTCGGCAATAAAATAGTCGCCGGTATCAGCACGCCAACTCAAAGCGAGCGTTCCTACAGTAATTGGCTGCCTACTTTACAAGGACGCTATGATCTAGATGCCAAAACCAGCCTGCGTGCAGCATGGACCAATGCCGTGGTACGCGCTAATTTCAGTCAATTAGCACCTGGCATCAATTTAATTAGTAATACCGAGGCACAAATTGGCAATCCCCTACTCAATGCCATGAAAGCCAGTAATTTGGATCTAGGTATAGAACGTCGCCTAGAAGATGATGGCAGCGTGTCGGCTTATCTGTTTCATAAAGATATCAAGAATTTTACCTACACCACCAATTTAGCGGGCACACCAGCCTGGGCTAATTACACCAGCGCGATCAGTTATGCCAATGGCGACAAAGCTAAAGTGCATGGCCTTGAGTTAGGCTATAGCCAGTCTTTACGACAGCTGCCAGCGCCTTTTAATCATCTAATTTTTTCAGCGAATCTCAGCTTGAGCCGATCTGATGCCACGGTCGGACGTTTTGACAAAGCTAGCAATACTTACAAAACGCGCAGCATACAATTACCTGGGCAGTCTGATCGCGTAGGTAATCTAATGCTAGGTTACGAAGACGGTGCGATCAGCACGCGCCTCGCGCTTAATTACAAATCGCCCTACTTGTTAGAGCTAGGTGCAGACATATTGGCAGCAGATCAAGAGCGCATGGTCGACACGCAAAAACAAATTGATTTCTCCATTGCCTATCAGCTTAATCGCCGCTATCAAATTATCTTTGAAGCGAATAATTTGAACAATGAAATTTACTATGTCTACCAAGGTACGAAAGCATTGAATGCGCAATATGAACAATACGGGCGTACTTATAAAGCGAGCTTAAAAATTAATTTTTAAGTAGATCAATCTAAGTTTACGAAGCGGTAACCGTGCCACTAATTCCTGTTTTTTTCAGTCTTTTTTGATCTGTTTCCTCGAATCGAAATCGGCTTTATAAAACAGGACTCACACATTTTTTAATAATTTTTGTTTATGCAAAATCAAATCAAAAGCAACTTAACTTGGTGGCGCGCTCCGGGGATAACCTCACTCGCTGCTCTGTCATTGCTGATCGCGCTGCCCGCAAAGAGCGCTCATTCCGTAAAACCGACTCAACAGAAAATACCTTCACTGCCTGATTTCGTCCAAAGCTCATTAGATTTTCGTGCATTACGGAGTGGCGATTGGTTGGTATTAGATAAGAAGTCATTACGCTTACTGACGGCAAATGGTGCCGAGCGCGCCGCTTATAAAGTACGCGCAAAACATTTTGATATTCGAGAAAGTGTCGACCAAGGCTTAGTGGTTTTGATCGATAGCGATACCCAGCACGCTGTACAGATCAGGGTTCAAGACGGTAGGCTAAGCTTAGCAATGGAATTGCCAGCACCTTCGGGGGCGCTGGAGTCTAGCTGCTTGTATCGCGATACTCAGCAACTCATGCATCTGTTCGTGATCGCCAAAGACGGTCATGCACAACAATGGTTGCTCGACAACGCAAAACCACAACTAGTACGCAACATGGCGTTACCAGCCAACGTGAAATTCTGTGAAGTTGATGATCTGACCGAGACGCTGTATGTCAACGAAGAACATTTTGGCCTATGGGCTTACGCGGCACAATCTGAAAGTAGCGCAGCTCGCAGCGCAGTAATATTACGCCAGCCTTACGGTCCATTGAAGGCCGGCGCGCATGCCATTCAAGGCATACGTGGAGGCATTGCGGTTCTGGATCAAGTAGGCAAAAATATTAGCGTACTAGAATCCATCCAGAAAAAATCTGCACAAGCAGCATGGAAAATCACTGGTCGTCTAAAGCAACAGCAATATGCGAATTGGCCGAAACAAGCCGGTTTGCTGCGTTCCACAGAAAGCGAACACGCGATCACATTTTTCTTACGTGACGATGCTAAAAAATCCTGGTTCGCACTCAACACCAAGCGCCTGATTAAGAATCCATCATCCACACAGAATATCGACACCATTCCCGTGTTGATTCCACAAACCCAAACCGAAGAAATGAGTCGTCTCGGCGATGCTGCCGATGATCCTGCCATTTGGCGTCATCCTATCGACAGCCGACTCAGCCGCGTACTGGGCACAAATAAAAAGCAAGGATTATTGGTCTACGATCTGCAAGGTAAGCAAACTCAACTGTTAGAAGTAGGACGTCTCAACAATGTCGATGTCCGTCAAAATATCCAATGGCAAGATAGTAGCAGCGATGTCGCTATCTCCACCCAGCGTGACGACAATAGCTTAGTAATCTTTGACATCGATGCGAATGGCATGGTGAACGAGGCGAGTCGTATCGCAACCGGTATGGAAAAAATCTACGGTACTTGCCTCTATCAACCGAATAGCGGTGGCCTAGAAGCTTTCGTCAACGACAAAGAAGGACTGGTACAACACTGGCGTATCACAAAACAAAATGGCCGTTATACGGGCACCCAACTGCGTCACTTCAAGATCGCGACGCAACCTGAGGGCTGCGTGGTGGACGACAAAAATGCACGTCTGTTTATCGGTGAAGAAAAACGCGGTGTCTGGCTTGCCGATGCCGATGCAAAAACCAATAAGCCATTACAGTTGATCGCCAAAGTTGACCAACATTTACATGCGGATGTTGAAGGCCTCGCGCTGTATCATGGTAAGCAAGCGAGCTATCTAGTGGTGTCGAGTCAGGGCGACAACAGCTATATCATTTACAACGCGCAAGCACCGTTTGCTTATCGCGGCAAATTTCGTATAGGTTTTAATACCGCACGCGGCATTGACGGCAGCTCAGAGACCGATGGTTTAGAAGTCAGTTCGGCCAATTTTGGCATACCGTATGAAGATGGTATTTTGATCGTACAAGATGGACATAAACGTTTGCCCGATGGTGCGCAGAATTTCAAATACCTAGACTGGAAGCAAATTGCGCGGGCGCTAAAGCTAGAATAATTGGCTCAGAATCATACTCGTCTATCAATTTGATATTTGATGCATAGATTTACAACGCGATTTTCATGTATTCATTATTAACTGTATATCGCCAATATGCGCTAAACAAGTCATATTCAAAAAACGAGAAACTACGTTACAAACGAGCGCATGCAAGCTAGGCGTTTTATGTGTATCGTTGTGGATGCGAGCCACTTATTGAATTAACTTATTGAGTTAAGGTATTAAGTCGGCTTAAGTTCCGGTAAGCGCATCCAACAACACATTCAAACACCGACGAGGAGAACAAGAATGGCACAGCAATTCCCTAGCAAAACCGCAAAAGATTTTCATCCTGAAGTATTAAAACTATTTGATCAATACGTACACGGCGGCTTGAGCCGTCGTGGATTTTTGAGCTCGGCGAGTAAGTATGCCGCAGGTGTCGTGACTGCTGAAGGCCTGCTGCAAGCCCTGAGTCCCAATTTCGCCATGGCGCAGCAAGTAAAAGCCGACGACGCACGGATTGTGGCTAGCTATGTTGAATATCCATCACCCAATGGCTATGGCACTTTACGCGGTTATTTAGTCAAACCTGCCAATGCCAAAGGCCCACTTCCTACGGTATTAGTCGTACATGAAAATCGTGGTTTAAATCCGCACATAGAGGATGTCGCACGTCGTGTCGCGCTCGATAATTTCATCGCCTTCGCCCCCGACGCTTTATTTCCTCTAGGCGGCTATCCCGGTACCGAAGACAAAGCGCGTGAACTATTTCCTAAATTAGATCAAACCAAAACTCGCGAAGATTTCATCACAGCTGCTGGCATTCTAAAAACCATCGCTGGCAGCAACGGTAAAGTGGGTGTCGTGGGATTTTGCTATGGCGGCGCGATTGCCAATTTTCTCGCAACCAAAATACCTGATCTCGCCGCCGCAGTCCCATTCTATGGCGGCGCACCCGCTTTAGATACGGTGGCCAATATTAAGGCAGAAGTATTAGTACATCATGCCAGCAAAGACGAACGTCTGGTAGCAGGTTGGCCTAAGTATGAGGAAGCTTTAAAAGCGGCTGGCGTCAAATATCAGAGCTTTGTTTATGAAGGTGTGGAACACGGCTTTAATAATGACACCACACCGCGCTTTGACCAAGCTGCTGCGAAGTTAGCATGGACCCGCACACTGGACTTGTTTAATAGGACTTTGCGCTAAATCGCCCAGCTAAGTTAAGTTAAGTTAATTTACTTAACTTAGCTTAGCTTACAAGACACGGTACGCGAGATGATCTAAACGTACCCGGCTCAAGCGCTGCAATAATTGTCGTACTTTGTCTGGATAATCTTTGAGATTTTCCAAATCACGATAATGTTGCAGCGTTTTAGTATGTTGCATGATGCTATCTAATTCAATTTGCCTTTGCGCTAATAACTCGCCCCGTGGGTCGGTGAATAACAAGGCATTTTCCAGATCAAGGCTAAAGGCCCGTGGATTTAAATTATTGCCCGTCACGAGCGTGTACCGATCATCAATCCAGACACCTTTTAAATGATAGGTATTGTCGCCGTCTTTCCATAGATGGACTTGCAATGCGGTACTACTTATTTCTGCCTGATGTTTTTTAACAAAACGTCGCAAGTTGACTTCATACAAATAGGGCAAACAACCTATCGCTTTATACGTTTGCTCTGGTGGGATGTAAAAGTCATTGGCAGTTTTATCACCGACTATGATATGAATTTGGACACCACGTTTAAGCGCACGATTCACTTCACGTATCACGGGTCGAGGAAAATTGAAATACGGCGTACAGATCGTGATCTTTTTCTGCGCAGCGGCTAATAATTGGCACAAACTGCGATTTAAAAGATTATTCTTCCCCAAACCAGAGAGTAGCGAGACACTCAGACTCCGCGTATCCTGCACAGATTGATTGCTCGGCAATTGATAAGCAGCGCTTTTTAGGTGCTCGCGCAAACTACGCATTTCACTCCGCAACTCTTTCGTCTTAGGGATTTCTTCCAGATCTAAACGATGCACGGCAGCCGACGATAAAATGTGACGACGTACCCACTCCACCATGCTATTGGCTAAACGTGCATCTTCGATCAACCAGTATCGATCATGACGATATTTCTCAAACTGCTGTAAATACACGTTATTGATACTGGCACCGCTATAAGTCACAGTGTCGTCAATTACAAAGCCTTTTAAATGAAATACCCCAAACAATTCTCTGGTTTGGACAGGCACACCGTAGATAGGAATCGCCGCATCGTTGAGCGCACTTTGAGTTTGATACCAAGCAGCATTGCCTGCGACTTTACCAGACACTTTTTGTTCGCCGATCAGGCCTCGTTGTGCTCTATGCCAATCAACTAATACATGAATTTGCAAGGCAGGATTGGCACGTTTGGCGGCGTACAAAGCATCCAAGATCATCTGCCCTGCTTCGTCATGTTGCAAATATAAACTGCACAGATAAATTCTATGCTTGGCCTGCGCTATCTGCGCTAACAAACTTTGTCTGAATTGGGTGGCACTGTTTAAGATTCGAATGGACTCAGGCTGAATTGCGATTTGCGGGAGATCGCCTAGTTGCGAACGGAGTTTAAAAAGACGCATGGATGTGCTTAGGCTTGAGGCAGATAATGAACTAAAGGCGAACTGAAATTGGGATCGAACTCAAAATACAAATGAAAGCGAAATGAAAGTGGATAGATCGATTATAACCAGAGAACAGTAAGTTTAGGGTCGAACTATTTCTCTACAAGAGCATCACGAATTTATCAGGCTAAAATAATTGTGTGCTTGATATGGTGGTGCACTGCACTTACTTAGCGCTGATAAGGCGTCTACTTTGCCTTATTAAGGGCGAGAACGTCGTCATCTCGCATAAACGCCAAATAGTAGCCATTGCAATCACGTACCGCAAATTCTCTGGTGCCATAAGGCATATCTTGCAGCGGCCATGCTAATTCAGCGGTATTTTTTATCTGAGCGAAATACTGTTCTACATCAGGTACACTGATATAGATCGTGCCGGACATCTGCAAGCCTTGCTCCCACAAATCGAGTTCGGTGAAGATAATCAGGGTATTGAATTTACTGACTCGTAAGGACAGCTCACTACTTTCGACCACATCGAAATGTAAGATGTTCCGATAGTAATCTCGGGTTTTTGGTTTATCGATACATCGTAATAAAAGTGACAGGGACACTTAGCTCTCCCACGACAAGTGACTTATGACGCCGCAACGCTATCCTTCGTCCACCGTTGATGAAATAATGTAGCGAGTTTGCGGGCAATGGCGTGATTCTCTGAAAAGGAAGCATAGACTTGTTCTGCCCATTGCCACACCAATGCGATGTATTCCTCTTCCTCTTGGCTAGCATCCACATCAATCACCGTGATCGTTGGCTGATGATGAGCATCTGCCTCGACTACCACTTCATCAGGATGATGTCGTTTGTACTCATCTAAAACTTCATTGAGTAGGGTCGTTAGGTCGTAAGTCCATTGAACACCATCTTGCAAAATCAAATGCAAACGGGTCAAGTGAAAGTGATTATTCCAACGCCCATGGATTAGAGTATGTTGCAATGCATGCGCATCGACGCAAAGAAAAATGGTCATGTGTTGTATACCTTTTTCCTGACTGATCTTATGCGTGATCTTGCCAGCGGTATTAACACATTCAGTAATGCCATGCAAAGTATCAGAACCACAAAGCTGACACTGACCATCTTCGAGTATTTCTAAATCATTCTTCGCTGCCTGCTCTACCCATTTTGGCATAATCCACCTCCATTGCTATGACGCATACCGAGACTTCATGTCCATGATAAAACAGGCAGCCAAATTAAACTAGCGTTGCCGTTCTTTTTCCCACAATACATCGCTACCGCCAGCGAAACGATTTAACACACGTGACAACACAAACAATAAATCGGAAAGACGATTCATGTACTGACGTGGTGCATCGTTGATGGTTTCCGCTTTTCCCACGCTAACGATCGCTCGCTCGGCGCGTCGGCACACAGTACGACAGACATTAGCCATAGACGCAGCGCGCGAACCGCCTGGCAGAATAAAATCTTTGAGAGGTGGCAGGTCGGCATTATATTTTTCCAGCAAAGCGTCCAGGCGCGATACTTGTGCTTCTGTCACCATGGTGAAGCCGGGGATGCACAATTCGCCTCCCATATCAAACAAATCATGCTGTATAGAAAACAATTCTTGTTTCATTACTTCCGGAATATCTTCACAAATTAAAGCGCCGATATGGGAATTAAGTTCATCCACATCGCCCATTGCATGTACGCGCAGAGCATCTTTATCAATCCGTGATCCATCGCCTAAACCCGTCGTGCCCGCATCACCAGTGCGCGTAGCGATTTTTGAAAGTCTGTTGCCCATAGTTTGACCCAATTAGGATAGAAAATACCTATTTTAGCAGTCAATTTTTACCACAGGCTTGATACCACTATCGGTAGCAATGGTAATTGAGGCAATCCATTTTATGCTGCAGACTTTCCCTCAAGCTTCAAGCTAAATTTAAGCTAGATCTATCATAAGAATAGGGATGAGCGATATACGCTGGGTCTAATGCGTTGAGCTTAAGTAGGAAATTAAATCCCTGCTTAGTGCATCTAGTTGTGTTTGATCGGTATGTCCCATCAAACAAATCTGCAATAGATTATTTTTAATCAAATATCCGCTGCGATAGCTGAGTAAAAATCCACGTTCTGCCATGGCATCACCGCAAGCGCCTGAGGCAATATTATCGGGCAATTGCAAAGTGAGTACAGCAGGCGAACTTTCAGCGGCAGGATTCAAGATACGAATCCCAGCGACCTGCAAACTAGCGCGCAGGCGTATAGAAGCATGAGCAATCTTATCAAATCGGCTGGATGAAATTTGCAATAAAGCTTGCCGCAAGGCAGATACCAAATTGGAAGAATGTGTATAGGGAATGCCCGCATTGGCACGATACACGCCCAAGTCAAGATAACGCGGAATATGGCGATCAGGCTGCACCTCATGCGAATACGCGACGATTGCCAATCCCGGATACGCGCCAATCGCTTTTCCACTGACCGTGGTTGCCAGATAAGCGCCGCTGACATCAACTGGAACACAGGCAACGGAACTGGTGCAATCAACGCAGAGTTTAATATCCAAACTATGGCACAGCGCTTGGATCTCCGCGAGAGGATTTAAAATACCACTTGAGGTTTCGCAATGCGTCATCCATAGCCACTGCGGCCTATTTTGCATCAAAACTTGGCGTAAAGCTGGCAAGTAAAAACTCTCCCCAAACGCAGCATGAAAAGTATGAAAGTCCAAATCAAAACGCTGTGCGTGATCACACAAACGTTCACCGAATTCACCATTGACCAGTATCAAACCCCGACTATTCAATCGCTTAAGCTGCGCTGCGACGACGTCGTTAGCCAGCGTGCCGCTTCCCAAAAAAATCTCTACCTCGCGACTACCGATTAGCTGGCATAGTCGCGCTTTGGTGTCGCTTAGCAGTGAAAGGAAAGCCTCCGCACGATGCGACACGGGAGCTTTAGCAAAAACCATTTGAACTGTAGGATGAATTTCAACCGGCCCAGGTAAAAAACTAATCACTCGCTGACTGTCACTTTGACTTTCGCTTTGATTTTCGCTACAGCTCTCACTACAACTCTCAATTGGTCGCTCGTCGACAACATCCTTAAGTCCACGGCGGCCTTGCAAACGCTGTTGCATGCGCAACGCTGACGCTAATACCAGATACATAGGTTGATACATAGCACCAGGCTTACCGACCAAATTAGCAAATGCAGTAAAACCCATATTGGCGTATAGCTTCTCTTGCAGCAAAGTAGCTGAAACAACCGCCAAAGTGAATTTCTGCTGCAAGCTCGTGGCTAAAGCAAATTGAAATAGTTTAGCCAGAACACGGGTATGACGATAATCAGGTTCAATAGCTAACAAACGAATCTCACAGATTTTTTGTATCTCACCTGGCGCCGCCACTGGCAAGTACTGATCTAGTTTTTCAACCTTACTATCAAGTGAAAAAGGGCGCGTCGCACGCGTGGTCAGCATGCCTACCAAGTTATTCTCAACCAGCGCAATAAAATAGGTATTTTCATCATGAAATTTATCGACCAAACGACGCTCAGTATTGACTGCATGCTGCGGTATTTCTTCAACAAAGGTTCGATAATTTAAACGATGTATTTGCTCAAATTCATGCGCTTGATCGGCAATTTTGACGTGTATCTTGGGAATTGGCGTCGCCATCATTTACTCCAAAAAATTATGAGGCAATGTTAACGACTATCAAGGAAGAGCTGACATGCAAGCGTCGAAGTAGCGTTTCATAACACCCATAGTACTAAAAATTGGATGGCCTTGATTGCAGTTAAATGGGCAAAATCAAGCTCACGGTTAAGCCGCCGCCATCACGATTATTCAGCATAATGCGCCCACCATGAGCCTCGATTATTTCACGGGCCAAGGCCAAACCTAAGCCTGTACCATGACGTTTGGTTGAGTAAAATGGCACTAAGGCATTCGACATCACGGTGTCGCTCATGCCGCTGCCCTGATCACTGACTTCTATACGCACGCCTTCCACCATGGGCTTGACTTCCAAAGTGACGCCCGAAGACGGGGAGCCTGATTCGAATGCATTTTTTAAGAGATTGAGCAGCGCTTGCTCCATTTGTGCCACGTCAAACATCAGATTTTCTTCTGGCAAGCGTCCCACTAATTGAAATTCCAATTGTGATTGCAAACGTCCAATGAAACTGTGCCAATTAACACTCTCCAGACGCGGCGTCGGCAACTTCGCAAAACGCGCATAGCCATGAATAAAGCTTTCCAAATGCTGCGCCCGTTCTTCTATAGTCTTCATAATCTCGGGCAGGCGCTCATACTGTCCGCGACTGATTAAGGCGCCTGCTGAGTTCGCCAGTGAAGCCACTGGCGCCAAGGAATTATTCAGTTCATGACTGATCACACGTATGACTTTTTTCCAGGTTTGAACTTCCTGACGGCGCAACTCTACCGTTAGATGCCGAATTAAAAACAATTCATGCTCTGTGCCATTTAAGGTAAAACTACGACGCGACAAATGATAAATCTCATCTTCGTCGTTGTCTTCCATCGTTTGATCTGACATCGCATTATCGCCAGCATGGCCGACATTCACGGTAAAAAGCCCATCGCCACCATGCGCCATCGCTTCCCGCAAAGAATGCGAAACTTGTTGCAGAATTTGTTCTAAAGTCAAACCTTCGAGCTTGCGACCACTGTTCAGCAATTGTCGCGCCGTGATATTGCCGAACACGACATGACCGCGGAGTCCAATTAATAGCATCGCCACTGGTGTGTTTTGCAACATGCTATCGAGCAGTAATTCTCGCTGCACCAAATCAAGCCGCTGCTCGCGCAATACCTGGCCGAGATCATTATGCGCATCGACCAGATCCGCTAATTCATCATTGCGTTGCCAATTCAAGCCAAACGAAAAATCACGATCTTGATAGCTCAATACCGTTCCGCTCATAGCACGAAACAGTTCAAGGATAGGACTTAATTGCGCTCGCACAACAAGGATAGTGATAGGGATAAAAATGAACAAACAAGCGCCCGCGATCAAGATGCGGTCGTTGGGAAAGAAATAATCCAAAACAGCAGCAAAGCTTAATGCCAAGCTCAAGATCAATATCAATGTCAAAGATAAACGAGCCGCCAACGAGACTCGCATGCCGCGCGCGGGCTTATGGTTCTGCGCTAGATTGCTTGCGTTATGAGGAGGTAGGTTCATAGCGAAAAATAAAACGGAATTACCAGATTATGCCTCTGATTAGCGACTCCATGGCATCGCAAACTAGCGTATAGGACGAAATGGTACTAAGCGCAATTTAGGAACGTGAAATATTGAGACGTTCCATACGTCGATACAAAGCCTGACGACTCAAACCCAGATCGGCAGCCGCTTGGGCGACTACGCCACGCGCCTTACTCAATGCCTGCTCTATCGCCTCTTTATCTGGCTCCGCCTCGCTACTGGTGACAAGATTAGAAACGACAGGCAAACCCAAATCCTGCGCCTTTATTTCATCGCTGCTTGAGAGCAAACAAGCGCGCTGCATGACGTTTTTTAATTCCCTCACATTACCCGGCCAGGTGTGGGATAGCAAACTAGATTGCGCTGTTCCACTGAGACATTTGCCTTCTTCCAAAAAAGCATGTGCCAACGGCAAAATATCATCTGGACGTTCTGCCAACGAGGGTAAATTAAATTGAATCACATTTAAGCGATAAAACAAATCTTCTCTGAATTGCCCGGCCTTAATCATCGCCGGCAAATCAGCATTGGTCGCACTGATCACTCGCACTTTAACCTGACGCTCTTTATTCGAACCCAGCCGTTCAAAACGCCCCGTTTCTAATACGCGTAATAATTTAATCTGTCCAGCCAAAGGTAGGTTGCCGATTTCATCTAAAAATAAAGTCCCACCGTCAGCTGCTTCAAACTTGCCTTCGCGTGCTTTAGTCGCGCCCGTGTAGGCGCCCGCCTCGGCACCGAACAATTCAGCCTCAATTAATTCAGCGGGAATCGCCCCGCAATTGAGCACAACAAACGGACCGTCTTTGACCTTAGAATTGGCTTGCACGATTTCTGCAATACGCTCTTTACCTGCGCCATTCGGGCCGGTAATTAAAATCGACACATCCGATTTCGCGACCTGACAAGCCATACCTAAGACACGCTCAGTAGCTGGATCTTGCCAAACAAAATCACGCAGATCGTACTTGGTTTCTAATTCGCGTTTTTGCTTACGCTCGCGTTGAACACGGTGTTGCAGAGCACGATTCACCTGCCCCAATTCAATCAGATTTTTGACACTCGCCACTAGACGTTGATCATGCCAAGGCTTTGCCAAATAGTCAGCCGCGCCAGCTTTAATCAAATCAACCGCCGCATCAAGATGGGTCCAAGCGGTCAATAAAATCACGGGTAAATCAGGATGCTGAGCGCGAATTTTTTTAAATAAGCTCACACCTTCCTCACCTGAAGTCGTGTCTTCCGTGAAATTCATATCTTGTATCACCAGATCAATCGCATGCTGTTCTAGCATTGCCAGACCTTGTTCGGGGGACTGCGCACTGAAACTGCTGATATCGTGCAAAGACAACAGCACATCCAGTGCCATCGCAATAGAAGGATTGTCATCAATAATTAAAACACTGGGCATGAGATTAACTTCAAAATAATCAGGTTAGATGTCTACACAAGTCGTTGATCGAATTCTAAGTGAGAAGTACAAATTGTAGGGCGGGTGCAACCCACGCCGCCAGACCATCATGCACCTGAGCAGCGCGGGTTGCACCCGCCCTACGAACTCACCAACTGATAGCCAACTCATTTGCAGCCTTGTTGGCAACTGGAACTAGCTAAATTTAATACTATACGCCACGGGTCGCTGTCGCAGGAGAAATACTTGCGGCACGCCAAGCTGGTGCATACACCGCGAGTACACCTAGTATCCAGAATACCAAAGGCGACAAGAAAAGATAGCTGACTGGCAGTTTTGGCAATTCAAACTGTCCTACCAACACGTAATTTAAACCTAGCGCCAAAGCGATGCCAAATACAATACCACCCGTGGTAATCAACCAATTTTCGGCGATAAAATAGGCCAAGACATCGATACGACGAGCACCTAAAGCACGACGAATACCAATTTGCTTACGACGCTGCGCGACCCACAAGGTACTCATACCGACGATGCCGCTAGCCGTCACGACAATTAATAATAGACTCACGGCCAACAACATCCACGCCAAACCCTTCTCACTACGATAACGATCGGTACGGAATTTTTCCATGCTCGTTGCTTTGGCATAAATAGGTGTTGCCGAGGCTTTACGCAAGGCTTCTTCGACTTCCTTCATCACACGATCACGTTGCCCAGGTTCTGCACGCACCGCATAACCGTCCCAAATTTGTCCGGTCACCCGTGCTGGCAAGATAGTCGCAAATTCACCATTCGAGGTAGCCTGTGCGCCAGATGTCTGCAAAGTTTCGACCACACCTATGATGGTTACCGCATTCGCATTACTCCCGGTGCCGAAGAAATACTCTTTTCCCACGAATTGAGACTGACCGGGAAACAACTTCTGTGCTAGCGCTTTACTCACGATCACTTTCTTCGAAGGCTCCACTTTAATATTAGGATCAATTTCGACAAAGTCACCTGCTTGGAAATCTTGTCCTTCTATTAGACGTAATTTCCAGGTCTTAATCAGTGAGTCGGGTGATACAAACATACCGGTTGTAGCAGTTGGCACGTCCTGTTTACGATCTACAGACACAGAGGTATTGCTACCCGAACGCGATACAGGAAAAGAGCTAACACGTGCGACAGACACGACACCTGGTACTGCACGTATCGTATCGGCTTCACGTTTTTGTAAAGCGATCTGATCTTCGTGTCCACCTAAAATCTGATTTCTCACATTCACCCTGAAAACTTCCTGCTCATCTGCAATGCCACTCGGACGCGCGGCAACATCAAGGCGCAGATTAACAATATAAATCGCGTTCACCAGAATGGCTAAGCTCAAAGCGACCTGTATCGCTACTAGTACCGGCCCCAATTTATTACGCATCATGGCCGAAAAAATCGGGCGTAATTCAAATAATGTATTCATAGTATTTTGTTCCCACTTTTATTGAGATTTCAGTTGTATCGCTGGCGTCACCTGACAAGCACGCCAAGTGGGTAATAAACCCGCGATCATCGCTGCACTCACTGACATGAGGAAAGTCAAACCTAACATCGCCCAATCCATGTGTGCCACCACTGCTAAATCTTTCGACTGCAATGCAATTAACTGCAAAGCACCGGCTGCCAGTAATACGCCTAGCAATGCGCCAACCAAGCCAACCACTGCAGTTTCAATCAAAAATTGCGTGAATATTTCCTTACGCGATGCTCCCAGCGCACGTCGAACGCCAACTTCCGAAGCACGTACTGAAAACTTCGCCAGTAATAAACCGACGGTATTGACTAGGCAAAGCAAGAGGAAGCCAAACGCTAACCATGCTGACAGACGACTATCATCGCCAATCACTTGCATTTCGACCAAAAACTCACGCACATTAAATAAGCGATTTTTTGCCTGACGTTGAAAACGGCCTAACTTAAACTGCTCTGCGGCATAGCTGTCCAAATAATTTTGCAATTCTGCGCGTTGACTTGGTGATTTCAATTCGAACCAAAAATGAAACCAAGTACATTCAGAATTTAAGCGCCCTTCCCAGCCTGGTTCTGAGCGTCCAGTACACCCCATGCTGCCACTATGTGCAGTTTCACGGCGTATCGCATTACTCAAGGGAAGCATAAAATCTGGCTCTTCCGTAAATGCGCCTTCACGACCATTAAAAATATAAAATTTTGGTTTAGGCGCCCAATCGTTACTGACACCTATCACCGTAAAATCGCCTTTTAACATACGCAGCTTTTGCCCCACAGGATTGACTGTGCCAAAAAGCTTCTCAGCCATTTTTTTACTCAACACCACCACATCAGCCGAATTTTTATCTTCGGAAGCTTGCCAAGCTTGTCCACTAACAAAGGGAATGTCAAACATGGCAAAGGTGTCTGCGGTAACGGCTAAGCCTTCCATCGACATCGCCCCCAGATCTTTACGCTCCGGCTCTGCCGTTGCCTCAATCCCATACATCGCGGCACGACGTTCGCCTTGCTTACTCAAGAGTAGATTGCTGATATCTTTATAGGTAAATTGGTGATCATTCGGCTCGTCACCTGGCGTATAACCTTCCTTTGGTCCCGGATCGAGAATCGCCGTAAATAAACGATCACTTTTTTGTGGAATAGGATCACCCGACATGACATGCAATATCGTTAAAGTAGAAACGCTAGCAGCCACACCAATCGCAAGCGTCAAGACCATCAATGCGGTCAGAACCGGATTGCGGCGTAAGCTTTTTAAGCCAAGAAAAAAATAGTATCGAAACATGATGAGTCCTATCTGGCTTAGGCAATATGCAAATTGGTTTCAACATTGTGGTGATCAACCACGAGACTAGGCGTCTTACGTACCAAGTCCGATACTTGGCCATCAATGATATGGACATTACGTTGGGCACGCACCGCCAACTCGGGATCATGAGTCACCATCAGTATGGTGGTACCTCTGGCGTTAATTTCCTCCAGCAATTCCATCACGCTACGCGCCATTTGGGTATCCAAATTACCAGTCGGTTCATCGGCTAACAATAATTTGGGAGAACCGGCCAATGCACGGGCTATCGCTACCCGCTGCTGCTGACCACCGGACAACTCTGCCGGATAGTGCTTCATGCGAGAGGACAAACCTACTTGTGCTAAGGCGTCTTCGATACGCTCTTTACGTTCTTTCGCCGCTAAGCCGCGATAACGTAAAGGTACATCGACATTGTCGAATAAATTCAAATCAGGAATTAGATTAAAGCCTTGGAAAATGAAACCCAATTTTTCGTTACGCATTTTGGTACGCGCATTGTCGTCCATGCGCGTGACGTTAATACCATCGAGATAGTATTCACCGCCGGTGAATTCTTCTAACAATCCAGCGATATTTAAGAAAGTCGTTTTACCAGAACCCGATGGTCCAGTTACCGTCACAAATTCACCTTGCTTAACGTGAATTTCAAAACCGCGCAGTGCGTGGGTTTCTATCATGTGGGTGCGATACACTTTGCTCAAATTTTTCATATGTAACATGGCATTTCCTTTTTTTGAATTTTGGCGTTTGGTTTAAATTTAACTAGTTATTCAGTGACACTTTTTCTGCATTTTCAAACTGATCAGTTCCTGCTACAACGACTTTATCGCCCTCTTTTAAACCCGATAAAATTTCTACAGCCGAGATACTCGTGGCACCTAATTTAAAAGGAATGCGGGTGGCAATATTGTTTTGCACCAGATAGGCGAATCGACCGCCTTCACTCTCAACAAAAGGACCACGCGCTAACATCAAGACATTCGGTTTTTCTTCTATTAATAGGCGTGCTGACACACGTTGGCTTTGGCGTAATCCGGATGGTTGAGGACCATCAAAACGTACTCGCGCCAACACTTGGTTTTTCACTACTTCCGGAGACAGCGCCGACAGTTTGCCTTTTGCGCTGACGCCGTTAATCGTGATTTCTGCCGTCATTCCTAAACCCAAATCAGCCACATAGGTTTCTGGAATTTCCAATTCCACTTCTAGTTGAGATAGATCGACTAAAGTCATCAAGGCGGTATTGGCAGCAACGACACTGCGATTGGCGACAGATAAGGTACCTACCATGCCATCGACAGGCGCTTTCAGGCGCAGCTCATCCACTTTACGTTTTGCGTCGTCGCGTACTAAGCGTTGTTGCTCTAACTGCGCGCTTTTAGTTTTGAGATTTAAATCGACGTCTTCATTTTCTAAGCCGGTCGCGGCTTCTGCATGCTTTGCTCGAATTTCCGCAGTTTTTAACGCGTCTTGCGCACGCATATAATCAATCTTGGAAATCACACCAGAAGGACCAGCTTTTTCAAAACGTTCGAAAGTACGAGCGGCGGTGATACGCTCAATTTCAGCCTGATCCGCGTCGCGACGCGCGATCAATTTTTGTTTGCGCGCAAGAATTTTTTGGCGCGACACTTCGGCCTCAAGTTGATCATAATTGGCTTGCTCACGTTTAAGCAAACTGGTCAGATCAGGCGACTCCAATTCGGCGACGATATCGCCTTTTTTGACCATGTCACCGGCTTTGACTTTCAAAGTGACCGTGCTCGGCGCAGTTGAATATAAGGTCGGGCTGATGGCGGCGACCATACGACCATTCACTGCAACATCGCGTACTAGAGTCCCACGTGTGACTTGCGCGATTTTGATGCGAGAGGCGTTAATCGATTTGCTGCTACTGGCAAATGCACGCAGCAAAAAAACACTAAGAATAAGGAAAGCGATGGCAAAGACAACCGCCACCACCAGTTTCTTACGACGCCAAAGCGGTGGCGCTGCAATCACGGCATCTTGACCTGAAGTATCACGAATCATATTGCTTCTCACTAAAAAGTTATCACGGACAAGCACTCTTTAGCAGGAAGCATGCCAACTCAAAATATTGCGCTAAGCATTTGATTTTATGGCGTATTTATTATTTCAGGTGAGAACAACAAGATGTCCGCGACCACTATACGGACGGTCATGGACACTGGGCGAACAAACTATACTTTTGGGCTCAATTCACGTTAATCCTTATTTTCATTGAGCGATGGTACGGCGATAGCTTTGCCAGAAACATGCGTGGTCAATACGATAGCGGTAGAGGTAGAACCGAAAGCATTGAGTTCATTAATAATACGCTGCAAATGTTCAACATCACTCGCCAACACCCGCATCACCGCACCATCCTCACCTGTCACGGTATAGCAATCAATAATCTCAGGACAGCTAGCGACATACTGTGCATAGGGTCGGCCTTGCTGAGTCGAGACGCGAATCATGGCGGTGATTTCATAACCGAGCGCTTTAGGATTAATATCAGCGCGATAGCCGCGAATAATATTGCTCGCCTCCAAGCGTTTAATCCGTTCAGAAACGGCAGGCTGACTCAAATGCACTTGACGCCCTAGCTCGGCATGCGACATGCGTGCGTCTTCTTGCAACAATTGCAGGATTTTTTGATCGTATTGGTCAATTTTTGGATTCATAAGCAAAACCTCGGAAATTCTGACGAATTCACGGCGAAAGCAATCTCTCACCTTTGAATGCCCATTCAATTTTTGTATTGTACGCGCTACAGTAATGCAATTCCAATTCTCATTTCTTCTCATCAAAACGAGATCTTTCACATGAAAAACGCCATCACCGCCGCCCACATCAGCCACATCGCGCATGAGTTTCAAACCCCTTGCTGGGCTTACGACGCACAAATGATACGTTCACAAATTGAGCGCTTGCGCCAATTCGACGTCATCCGTTTTGCGCAAAAGTCCTGCAGTAATATCCATATCTTGCGTCTGATGCGTGAGCAAGGCGTCTTAGTGGATTCGGTTTCTTTAGGTGAAGTGGAACGCGCGCTGGTAGCAGGCTTTGATCCGCAAGCGGACGCAACACATGCACCTATTGTGTTTACCGCTGACCTGCTAGACCAACACGCCTTAAAACGTGTGGTGGAACTCAACATCCCAGTCAACTGCGGCTCACCGCAGATGTTAGAGCAATTGGGACAAGCCCATCCCGGTCATCCAGTCTGGATCAGAATCAATCCCGGCTTCGGTCACGGCCACAGCCGCAAAACCAATACCGGCGGCGAACAAAGCAAACACGGCATCTGGCACGAAGAACTACCGCAAGCCTACGCACTGATTCAACAATACGGCTTAAAACTAATAGGCCTGCATATGCACATAGGTTCAGGTGTGGATTACGATCACCTGCAACAAGTGTGCGATGCAATGATCGCCCAAGTCCAAGCCTGCCCAATTGATATTGAAGCCATCTCTATAGGTGGCGGTTTGTCCATTCCTTACCAAGCAGACGAACCTGACGTCGACACGACCCATTATTTCGAGATCTGGGACAAAGCCCGCACCCAAATCGAAGCGCATCTGGGTCACAAAATCAGTATGGAAATTGAACCCGGTCGTTTCTTAGTTGCGCAATCAGGCATTCTGATCTCCGAATTGCGTGCGCAAAAACAGGTTGGTAGCAATTACTTTGTCTTTGTCGATGCGGGCTTTAATGATTTAGTACGCCCTTCTATGTACGGCAGCTTCCACCAAATTACCGCACACACTACGGACGGTAATTTACGCACAGGTGCAACGCGACCCACCGTAGTTGCCGGCCCATTGTGCGAATCAGGCGATGTATTTACTCAAGAAGAAGGCGGCGTAGTCACGCATCAAGATTTACCGCCATGCGAAGTGGGCGACTTAATCATATTCCACGACGCAGGTGCCTATGGCGCCAGCATGTCGTCGAATTACAATTCACGACCTTTGATTCCTGAAGTGTTGGTGGATGGTGGTGAGGTGCGTTTGATACGCCGGCGTCAGAGTATTCAGGAGTTGATTGGGTTGGAGATTTTAGAAGAATAAATTAATTCGGACTTTTGCGCCCGTTCTCTTTATTAAAATAGCAGATGGGCGCTTGAACAAACTGCTGTAGTGCCACAGAACTAATTTACTTCATAGAATGACGAAAACATTTACATCACTGCGATAAGCTTGTCACATCAAGTTAACTTGCAGATTAAGCGCGCTTTAAAGCATCAAGCACAGCATTGGGATTGCTTACACTTACAAGCAATGAGGTACCTGACTTAGCTGGCAAATACAGTACCTGAGAACGATCTGTAAGCACCACAAAGATCACTTGTCCATCCTGAGTAGAAAAATGTCCCGCATTAATTCCAGGCAAACTAACACCACTCCGACGCCAACTTAACTTCGCATCGGGAATAGATTGGTAAGGTCCGATCTGTGCACGGCTCAAATCAAACTTATCTAGGCTACGTGCGTAGTTATAAAAATAGTCGGCACGAACCAATAAACTTTTCCCACTTAATACAAACGCATTATCAGACATCATAAGCGCTATCCCGAGCATTATAGGTACAACAAATAATGCTGCGATACCCGACTTTTTCCATGCCAAGGCGACACCCTCTTTCCGCAACCACAGCAAGGGAATGCATGCGGCAACAAGTGTGACTCCAACTAATACCACGTACGCACTAAATCCGACCGGTGCAAGTTCGAATGTCATTATTTTTCCCCTTTGAGATATTTTGGGACCGCGAGTGCAAACCAAGACTACACTTAAATGATCAATAAGATTGATATTTTAGGCTCAACTAAGTTGTGCAACCGTTTAACTCGGCGAGTTCAGCGATTTTGAACTAGAGATCAAACAACTTGAAATTTCAAATACGATATTCTCAATATTCAAATAAGTTGTGTACTGAGTTTAACGGTCAAGATAAATCCCTGAGCAAGAACTTATGCCAGTTCTGAGCGGGTATAAGGTTTCCGCTGTTGTACGGAGGATCGCTGCCAGCAATGCAGGCTTTCCCCCCTCTCAAAAATGCATAGCCGCATTAGTTGCATTAGTAAATTTACACAGGGATGCGTAGCAGGCTACGCAAAGTAGCTACTGGCAATACCTCGTAAAAATTCAACGAAATTTTATCTTCTCAAATTAACAATCCGACCTCGCGATGTCGATCCCGTACATCGCGCAGGTTTATCTTCGGTTTCTTAAATTTATCTTGTTGAATACTTATGCACAATCACACTCGCTCCGCTGGCTCATCGCTTCATCGAAATTCACTACAGCACTCACTACCTCACTCGCCACTTCACTCACATCGTAGTTCGCCGAGCCACATCGGACCTCATGTTTTTTTACGCCATTTTAATGCCGCTTTTGTTATTTTATGTGCGGGTTGTAGCTTAACGATGAATGTCAATGCGCAACAAGTTGCTGAACAAAAAGAAGAAACACAAGATCCTAAAAAAGTACAAGAAGTGACGATCAAGGCAGTGAAGCCGATTCAAAGTAGCGTAGGAAAAAATAGTTTAAGTGGTGAAGAGCTGGCGAGAATGCCGGGTTCCAGTGGCGATCCTCTCAAAGGTATGCAAAATTTACCGGGCATCGCCAGCGGCAATGATGGTGATGGCGGTGCAGCGGTTCGCGGTACACGACCCAGCGACAACGCATATTATGTCGACACGCTGCCAGTCGGCTATTTATTTCATATGGGTGGTTTTGTCAGTGTGTTCAATCCTGATTTAATTCGTCGTTTTGATTTGTATAGCGCGGCATGGAGTCCCCAATATGGCGACGTTATTGGTGGGGTATTTGATGTGGCTTTACGCGCACCGCGTACCGATCGTATCGGCGGAAAAGTGAACGCTAGTCTGTTAAATTCTGGCGTCTTAGTGGAAGGTCCTTTATCTGAGAATACTTCATTCTTTTTATCGGCGCGCCGCAGTATCATTGATTTGTTTGTTAAAGAAATCAAAGATGAAAAGGAAGGCACTAGTTTTACTTTCCCCTCGTATAGCGATGTGCAAGGACGTTTTTTGTGGAATATCAATCAAAAAAATCGCTTACGTTTTGATCTCTCTACCGCACAAGATAGTGTCAAATACAATTTGAAAGAAAAGTCGATTGATGTGCAGCATGATCCCGTTTTGTTGGGAGAAAGTTCAATCGGCAATTCCTTCAGTAATATGGCGGTGGTACTAGAATCAGAACCCAATGCTAAGACCAGCAATCAAATCGCATTAGGTCAAATGGTGAGTCACGAAAAGACACGCATTGGTAGCGCGGGAAGTTACGCGGTCACTTCAACTCAACACTATTTGCGAGAAAAATTTAGCACCACACTAGGGCAAAATCACGAGCTGACGACGGGTGTCAACTTGAGCTCTAATTTGATCAAGTTAGATGTCGATATCAAAAATCCGCGTTGCACTGAATTCGATCCCAATTGTGATGCGACCAGCGCCAACTACGCCACCATCAAACGAGATCAGCGTGACAATCAGGCTGCGGTTTATATTCAAGACCGCTGGACTTTTGCACCGCAATGGGCACTCACGGGCGGCCTTAGAAGCACACGCGACGACTATTTAAAACAAAACGTGATTGATCCACGGCTGGGGCTTGAATACAGCTTCACACCTAATACTATATTCTCCTTGGCTGTGGGCAGGCACCACCAAGAACCCGCTAGAGAGCAAACCTTAACGGAAATCGGCAATCCGCACCTCAAATCAGTACGTTCCAAACAGATAGCCTTTGGCGTAGCACAAAACTTAACCCAAGGCTGGTCATGGCGCGCCGAAGTCTATAAAAAAGACTTCGACCACTTTGTCGTCAGCGACGCGATAGAAAACTATCGCAACGGTGCCAGCGGCAGCGCGCATGGCTTAGAAGTCTTGGTGAAAAAAGACATGGGCTACGGCTTATCAGGTTTTGTTTCTGTCAGCGTCTCTAAATCCAAACGTCACAACGATATCACGGGGGAGAATTTCAGTTTCGCTTACGATCAGCCCGTCATTGCCAACGCGGTACTTCAATATAAGCCTTCAGAAAAATTCCAGTATGGCGCGCGCTGGAGCTACCACACTGGGCAGCCTGACACTCCTATCATTGGCACACGTAAAGACACCGATGGTCGCATCCGTCCCGTTTACGGTGCTTTGAATTCAGAACGCTTTCCGGCTTATCATCGTTTAGATTTACGTATGGATTATCGCTATAGCGATAAGCTCTCTTACTACGCCGAAATCATCAATGCCTATGCACGCAAAAACATAGGCCGATATGAATACAGCGCTGACTACAAAACACGAAAACCAGAAGCGCAAATGCCGCTCTTTCCCTCGGTTGGCGTAGAGTATAAATTTTAGAAATTTCCCAGCGAAAGCTTGAACAAACATTCGTTTTTCACAGTGACGGACACAATTTTCACGCACTGTTCGTCACTGCACAACACAAAGTGCCAAGCGCCATTTAGCAGAAATTCTAAAGTATTTGATTATGACTAAATACTATGTCATATTTAGTAAATTCCAATCTATCCAATTTCCCACTTTTGTCTAGGGATACATTCGTCACTAAATACACTGAGTAACATAACTTCCAAAAGGAAACTGTCATGAGCGATACCGTCAATTCACAAATCACAGATGCCGTTACGATAACTAACACAAAAGTATTAGCGGAAGCGCCAGCGATGGCAATGGGAAGTCTTTACCAGACCATAGGCAACTCGGTAGCAATGGCCGCTGCCAATGCAGTCTATGCACAACAACAGGCAAATGTTGCCTATCAGGCAGCCACGACACTAGCGGTCACTCAATTATTCAATAGCAACCAGTCAAATGACGCAAGCGGAACGCCATCAATTGAAGAATTACAGGCACAAATTAATGCGCTTACCGCTAAGCTAGCACAACTAAAAAATGGCAGCTCGGGAGAACAAAAATGATCACCGACAAAATAGGGCGCTCCTTTGAGTACCAAAGTAAGGATATCAAGCCAGAAAATTCTCCTGCAACCAAAGAAGATAATGCCGACGCTTGTGCCGACAACATGGCCTACTTGACTGCATTAAACGCTAGCAATCTACTATTGCTAGATGCAGTCTCATTTCAACGTAATAACTACCTGATCTATACCGCGGGTTTGGCCTTAGCCATAAAGAAAATCGCGGAAGGTGAACAACAAGGGCAACAGATATTAGACGCGATACAGAATGCTATTTCCTTCGACCAAGAATACGTAAAAAACACTGGCGCTACCTGCGTCAATATTTTGGAAGAATTCAAAAAACTGCAATAACTCAGTCCGGTAGTACTGTACGACACTTTTTCGCCCCCCTTTTTTACTTGAGGCTCGCACCCAAGCATGGTGCGGCCTCAATGCGCACTAAAGTTCAATAACCCCGCTCCTGAAAAAAACGGGGTTAATCCGCTCCCTGCCTCGCTCTGCCGCTATTGATTCTCTCATAGCCCATGTGCTGAAATAAAACTCATCATGCCAATCAAGCTGGCAAATACCGGAAATATCCGAACTTAACTGTTCAGTTTTTTAAACAACACCACTAGCTACTTTCCCATTCAGTTCACGCCGTTTTTTTCGCCGTTGACGACATCATCGATTCTACTCGTCTCATTCCAAGTGTTTTTTACGTAAGCATTTTTTACACTTCGGCCGCTCTGCTTTGCACTTATTTCACCCAAAAAACGGCGAACTATCCGGTCAAGCGCAGGCAAAAAAATGACTTCAATTAACCCATACAGGAAATGACATGCTACGCCAAACTCGTACCCTATTTTTATTTAGCGCTACCGTCTTATGTAGTACAGCCAGCTCATGCGCCTTCGCTCAGATGCCCAATACAGTACAACTTAATGCCGCAGCACCGGGCAAAGATGGTGGATTAACCGGTATCGCGCTGATCTCGACGCCCCAATACCAAGGCTCAAATGAAAACTGGAAGCTCGCGGTACCTATCATTGACTATCAGTGGGCAAACGGCTGGTTTGCGGGTGTCTCTAATGGCGTGGGTTACAACTTTTCTGCTGATCCTAGCTTCGATTACGGTGTGCGCTTAACCGGAAATCTAGGCCGAAGGGAAAAACGGTCTAAGATTTTGCGCGGTATGGGTGACATCAAAGAAAGTGCAGAAGTTAGTGCTTTTTTCAATTTCAAAATAACACCCAACATAGGGTTTAGCCATTCTCTGTCATATGGATCTGGGTATGATCATCGCGGCATGTTATTTAATCTGGAAGCCAATTTTAGTAAAACCATAGGATCAAGGATGCGCGCCGGAGCTAGCCTAGGCGCTAGCTATGCAAACGATCACTATATGCAAGATTTTTTTGGTGTAACAGCGATCCAGTCACAACGTAGCCATTTGCCACAGTACAGTGCGAAAGCGGGATTGAGAAACACCTATGTCTCGGCGTTTGTTGCTTACATGGTGACTGACCGCACTGCCCTGAGCCTCGTGGTGAATAGTGATCGTCTCGCGAGTGATGCAAAATCTAGCCCGCTCACGAAAAATGTCAGGTCTTCTAGTATTGTGGGCGCAGTGACTTATCACTTCTAGATTTGCATCGGCTAATTTAGGGCCTGAGGCGCTCTCCTGCCGCCGCAGTTCTCGTGACTAAGTAATTCTATGCTTCATGAGAACTGCCTAACTTAGCGAAATTAGCTAACTTAGCAAAATAAGCAAACTCAACAACGCCAATCAGGTCAAATCAATTTCAGGCAAGCTGGCAGAGCGCGAATCCGGTGCCGGTAAATTGTCGTGAGCGCGATAAGTAAAGACCATAGAGAATTTAGTTTCACGAGTTTGATTGCAGCCCGCAGCATGAAACAAATTACTGGAAAAAAATAAGACATCACCTTGCCGCAAAGGGACACTGACTGCTTGCGCCAGCAAAGCTTGATTTTCAGGCAGATCGGCACGCAAGAATTGCGCACTATCCAATTGTTCGGCGTTAACCTGCCAGCGATGCGAACCCGGTAGCACTAACAGGCAACCATTTTCAATTTTTTCATCACGCAAGGCCAACCACACACTGATCAATTCAGCTCGTTGAAATTGCCAATAGCGACTATCTCTATGCCAGCCAGTTAAACTTGAAAATCGAGCTTGCTTGGTCATGATGCAATTGTGATGCACTTGCGACATACGAACTCCAGCTCCCAGCAATTGACCTAGTGCTTCAGCTAAGGCTGCTTGCGTAGCCCAGTTAGCAATTAAGGGAGTGCGTGCATAAGCTTGTAGTAGGCGACGCGCGGTCTGTCCACCTTCAGCGTCACGTGAGGCTGGCGCTCCGGGATAGCGGGTGTCGGCCTCATATTCGATAGGCAATGCAACCGCATCTAATTGTTGCTGCGCAAATTGCAGCACCTGTTCACAATATTCCAGACTGCCAAAACCAGGCAATACCAGATAACCATGTTGATGAAATTGCTCAATTTGTGCGGTGTTTAACATGCGGCAATCAAAGGAAGGGGGAAAGTGAGTTAGCTATTATAGGACAAAGTGCGCAAAGAAAATTTCACATCTGGGTACAACACTCAAGACAAGAAAGCATATACTCAACTAAAATCGCATCATTCAATGTATGTTGGAAGCAATAGCTCGCGATTTGTTTTTTCACCTGCGTTTTTTCAACTTTTGTTCCAACTGTTTTTCAAATATTAGCCAAATAAAATCACATGCAAAATCGTCGCCAATTTTTTAAAAAATCTTTACTGCTTACGGCTAGTGGACTTTTTTTAGGAAGTCGCGCTGCCCTTAGCATCGCGCAAGAAGTGGATACGACGAACAAAGCGACTAAACTAACACCGCCACCTGACCTATTCGATGCTCAGGCATTGGATATGGATTTTTGGTTAAAGCCACGCACTCTAGATTTGATACGCCCTGCCAGTGGCGAGCGGGTCAAATTACTGTACTGGAAAGATGGCGACATGATAGACAGCGCCTACCAACAATTTTGTCATGTGCTGCGCGATGTGAACGGAAAAAAAACAGCGCCTATTGATCCCAAATTATTAGAAACCTTGTGGGCGACCCAAGCATTTATTACCCGCTTTGGCATGACCAAACCTTTGGAAGTTTTATCTGGCTACCGCACACCAGAATCGAATCAAAGGCTACGTGAAGAAGGAATTCCCGCAGCACGTAAATCCCTACATCTGGAAGGCAAAGCCGCCGATATTCGTATCGGTGATTTGCACGAAGAGGTATTAGGTGAATTGATTCAAAGCTTCAGACAAGGTGGCGTGGGATTCTATTTCAGAGCCAGCAGCAAAGGCGGCTGGGTACACACGGACACCGGACTTAAAAGAAGCTGGAAGGGCTGATGCCCTACTCAAATCTGAGCAAACCGCAGACTAGTCGCTAGAAACTCACTAGCGCTTACGACTACGGTCTGCCGATTCACGCAGGATGGTGAAATTCCAATCATGTTCGTTCGTCACGCCATCGTGAACAGTGATAATCCTGAACATATCAGGATCGGATTTCAGGCGTTGCCCCTTTGCTGCGAGCTTGATAGACAGATCATTTTTATTGTACACATCTAAGTCAACTTCTCCGCCATCAATCGCATTTTGCGATAGCAAAGAGGAGATGGTTTTCGGAGTGAATTCCAGCATATACACTGGCATCGCAAAGGCACCCATGGCAGCTCCAAAAGAGTTGAAAAATCAAAGTGAGAAATTCGATTCTACTCGCGCCAATTGAAGTGTGGCAACTTATTTACGGCAAGTTAAAGTAAATTAAAGCTAGTTAAAGCAAAACGGGTGTCAAAACCACATTCACCATGTAATTTTGACACCCGTAGCTATTAAATCCAATTAATCAACTATTGCTGCGACTTCACCCACGTATGAATACGTGTTTCCAAAATATCTAAAGGCAAAGCGCCCGCGCCCAACACTTCATCATGAAAGGCTTTTAGACTAAATTTTGTGCCCAAAGTTTTGCTGGCGTAATCACGTAACTCTAAAATCTTTAATTGACCGATTTTATAACCCAAAGCTTGACCCGGCCAAACGATGTAGCGGTCAGTTTCACTTTGAATTTCCACTTCTTCTATCCCAGAATGATTACGGAAAAAATCAACGACTTGCTGACGATTCCATTTTTTATAATGCAAACCGGTATCGACCACTAAACGAATGGCACGCAACATTTCATCTTGTAAGTGTCCGTAAAAACTATACGGATCTTGAAAGAATCCCAGCTCCTGTCCCAAGCGTTCAGAATACAAAGCCCAACCTTCGACATAAGCATTATTCCCGCCCTGCTGACGATAAGGTGGTAAGCCTTCTAATTCTTGCGCAATCGCGATTTGCATGTGATGACCGGGTACGCCTTCGTGCAAGGCAGTCGTCTCTATCGACAAAGTCATGCGATTGGCAAAATCACCGGTGTTCACCATCACATGACCAGGACGTGAGCCATCCGCCGCGCCAGGATTGTAGGAAGCGCCTGCTGCTTCTTTTTCGCGAAATTCTTCCACCGCCATAATTCTCACTTTTGCTTTAGGCAAGCGACCAAATAATTCTGGAATTTTGGTGTACATCTGATCAGTGTACTTGGTATACAAATCTAGAATTTCTTGGCGCGATTTAGGGTGTAAGGCGGGATTTTTTTCCATCGACGTATTGAAGGATTTCAAATCAGCGAAGCCCAATTTTTTTGCCACTTCTAACATCTGAGCTTCTATGCGTCGTACTTCACTTAAGCCAATTTGATGAATTTCTTCTGGCGTTTTATTGGTAGTCGTTTGCGTTTTCACTTGCAATTTATACCGAGCAGCGCCGTCTGGCAGTGACCATAAACCGACGTCTTTACGACCATAAGGGGCGTAGTCACTGCGTACGAAATTAGCAAAATTCTGATACGCAGGTATTACCTTGGTTTGTATCGCCGCCAAGATGGCAGTCTTCAGGCGCAACTGATCGGCTTCCGAAATATCAGCAGGAAACTGCGCGACCGGTTTAGCAAAGGGTGAAGTTTCCATGCTCATCGCGACGATGTCATCACATTGACGCGCGATTTTTGGCAGAAGAAATTGCGGCGGCATGATCTTATTTTTTACACCCTTACGCATTTGCACTATGGTCTGTTCAAACAAGGTCGGCAATTTATTCAGACGCGCAAGGTAGTCTTCATAGTCTTTGACGCTGGTAAAACTTAACATCGTCACCAGCTCTGGTGTATCTAAATGTACTCCGGAATTTTGGAGTACCGGCATTTGCCAATTCTGAAAACGCGCGCCTTCCAATTCCTCTTGTAACTGACGGACCATCAAGTCTTTGTTCAATTTTTGCTGCACATCAAAACCAGTGGTGTCGATGGCTTTCAAGCGTTTCAAAAACTCGCGACTCTTTTTCAAATTGGCATCAATCGCAGCTTGTGAGAAATCGCGCAGTTGATCGTTGAAACGCTTATCGCCTAACATAGATGCGTATTCTGGATTGGTACGCAGGCTATATTCCCATTGCTCGACCAGCAAATTATCCAACGCTTTCAAACGCGCTGGCAAAGTCGCGTTCGCTTTACTGACAGTCGATTCGGTCTTCGATGGTGTTTCGTGCATAACGCTGGTCGCCGCCCATGCTGGCACGCTGCACAGACCTATACTGATGAGTAATCCTGCTACTGTGTTGGTCGTAAATTTTTTCATAGATCTCCCATATACTTCTTATTAAATATTTTTGACTGCACCCAAATTAATCCAAATTACATGATGTACGCCAACCAAGTAGGGTGCACCATGCGCACCACCGCTACTTCTTTGCATGAATCCGTTTCACGACTACTTCAGCTGACGCAACTGCCGCATACAAGCCACGTAATTCGCATTAATCTGCGCCTGATCGCGATGGCGCCCTGCGGCGACGACCTGCTGTCCTCCGACAAAGACATCACGAATTAAATTGTCATTACCCGTAAATACTACGCTACTCAATACATCAGCCACATCCAGATTTTGTAAATTGGGATGTTGATCATCAAAGATAATAAAGTCGGCTCTATGTTCTATTTTTAGTTGGCCAAGCTTACGCCCTGATGCTTGTGCGCCGCCTTGCAAACATTGTTGCCACAAATAATCTGCGACCCGTCTTTGGCCTTTGACGCTGGCGATGTTACGGCCCTGCGCTTTTAAGCGCTGTCCATATTCCAGCCAACGAATTTCTTCCACCACGCTTTGTGAAGCATGACTATCAGTACCAATACCAAAGCGTCCTTGCGCCGCGATATAGTCGGGTAATTCAAAGAAACCATCCCCCAAATTGCCTTCAGTCGAAGTGCAAATACCGGCAACCGATTTGCTCGCCGCCATATTCGCAACTTCGTGTTGATTCAAATGCGTCGCATGCACTAAGCACCAACGTTCATCCACACTTTGTGTATCAAACAGTAATTCAACTGGACGCTTACCCGTCGCTGCGATGCAGGCGTTCACTTCGCGCATTTGTTCCGCAATATGAATATGAATCTGGCGTCCCTGCGGCATCGCAGCGACTAATTCTGCAATTTGCTCCGTGCTAGCGGCACGCAGAGAATGCGGTGCCACACCTACTTCTACTTGCGCGTTACGCTGGTTTTCTAATGCTTGAATAATCTGCAGTATCTGCTCTACATTGGTATTAAAACGACGCTGATCGTCGCGCAACGGTTGATGATTAAAATCGGCATAACTGTACAACACGGGCAACATACTAATTCCCATACCTGTGCTGTTTGCTGCCGCGATGACCTGTTTCGAGGTCTCCGCAATATCAGCATAAAACACACCTTCAGGCGCGCGATGTACGTAATGGAATTCGCATATCGAGGTGTAACCATGACGTAGGCATTCGGAATACAACTGCGCTGCAATCGCCTGCATCTGCTCAGGTGAAATCGCTAAGGCATAGCGATACATCAGATCGCGCCAAGTCCAAAAACTGTCCGGCCCTTCACCAGCGATCTCCGTCATACCCGCCATCGCTCTTTGAAAAGCATGCGAGTGCAAATTCGTCATGCCGGGTGAAACGTAGCCGTACTGAGGCTCATAGGCTGTCGGTGTAGCAGCTGTTTCGATTTGACTAAAATTACCCTGCGCATCCCAATGCAAACGCACATTGGCGACCCAGCCTTCAGGTAATAAAGCCTGCTGGGCGAAGAGTGTATGCGTGCTACTTGTATTCATTTCTTAGTTCCTGATAGACCTGACATTGCCTAGTGATGGAGAACGATTAAGTTGTGTCACTTAGTTGTGTCACTTAGTTGTGCCACTTAGTTGTACCACTTAATTGCGCGGTTGCGCCGTTGCCCAGGTAATGCAGGTTTGCAATAATCGATTTAATAATGGTTGAATCTGCGCCGCCAAATCTTCTCGATACGCGAATGGATGGTTTTCGTCCATATACACACATTGACTCATTTCTAGTTGAACAGCATGAAGTTGATTCGCTGGTTGTCCATAGTGACGTGTGATGTGTCCACCTTTAAAGCGTCCATTAAACACATGGGTGTAGGGCGCGCCATGTTGTACCATCACCTGCGCCAAGGCTGCTTGCAAGCCACTATCGCAAGATTTTTGATCGGCAGTACCAAAGTTCAAATCGGGTAAGCGCCCCTCAAAAAAACGTGGCACTTGTGACGCAATGGAGTGCGCATCCCACAGAATCGCAATACCATGCAGGTCGCGCAAACGTTGCAATTCCGCTTGCAACTGCTGATGATAAGGCTGCCAGTAGGTTTGAACCCTGCGCTGTATTTCATTCGCGTCTGGATTTTGTCCCGGGCGATATAAGGCTTCTTTAGCAAAGGTATCAACCGGACATAAGCCTGTTGTATCCTGCCCCGGATACAAATTCATGTCATCCGATGGCCGATTTAAATCAATCAAATAACGCGAATACTCAGCATGAATTAAGGACGCACCTAAGGCTTCACGCATATTGTAAAGTAGCGGCAGATGCCAATCGGTATCTGCTTTGTACTCTGCAACAGGATTCATCTTAGCGAGTACATCGGGCGGGATTTGAGTTCCCACATGCGGCATGGAAATCAATAAGGGCACTTGGCCTTGAATAAAGTGAAAAGGAGCTGACACGATAAACTGTCCCTACAAAAAAATTAGGAAATAGAGAAACGAAAGTAGATAAATGAGTGCCTGAATTAGTAGGATCAAACCATTGCATCGCTTTACAGCGTGCACTCATGCATCTCTACACCACTCTGATTTTCTTTCAATGCGTCTAGGCTTTTCTTTTCCTCTGGTGTGATGTCTAGCAAACGATAAACCACTTTCGCTGAACTCACTGCACGAGGGGCGATACGAGCTTCTTTGAGACCTTTTTTTACCAAATTAGCCAGATGTGTTTGCGCTGCTTCGGGTGTTTTAAACACACCTAAGGAGATTCCCCAGCGCAGTGGCGATTGATCTTGCACGATGTAGAATTCACTCAAACCGAGTTTCTTTAATTGCGCTGCTTTTTTGTCGGCCGCATCTTTGCTTCCCAAGGACGGCAAATACACCATATTGGTCGCCACTTCTGCAATTTCAGTACGGCTTTGTCGTTCACCCAGCGCCAGTAATTTTAATTTTTCTTCGAAACTTTTTGCGTCTGCCGTGTTGATACCACCTAACTCCAAACACGCGATAGGAGGTACCGCTTTTTTGCTTGCGGCATCGATCATGTCATGCGCGACATTAGGTGCCAGTACCTTCAACTTGTCAGCATTTTTTTCTGCTTTCAAACGCGTAGGCTCACGCTCGGCACGCTCCCAATTTCCGAATACGCCAAAATTCAGTGCGAGTAATAAGCCATTAATAATCAATAAAATCCACAACAAGAATCGCAGCATAATAAATAGAGTATCGGAATAAGAGGTTAAGTTAATGTGCCAATGATGCCAGCGCTATGGGGATTTCGCTACGACTAAAAGACCGGACAAGACCAGATTCTCAACATGATGCCAGATCAGATTGCTTTGCAACTTTAATTGCGGGATCAGAAAGACGGCTGCACCGCCAGAAATTAATAGCTGTACCGGTTGCTGACTACGTTGTCGCAGATGATCAATAGCACTTAGCATAGCGCCCACTTGCGCATGCACACAGCCGCTGACTATGGCTTGGTCGGTGCTACGCGCAAATGTATCCTGTAGTCCCATATGCTGTGCGATCTGAGGCAACTGTGCAGTATTTTTTGCTAATGACGCTGCCATTAATTGCAAACCAGGCAAAATCATTCCACCCAAAAAATCTGCGCCGTCCACCGCGTCTATGGTAGTCGCCGTACCACAGGTTGCCACGACACAAGCTTGATTGGGAAACCAATGGTGTGCAGCGATCGCTGAGGCGAATCGGTCAGAGCCTAATCGCTGCGGTTCTATATAAAGATTCTGCAAGCCAGCGCACTGTGCTTGTGAACGAAAAATTTGTACTGGGACTTGAGGAAAATGAGATCTAAACATCGAGCACAAAGCGTCGCCTACAGTTGCTCCGGCGACATTCGACATCAGAATTTCAACGACCCGAAAGCCAGACAACAAGGCGGGCAAATCATTCAAGTCTTGATGCGCCAATGAACCGCTTGCGATCCATTGGACGGGTAAGGACAACTCCGAACCATGTTCCAGGTGGCGCTCCGAGTGGTGTTCCGAACTTCGCTCTATACACGCCCATTTGATACGTGTATTTCCCGCATCGATAAGTAACAATAAGGGAAGCTGAAGAGTCATGAACAGTAGATAAATGTAGGGGTGAGAACTAGTTCATTTTACGGCAAAGCACGCAAAGACACATCCCCTGAATGAATACGCAGGGTTTCTATTTCCGTTTGTAATAACAAGCTTCCTTGCGCATCAACACCTAAGGCAATTCCTTGATGCAAAATCTGACCTTGATCGATGATGGTCACCGCTTGATGAGCATGCGCATGCAGCAGATTCCAACGCTCTGTAAATGCTGAAAAACCCAGAACTTGAAATTCAGACAAAGCAGCTATTAGTGAGTGTAATAATTGCGCCATTAAGTTATTTCTATCCATCTGCGCCAACCAAGGTGCATCAGCAACTTCTCGCCCTATGAGTTGCTCCAGCTCAGCGGGGATCTGCAAATTCAGGCCGATACCTATCACTGCCCAAACACCGCCCCGCCCATCGCTCTGAGTCTCAAGTAAGATGCCGCCCAATTTCTTGTTGTCTTTAAGAATATCGTTCGGCCATTTTAAACTAACCGGCACCCCTATTTGCCTTAGTCGCTCGACTAGCGCCACACCTACCGCTAAAGGAAGCCCTAACAAACTTTGCACTCCCGCTTCGAAATGACAGGCCAAGGAAAAAGTTAACACGCCACCCGATATTGAGTGCCAGCTTCGCCCTGCCCGCCCACGCCCAGCGGTTTGCTTTTCTGCCAGTAACAAGGTGGCATTTTTTAAATTACCTTCTTTGGCGCGCGCAATCAAATCGGCGTTGGTAGAACCTGTCTCTTGGACTAGCTCGATTGTCACGGGGAATTGATTATGGCCTAGGCTTAACTCATTCAAAGCGGAATCAATCAGGCCGGGATCTAACTTCATGACTATCCTTTTTTTCGTATTACAAATTGAGTTTTATCTCTGCGCTACGCACTAACAAACAAAAACGGCACCGTGAAAATTCCACGGTGCCGCTCTTTTTTTTAGCAACTAATTTTCTAGCAACTGAGCTGCCAGATGTACCTAATCACTAGCAGGTAACTAGATAATTAAGCGTCACCCAGGTTCACATCCGTTGCTGCCACTTCGGCTGCTGGCGTGAAGATTTCTTTTTCAGCTTGTAACAAGGCTGCACGCTCATCAGCTTCCCAAGATTCTTTCATCTTGCGCGCGCGGTGGTATGCGAGACCTGTACCAGCTGGGATCAAACGACCAACAATGACGTTTTCTTTCAAGCCACGCAGAGTGTCTTTCTTGCCCATGATCGCTGCTTCTGTGAGAACACGTGTGGTCTCTTGGAAGGAAGCGGCAGAGATGAAAGAATCTGTCGACAAGGACGCTTTGGTAATACCCAACAAGATATTTTCATACGTTGCTGGAATACCGTCCACTGCGGCAACACGATCATTCTCACCGAGCAAATCAGAACGTTCAACTTGTTCACCAACGATGTAGTTGGTATCGCCTGGATTCACGACTACGACACGACGCAACATTTGACGTACGATCACTTCAATGTGCTTGTCATTGATCTTAACGCCTTGTAAGCGATAAACGTCTTGAACTTCGTCAACGATGTAACGAGCCAAAGCTTCGATCCCCAACAAGCGCAAGATGTCTTGTGGATCAGCTGGGCCGTCAACAATCATCTCACCTTTGTTCACCACTTGACCGTCATGCACTAAGACTTGTTTATCTTTAGTGATCAGGAACTCATGTTTCTGACCATCCATATCAGTGATTTCCAGACGTTGCTTACCTTTGGTTTCTTTACCAAACGCAACTGTACCAGTCACTTCTGCCAACATACCAGCGTCTTTTGGTGAACGCGCTTCGAACAACTCAGCAACACGTGGGAGACCACCGGTAATATCACGGGTTTTTTGTGATTCAGTTGGGATACGCGCCAATACTTCACCAACGTGAACTTGTTGACCGTCTTTCACTGTAATCAAAGCACCAACTTGGAAACCAATCGTTACCGCGTGCTCAGTGCCAGAAATTTTCACTTCTTCACCAGCTTCGTTCAACAATTTAACTTGAGGACGCAAGCTCTTACCACCAGCAGAACCACGACGTTTCGCATCGATAACAACTAATGTGGACAAACCAGTCACATCATCAACCTGCTTAGCAACAGTCACGCCTTCTTCGACGTTTTCAAACTTCACTTGACCTGTGTACTCAGTAATGATCGGACGTGTCAATGGATCCCATGTCGCCAGATCTGTACCGGCTTTGATCGTCATGCCGTCTTTTACGATCAAGGTTGCACCATAAGGTACTTTATGACGTTCACGCTCACGTCCATGATCATCCGTGATCAAGACTTCACCAGAACGGGAAATCACGATTTGATCGCCTTTGCCGTTCGTCACGTAACGCATCGTCGCTGTGAAACGAATCGTACCGTTGGATTTTGCTTCAACAGAAGAAGCGATCGCTGCACGAGAAGCCGCACCACCAATGTGGAAGGTACGCATCGTCAACTGTGTACCTGGTTCACCGATGGACTGCGCAGCGATAACACCGACAGATTCACCCGCATTCACCAAGTTACCACGACCCAAATCACGACCGTAGCACATTGCGCACAAGCCGTAGCGTGTGTCACATGTCAATGGTGTACGTACTTTCACTTCGTCGATGCCCAAGGCTTCGATTTCCTCAACCATGAATTCGTCAAGCAATGTGCCAGCAGCGTATAGTGTCTCTTGCGTTTCTGGATTGACGATATCGTTCGCAGCAACACGACCCAAGATCAAATCGCGCAAAGGTACGTTCACTTCACCACCCTCAACGATCGCCTTCATTGAAGAACCGTTGGATGTGCCGCAATCGTCTTCGATCACAACCAGATCTTGCGTAACGTCGACCAAACGACGTGTCAAGTAACCGGAGTTCGCTGTCTTCAACGCCGTATCTGCCAGACCTTTACGTGCACCGTGTGTAGAAATAAAGTACTGGAGAACGTTCAAACCTTCGCGGAAGTTCGCAGTAATCGGCGTTTCGATAATCGAGCCGTCTGGTTTCGCCATCAGACCACGCATACCTGCCAACTGACGAATCTGTGCTGCAGAACCACGCGCACCGGAGTCAGCCATCATGTAAATCGCGTTGAAGGACTCTTGTGTACCTTGTGTGCCGTCACGACGTGTTACTGGTTCAACTTTGAGCTGTTCCATCATCGCCTTGCCGACTTCGTCACCTGTTTTACCCCAGATGTCGACCACTTTATTGTAACGTTCGCCTGCTGTCACCAAACCGGATGCATATTGCTGTTCGATTTGTTTCACTTCATGTTCAGCGGCAGCCAACAAAGTGACTTTTTGTGGTGGTACCAACATATCGTCGATACAGATAGAAATACCAGCACGAGTCGCCAAGCGGAAACCAGACTGCATCAATTGATCAGCAAACACCACCGTCGCGCGCAAACCGCACTTACGGAAGGAAGTATCGATCAATTTGGAAATTTCTTTTTTCTTCAAAGGACGATTCAAGACTGAGAATGGCAAGCCTTTTGGCAAGATCTCAGACAGGATCGCACGACCCACTGTGGTTTCGTAACGCTTAACTGTTTTAACGAATTCACCAGTCGCTTTGTCTTTTGGATATTCAGTAATACGTACTGTGATACGTGTCGCCAATTCCACTTCTTTGTTATCCCAAGCACGAATCGCTTCCGATACGTCTGGGAACATCATGCCCTCACCCTTCCCATTGATGGCTTCGCGTGATGCATAGTAGAGACCCAACACGATATCCTGAGAAGGCACAATCGATGGTTCACCATTGGATGGGAACAAAATATTGTTAGAAGCGAGCATCAATGTGCGTGCTTCCATTTGCGCTTCGATAGACAAAGGAACGTGAACCGCCATTTGGTCACCGTCGAAGTCGGCATTGAATGCCGCGCAGACGAGTGGGTGCAATTGGATCGCTTTACCTTCAATCAAAACTGGTTCAAATGCTTGAATACCTAAACGGTGCAAAGTAGGCGCACGGTTCAACATGATCGGATGTTCGCGAATCACTTCTTCCAAGATATCCCAAACGACTGGCTCTTGAATTTCAACGAGTTTCTTCGCTGCTTTGATCGTTGTTGCCAAGCCCATCAATTCCAATTTATTGAAAATGAATGGTTTGAACAATTCCAAGGCCATCAACTTTGGCAAACCACATTGATGCAATTTCAGTTGTGGACCGACCACGATAACGGAACGACCAGAGTAGTCAACGCGTTTACCCAACAAGTTTTGACGGAAACGACCGCCCTTACCTTTGATCATTTCTGCCAAAGATTTCAAAGGACGTTTGTTTGCGCCAGTCATTGCTTTACCGCGACGACCATTGTCTAACAAGGAATCAACCGCTTCTTGCAACATACGCTTTTCATTGCGCGTAATGATTTCCGGAGCGCGCAATTCCATCAAACGCTTCAAACGGTTATTACGGTTAATGACGCGACGATACAAATCGTTCAAATCCGAAGTCGCGAAACGGCCACCATCCAAAGGTACCAATGGACGCAATTCTGGCGGCAATACTGGCAACACTTCCATGATCATCCAGTCTGGCTTGATACCAGAACGTTGGAAGGCTTCCAATACTTTCAAGCGCTTAGAGTACTTCTTGATCTTCGCTTCAGATTTAGATTCTTTGAGTTCAGTACGCAAAGTTTCTGCATCACGATCGATGTCGATAGAGCGCAACAATTCACGGATACCTTCTGCACCCATGAACGCGGTGAATTCATCACCGTACTCTTCGTATTTTGCTGCGTAGTCATCTTCAGACATGATTTGGCATTTTTTCAGCGGAGTCATGCCTGGATCAGTCACAACGTATGCTTCAAAATACAAAACGCGTTCGATATCGCGCAATGTCATGTCGAGTACCATACCCAAACGGGATGGCAAGGACTTCAAGAACCAGATATGTGCCGTTGGGGAAGCCAACTCGATGTGGCCCATGCGTTCACGACGCACTTTAGCCAAAGTTACTTCAACGCCACACTTTTCGCAGATCACACCGCGATGTTTCAAACGTTTGTACTTACCGCACAAGCATTCGTAATCTTTAATTGGGCCAAAAATCTTCGCGCAGAACAAACCATCACGTTCTGGCTTAAACGTACGGTAGTTGATTGTTTCTGGCTTTTTAACTTCGCCATAGGACCATGAACGGATTTTTTCTGGAGACGCGAGACCAATTTTGATCGCGTCGAATTGTTCATTGGGCTGAACTTGCTTGAATAGATCGAGCAGGGCTTTCATGTATTGCACTCCAGTGAAGTGTTGAATCGCTTGTGCTTATGGAACGCATCTGATCTGCTTTAAGTTTAACCCTGTTCGCATTAGCGGGAGAGCCTGATCGACTTCTGAGTCGATCCAAGTTCCGCAAAATACCGGGAACAAAAAACATAAAAAATGTTAGTCCATCTGAATGACCAACGCCCGAAATGAATTCGGGCGAAGGTTTACTACCAATTTACTAATTTAAATCTGATTAATGACAGATCAAGTGCCAATCAACTACGCTCAAGATCGATATCGATACCTAAAGAACGAATCTCTTTGACGAGAACGTTGAAGGACTCAGGCATACCAGCGTCGATCACGTGATCACCTTTAACGAGATTTTCGTACACTTTAGTACGTCCATTCACGTCATCGGACTTCACAGTCAACATCTCTTGCAAGACGTAAGACGCGCCGTACGCTTCAAGTGCCCACACCTCCATCTCACCGAAACGCTGACCACCGAATTGCGCTTTACCGCCCAATGGTTGTTGTGTCACAAGAGAGTAAGGACCGGTCGAACGTGCATGCATCTTGTCATCCACCAAGTGATGCAATTTCAAGACGTGCATATAACCGACAGTCACATTACGTTCGAACGCTTCACCAGTGCGACCGTCATACAAAGTCACTTGATTCTTCGATGGCGTCATACCTAATTGTTTCGCGATTGGATCTGGGTAAGCCAAATCCAACATGCGACGAATTTCAGATTCGTGCGCACCGTCAAACACTGGCGTTGCGAACGGCACACCTTTTTTCAGGTTAGACGTCAATTCCATGATTTCATCATCGGACAAACCATCGATATCTTCAGACTTACCAGACTCGTTATAGATTTGCTTCAAGAAACCACGTAATTCTTCAACTTTCACTTTCGCGTTCAACATTTCGCCGATACGCAAGCCAAGACCTTTAGCTGCCCAACCTAAGTGAACTTCCAAAACCTGACCCACGTTCATACGTGATGGAACACCCAATGGGTTCAACACGATGTCAGCTGGTGTACCGTCAGCCATGTAAGGCATATCTTCAACAGGAACAATGCGTGAAACCACACCCTTGTTACCGTGACGACCCGCCATCTTGTCACCTGGTTGCAAACGACGTTTAACAGCTAAGTAAACCTTAACCATTTTTTGTACGCCTGGTGGCAACTCATCGCCTTGGGTCAATTTCGTACGTTTTTCTTCAAACGCTAAATCGAACTGGTGACGTTTTTCAGCGATAGAATCTTTGATCGCTTCAATTGCACGTGCTGCGTCTTCGTCCGCTGGGCGAATATCGAACCAATGGTACTTATCAACTTCTGCCAAGTATTCCTTAGTAATCGTCGCACCTTTAGCCAATTTAGCTGGGCCACCGTTAGCGACTTTACCAACCAACATACGTTGCAAACGTTCGAAGGCGTCGCCTTCCACAATACGCAACTGATCGTTCAAATCGAGGCGATAGCGCTTCAATTCATCATCGATAATTTGCTGTGCACGTTTGTCCCGTTGGATACCTTCACGTGTGAACACTTGAACGTCGATAACGGTACCAACCATGCCAGAAGGCACGCGCAAGGATGTATCTTTAACGTCAGAAGCTTTCTCACCGAAAATCGCACGCAAGAGTTTTTCTTCTGGTGTCAGTTGCGTTTCACCTTTTGGCGTTACTTTACCGACAAGAGTATCGCCCGCTGTCACTTCCGCACCGATGTAGACGATACCGGATTCATCCAGACGTGCTAATTGGTTTTCAGCGAGGTTAGAGATATCACGTGTGATTTCTTCTGCACCCAACTTGGTATCACGTGCAACTGCAGACAACTCTTCGATATGAATCGATGTATAGCGATCATCAGCTACCACTTTTTCGGAGATCAAAATCGAATCTTCGAAGTTATAACCATTCCATGGCATAAATGCGATCAACATGTTTTGACCCAGAGCTAATTCGCCCAAGTCAGTTGATGCACCATCCGCCAATACGTCACCCTTCGCTACGATATCGCCAACTTTGACGATAGGACGTTGGTTGATGTTCGTGTTTTGGTTAGAACGTGTGTACTTGATCAAGTTGTAGATATCAACACCGACTTCACCAGCTTGCGCTTCCGCGTCATTCACACGAATAACGATACGACCCGCATCGATGTAATCCACTTTACCACCGCGCAATGCTTGTACTGTGGTGCCGGAGTCGACCGCTACAGTGCGCTCAATACCTGTACCGACGAATGCTTTTTCTGGACGTAAGCAAGGAACTGCTTGACGTTGCATGTTGGCACCCATCAACGCACGGTTCGCATCATCGTGTTCCAAGAATGGAATCAAGGATGCCGCAACTGAAACCACCTGACCGGTAGCAACGTCCATATATTGAACGCGCTCTGGTGAAACCAAAATTGTTTCGCCAGCTTGACGAGAGGAAACCAACTCATCGCTCAAACCACCATTCGCATCAATCGTCGCATTCGCCTGAGCGATGATGTAACGACCTTCTTCGATCGCTGATAAGTAGTCGATCTGATTCGTGATCTTGCCATCGATAACTTTACGGTATGGTGTTTCCAAGAAGCCGTATTCGTTCAAACGCGCATACAAAGCCAAAGAGTTGATCAAACCAATGTTTGGCCCCTCTGGCGTTTCAATCGGACAAACACGACCGTAGTGAGTTGGATGAACGTCACGTACCTCGAAGCCAGCACGTTCACGTGTCAAACCACCAGGTCCCAATGCGGAAATACGACGCTTATGCGTGATCTCTGACAATGGGTTAGTTTGATCCATAAACTGAGACAATTGTGAAGAACCAAAGAACTCACGGATTGCTGCAGAGATAGGCTTAGAGTTGATCAAATCGTGAGGCATCAAGTTGTCAGCTTCGGCTTGACCCAAACGTTCTTTGACAGCACGTTCAACACGCACCAAACCGGCACGAAATTGGTTCTCAGCCAATTCACCAACGCAACGTACACGACGATTACCCAAGTGATCGATATCGTCGACTTCGCCCCGACCATTGCGCAACTCAACCAAGATCTTAATCACGGACAAAATATCGTCATCGGACAAAGTCATCGCACCAGTCAATTCATCGCGACCAATACGGCGATTGAATTTCATACGACCTACTGCGGACAAATCGTAACGATCTTCGTTGTAGAACAATCCGTTAAACAAGGCTTCAACAGAATCTTCTGTTGGCGGTTCACCAGGACGCATCATGCGATAGATCGCAACACGTGCTGCCATTTGGTCAGCAGTATCGTCTGCACGCAAAGTTTGGGAGATGTAAGCACCTTGATCGAGATCATTAGTGTACAAAGTTTGAATATCAGTGACTTTTGCGTCACGCAATTTGGCCAACAATTCTTCTGTCAACTCATCATTCGCGTTCGCAACAACTTCGCCGGTATCCGCATCAACGATATTTTTCGCCAATACGCGACCGAGCAAATAGTCTTCAGGCACAGAAATCATCTTGATGCCAGCAGATTCAATTTCACGCACATGCTTGGAATTGATACGCTTGTCTTTAGCGACGATCAACTTACCAGACTTATCGGAGATATCGAAACGCGCAACTTCACCGCGCAGACGTTCAGAAACGAATTCCATTTCTGCGCCATCGCTATGCAATGAGAAGTTATCGAATACAAAGAAGTTCGCCAAAATCTGTTCATTGGTCATGCCGATCGCACGCAACAAGATTGTGACTGGCATCTTACGACGACGGTCAATACGGAAGAATAGAATGTCTTTTGGATCGAATTCAAAATCCAACCATGAACCACGGTAAGGAATGATACGAGCCGAGAACAACAACTTACCAGAAGAATGTGTCTTGCCGCGATCGTGTTCGAAGAACACACCAGGCGAACGGTGCAACTGAGAAACGATAACACGCTCAGTACCGTTGATCACGAAAGAACCAGTAGTCGTCATGAGTGGCAATTCACCCATATACACTTCTTGTTCTTTCATTTCTTTAACGACAGGCTTGGTTGGAGATTCTTTATCGAGAATCACCAAACGCACTTTTGCACGCAAAGGAGATGCAAATGTCAAACCGCGCAATTGACATTCCTTGACGTCAAAGGCTGGATCGCCTAAAACGTAGGATAGAAATTCTAAACGAGCGAACCCATTGTGCGACACGATCGGAAAAATGGACGTGAAGGCTGACTGCAAGCCCTCATTTTTGCGCGCAGACGGTGCTTTGTCGGCTTGCAAAAAGCCCAAATATGACTCGAGCTGGGTCGCCAGCAGGAACGGAACGTTGTGGACGTTAGCGCGTTTCGCAAATGATTTACGAATGCGCTTCTTCTCAGTAAATGAGTAGTGCATGGACACTCCGTGAGTGGCAAGGAAGGATGGAGAATTCAGATTTCAAAACTTTTTTCCAGGTAAATGACACTACAAGAAAAACCATCAAGAAACCTCAAGTCTCAGCCCTCACCTTAAGAGATTCGGCTTAGGAAATTTCAACAAACTACAATGAACCAACAATTCTGCCGGGAGAACGACAGAGAAGCCAAAGAGGAACCTTCTCTTGCAAGAAGATTCCTTACTTTGACTTAGGCAAACTCGAAAGTCCGCCAGTATAACACGGAATTACTTAACGTCAACTTTCGCGCCAGCTTCTTCCAATTTCTTCTTAGCAGCTTCAGCATCAGCTTTTGATACGCCTTCTTTAACTGCTTTTGGTGCGCCATCAACGAGGTCTTTAGCTTCTTTCAAGCCCAAACCTGTGATTTCACGAACTGCTTTAATAACGCTAACTTTATTTGCGCCAGCTTCAGCCAGAACTACTGTGAATTCTGTTTGTTCTTCAGCTGCTGCAGCACCGCCGCCAGCTGCTGGACCAGCAACTGCCATTGCAGCTGCAGAAACGCCGAATTTTTCTTCGAAAGCTTTAACCAAGTCGTTCAAGTCCATTACGGACATCGCGCCTACGGCTTCCAAGATATCTTCTTTACTAATTGCCATTTGAAACTCCTAATTTTTTAAAAAACATCGATTCAGTATTTGACGGAAACGTCAGCTGCTCGCTAATAAGCGATTAAGCAGCTTCTGCTTCTTTTTTCGCTGCCAAAGCTGCGAGGCCACGTGCGAAGCCGGATACAGGTGCCTGCATCATGCCTAACAATTGTGCCAACAGTACTTCGCGGCTTGGGATGCTTGCCAACGCAACAACACCAGCTTTGTCCAAAGACTTGCCAGCATAGTTACCAGCTTTAACGACTAACTTGTCATTGCCTTTTGCGAAGTCATTAACGACTTTAGCAGCAGCAACAGCATCATCCGAGATTGCATAGATCAACGGACCTGTCATTTCATTAGCTAGGCTTGCAAACGCAGTACCCTCTACAGCGCGACGTGCGAGTGTGTTTTTCAACACGCGCATATATACGCCTTGAGCACGTGCTTGTGCACGCAATTGCGTCAAATGACCGACCTGGATGCCACGGTATTCAGCTACGACGATAGTCTGCGCAGTTGCTACTTTTGCAGAGACTTCAGCGACGACAGCCTTTTTGTCATTCAGATTGAGACTCACGGTCAACCTCCATTAATGATATTCAGTCGATACACCACAATGATGCATTTCCCTCATATCGTTTCGAACACGGCGTCCGAAGTTAGGAGCTTCACTGGGTTAGCAGTGGTCACTACAAAACTTGCTCGGGTACACCATCTGCGTTGGGCATCGAGAATCACTTCTCAACAATTAACTTTTTAAACGGATTTAAAAAGCCCAACGGTCTTTGACACTCTGACTGCCTACAATATTGAAATCGAAAGCAATCAGCCCAAAGATACGCCACCCACTTTGCAGCAGATGGACTTAATTTTGAAATCTACTTAATTAAGCAGACAAGTTAGCGTGGTCTATGCGTACGCCTGCACCCATAGTGGATGAGATAGATACTTTACGCAGATAAACACCTTTACTTGTCGCTGGCTTAGCTTTATTCAAAGCGTCGATCAAAGCCAACAAGTTCGCTTTCAAATCGCCATCAGCGAAAGATTTACGACCAATTGTTGTATGGATAATACCTGCTTTGTCTGTACGGTATTGAACTTGACCAGCTTTAGCATTTTTAACCGCTGTAGCAACGTCAGGCGTTACTGTGCCAACTTTTGGATTCGGCATCAAACCGCGTGGCCCCAAAACTTGACCCAAAGTACCAACGATACGCATTGTGTCTGGAGAAGCAATCACAACGTCAAACGGCATATCGCCAGCTTTAACGCGCTCTGCCAAATCTTCCATACCAACGATATCTGCACCAGCTGCTTTCGCTTCTTCAGCTTTTGCGCCTTGTGCAAATACCGCTACGCGAACTGTTTTACCTGTACCAGCTGGCAATACAACCGCGCCACGAACAACTTGGTCAGATTTCTTAGGGTCAACACCGAGTTGAACAGAAACGTCGATAGATTCGTTGAATTTTGCAGTTGCGCATTCTTTGATCAACGCAATAGCGTTATCAAATGGATACACTTTCAAACGATCTACTTTTGTTTTCAGCAATTTTGCTTTTTTAGATAACTTAGCCATTACAGACCCTCCACCGTGATGCCCATGGAACGAGCGGAACCTGCGATTGTACGCACGGCTGCTTCCATATCAGCTGCAGTCAAATCTTTTTGCTTAACTGTTGCGATTTCTTCGGCTTGTGCACGAGTGATTTTGCCAACCTTGTCTGTATGTGGTTTAGCAGAACCTTTAGTAATACCAGCTGCTTTTTTGATCATGTATGTTGCTGGCGGCGTCTTCATCACGAATGTGAAAGACTTATCAGCAAATGCGGTGATCACAACTGGAATTGGCATACCTGGCTCCATACCTTGAGTCTGCGCGTTAAACGCTTTGCAGAATTCCATGATATTCAAACCACGTTGACCCAATGCTGGACCGATTGGTGGGGATGGATTTGCTTTACCAGCTGGCACTTGCAGCTTGATAAAACCAATAATTTTCTTTGCCATGATGGCTCCTTCTATGATTGAGTGGTAGCGCCTTTTGTTCAGATAACCAAGCAACAGGCTCCTCGCTTTTTCACTAGCTTTGTATTTCTACACGGTGCTAGCCCCGCCTACAGCATCAAACTACTTAAACTTTTTCAACTTGGGCAAATTCCAAATCAACTGGTGTTGCGCGACCAAAAATCGTTACATTAACGCGCACTTTCGATTTACCGTAATTGACTTCTTCAACATTGCCGTTGAAATCGGTGAATGGACCCTCTTTAATCCGAACAACTTCACCAACTTCATACAGCACTTTTGGTCTTGGCTTTTCAACACCATCTTGAACTTGCTGCAGAACCTTTTCGATTTCGTGACGTGGGATAGGCGCAGGCTTATTCGATTTGCCACCGATAAATCCAGTTACCTTGCTAGTATTCTTAACCAAGTGCCAGGTATCATCTGTCATTTCCATTTCTACAAACACGTAACTCGGAAACAAACGACGTTCAGTAACACTTTTCTTGCCATTTTTAACTTCAATTACTTCTTCGGTAGGCACTAGAATTTGTCCAAACATATCTTGCATTTCGGCGCGTTCAATACGCTCCACCAATGCACGCTGAACACTCTTTTCCATACCAGAATAGGCATGCACCGCATACCATTTTTTTGCACTCTTAGGGACAGAAACACCAGAGTCTTGCTCTGGCGCGTTATCCACATTATTTTCTGAGTTTTGTTCGCTCATTATTTAAGCCCAAGAATTACGTTCATAATCAAATATTCAAGAACTTTATCAGTAGTAAATAGGAAGATCGACATAATCAATACAAACCCAAATACGACTGCCGTCATTTGACCCGCCTCTTTACGCGTCGGCCAGACTACCTTCTTAGCTTCACGAATCGATTCTTTAGCAAATGACACCAACTCACGACCAGTCTCTGAAACAAAGATCAGCACGAGAGCCAGAGCCAAACCACCAAACAAAGCACCCAAACGAACATATTTCGCCTGACCAGCAAGAACATAAAACGCAACCACGCCAGCGACTGCCGCAAGTATGGCAAGAACTATCTTATATTTATCACTGGAAGTGCTAACGGTTTGAACTGTTTGGTTAGACATACTGACGTTTACTTTCGATGCCTTTTGGCCTTGATGGTGGCAGGGGCGGTAAGGATCGAACTTACGACCTTCGGTTTTGGAGACCGACGCTCTGCCAGTTGAGCTACACCCCTACAGCTTTGACAAATGAGGGGTAGCAACCTTTATAGTTACTACCGGACTCATCTTTACTACTTAAAACAAATTACTCGATGATTTTAGCAACAACACCAGCACCAACAGTACGACCACCTTCACGAATCGCGAAACGGAGACCTTCTTCCATCGCGATCGGGTTGATCAATTTAACCGTGATAGAAACGTTATCACCTGGCATAACCATCTCTTTGTCTTTCGGCAACTCGATCGAACCAGTTACGTCCGTTGTACGGAAGTAGAACTGTGGACGATAGTTGTTGAAGAATGGTGTGTGACGACCACCTTCATCTTTAGACAAAACGTAGATCTCGCCTGTGAAGTGACTATGTGGCTTGATTGAACCTGGTTTAGCCAAAACTTGACCACGTTGGATATCTTCACGTTTTGTACCGCGCAACAATACACCTACGTTATCACCTGCTTGACCTTGGTCGAGCAATTTACGGAACATTTCAACACCAGTACATGTTGTTTTTACTGTGTCTTTGATGCCAACGATTTCAATTTCTTCGCCGACTTTGATGATACCGCGCTCAACACGACCAGTAACAACTGTACCACGACCAGAAATAGAGAATACGTCTTCGACTGGCAACAAGAATGCGCCGTCAACAGCACGTTCTGGAGTTGGGATATAAGAATCCAACGCATCCGCCAATTTCATGATCGCTTCCTCACCCAATGAACCTTTGTCGCCTTCGAGCGCCAATTTTGCAGAACCTTGGATGATAGGCAAATCGTCGCCTGGGAATTCGTATTTAGACAATAATTCACGAACTTCCATTTCAACCAATTCCAACAACTCAGCGTCATCAACCATGTCGCATTTATTCAAGAATACGATGATGTATGGAACACCAACTTGGCGAGCCAACAAGATGTGCTCACGCGTTTGTGGCATTGGACCGTCTGCTGCGGAGCAAACTAAGATCGCGCCGTCCATCTGAGCAGCACCAGTAATCATGTTTTTAACATAATCAGCATGGCCTGGGCAGTCAACGTGCGCATAGTGACGCGCTGCTGTTTCGTATTCTACGTGCGCTGTATTAATAGTAATACCACGTGCTTTTTCTTCTGGAGCTGCATCGATTTCGTCGTATTTCTTTGCTTCGCCGCCGAATTTTGCTGACAATACTGTCGCAATCGCTGCTGTCAATGTCGTTTTACCGTGATCCACGTGACCAATTGTACCGACGTTTACGTGCGGCTTGGTGCGTTCAAACTTACCTTTTGCCATTTTAGACTCCTAACGATTGTGAGAGATCTTCTTAAGCTATCAGACACACGCCTGACAATAACAATGCGAAGACGATGATTTAAAACTACACTGGTGCCCTTGACGTGGATTGAACACGTGGCCTCTCCCTTACCAAGGGAGTGCTCTACCACTGAGCTACAAGGGCAGCTCTTTGCACAACACACATGCACAGACAAACTTTAAACTTGGAGCGGGTGAAGGGAATCGAACCCTCGTCTTAAGCTTGGAAGGCTTCGGCTCTACCATTGAGCTACACCCGCATACGAAACTGATTCGAAACAACTTCAGCCACAAATTCTGCCTGGTGGAGGGGGCTGGATTCGAACCAGCGTACTCAGAGAGAACAGATTTACAGTCTGTCGCCTTTAACCACTCGGCCACCCCTCCCAGGGAACCCCGAATTATGGAGATGTTTGTTTTAGCTGTCAATAGCTTTTTGAGATTACTCGCAATTTTTCTGTTTTAGGCGATTAATTAGAGATTTGCCTTGTAGGCACAAAACAAGAAACTAGTTGCGAGCATGTGCGAGCTGATAAGAAACTAAGCCTTCAAATTTACTCATTTCTTCAGAGAGTGCGCTGATAGGATTGGCCGACTTTCGATTTAAAGCGACCGCCACAAAGCGCCATTCGGTTCGCCCTTCTTTTAAGGAGATGGTAATGGTGCCACTAGCAACCTCATAACCGCGCTCAAGTGCCAGCTTACGAATCGCTGCTTCATTCGCAATAAACCCCTCTCTAAATTGCATAGCAATAGAGATTGCCTGCCGCGCAGGCAACCAGGCTTCCAGCTTGTACACCCAAATCATGCACGCAGCCGAAAGAAAAGCTAACAGGATTGCTGCGGCATAAAAACCAACACCAACCAGAATGCCAATCGCGGAAGAAGCCCATAAAGAGGCGGCAGTTGTTAAGCCGCTAATGCTAAATCCCTCTTTCATGATAACTCCAGCACCCAGAAAACCAATGCCAGTAACAATGCCCTGTATGGTGCGGGAAGGATCTAAGGCTACCGGCGCCAGCGAGCGAGCGCCAAACCAAAAATCGGGGTAACCCGCAATGACTACCAAAGCAGCCGAAGCCATACACACCAGTCCATAAGTTCGCATCCCAGCTGCCCGACCATGGTAGGAGCGCTCATATCCAACCAAAAAGCCTAGTAACATGGCTCCAGTCAAATTAAGAAAAATAATGGAATTGGCACCCAGTTCTGCACTGGACCAGAAATGAGCGGTGTATGAAGCTAAAGTTGTCATGCTAAGGACTCGTATTTGGTTTATATAATTTTCAGTTTGATTCAGTGTAACAAGGCGACAACAAGCTGTCTAAGAAATGTCACTTGTACACACTATCTTAAGCAATCCAACAACACTGATTTTTTGTACCTTGTACCACACAGCCTCAAAAATATTTAGGCCTATATTTAGTCCTATATTTAAACCTATACATGGACGGTAATGACAGTTCAAAATCAGATGAAGATGATCCCGCATCTCACTTGCCCCATCATAACTGACAAGATACAAAGCGACCACGACGTATATTTGTAGTATATTTATTTAGCACATTCATTTTCATGACCACTCGGAGACATGTATGCATTACACAAATAAAAAATCATTCCTGGCGCGCCACCAACAAGCCCCCAGCTTGCGCCCACTTACTCTTGCTTTGATCACCGCTATAAGTAGTTTTGCTATCACGACTGCGCACGCCACCAATAAGATCAATGAATCAAATGGGCAGCAAGCGCAACTTAGTAAAGACAAAGGGCAAAGTACCAGCACAACGACAGCCGACAAATCGAATGCAAAACAGCTCAAGGCGGAGCAAGCATTCAAATTGCTTTACCAAAAAGAAGCTGCCTATCGAAATAAGGAATTTCCCGGCCGTCGCCCCGTTGATGATGAAGATGAAATTACTATCGCAGACTACAGTGATGCGGCCGAACAAAGGCGTCTAAAAGTTTGGCGTGAGCTCGCCGAAGCAGCGCGTCATATTGAAGCAAGTGCGTTATCAAACGAATCAAAAATTAATTTAAAAATTTTTTCTGATCAGCTCACCAATCGTATTAATGCCATCAGCTTAAATGCGCATCTACTCACCTTCAATTCGGACAGCCAATTTTGGGCGGGGACCGCCGGTGCCGCAGAATCGACGCGTTGCGCAAATCTCAAAGCTTGCGAACAATATTTAAAACAACTCGCCAGCATTCCGCGCAACTTTAATCAAAAGATTGCCTTGATGAAGCTGGGCATAGAACGTGGGATGACGATGCCGCAAGTGGTGTTGACAGATCGTGATGCTAGCATCCAAAGACATGTGGTCAGCAATGTTGAGCAAAGTGTATTTTACAAAGCATTCACGCAATTACCTGCCAACATCACGCCAACGCAACAGCAGGAATTACAAAAGCGCGCAAAAAAATTAATCACTGAAAAAGTCATTCCCGCCTACCAAGATTTACTCAGCTTTATCCGCAATGAGTACATGCCTAAGGCACGCAAAACCATTGCCGCTTATGAGCTTCCAAACGGCAAGGCATTCTATCAAGCGCAAATTTTTGAATACACCACTTTAAACAACAGCCCAGAAGAAATCCATGCGATCGGCCTGTCAGAAGTCGCGCGAATTCGCAGTGAAATGGGCAACATTATTCATGACCTTAAGTTCAATGGCGACTTCAAAGCGTTCTTGCACTTTCTGCGTACCGATCCACAATTTTATGCAAAGACTGGTCACGAATTATTGGCAGAAGCATCCTATTGGGCAAAAAAATCGGATGGCCTATTAATCCGCTATTTTGGTCAATTGCCACGTAAACCGTATGGCATTCAAGCTGTACCGGAAGATATCGCGCCGACGTATACTGCTGGTCGCTATGCAGGTAGTGGTGATCCCAAGCGCCCATCAAATTATTGGGTCAACACCTCGTTGTTAGACCAACGTCCGATGTGGGCGCTACCGGCACTAACTTTGCATGAGGCCGTACCAGGTCATCATTTGCAAATTGCTTTGGCCGGCGAACAAGCAGAACAACCTGAGTTTCGGCGTAACGCTTACATTTCAGCCTTTGGCGAAGGTTGGGCCTTATATGCAGAACATCTGGGCGTAGAAATGGGATTTTATGAAACGCCCTACCACCACTTTGGTCGCTTGGTCTATGAAATGTGGCGCGCCTCACGTTTGGTCGTTGACACTGGCATGCACGCCAAAGCTTGGACGCGCGATCAAGCCTTAGCATTTATGCGCGACAACACCGCGTTATCAGAACATGAAATCACCACCGAAATTGATCGCTATATTTCTTGGCCAGGCCAGGCACTTGCTTACAAGCTAGGCGAATTAAAAATACGTGAAGTTCGTCAAAAAACGACAGAAATACTTGGCGAGCAATTTGACCTCAAAGCCTTTCACGACAAATTATTAAGTTTAGGATCGGTTCCATTATCTATCATGGAAAGTGAAATGCTAGATTGGGCCAAGCAAGTACCAAAAACTAAAAAATAGCAGCACTAATCGCACAAAGCCTCGAAACAAAAACCTCGAAAGTTGGCGTCCAACTTTCGAGGTTCTGTTGAGACTCTGTTCATCTCCGTGATATCGGCTTTTTGCTCAATGACAGAACAGCTTACTGCGCCTTAACCTCACCAGTTGCAGCTTTCGGTTCACCTACTTTTTTATCGTCCAGCTTAGCAGGTGTTTTTATCTCCGGCGGATTGACCAAACTAGCACGTTCTTTCAAATGTTCCTCCATCTTCAACCAAGCCACACCTTTAGTTAACCATTCTGGCGCTGCCTTATCTTTCAAATGGAAATCAAAAAATTCTTTCATACGCTGCATGTAATCTTTTTGATTTGATTTTTTCACCAAGCCATGATTCTCGCCTGGATATTCCAACATGATCACGTCTTTACCGGCGCGGCGTAAGGTATTGAAATACTCAACACCTTGGGTGTAATCCACCGCACCATCCACGTCGTTCTGTAGCATCAACAAAGGCGTTTTTACGTTCTTGGCAAAGAACACTGGACTATTGCGAACATAGGCTTCCCAATGATCGTTATACGCGCCTAAGAAGCGTCCTTGGCTGCTTTCAAATATCGCTTGATTGGTACTGCCAGAATTCTTATAAACCAAACTGTACATACTAATCATATTGGTCAAGGCAGCGCCTGCTGATGCTGCTTTGAAAACATCGGTTTGAGTCACTAAGAAAGCTGTTTGATAGCCACCCCAGCTATGTCCTTGCAAACCCACTCGCTTCGCATCAACCACACCGGTAGCAATAGCTGCTTGCAATGCCGGTAAAACACTCTCTTTAGCACTCACACCCGGATCATTTAAACGATAAGTGATATCAGGATTAAATACCGCATAACCGTGGCTAGTGTAATAGGCGCGATTGAAACCGCCACCACCAACCACAGGCTGCGTATAGCTATTCAAACCCTGACTTAACTTTTCATAGATATAGACTATGGTTGGATACGCTTTGCCGGCTTGATAATTGGTTGGCAAAAACAAAGCGCCCTGCAATTTTTTGCCGTCCGTGCCGACATAATTAACCAACATAGCACCACTCCCCATGGTGTAATTTTTCTCTTGGCTGACGAGATCAGTGAGCTTACGCGTATCACTTAATTGCTCGCCACTGACATACAGATCGGGGGGCGCAATGGCGGTTTCTTTAGACAGTAAATAGACATCCGCCTTTTCTGCTTTTAATAGGCGACGATAGGACACATCATCAAATGCTAAGCGCTTTACGTTTCCATTCGGCTCCAAACGCAAAAAGCCTGCCTTCTTAGTCCATTCACCATAAGCACTAAAATACTGCGGCTTACTCAGGTCAATTCCTTTTTCATCTTGATCTAGCACCATGCGACGTTGGTAACGCACTTGATCGCGCTGACCATCGCTGGTCAATTGCACTGCTTTGCCGCCATCCGCCGGCATTTTCCAAATATCCCAGCCATCACTCAACAATACATAACGACTATCTGAACTCCAACCAAACGGCTGCACCGGTGGTTTCACCAAATTGTGGTCATCTTCCAAGTTAATGAAACTTGCGTTCAAACCGGTCGTCAGATTATGGCGCTTACCGCTGGCCATTTCCACGCTAAAGAAATGACCATCCTCATAATGCAGGTAGTGACGTCCGTCATAAGCCAATCCAAAAGTCCAACTCGCCTGCTTAGTCAATAAACGGCGTTCGCCATTTTTCAAATTCACCGCATAGACATCACTAAAACGGCGACCATCCATACTAGCTTGGCGTTGATATTCACTATCATCTTGCGCTAAAGCCCAATCACCCGCCAAGGGCAAGGAAACACTAGTCAACTTCTCATCACCAATACGCACAAATTTGTCGTCCGCCACGCGATACAAAGCGGCAGCAGAACGTTTTTTATCCATATCTTGCTGTACTTTTTGCTGAGTCGGTAAACGTTTATCTTGGTGGTGCCAAAGCACCAGATTCACTTTTTCATCGACCTCTGGCTCTTTCTTTTCATCCTTTGGTTTTTTCTTGGCATCCTTAATACCAAAAGAAATCCACGCAAAATCCTTGCTCCATCGTGGCTGCGCGTCACCTGAAATCGTCATGTCAGCTGGAAAATCTTTTAACTTACTTGGATCAACCAGTGTTTTCACAAACCGATTATTCGCCTCTAAGCGAAAGCCCAAAGCATTCCACAATTTATCCAGATACGCTTTATCTTCAATGCCTTTTAAAACAGTAAAGCCAGTGCCCTTGTCATTCCATAACAATTTTTCATAAACCACTTCACCTTCATCCAGCACTTGGCTGGCACCGCTATCAAGCGTCTGGACTACCACCGCATTGCCAGCTTTATCTGTCGCATCAACGATATAGGCTAAGTAACGCCCCTGATGGTCGAATTCAAATTCAGATACGTTACCCAAATTAAGTGACACACCTGTTTTTAAATTCTTCAACAGTAAATCAGAGCCTTTGGGCTTGGCCACTGCGGCAGGGGCACCGGGTGCTGCTGGTGCTGGCGCTGCCGGCGCGGCACCATCCGCCATCACTTTATGCATCGCTATCCAACCACCACGTTGATTGGCAAAAGCAAACTTACGTACTTTATCCACCGTGGTGGCTTTGCCTGTTTTTAAGTCAACCAAAGTAACTTTAGTTTGTACTGGCTTCTTCGCTTTTTTTGCAGCATCTTGCTCTTTTTTGCTCATATGAGCTGTGAATGCGAACCACGCGCCATCATCAGAAAATTCTAAAGAACCAGCGCCTTGCCCCGCTGGAAAACTATATTCTTCTTTACCGTTAAGTGATTTCACAACGACATTCGCATCACCTTCCGCTTCACTGATACGCCAAGCTGCCCACAAACCATTGGCGGAAATTGCAGCAGAACTTATTCCCTTCCAAGCTGCCATGTCGGCAATTTCAACCGCACGCGGTGCGCTGGGCTGCGCTTTGGCTTCGGGCGTCTTTTCGCTAACACCTACAATAGCACCTGCGATAGGCGCGTCTTTATTGACACTAGCTGGAGTGCTGGTTTGTGCCAACAATTCAGCGCTTGCTAACAGAAAGCTCAAACTGACTAAGGGAAAAGCAGGACGCATAAGTCGCTCCAGAAAAATGAGGGAAAATAAAAAGAGAAAAACAATACCAGATTCTATTGACCGCCATATCACAACTTAGTTCAGATTGAACAAAATACGACGTAAGCGACCAATAATAGCCTTGTCTATTTTCTGCTGTGCCGATAGCGACTTAAATCAAAAAACGAGTTGACTTAATAAGTTGAACATAAGTTGAACTAGTAAATAAACGATGTATGAGGAAGTGAAGTAAAAAGGAAGACGATGTTGAATCGCACAACATCACACCAGAACGGAGCTAGTGCCCAGTATCGCGCGGGCGTATGCCCATTTTAATAACCTCAGGTGGATAGTAATTCAGATAGGCTTTCCAAATGCTATCGGTATTGGCATATTTTTCAAATTGCGCTTTGAGATAAATTTGATCACTAGGGCTTAACGATACCTTAGAAATATATACACCACTGTCGGTCCATTGCAGCTCATCCAATTTATCAAAACGAATCTTGCCATTAAGACTTTCAAGTACCGGTTCGGATTGTACGATGCCAGAAAAAATGGTCGGCGCCATGATAGTAATGTACTTAGGATTAGCTCGAATCAGCTTAGCGACAGAAATCGGATCGGGCTCGACCACAACGCGTCCCAACTTACTCATGTCGTCCACGATCGCCTGATAAGCAGGACCATAATCATAGGCGCGCACGATAACTAATTTGATCTCGCTACGAGCAATAATATCCTTAGCATTATGCAACGGAGGAAGCTGCCCTTCCAAAGAAATTGCTACGGCGCGCAATTGTACGAAGGGAAAAAAAACACCAAAGCTGTCACGTCTTGCAGTTTTTACGGCATTGACCAGCAAATCCGATTTTCCCTTCTCGAACAAAATTTCCTGACGATTTTTCGGCACCAGTGTATAGGAAAATCGACAGCGACTCTTCGCTTCCAGCCCACTAAGCACATCCGGCAAAATACCAGAAAATTGATTCTCCTTTACGATCACGGTATAGCTATAGGCGGCCAGAGGCACTTGTATCAAACGTGAGCAACGCGCATGCACGGAATCGATGCCTAAGCAGCATATCAATAGCAAGATGGGTGCTGTACTAAAGAGGCACAACAAATTTCGCTTAGGCGATTGCATGCTTTGGCACATAAGAGTTTATTAGATGAGAAAATTAACTTAAACCGACATTCGTTTTTCACTTACTTAAACGCACATCCCCAGCTATTTTTATAGCGTAACTGAATGGAAAAACGGCATTTACGATAGGGTCATTTTGCGCCTAAATCTGCACTATATCTATGTCTCACAATCGAAATGACCAAAATATAAAACGACTTCAATCTAGCTGTCGGCGATATACGACACATTTCATAACTGCTTAAATAAATAGCATATTCAATCCGCAAGCTATTCTCTACACGCGACTTTTACAGTACTTAGTTTGACATAGGTTTACCGATCATATTCACCTATACTAGGATACTACTCCAGCTTCATTTCACACCACTTTGTACAGTGCGCTCAGCCAATTTTATTGCCGCCAATTACCCAGCACTCATAGACAAGGAAGTCATCATGTATCAATCCATCCCAATCACACCTAGCGACCTATTGACGTACAAGGTATCTCGCTTTTTTTCAATTCTATTATTTTCGGCGACATTTTTTATCGCGACTGATTGCATAGCGCAAGCTAACTCAACACCGACCAATCCAAAGTACGACGCCGACGCCGCAAAACGTCTGGGTGCTGATCAACGAGGTATGCGTAATTATGTACTAGTCGTGTTAAAAACGGGGCCAAACAAGATCCCCGCAGGGAAAGAAAGAGATGAGATGTTTGCCGGTCATTTTGCCAATATGAAACGACTGGCTGCGGATGGAAAACTCGCCTTAGCTGGCCCATTCGATGGAACCGAAGGATGGCGCGGTTTGTTTATTTTTGCGGTTAAAGATATAGAAGAAGCGAAGCAATTGACTGCCACCGATCCGGTCATCATCAAAGGTGAAATGATTGCGGAGTACCACAAATGGTATGGAACTGCGGCAGTCATGGAAGTGGGCAAAATACACGAAAGCTTAAGTGAAAAAAATCCATAATTGCCGCATAGTGGAGCGCAACGACAATTGAACTACAAGCTAATACTATTAGCTTGATTAAACTCGCTTACCAGCAGCATCAATCACCGCTTCCCCATCTTCTTTATTAAATGCAGCGCATTGCGGTTTACTCAAAATATCTAGGACTAATTCAGAAGGTCGACATAGGCGTACACCGATTTCACTGACCACGATAGGTCGATTAATCAAGATAGGATGTTGCAGCATAAAATCGATCAATTCATCGTCACTCCACTTTGCATCAGCCAACTGCAATTCCGCGTAAATTGTTTCTTTCTGGCGCATTACTTCACGTACAGGCACGCCCATTGCGCTTATCAATTCCTGCAGACGTAGTTTGCTTGGCACCTGAGTCAAGTACTCAATAATTTCTGGTTCTTCACCAGTATTGCGAATCAAGGCCAAAGTATTACGCGAAGTGCCGCATTTTGGATTGTGATAAATCGTAATTGTCATAACTTCCCTAAAAATTTTATTATTAAGTTTGCTGCCTAGCTTTGAGATTGAGTTTACTCGCTGAGATTGCACACTAAATTTTTCACTTAGTTTGAATACTAAAAGGCGTATATCTCATTTCTTGACCTGCATCAAAACCTGCCATGATTCTTTCTTCAAACTTACTTCAAACTCATTTGAAATTTACTTCAAAACTAGCTTAAGCTCAGGGCAGCTTTTTCCCGAATTCAACTCAAATCTAATACGGCGCAAGCGTAATTTTATGGTAAAAAGTCAATCAAAGGTTTTTCAAGGACAAAAAATGACGACTCAAGCACCTAATGATCTGCCGAATAATCCAGCTACTTGCGACCGCTACTCAACTAGTACTGGCGCTTTAAACGCACATTGTTATTGCATTAGTCTTGACCAAGCCGCCTTAGCTCAAGCATTTCGTGACGAAGTGGGTGATGATGCAGTATATGATCTAGTACAAGAACATTGTCCTCATTTATTTTCTGCTCATCCGGTTTTTATCGACAAACAACGGATCGAAGATATTCAACAACTACTACTGGGGATTGAACACATCGTTGCCTTACCAAGCTATCAGGCGCATGTGTTGAAAAACGCACCGGCAATTGCCAGACATCATACTCGCCATGTGCGCGGTGTTTTTTTTGCCTACGATTTCCACATCAATCAAGAAGAGCTAGGGCTCATAGAAATCAATACCAATGCCGGAGGTGCCATGCTCAACGCTATGCTGGCACGCGCACAATATGCATGTTGCGAAGCCGTACAAAAAGAGCTTATGTCCGCGCCGTCCGGCGCCGATTTTGAAACCGAAATTATCGCCATGTTCCAACAAGAATGGACACTCAGTGGACAAACGACTCCCTTAAAAAGCATCGCGATTGTGGATGAAAATGTGGGTACGCAATACCTATATCCAGAGTTTTTACTTTTTCAAAATCTTTTTCAAAAACACGGAATCAACGCCGTCGTGTGTAGTCCAGATCAATTACGATTTGAAGATGGATCGGTTCGTTATCAGGAACAGACCATAGACTTAATTTATAATCGTCTAACTGATTTCTACTTAGAGCAATCAGAACACCAACATCTGCATCAGGCGTATTTAAGTGATGCCATCGTCCTGACTCCACATCCACAAGCTCATGCTTTATATGCGGACAAAAGAAATCTTGCAGTATTTAGCAGTCATCAAGCCTTGGAAGCTCTAGGTGTTTCCTCCGCAATTCAACACCTGCTACTAAAATATGTACCACATACCGAATTAGTTCATCCCGACAAAGCAGATTTTTTGTGGAAAAATCGTCGTCAGTTTTTCTTTAAACCTTGCACCGGCTTCGGTAGTCGTGCTGCCTATCGCGGGGATAAATTGACGACCAAAGTGTGGCAAGAAATTCTAGCTGGCGATTATGTAGCGCAGACCTTGATTATTCCTGGTGAACGCTGCTTATCGAATACCAATAGCGATGGAAGAATGAAGTTTGATTTGCGCGCCTATACTTACACAGGAAAATTGCAATGGCTAGCCGCTCGCCTGTATCAAGGTCAAACTACAAATTTCCGTACCAAGGGTGGGGGATTTGCGCCCGTCTATGCGGTATAAAACGATTCCCCCTAACCCGATATAAATGTAGTGGGATCAAATTATGTGAAAACTAGACCTAAATTTGATCTCCCCCTAAATTGCCAGCAGGCATCAATAGAACTAAATCATCATTTGCAACGTACAATTCACAAAGCTGAATTCACAAAGCCGAATTTACAACGCATAACTCATGCGTAAATAAACAAAACGTCCAGAGCGACCAAATGGCGAGTAATTAGAAAATGAAGTTGCCCCGGTTGTATTCAAAAGAGGCGCTCTTGCGTCAGCATAGACGTCAAACACATTGTCAGCACCAATCGCTAGTTTTAGTTTTTTACTGAGCTGGTAACGGAACTCTATATCCACCAAGGTTTTCGGTGACAGAATTTGATCTAATGCGACTGTCGTTCCAGGATCTAAGACTTCACCATAGCGTGTAGCGCGCAGCGTAGCTCCGAAATCTGAAAGTTTCCAATCAACACTGGCATTAATTTTACTGCGCGGCTGTCCACGCTCTAAAGATAAGACATTAATCCTATCAAACAATACGGGCGCAGGTGTCAACGCTGCCAACTGCGCGGTTTGAGGTACTTTTGTCACCTGGGTTTTAGTGAAATTCCCGGCTAAGGTAAAATCAAACCGCCCAGCTGACTCAGTTAACATCAGCCAATTTGAAACGATATCAATTCCCTTCGTAGTGGTATCTACACCATTAATGAAGAAACGCCCACCGCCGATACCGATAAAGCCCTGTGCTGTTAAGTAGTTACGCACGTTGGTTGCAGTCAGATTCTCAGATAAAACAATGCGATTGCTCAACTGAATACGATAGGCATCGACCGTAATACCTAATTTGCCCAAACTAAATACTGCACCTAAAGATTGATTAAAGGACTTTTCGGCATCTAAAGGTTTAGCACCCAAGGCCACGGCTGCAGGATCGGTCGGCTTGAAAGTAGTGATTTCAAACGGTACGCCATTAATAAAATTGGTAGCGGTAGAAGTGAAATATTGCTGCTGTGGCGATGGCGCTCTGAAGCCATTTTGCAATGAACCGCGCAAACCAAATTCAGAACTAAAATCGTAACGCGTCGCAATTTTGCCCGTTACATTGCTGCCGAAGTCAGAATAATGCTCAGCGCGTAAAGCAGCAGACGCTTGCCATGCTTTGGTCAAATTAGTTTCAAGATCAAGAAAAGCGCCGATCGCGCTTCGATGATTCGTCGAAGCGTTTGCTGGAGTGAAACCTGGAAAGACCTGTGCACCCGGCGCGGTTGGTGTACCATTACTTAGTTTCTCACCACCAAAACGATAAGAATCTGGCTCACCAGAAAATAAGTTATAACCCTCACGACGTGCCTCAAAACCCGTCGCAAAACTAAGGGGGGCAGCTAAATCAGGTAGTGAGAAATTGCGCACAGCAGACAAATTAAACACCAACTGATCGTAAGAAAATCCACCCGCGTCAAATTGTTTTTTACTGCTAGGTCCAATAGAACGATTAATCGTGTCTTTGATCGTAAACTGCATCTTATTTTTGCCGTAACCCAAAGAAGCATCCAAGTCCCACAAGCCAGTCGACCAACTCACCCCAGCTGTAGCGCTGTAGTCATCAACTTTAGGAGCAATCTTGGGTAAAAAACCGTCAGGATAAACGCTCAGGATATTTTGGTCTTGCAAGGGTCGACGAAAAAAACCAGCCGATATCGCATCGCGTCTTTGATAGCTCGACCAAGCATACAATTTCACGCCATCGCCGACTGTCTCACCCGCATTAACAAACACGGTGGATTGATTCAAGTCAGGCTCACCATACCAAGCGTTAAAGCGATTTGCTGTTTTCTCTTTTGGGTCAAAAGCGCCGTTAATCAAAGGATATTGCTGACGAAAATCCCAACCAGCACGCTCAGTATTTTTTTGATCTTTAAACTCTGCTGCGACGGTGACAAAACCCGTGTCACCAAACGATAAGCCCTTCCACAGGCTAACGGTCGCGGTATTACCATCATGTCGACTACGTGAGGTGCCAGGTGCTGTCCACGTCGCGCCTGTTGGTGTGGTACCCGGAATGTAATCATACTCAGTAATCCGTTCACCATAACTCGCGGTCACTTCACCACCATCACGATCTTGGCGCAAGCGTAAATTGATCACTCCAGATAAAGCGTCAGAACCATATTGCGCGGATGCACCGTCGCGCAGCACTTCGATATTCTTCACGATGGCGGTAGGTATGGTATTCAAATCGACGGCTGCTGCGCCGCGCCCTACCGTACCATTCACATTCACCAGTGCAGACGAATGACGTCGCTTAGAATTTACCAGCACCAAGGTCTGATCAGGACCGAGTCCGCGCAAGGTGGCCGGGCGTATCGTATCCGTACCATCAGTCAAACCGGGACGTGGAAAATTCAGTGATGGGAGCGCCACCGACAAAGCTTGATTGATCTCGCTGACACCCATATTTTTTAATGATTCGCCGGAAATCACATCGATAGGTGAAGAGGTATTCGTCGCAGATCGATTCGACATACGGGTACCGGTTACGATGACCGCAACAGGTTTTTCATCTGTCTGCGCCTGATTGGTACTGGTCTGTGCCGAGCTACTTTGTGCCAACACGAAAGGGGCTGTAAACAAGGATGTCACAGTGATGGAAAGAACGGTCTTTTTAAAGCGGAAGTGCTGCATGAGAAACCTCCAAGCAAAAAAAATCACAAAGAGAAAAAAACAGAATTGGGGGAGCGCGAACCAGCTGAAACATGAAATAAGCACGAAATCATCATGACATTAAGAAAAATTGAAGTCAATTAAGGCCACTCGAATACAACAACAATTTGCAGGATAAGGCCAACAATATGAAATACGCACAATAATGGCGCACCAAATAAATTAGTATTTTTATTTTTGTCTATTCGCGTTATCAATCACTAAGATAATGCTTGTGGAAATAGCTGAGAAAATAGCTAGGAAAATAGTTAGGAGGACTCAACTCAGGAGCTGCAATGTCAACTTCATTTTCTTGATCCAGAGTAGACTTATGCTGTGAATTTTCGAACCGTCTTACACCAAACAGCGACCATCATGAATCAAGCTTACGACCACCCAGACCAACAATTTTCTCCTGCCTGCGAACGCAATAAGATACCGATCTTGGAACAACTCATGTTACGTCTTGCGGCAGCACACAGCGTGTTAGAAATTGGAAGTGGAACCGGACAGCACGCGGCTTATTTTAGCCATCATCTACCTCAACTCCGTTGGCAAACCAGCGACCGCATTGAAAACCATGCCAGCATCAGAGCATGGATAGAACAGAGCGGATGCAGTAATGCCTTAATGCCAGTCGATCTGGATGTCGCTCAATCTAACTGGCCAGCTGAACAGTTTGATGCGGCATTCACCGCCAACACCTGCCACATTATGGCGTGGCCAGAAGTAGAAAAAATGTTTCAAGGCGTATCGCAAGTATTAAATGATCACGGGCATTTCTTCGTGTATGGTCCATTTAATTATGCAGGTCAATTTACTAGTCACAGCAATCAGCTATTTGACGCTTCTCTCAAATCACAAGCGGCACATCGCGGTATTCGTGACTTACAAGAGATCCTACCATTAGCACAGAAAAATCAGCTGCTATTGAGCGATGACATAGATATGCCTGCCAACAACCGTCTCTTAATATTTACCAAAAAGATTAACGAAAATTTCACTGAGCAAAATTCATCGTAGTCGGGATCACGATGTGCGAAGATGTATTGTGGCATTCAAGCTTTCTGCATTCATGATGTGCTTGAAGTTAACTGGCGCTGAATAGGTTCAACATAATAAGTTCAACGTAGTAAGCTCAGTCTAGTACGCTCGACTACACAACATCACCTCAGCATAAATATAAGCAGATTTTTTTCAAAAAGGGAGCTAGCAAAACAATGAAAATTGTCTCGTTCTTTTTGATTTCTAGCGCGCTGATTTTTGCTAACAATGTCGCTCAAGCTGGCGCTATAAGTCCGCTGAAATTCTGTTTCGAGGATACGCCGCAAGCACCGTGGACGCTGCCCGATGGCAGTGGTTTAAATCTCGAACTACTCAAACGGGTAGAACAACGTTTAGGTGAAAAATTTGAAATCGTCGCCAAGCCTTGGAAGCGCTGCCTAGAAGAGGTTCGTACCGGTGTACAAGACGGACTGATTGGTTCAGCATTGGCGCCAGAACGTCAAAAATTTAGTGTTTTCCCTAGCCGAGCCGATGGCTCTATAGACCCCAACGCAGCCTTAAATGACGATCAGGCAATGGTCTATATTCGTACTGGCAGTAACGCGAACTGGAATGGAAAAGAACTCTACAACGTGCGACAAGCAATCATCGTACAGCGGGCCTATCTGGTCGGCAAACTCTTGCAGGATCTGGGATTTCAAATCAAAGAAATTCGCTCTATCCATGAGGCCTTAGATGCATTAATCAAAGGAGGTGCGGAGCTAGCCATCTTGCAGGGAGCTGAGGCTGCCAGTCTGGTTCGGTATGACTCTAATATCAAAGACAAAGTGATAATCGCCAGTACACCTTTTATCTCTCTCCCTATGTATCTCCCCATCAATCATAAAACCTATGCCAAAGAGCCGCATCGGATACAGGCGATTTGGAACGCCATTCGTGAGATCCGTGCGTCGCCTGACTATCGCAAATTAGTCGACGCCGCGCGCCTACCGTGAGCATATCTGTCACCTAATCTTACAATTTTTCGTCTAAGATAAATTGCACTTGACCCGCTTCTTGTCTATAGTAAGCTGGCAATTCCCTTTTACTTTCACTATCTGGAGTTCAGCATGAAAAAACTGGTTCTCGCACTCGCTTTGATCTGCCCTGTAATGATGGCTCATGCCACCACCGCACAACAATCCAAAATGACTAGCTGCAATAAAGACGCGGCAGGAAAAAAAGGGGATGAACGTAAAGCGTTTATGAAAGAATGTTTATCGGCCAAACCTGCAGTAGCCGAAGAGAAGAAAATGACGCCACAACAGGAAAAAATGAAAGCATGCAATGCCGATGCCAAAGGTATAAAAGGTGACGAACGCAAGAAATTCATGTCAACCTGTCTAAAGAAATAAACACAGATAGGCCGCACTAGCTCAAATCGGTATTTCGTTCATCTCATCTCAAACTGAATTTTACTCACCAGATTCCACAAACATCATGGTCTGGTGAGTAAATCAGAAAATCCGAACTGGATCGCTTGCTCTCAGCGACTGTTTTACCGAACTATCTTAGCCATGCGGTGCGCTACATCAAACATTAAAATTCTTCCCAATCATTCTCCGTTACCTTACTATTTACAGGACTTTCTGCTGCATTTCCCGCTTCATTCTTAGCGCTTGAGCCGCTGGGTTTATTCATCGCCTGACGGCCTGATTTATGACTTAGCTTAGGCACGGGTTTCGCGCGTGTGGCCGTGACATCATGTCGTTGGGCTGGCTTGACGCTTAGCGTATTTTGATTTCCTGAGAGCTTAAATACCGCCACAGTATTTGCTAAATTAGCGGCTTGATCTTGCATGCTAGAGGAAGCAGCTGCTGCCTCTTCTACCAATGCAGCATTTTGTTGAGTCACTTCATCCATTTGTGTAATCGCGATATTAACTTGCTCGATACCCGAACTTTGTTCTGCGCTTGCCGCTGCGATTTCGCTCATGATATCGGCGACTTGCTTCACTGCTGTCACGATTTGCTCCATAGACTCACCGGTCTCCACGACTAAACGACCACCTGCATCTACTTTTTCAACTGAATCACCAATCAATCCCTTAATTTCCTTTGCAGCAGCGGCAGAGCGTTGTGCCAAACTACGAACCTCCGACGCGACCACCGCAAAACCTCGGCCTTGCTCACCTGCACGTGCCGCCTCTACTGCCGCATTGAGCGCCAAAATATTGGTTTGAAACGCAATACCATCAATTACCCCAATAATATCGACAATCTTTCTCGAGCTCTCTTTGATCGAGCCCATGGTACTGACCATCTGCGCCACCACTTGCCCCCCCCTTAACCGCATGATCCGACGCTGACACCACCATTTGATTGGCTTGCCTTGCATTGTCTGCATTTTGTTTTACGGTACTGGTCAATTCTTCCATAGAAGAGGCGGTCTCTTCTAAGCTGGCGGCCTGTTCCTCAGTACGAGACGATAAATCCAAATTACCTGCCGCAATTTGACTGGAGGCGGTAGCTATTGTATCGGTACTAATACGAACTTCAGACACCGTATTGACCAAGCTCGCATTCATTTCTTTCAATGCTGCTAGCAGTTGTCCAGTTTCATTGTCCGTTTCTACCTCGACTTGGCGAGTCAAATCACCCCCAGCGATACTTTGTGCAATTTCTACCGCATAATTAAGTGGCTCAGAAATGCTTTTTACCAACCAAATACCAACGCCAATGCCAGCTGCCAATCCAAGCAAAATCATACCTATAGACATCATCCTCACAGTGGCATATTTGGCTTGAGATGCTTCGTATTCTTGCTTACCCACGCTTAATTGAAGTTGAATCAAATCGGACATGGGTGAACGCGCCTCTTGATAAAGCTTATCCATTTTCCCTTGCAAGAGCTCCGTCGCGGCAGGAATATTTTGAGCACGTAAAGCCTCAATGGCTTTGTTTAAACCCTGTTCGACAAATATTTTCCTCGCAGCCAAAAATTTTGTTGCTAACTGCTTTTCTTCCGGAGTCATATAGGTCGCAGAATATTCGTCCCAAGTTTTAGTGACTTCTACTTTAGTCTTTTCTACTTCCTCCAACAACTTAGGAATATTTGTCGGGTCACCAGAGATCGCTTTTGCTATGTTCAACTGGTTTCGATTTATACCGCGAATCACGCTATCTAACTGTCCTACTGCAATCAATCTATCCTCGTAAACAGTTCGCAAAGCTTCATTGACGGTCACCAAACTAGATAAACCTAAAGCACCGATTAGTATCATAAGCAAAGACAAAAACCCGATCACAAAAATCAGTCTTGATTTAATCATAGTGTTTTTTAACATGACATTTTCCCTAATATGGCAGATTCAAAAATGCTAGATATTTTTCGTAAAGCATCGAATTGGTAGGCAAGTAAATATGTCTAATACAAATGGATATTGAGATCACATCTTATTAACTGCATATGAATAATAAAAATACTAAAGGAAAATGCTGCTTACCTTTGATAGGATTCATATGAGACTTATACCAATAATCTTACCCTCCAGCAGAAAGCCGACACAAATAAACACAGTATTTTTTTAATCGCATTGTCGATCTGCAACACTATTTTTAGTAGGTAAAATAAGACAAATAAACAAGCCGATTAATTTGCACAAAAATAGTGCAAGAGTATTCCCATTTCAATAGATCATATCGACTTTTTCAAGCTAAAAAAAATTCATTTTTTAGCTAAACTCAGGACTGAACGTACTAATTGATATAAGGGGGATTTCAATCGCTTAATACAAAACGTCTTAGGATTCATGGGGGCAGTGCATTTGCAAACTCTGCAGGACCCGCAAGATCCTCAATGATGGGACAATCGGCTCTGTCATTGCCGTGACAGGCTTGGGACAAATGCTGGAGCTGATCACGAATAGCGATGAGCGAAGTAATTTGCACATTGAGCTCGTCTATGTATTGCCCGGCCAATTGTTTGACTTCTGCACTCTGGCGGGCTTGATCTTGCCATAGACTCAGTAGCTGCTTAATACGAGCAAGTGAAAAACCTAAATCACGAGCGCGGCGAATAAATCGTAAAATATGTAAATCACTTTCAGCATATTGCCGATAACCTGCCACACTACGTCCTGCAACAGTGATCAGTCCTAATTGCTCGTAGTGCCGTATCATCTTAGGACTAATGCCCGACATCTGCGCGACCTGACCAATATTCATGATGAGTCTTTCTATGCTTTCCAAGGTTTCCAACTGCGCAAAAGCAAAGCGTTCGATACTACACTAACGCTAGAAAACGCCATCGCTGCGCCCGCTATCATAGGGTTAAGATAACCAAGTGACGCCAACGGAATACCCACGATATTGTAGATAAATGCCCAAGCTAAATTTTGTCGAATTTTGCGATATGTTCTTTGTGAGATTGAAATCGCATCCGCCACCAGCAAGGGGTCGCCACGCATTAAAGTAATGCCTGCCGTATGCATCGCAACATCGGTGCCGGTCGCCATCGCAATCCCCACATCAGCGGCGGCCAAGGCAGGCGCATCGTTAATCCCATCACCGACCATACCAACGCTATGGCCTGCTTGCTGTAATTGGCGCACAACATTAGCTTTATCCGCAGGCAATACTTCGGCTCTTACGTCATAAATACCAACTGTCGCGGCAACGGCGTTAGCACTGCCATAATTATCGCCGCTCAACATAATGGCCTTGACACCCAGCGCCTGCAAACGAGCTACCGCAGCATAGGCGTTGATTTTCACACTATCCCCAAAACTAAGTATCGCCACCAAGCGTATGGCAGTGTTTTGTCCATCCGTTTGTAAAGCCAAACAGGAAACGGTACGCCCAGCAGTTTGTTGCCTATGCACAGCGTCATCTAAGGTGGCGGTGCCGACGCCTAGTTCTTTCATCCAACGCAGATTGCCCAAATAAATCCTAGCGTCGTTGACTGTGGATTGCACACCTCGTCCTGGCATTGCTTGCACATCACTGGCGGCTTGCAATGTCAGTCCTTCTTGTGTCGCCTTTTGTAACACGGCATGCGCTAAAGGATGCTCACTATATTGCTGGGCAGCGGCGGCCCATTGCAATATTTGCGCATAAGAATACTTGGTATCATCACTGCTAATGATTTCAACTAAGCTAGGCTTTCCTTCGGTCAAAGTTCCGGTTTTATCAAAGGCGACCGCAGTTAAACCATGCGCGATTTCTAGAGCCTGAGCATCTTTAATCAAAATACCATATTTCGCTGCCACACCTGTGCCTACCATAATCGCGGTCGGCGTTGCCAAACCCAATGCACAAGGACAAGCAATGACTTGTACTGCAACTGCATTCAGTAACGCCGCCTGCCAGTCACCGGTGTAACTACCCCATACTAAAAACGTTACTATCGAGATCCCCAACACCACCGGCACAAATACGGCGCTCACTCTATCGACCAAAGCTTGTATAGGTGCTTTAATAGCTTGTGCATCTTCTACCATCTGAATAATCTGTGAGAGCATCGTCGCGCCGCCAATCGCATTTGCTTGCACTAGCAATAAACCATCCGCATTAACCGAACCAGCCATCACGATATCACCCACCTGCTTGCTGACAGGCAGACTTTCACCGGTCAATAATGATTCATCCAGATAGCTATTTCCTTCTATGATTTCTGCATCGACAGCGACACTGTCCCCGGGACGTACTAGGATCAAATCTCCAGTCTTCAACTCTGCCACTGGCACCTCATAATCAATCCCCTCACGCCGCACTAAAGCGGTCGTTGGACGCAAAGATTCGAGTGCGCGCAAGGCTTGCACGGTCTGATATTTGGCGCGGGCCTCCAAGTGTTTTCCCAGTAACACCAAGGTGATAACAACCGCTGAGGATTCAAAGTACAAGTGACTCATGCCATGTAAGTCATGGATAACATGCTGGCTTTGGGCAAACAATAAATACACTGACAAACCATAAGCTGAACTGGTGCCAATTGCGACTAATAAATCCATATTGCCAGTACCTGCTCGTACCGCATTCCAAGCAGCACGATAAAATCGCGCTCCCAGCCAAAACTGGACGGGTGTCGCCAACAACATTTGTATCCAACCAGGTATCATCCAATCGATACCGAACAATGCCAAAACCATCGGTGCCATTAAAGGTAGACTCAAAGCTGCGGCACAAATAATCCGCCACGCTTGCGCACTGTCTTTGCTCGGTTTGCGCAGCGTCGAATCGGTCACTTCGCTCGTCAGATGTGCTTCATAGCCTGCTTTTTTGCAAGCGGCAAGTAAGCGTTCAAACTCCACCTCATTGAACATTTTGACCTGAACTTTTTCGGTGGCCAGATTAACACTAGCGGTGACTACACCTGGCACGGCTTTTAAAGCCTTTTCGACGCGTCCTACACAGGAAGCGCAACTCATACCGCTCACACTGAGCGTCAAATCCTTGATGGGAACTTGATAGCCAGCCTTTTCCACCGCAGCAACCAAAGTATCCAAGCTCACACCAGCCGCAATCTGCAGGCTCGCTTTTTCCGTGGCCAGATTCACCTTTGCCTGTTGCACGCCAGCGACTCCTAACAAGGCCTTTTCGACTCGTAAAACACAGCTAGCACAAGTCATACCTTCAATTTTTAGACTAATCTTGGTATCCATATTTTTTCGCTTTTATCTCTAGTCTTGCGTTCATTCCCTGTCTGCTCCTAAGATATTGAAGAGTGACAATCAACGCTACCTGCGTCACGATACAGCTTCCCACTATGGGAAGGTCAAGAAAATTTGTCGTCTTTGTGAGCAAACGCAAGTTCATCAGTATAGAAAGTCATTTCGCAGCAAAAAAAACACTAGAATTCCTACTTCAGCAAAATCAGGAGCTTATTTATGCCGCAATTTCAAATACAAGATATGAGCTGTCAACATTGCGAAACTAGCATTAGCAATGCCATTAAAGAACTTGACCCTCAGGCCAGCATCGCTATAGATTTGAGCCAACATTTGCTGACAGTCGGCTCAAATCAAAACACCGCCACCTTAGAGCACGCCATACGCGAAGCCGGGTATACGCCCGTTTTGCTCAGGGCTGAATAAGAGTAGTTAGCGAAAAAAATAATTCACAATCAATGGCACCAAAGTAGGTGCCGTGACCGCTGTCAGGATACCGTTTAATCCCATCCCCAAACCTGCAAAAGTACCAAGTTCTTTACTGACTTGAAATGCTCTTGCAGTACCGATTCCATGCGCCGCCAAACCCAATGCGAAGCCGCGGATTTCAGGAGAACTGATGCGCATCCAATTAAACAAATAACGCGCAACTAATGCACCAAAGGCGCCCGTCAATATGACGATGGCAGCCGCGACGGAAGGAATTCCCCCCACCTTTTCCGCGATACTCATGGCAATAGGCGTAGTCGCCGATTTCGGTCCAATGGAGAGCGCAAGTTGATAAGAACCGTCCATCCAAATAATGATCAAAACAGCGGAAACGATCGCGCTTAACGAGCCGCACACCAATCCTATACTCAAAGCTAAGACACTACGTCGCAAACGTGGCAATTGACGAGCAAGCGGGATTGCTAGTGCGACCGTTACTGGCCCAAGCATCAAGTGTATAGGCTGTGCTGCTGAAAAATAGTCTGCATAAGAGATCCCGGATACGCTTAGCACCAAAATAAGCATCAACACCGCGATTACGACAGGATTAGCCAATGGCGAGAAATTAAACCAAGCAGAAATCCGCATCGCGCATAAATAAGCAGATAAAGTCAAAGCGATTGCGAATAAGGGGGAATGCATAACGTACGCCCAAACCACATTCAAATCAGGAAAATGCAGCATATTATTTATCCGACTCCGTAGGCACAGCTTGTTCAAGCGTATCTTGGACGACGGCTGTCTGGTTGCCTGTTGATCGCATCAATGCCTGCATGCAGATTGCAGTCACCGCTAACGTCAATAAAGTGCTAACAACGACTGCGAGTAATAAGGCCAACCAATGTTGGGCAATCCCACTCGCCGACACCATGATCCCCACACCCGCGGGAATAAAAAATAGCGACATGTGCTTTAGAACATGATGACTGGACTCTTCTATTTTTTGCATTAAACGCGGTGATAACAACAAGGCGAAAAATAGGCACAACATTCCCATCACGGGCCCAGGAATATTCCATTTCAATATGAAGACCAAGGCCTCACCAAGGCACTGAAAAATCATTAAGATCGCAAGTGTGTACAACATAGTTGATCCTTAAAAATAGAATGTCGGCAAGGCTCGATAATTACAGCACGCATACATCATTCCTCTTTTCGTCAAGCGCACTAAGCAACAGTTACGTGGGGCGCAAATTAAGAATTTCATAGGGCGCTAACTTATGCAACGCCCTACAACATCAGGATTTCGCTGGACGGAGCTAGCAATGAGCCTTGAATTCTCGTGGAAAACTTGAGCGTATCCGAGGATACAGAGATCAACAAGCATTACGGCGAATGCTGTTGTGAATTATTTGTGGCGGATAGATGAAATGGGACTTTAATGCGCAAGAATGATCTCGTAACATGAACAAGCAAAACTTGATTGATCTGTAGGAGATTCTTGAGCCGTTTTTTAGACGTTTTTTTAGAAGTTTTTGGCAATAAAAAAGGGCTCACATCTCTGTGAGCCCTTAGTACTACTGGTGCCGGTTGCCGGAATCGAACTGGCTACCTGATGATTACAAGTCAACTGCTCTACCAAGTGAGCTAAACCGGCGGTAATCTTTTCAAGATTTTTGCAACTCAATTTGATTTGCTGCAATCCCGAAGAACAAAATTATAGACTACTTTATGATTTTTAGGGAAGGTTTTTCTGATTTTTTTTGATTTTTTTCTTGTGCTTCTGTTTTTTCTATATCTGCCTCAGCATTTGCCTCACGTCCTGAAACCGACGCTAAACCTAGAACTGGCTTGACAGCTTCCGCTGTTGGTAATGGCAGCGGCTCATCTTCAACTTCAACCTGATCAAACACCATGCCCTGTCCATTTTCACTAGCAAAAATCGCTTGCACGTTCGCGACAGGCACATAAATATCACGTGACACACCACCAAAACGAGCTTTGAAGCTAACGGCCTCATTATCCATCTTTAAGCCACTAGTCGCAGTAAAAGCGATGTTCAATACAATTTCACCTTTACGAACAAATTCCATTGGCACTTGCACCGCACCACTGACCTTGACCGAGACATAAGGCGTAAAGCCATTGTCAGTGCACCATTCATAAATAGCGCGTAATAAGTATGGTTTTGTTGAGATTTCCGACATGAGTTAACATTGCTTTCAAGTGAGAATTCGAAACAAGTATCCAACATGATTCCCCTCAAGGGCATCATGTTGGATAGGAGAAGATCTTAACGACGCATGACTTTTTCAGATGGCGTTAATGCTTCAATGTAAGCAGGACGGGAGAAAATACGTTCTGCATATTTCAACAAAGGTGCCGCTGTTTTAGATAAATCAATACCGTAATGATCGAGACGCCATAACAATGGTGCAACAGCCACGTCCAGCATGGAAAACTCTTCGCCCAACATATACTTGTTCTTAACAAACAATGGCGCTAACTGCGTCAGACGATCGCGAATTTCTGCACGAGCTTTATCCATGACTTTAGAAGAAGAATTATTTTTTTCATTTTCCAGAGTATGAACATGAACAAACAATTCTTTTTCAAAATTGAATAACATCAAACGCGCACGCGCCCGCTGCAGAGGATCTGCTGGCATCAATTGCGGATGTGGGAAACGCTCATCAATGTATTCGTTGATGATATTGGATTCATACAAAATCAATTCGCGTTCAACCAGAATCGGCACCTGACCATAAGGGTTCATGGTGGAGATATCTTCTGGCTTATTAAACAAATCAACGTCACGAATTTCAAAGTCCATGCCTTTTTCGAACAAGACTAAACGGCAACGTTGTGAAAATGGGCAAGTTGTACCTGAATAGAGAACCATCATTTTTACAGTTCCTTAAAAACGATTAGGGCGAGGCGCAATTTAAGCGTACCTCACCCTGGGATGACACATCCACCAACGATGTTGGTGGACGACTAATTTACACTTACTTCACTTCTTTCCAGTAGGAAGCATTCAAACGCCATGCCAGTGTTGCCAGTAAAGCCATGAATAAAACTACCCATACGCCTAAACGTTTACGGCTATTTTGTGCGGGCTCACCCATCCACTGCAAATAAGCAACCAGATCACCCACCGCATTGTCGTACTCCACAGTGCTTAATTTACCAGCAGAGACAGTTTCAAAACCTGCAAATTTGTGCTCTATTTTAGATGGATCATGGGCGTCTTTGACTTCTTCAAATTTTGCGCTACGCACGCCTTGTAATTCCCACAAAGCATGTGGCATACCAACGTTCGGGAACAACATATTGTTCCAGCCAGTTGGACGGCTGTCATCTTTGTAGTAAGTACGCAAATACGTGTACAACCAGTCAGCGCCAGAGCCTTCGCCAGATGCTTTGGCACGTGCAATCACGGATAAATCCGGTGGCACAGCGCCAAACCACTCTTTAGCATCTTTCGCGCTCAAGCTAGTTTTCATCAGTTCACCTACTTTTTCGCCTGTGAACAACAAGTTGTTTTTGATTTGCTCTTCTGTCAAACCGATATCGCGCAAACGGTTATAACGCATTGCGGAAGCGGAATGGCAGTTTAAGCAGTAGTTCACGAACAATTTGGCGCCGTTTTGCAAAGCCGCTAGGTCATTTGTGCGTTCTGGTGCTCGATCCAATGGATAGCCGCCACTATTAGCTAAAGCTAAAGTTGGCGCCAATGCCAAAGCTACGATCAGTTTTTTAAGTAATTTCATGCTAATTCATCCTCACTATTCTGATCAATGCGCAGCAAACGTTACGCGTTTTGGCACTGTTTTGAACTCACCCATCGCACTCCACCATGGCATCAATAAGAAGAAACCGTAGTAAATCAAAGCGCAAACTTGAGAAATACGTTCACCCATTGGTGATGGCGCTTGGACACCGAGGTAACCCAAAGTGACGAAAGCGATACCAAAAACGATGTACACATATTTATGCCAATCTGGACGGTAGCGAATTGATTTCACTGGAGATTTGTCTAACCATGGCAAAAACGCCAAGATCACAACAGAACCACCAAACAATACAACACCCCAGAATTTCGCGTCCAAACCAAAAGGCATCATGCCAACGATCGCTACTAAGGCAATACCAGCAATCGCTGCCTTAGTAATGAAACTTAAACTAGATTTCAACCAAATCAACGCAACGTAAGCGGCTGCACCAAACTGCACTACGTACAAGAACTCAGAAGTTGTTGCGCGCAAAATGGAGTAGAACGGTGTGAAATACCAAGTAGGTGCAATATGCGGAGGCGTTTTCAAAGAATCCGCAGGGATAAAGTTGTTGTACTCGAGGAAGTACCCCCCCATTTCTGGAGCAAAGAACACAACCGCGCTGAAAATCGTCAAGAACACAGTCACGCCGAAGATGTCGTGGAACGTGTAGTATGGATGTGAAGGTACGCCATCAACTGGATGGCCATCGGCATCCAAATTTTCTTTGATTTCAATACCGTCTGGGTTGTTCGAACCAACTTCATGCAATGCAATCAAGTGAGCAACAACCAAGCCCAACAATACCAATGGAATGGCGATCACGTGGAAGGAGAAGAAACGATTCAATGTCGCATCAGACACCACATAGTCACCACGAATCCACAAAGACAAATCTGGACCGATGAATGGGATAGCACCAAACAAGTTAACGATAACTTGGGCACCCCAGTAAGACATTTGACCCCATGGCAAGAGGTAACCGAAGAAAGCTTCAGCCATCAAACACAGGAAGATGGCAAAACCAAACAACCAGATTAATTCACGTGGCTTACGATAAGAACCGTAGAGCAAACCACGAGTCATGTGTAAGTAAACAATGATGAAGAAAGCAGATGCGCCAGTGGAGTGCATGTAACGCACTAACCAACCTGATGGAACTTCGCGCATGATGTATTCAACTGAAGCAAACGCCAAATTCGCGTCTGGTTTATAGTGCATCACCAAGAAGATGCCGGTCACAATTTGGATGACCAACACCAACATCGCGAGGGAGCCAAAGATATACCAGAAGTTGAAATTCTTTGGAGCGTAATACTTACCCCACTGATCATTCCACAATTTAGTTAATGGAAAACGAGAGTCGACCCAATTCAAAGCCTTATCCAGCGCTGGAGCGTCGTCTGGAAGTTTTTTCTCAACAAATGCCATGATTAAGCCTCGCCTTTCTCATCTTTACCGATGATGATTTTGGTATCTGATAAAAACATGTGAGGTGGTACGTCCAGATTCTGTGGAGCTGGTTTATTTTTATAAACGCGACCAGCCAAATCAAACGTCGAACCATGGCATGGGCACAAAAAGCCACCTTGCCAATCGTCCGGCAACGAAGGTTGTGCTCCAGCGGCGAACTTGGAGCTTGGCGAACAACCTAAGTGGGAACAAATTCCAACTGTCACCAAAATGTCACTGTGTTCTTTACGGGAACGAGTTTGCTTATCGCAGTATTCTGGCATTGCCATGGTGTATGGCTTTTCAGACTTTGGATCTGCAACTTTATCTTCCGTCTTTTTTAAACTTTCCATCATTTCTGGCGTACGCTTCAAAATCCAGACTGGCTTACCGCGCCATTCTGTCGTACTCATTTCACCCGGTTTCAAACTGGAAATATCCACTTCCACCGGTGCACCCGCCGCTTTTGCGCGTTCAGACGGTTGAAAAGTACTCACTAGCGCACCTGCCGTTGCCAAACCTGCTGCGCCACCTGCCGCACATGTTGCAACGAGTAGGCCGCGACGGCCTGAATCGACCTGCTTTTCGATACTCATACAAACCCCAATCTATCAAAAATCAAAACTTGACGAAGCACCAGAGTCTATTGACCCTACACTTCTCACAACCTTAAATTATAAAGGAGCTGAGAGGTGATTTAAAGAAAAAGATGCTTTACAGGACGATTTACAGCTTTTTTCATTCCGAATTCTGGAATTTGACCCTAAAACACTTAAAAATCTGCCGACTTTAGACAAAACATGATCTTGAATTACAACAAACCACCCCATGCTTGACAAAATTTGACAATAATTAGGCAGGCACAATCGCGTTTGCCGATTACAATATTGCCGTTTTATCACATTTTGCTGACGAGAAATTATCCACGACGATAATCAACATCGGAGTAAAAATTAAGTTTGTGTAATTTAGATTATTTAAGGGGAAGTTATGGGCATGATGCAAGAATTTAAAAGCTTTGCAGCGCAAGGCAATGTAATTGATCTAGCCGTGGGTGTCATTATAGGGGCTGCTTTTGGCAAGATCGTTGACTCCTTGGTTGGAGACATCGTGATGCCCGTCGTGGGCAAAATTTTTGGCGGCTTAGACTTCGCTAACTATTACTTACCCCTCAATGGGCAAGCAAGTAATCTAACTTTGGTAGAAGCCAAAAAAGCGGGGGCTGTTTTAGCTTATGGTAACTTTTTGACGATTTCACTCAACTTTCTTATCCTCGCTTTCATTATTTTTCAAATGGTACGCTTAGTGAATCTAATGAAGAAAAAAGATGCGGCTACTGCAGCTGCAGCACCTACTGAACCACCTCCAACTCCTGAAGACGTGATTTTGTTGCGCGAAATCCGTGACGCACTTAAAAAGTAACTAACATCTACCGTTACTTGGACATGCAAACGAAGTACAAATGCCACCTCTTCGGTGGCATTTCAATTGCTACCCCATTAAACAGGATTGTCGATATCCACAAATCGATGCTCTATGCCAAATTGCTCTGCGACAAATTGACCTAATGCCCGCACACCATAACGCTCACTAGCGTGATGACCGCAGGCCAAATAGGGTACTTCCGATTCACGTGCCAAATGTACTGTAGGCTCTGAAATTTCACCACTGATATAAATACTCGCACCAGCTTCAATCGCTGCATTCAACATATTCTGTGCTGCACCTGAGCACCACGCTATCGTAGTAACTGCCTGATCGGTCTCACCAATCAGAAGTGCTTCTCGTCCTAATTTGCTTGAAACATGGCTTGCGATATCGCCAGCTGTCGCCACGCCCTTCTTGCCCGTCCATTTTCCCAGCCACCCCAAATCATCCTCGCCAAAACGCCCTGTCACTTCCAGTCCAAATAGTTGCGCTAACTGTGCGTTATTGCCCATAGTCGGATGCGAATCCAATGGAAGATGATAGGCGAATAATGAGATTCCATTCTCAATCAAAGTTTTCAGGCGTTGGAATTTTTGTCCAACAACGCGCATATCCTCGCCACGCCAAAAATAACCGTGATGCACCAAGATGGCGTCAGCTTGCAAACGCACCGCCTCATCCAACAACGCCTGACACGCAGTCACTCCGCTGATGATGCGCTTAATTTCACGTCGCCCTTCCACCTGAAGCCCATTTGGGCAATAATCACGGAAGCGCGCAACTTGCAATTCGTTCGCTAGAAATTGTGCAAGCACATTCCTCTCTACTGACTTTCTTAACATACCGTCCTCATCATGCGTCGTTTATGGCTATTATTTGCTCAAACCGTGACTGTCGGTTTGGCGCTGTGGTTTATTGTAACCAGCTTGAAGCCAAATTGGTTACAACAAGGTTTTTCCGTCAACAAGAATGTTAGCCTGACTTCTTCGGCGACTTTGATTGAAGCGCCAAGTAGCAAGGTGGTGGCGTCGGGTTCGTATCATTTGGCAGCAAAGCGCGCGATGCCTTCGGTAGTCAATATCAGCGCCTCGCGCAATTCGAACAACAACAATCCTCTATTAAGCGACCCATTTTTTAAACGTTTTTTTGGTGAGCAAGCTCGCCCAAAATCAGAACGCCCTTCCAGTAGTGGCTCTGGCGTTATTATGAGCCCACAAGGACACATACTTACCAATAACCATGTGATTCAAGGTGCGAATGCGATTGAAGTAGCACTCGCTGATGGTCGCCAAGCCACAGCCAAAGTCATTGGCACCGATCCAGACACCGATCTCGCCGTACTGCAAATTGATTTAAAAGATTTACCGACGATCACCTTAGGACACTCAGAAGAGTCAAATGTAGGCGATGTAGTACTGGCTATAGGCAATCCATTTGGAGTCGGCCAAACCGTTACCATGGGCATCGTATCAGCGCTAGGACGTAATAGTGTAGGCATCAATACCTATGAGAATTTTATACAGACTGATGCTGCGGTAAATCCGGGCAACTCTGGCGGTGCACTCGTCGATGCAAACGGCAACTTACTAGGAATTAATTCCGCGATTTACTCTCAAAATGGTGGTTCACTCGGCATTGGTTTTGCTATTCCGGTATCGACCATCAAAATGGTGATGGAGGCGATCATCACTGATGGTCAAGTAGTCCGTGGCTACCTCGGTATCAGTCCAGAAGATATCACCGCCGAGATGGCCGAGAGCTTCAATATTAAACAAACCAAAGGCTCTATCGTTGCGGCGGTAGTGCGCGGCGGACCAGCGGATCAGGCTGGCGTCAAGCCAGGTGATATTTGCATCGCGATTGATGGCAAGGTATTTCAGAATAGTCGCGAAATGATGAATCAAATTGCCGCCTTAAAACCCAACTCAAAAGCAAAATTAAAAATCTTGCGTCAATCGAATGAAATTTCTTTGGAAATTAATGTTGGCAAACGTCCGCCCTTTAAATTAGAAGAATAAAACCCTCATTGGAAATCACATGCACGTACAAGAATTAAGTCGTTTCTTATTTGAGTTATCGGAAAACAATAACCGCGCCTGGTTTGTGATGAACAAACCCCGCTACGATATTTTACGTGCAGAATTTTTAGTAATGGTGGCGCGCTTAATTCAAGAACTGAGTAAATTCGACCCTGCTATCGCACAATGCGATCCGAAGAAAGCCTTGTTCAGGATCAACCGCGATGTGCGTTTTGGCAAAGACAAATCGCCCTATAAAACCTATTTTTCGGCGTCAATCTTACCAAGTGGTCGTAAGAAGCCTAGCGACGGCGGTGGACCTGCGTATTATTTTCAAATCAGTCAGGACAATCGTTTACTGTTTGCGGTAGGCGAGTATATGCCACCAGCAGATCGCTTGAAGAACCTCCGCCAGCATATTCTTGAAGATGAAGCTGGCTTTAAAAAAGTCATTAAAAACAAAGCCTTAAAAGCCTGCTTTGGTGACTTGCAAGAAGAAGGAAAATTAGTGCGCCCACCCAAGGGCTTCGATCCTGAACATCCTATGATCGAATATTTGAAATTGAAAAGTATGATGGTATGGACTGAGTGCCAGCTAGATGGCTTGTTGTACGAAGATGTACATAAGCAACTTGTCAGTGGCTTTAAAGCAGCCCTGCCTTTAGTCACTTGGCTGCGCGCAGCCAAGTTCAACTAAATAGCCTTATTCTTCTGGTGGTGCCTGAGTCGCTTTGACAAAGATAGGCGCCACGAACAAACCCAATTCAAACAACATCCACATCGGGACAGCCAGCGCCAGTTGGCTGACAACATCTGGCGGCGTCACAACAGCTGCAATTATAAAGGCGCCGACGATTACATAAGAACGAATTGCTTTCAGCTTTTCTACCGTCAAGATACCCGTTCGCACTAAGACGATAACCACAATCGGTACTTCGAAAGTTAAGCCAAATGCCAAGCACATCGACATCACAAAATCGAGGTAATTTTCGATGTCAGGCGCGACCGTAATCGAGCTTGGGGCAAACTCGGCAATAAACTTGAAAACGCGCCCAAATACAAAGAAATAACAAAAAGCGACACCAGCCGCAAACAACACCGAGGAAGAGATGACCAAAGGCGCCACCAAACGTTTTTCATGAGCGTATAAACCCGGCGCAATAAAAGCCCAAGCCTGATATAAAACCCAAGGTAGCGCCAACAAAAACGCCAGCAGCAAGGTGACTTTCATCGGCACCAAAAATGGAGAAATCACGCCGGTAGCAATCATCTTGGCACCCGCGGGCAAAGCCGCCACCATAGGCTGAGCCAAAAAATCATATACCGCAGACGGACCAGGCCACGCAAACAGCCCAGCACAAACGATAGCGATTCCCGCACAGGCTTTCACTAGTCGATCACGTAACTCAACCAGGTGAGAAATGAAGGTATCTTGCATACCCATGAAATTATTATCACTCATGACATGCCCTTAAATGAACTCTTGAGAGCATTTAGAAAAAACTCGATGAAGGACTGCGATTAACTCGATGTTTCGCCATGCGAGCTGCACCCGACATGACTTGACTACGTTGGCCATGACGGCTTTTATACCAACTGGGAATATTCGAGGTTTTTGCGACTTTCCTACGGCGAAAATTTTTCGCTTTCGCCATCATCGCATCGCTAGATGGTGGGGTGTAATAATCGTAAGGTGAATAGCTTGAGTGCGACTCTGGTTGCACCAGCTCATTCAACTCCTGCTGCGCTTCCGAAAATTCTTTATGGATATCCTGCTCGAAATTTTGCGCTGCAGACTCCACTTCTTTCTGCATTTTGCGCAACTCTTCCATTTCGATTTCACGACTGACTTCGGATTTCACCTGACTGATATAGCGTTGCGCACGACCAAACAAGGTGCCAGCCATGCGCGCCACTTTAGGTAAGTCTTTGGGACCAATTACAATCAAAGCTACAGCGCCGATCAGGGCTAGCTTGGTCAATCCTAGGTCTATCATAAATCTGCTCTAACACCATCCGAAGATTAGTGTGTCGATTTATCCTTTGCCTCGACGTCGATGGTTTTTTGCTCATCTGCCTTCGGTGATTTTTCATCCTCACCTTTGACGCCATCTTTAAAACCTTTTACGGCCTTGCCCAGATCGCTACCCACATTACCGAGTTTTTTGGTGCCAAATACCAATACCACGACCACCAAGACGATCAACCAATGCCAAATACTAAATGAACCCATCATGCTTCCTTCAAGGGACAAGCCCTAAATATCGATCAATAAAATAATTACAGTTCAGCGCCACCGATCACATGCATGTGCAAGTGATAGACGACCTGACCACCGTTAGGTCCCGTATTCACAACGGTTTTAAATCCACCAGACTTTGAACCATCCGCATGCTCGACATAAGCACAGCCTTGTTGGGCAGCTAGTTTCGGTGCCAATTCCAACATTTTACCCAACAATACGGCATCTTCGGCTTTTGCGTCGGCCAAACTCGACAAATGCTTTTTGGGAATAATCAAAAAATGTACGGGAGCTGCTGGATTGATATCATTAAATGCTAACAATTCATCATCTTCATACAAAACAGTCGCCGGAATTTGCTTGGCGACGATTTTACAAAAAATACAGTTATCCATGCTGTTCACTCAAAATTTGTTACAAAACCGCGCTAAAGCATCAATGCTATTCAGTTAAGCCATGCTCTACGTATCGTCATTCCCGCGAAGGCGGGAATCTAGTGGAGTAAAAATCTAAAGTCACTGGATCCCTGCCTACGCAGGGATGACGCCCCTACATTTTTAATTTATCTATACGGTCAAACACGAACTTTAGTTGTCACCACGAGAAGCTTTTTCTTCTATTCCAGAAATGCCTTCACGTCTGGCTAGTTCGTCCAGCACTTGCTGCGGGTGCAAATTATACTGCGCTAACATGACAAGCGAATGAAACCAAAGATCCGCGCATTCATACAGCAAATCTGAAGTATCGCCAGAAACCCGCGCATCTTTTGCTGCCATCACGGTTTCGGTCGCTTCTTCGCCGATTTTTTTTAAAATCGCATCATCGCCTTTATGAAACAGTTTCGCGACATAAGAGGTTTCAGGATTGCCACCATTGACCGCCTTACGACTTTCTATCACCGCAGCCAGTTGATGCAGTATCGATTCTTGACTCATCTTGTGCTCAACTTATTTGTAAATCGATTCGGGATCTTTCAGCACAGGATCGACGGTCACCCACTCACCCTCATCAACATTGCCTTCAAATTTTTGGAAGAAACACGAATGACGTCCGGTATGACAAGCGATGCCTTCTACTTGTTCAATCTTCAGTAAAATCACGTCTTCATCACAATCTAAACGGATTTCTTTGACTTTTTGTACGTGACCAGATTCTTCACCTTTGTGCCATAATTTTTTGCGTGAACGACTCCAGTACACCGCTTCACCCGTTTCTACAGTGCGACTCAGTGCTTCGCGATTCATCCATGCAAACATGACGACATCATTGCTGCCCACTTCTTGCGCTATCACAGGGACTAAACCAACTTCATCCCATTTCACTTTGTTTAACCAACGAAAACTCATGTCAACCTCATTGGTATATGTTGTGCTGCCATAAACTGTTTTGCTTCCTGCACTGTGTGCTGTCCAAAATGAAAAATACTAGCGGCTAAAACGGCATCTGCACCGCCCAATTTGATGCCATCGGCCAAATCTTGCAGGCCGCCGACACCTCCGGAAGCGATGACTGGAATATCAATCGCATCCGAAACCGCGCGGGTTAAGGCCAGATCAAAACCGGAACGGGTACCATCTTTATCCATACTCGTGAGTAAAATTTCACCTGCCCCCAATTCCGCCATTTTGCGAGCCCATTCGACCGCGTCCAAACCCGTCGCGTTACGCCCGCCGTGTGTATACACTTCCCACTTTCCAGGCGCGACCGCTTTGGCATCAATTGCGACCACGATACATTGAGATCCATACTTATGCGCTGCGTCGGCGACTAATTGCGGATTAGTCACGGCAGAAGTATTCATACCGACTTTATCCGCACCCGCATTTAATAAACGCCGCACATCGGCCACCGTGCGCACCCCGCCACCAACCGTTAAAGGAATAAATACTTGAGATGCGACAGCCTCAATCACAGGCAAAATCAAATCACGATCATCAGAGGACGCTGTAATATCCAAAAACGTGATTTCATCCGCGCCTTGCAAGTCGTAACGACGCGCTACTTCGACGGGATCACCAGCGTCACGCAATTCCAGAAAATTGACGCCTTTGACGACTCGTCCGGCATTCACATCCAAACAAGGGATAATCCTTTTGGCTAAAGTCATTCTTCGTCTTCTTCGTAAATCAAGTCGCCACTGAGTTCATCAGCGCGATCTTGTGCACTTGCTAAATCTAATGTGCCTTCGTAAATTGAGCGGCCACAAATAACGCCTTCAATACCTTCGTCTTGCACATCACAGAGGGCTTCGACATCTGCCAGCACATGTACACCACCCGATGCAATAACAGGAACCGTCACAGCTTGCGCTAATTTCACTGTGGCATCAATATTCACGCCACCCATCATGCCATCGCGGCCAATGTCGGTATAAATAATTGCCTCAACGCCATAGCCTTCGAATTTTTGCGCAAGATCAATCACATCATGTCCAGACATTTTGCTCCAACCATCGGTCGCTACTTTGCCATCTTTGGCATCAATACCAACGATGATCTGTCCAGGAAAGGCACTACAAGCGTCAGCCAAAAAGCCAGGACTTTTCACAGCAGCCGTGCCGATGATAATGTAAGAAATACCGGCGTTTAAATAGCGCTCTATGGTATCGAGATCACGGATACCGCCGCCCAATTGCACTGGCACTTCTTCAGTATCGGTCTCTTCTGCGTATTCACGCACGGTTTTGATGATGGCTTTAATCGCCGCTTCATTTTTTGGCTTACCAGCGAAGGCACCATTCAGATCAACCAAATGCAAGCGACGTGCGCCTTGTTCTAACCAATGGCGTGCCATCTGTGCAGGTTCTTCTGAGAATACTGTGGCTTGATCCATATCGCCTTGTTTGAGGCGTACGCAGTGACCATCTTTCAGGTCGATAGCAGGAATGAGCAGCATGATGAATGTATAAGATGATTAAAATTTAAAAAGAGGTAAAACACAATATTCGTTACCGCAGCAACATAACTTGTTCATGTGCAACTACAGCAAACAGACAATAATGTTGATAAGTCGTTCAATAATTCAAGTGTTAGGGATTCCAGTGTACAAAGTTTTTATATAGTTGCAGTCCCGCAGCGGCGCTTTTCTCGGGATGGAATTGCGTTGCAAAAATATTCTCGCGCGCCACAGCCGAAGTAAATACTTGCCCATATTCAGTCGTGCCGACTACGTCTTGCTCACATTCAGCTTGCACAAAATAACTATGCACGAAGTAAAAATAACTATCGTCAGCAATGCCATTCCAAAGCGGATGTGCTTGCGTTTGATGCACGCGATTCCATCCCATTTGTGGCACTTTATAACGGGAACCATCTTCTTGCAATTGTCCACTTAAATCAAAGCGTACAACCTTACCTGGAAGTAAGCCTAGACATGGTGTATTCCCTTCTGCGCTGAGGTCAAACAACATCTGCTCGCCGACACAAACGCCAAATAAGGGCTTTTCGCGTGCTGCTTGTAGCAAGGCCTCTTGCACACCCGAATCTTGCAAACTACGCATGCAATCTGGCATCGCTCCTTGGCCTGGCAAGACTAAACGATCAGCCGATTGAATATCCGCAATCAAACCTGAAATCAGAACCTCGGCTTCAGGGGCAACCGCACGTAATGCTTGCGCAACAGAGCGCACGTTACCCATGCCGTAATCAACGACAACAATCTTATTCATAACAATGAGGGAGTAGGCATAGTGAAGTATTCGCGAATAGCATAAACATGCAAGCTTTATGCCATCGCTATCGCTTTTTTATAGACTACCTTTTGTGGATGGAATGGTACCTAAGGCGCGCTCATCTAATTCGGCTGCCATACGCAGCGCGCGACCAAAGGCTTTGAATATGGTTTCACATTGATGATGCGCATTTTCGCCACGCAAGTTATCAATATGTAGAGAGACCAAAGCATGATTCACAAAGCCTTGGAAAAATTCATGGGTCAAATCGACGTCAAATGAACCTATCATCGCTCGTTTAAAATCAACATGATATTCCAGACCTGGACGACCAGAGAAATCAATTACGACGCGTGACAAAGCTTCATCGAGTGGCACATAGGCGTGACCATAGCGACGTATGCCTTTTTTGTCGCCGATGGCTTGTGCAAATGCTTGTCCCAAAGTGATACCAACATCTTCCACCGTGTGATGCGCATCAATATGTAAATCACCATCGGCTTCGATATCTAAATCGATTAATCCATGACGTGCGATTTGATCGAGCATGTGATCCAAAAACGGCACACCCGTCTTTAAAGATTGTTTGCCAGTACCATCGAGATTAATCGCGACGCGAATCTTGGTTTCATTGGTATTGCGTGTAACTTGCGCTGTACGTTGCATGATGAGATTAGCTAATTGTGGTTAGCTGGTTAGCTATTATGTTGTTGAGTGAAATTCGACAGAAAAATTTTAATAAAAATTTCAAAAAAACTTATTCCAAAGCCAGATTAAACGCATTTAAAAATTGTGCATTTTCTTCTGGCGTACTGACGGTGATGCGCAAACAATTCTGCAATAGTGCATGCATTTTACCCACATTTTTCACCAAAATTTTTTGTTCCAACAATTTTGTGAAGACTTCATTGCCATATGTCTCACTTTTCTCGGGATTTGACACGCGAATTAACAAAAAGTTGGCGGCAGACGGAAATACTTCCACGCCTGGCAAGCTAGCAAGTTGACTAGACAACTGACTGCGCTGCGTGCGCAATTGCGCCGCTTGCTGCTCAAACACATCGGCGTGTTCTAGCAGACAAAGTATCGCCGCTTCGGTCAACACATTAACGTTATAAGGTGGGCGAACTTTATCAAATTCTTGCAGTAAAGCGGCAGACGCCGACATGTATCCTAGGCGTATTCCTGCCAAGCCTAATTTGGATACCGTGCGCATCACAACCAAATTCGAAAATTCTGGCAAACGCGACATAAAACTTGTTTGCGCAAATGGTTGGTAAGCTTCATCGACGATCACTAAACCAGTGTCGCCCACTGCCGTAATAATTTCTTCCATATCGGCAGCATTAAACAAAGTACCAGTCGGATTGTTTGGATAAGCCAAATAGGTCACCGCCGGACGATGCTCCGCAATCGCTGCCAACATCGCCGCTTTGTCGAGTGTGAAATCTGCGTTCAGCGGTACGCCAACAAATTCCATGCCCGCAAATTGTGCAGACATCGCATACATCACAAATCCCGGCATTGGCGCCAATACTTTTGCGCCCGGTTTGGCACAAGCAATACTGATCATCGCAATCAATTCGTCGGAACCATTGCCCAACACCAAGTCATAGCCATCAGGCACGCCGAAGTTCGTTTTCAACGCTTCTTTCATAGCCAAATAATTTGGCACAGGATAACGATTTAAGGCGGTTTCCGATAAACGTTTCGCCAATGCTTGCTGCAAAGCTGGCGTCAAGGTGTATGGATTTTCCATCGCATCGAGTTTCAAAAGCCCCGTTGCGTCAGGCACGTGATACGCCGACAAAGCGCGCACATCAGCGCGAATAATATTCTCTACTATAGACATGAGACAGTTGCTCGTTTTAAGTTCAATGAATAATTCTTAAGAATCAAGTTTCAAGTGACGCTACACTCTTTTTTCGCCTCGTTGATTTCGCAGGTTCAGCTTTCGCCTTGGTCACCACCGTTTTCGCTTTACTGATTCGTTTACTTACTTTAGCAAGCACAGGTTTAGCCCGCACTGGTTCTGTCGGTTGATTATTCAGAACTTGTAATTCTGCCTCTGCCGATTGTAGACGCGCCTCGATGATGGCGCAGTAATCTGGATTGAGTTCAAAGCCGACAAATTGTCGACCACAACGTCGTGCCGCAATCGCAGTGGTACCACTGCCCATAAACGGATCAAGTACCACACCATTCTTTGGACAAGATGCGAGCACCATACGTTGAATAATTTCTAAAGGCTTTTGGGTTGGATGTTCAACACGTTCTACATCTTCTTTATGCAGACGTGACACACTCCACAAATCTTTTGGGTTGTAACCGAGTTCTAACCACTTAGCACCAACAAAGATCGAGCGCGAACGGGCTTTTTTGGTCGCCGCATCATAAGGAATACGCACCGCATCTAAATCGAAATAGTAATTTTTCGATTTCACGAATAAGCCTATCGTGTCATGCACTGAAGAAAAGCTACGGGTGCTACCGCCCATAGACGGCACTCGTCTATCCCAAATAATTTCATTGATCATCGTCATGCGCTGCTTGAGCATCACGAAAATTTCTGGCGAATAACGCCAAGTCAAAAAGATGTACAGCGAGCCAGTTGGCTTGAGTTTTGGCAAAGCGGCGTCAATCCAACGCTCAGTCCACGCCAAGTAATCCGCCGCTTCCTGCTTATCAGAATCATTGCCGTAATCCTTACCCAAACCATAAGGTGGATCGGTCAAAATCAGATCAATACTGCCATCAGGAATGCGCTGCAAACCAGTGATAGCATCTTCATTAAAAATCTGATTAATGAAACTGTTCATATGATTGAACGAAGAAAAAAACTTAGCCGCAAAGGTGTAACGAAAGCAGCAAAAGAAGAGAAGTTTTCTATACTTTCCTCTGCGTACTTTGCACCTTTACGGTTAAAGATTTTGTTTTTCATTGGGTATTTCATTTCAAACGCAACTCAGCACTACGAGCATGTGCAGGCAATCCTTCACCATACGCGAGTTCTGCCGCGATCTTGCCTAAAGTCTGCGCGCCTTGCTCACTGACTTGTATCATCGATGAACGCTTCTGGAAATCATATACACCCAAAGGCGATGAGAAACGCGCGGTGCGTGAAGTCGGCAAAACGTGATTCGGCCCAGCGCAATAATCGCCCAAGGATTCGGAAGAAAAACGTCCAAGGAACATCGCCCCCGCATGACGAATTTGATCTGCCCATTGCTGCGGATTTTCTGCAGAAATTTCTAAATGTTCGGCCGCGATCTCATTCGCGATGTCGCAAGCTTCTTGCATGTCACGCACTTTGATCAAAGCACCGCGATCTTTCAGGGAAGTTCGAATAATCTCGGCACGTGGCATTGTTGCAATCAACTTATCAATGCTGGCATGTACCGCATCAATGTAGGCTGCATCAGGACATAGCAAAATCGATTGTGCGAGTTCATCATGTTCCGCTTGCGAGAACAAATCCATCGCAACCCAATCTGGATCAGTCGTGCCATCACATAAAACTAAAATCTCAGAAGGACCGGCAATCATGTCGATACCCACTGTGCCAAATACACGACGCTTGGCGTTCGCAACATAGGCATTGCCTGGCCCCACAATTTTATCGACTTGCGGAATACTCTCTGTGCCATAAGCTAAAGCAGCAACCGCTTGTGCGCCACCAATGGTGAACACACGATCAACGCCCGCGATGGCCGCAGCGGCTAATACCAGAGAATTACGCACGCCATCGGGAGTTGGCACCACCATAATAATTTCACGCACGCCAGCGACCTTTGCTGGAATCGCGTTCATCAGTACGGAAGAAGGGTAAGCCGCTTTGCCACCAGGCACGTAAATGCCGACGCGATCTAGGGCAGTAACTTTTTGTCCGAGTACCGTGCCATCTGCTTCAGTGTACGAAAATCCTGCAGAACCACATTCACGCTTTTGCACTTCATGATAGGAGCGCACACGCTGCGCTGCTGCCTCTAATGCACTACGACGCTCATTAGAAATACTCGCTAGTGCTGCATGCAAATCCTCTTGCGGAATCTCCAAAGCTTGCATCGAGCTGATGCCTGACAAACGATCAAAACGTTGAGTGTACTCAAGCACCGCGGTGTCACCGCGCGTTTTAACTGCCTGCAAGATCTGTACTACACTTTGATCAATCGCCGCGTCTTCACTCGCTTCGAATGCCAATAATTGACGTAAGGTTTGCGCGAAACCTGACTGTGTAGAATCTAAGCGAGTCAATGCTGTGGTGAAGCTCATTACTTCCCCTCCGACGCGCGTTCGAATGCTTGGAGAATGGGTTGCAAACGTTCGCGCTTCAATTTCAATGCAGCTTGATTCACAACTAAGCGTGAAGAGATATCCATGATCTCTTCCACTTCGACCAAATTATTCGCGCGCAAGGTATTGCCGGTGCTGACCAAATCGACGATTACATCGGACAAACCAACCAACGGCGCCAATTCCATCGAGCCATACAGCTTAATCAAATCAATATGCACACCCTTGCTAGCGAAATGCTGACGGGCGGTTTCCGTGTATTTAGTTGCGACACGCAAACGCGCACCTTGACGCACTGCAGTTGCGTAATCAAATCCAACCGACACCGCCACCGACATGCGGCATTTTGCGATGCCTAAATCAATAGGTTGATACAAGCCAGCACCACCATGTTCAAACAACACATCTTTACCTGCCACGCCAAAATCTGCCGCGCCGTATTGCACATAAGTTGGCACGTCTGAAGCACGCACAATAATCACGCGCACATCAGGATCATTGGTTGCCAAAATCAACTTACGCGATTTTTCTGGATCTTCAGTCACGTGAATACCTGCCGCTTCTAACAGCGGTAAGGTTTCTTCAAAAATGCGCCCTTTGGACAAGGCCAAAGTTAGTTGCTGAGAACTCATATCAATTATTTCGCTAAGTTAATTTCACTAATTTACTTGGTTATTTTTGACGCTGCATCATTTAACGCGCTGGATTTGCGCACCCACCGCGGACAACTTTACTTCCATTCGGTCATAGCCACGATCAAGGTGATAAATGCGATCGATCAAAGTCTCACCTTGTGCGGCTAAACCTGCGATCACTAAAGAGGCCGATGCGCGCAAGTCGGTCGCCATCACAGGTGCGCCCACTAATTTATCTACGCCATTCACGATCGCGGTATGACCATCAATTTCAATATGGGCACCAAGACGATTCATTTCTTGTACATGCATGAAACGATTTTCAAAAATTGTTTCGGTGACGCGTGCAGTGCCATTCGCCAAACAGTCGAGCGCCATAAATTGCGCTTGCATGTCAGTCGGAAAACCTGGGTATTCGGTAGTGCGGAAACTCACGGCTTTAGGACGTCCACTCATCTGCGCACGTATCCAATCTGGGCCAGTAGTAATGATCACGCCAGCTTCACGCAATTTATCGAGTGCCACATCCAAAATATCGCTACGCGTATTTTTAACGGTCAAATCACCACCTGTCGCGGCGACCGCGCACAAGAAAGTGGCGGTTTCGATGCGATCTGCAATCACGGTATGCGTTGCACCGTGTAAGGCATCAACACCTTGAATCACCAAACGATCCGTACCTATACCAGAAATTTTTGCGCCCATCGCCACTAACAAGTTAGCGAGGTCAGTGACTTCGGGTTCGCGCGCGGCGTTTTCCAAAACAGTTTCGCCGTCAGCTAAAGTCGCTGCCATCAGCAGGTTTTCTGTACCCGTCACGGTAATCATATCGGTGACGATGCGCGCACCACGCAAACGTTTCGCTTTAGCGTGGATATAACCTGCCTCAATCGTGATTTCCGCGCCCATCGCTTGCAAGCCTTTGATGTGCTGATCAACAGGACGAGAACCGATCGCGCAGCCACCTGGCAAAGAGACTTTTGCTTCGCCAAATCGGGCTAACAAAGGGCCGAGCACTAAGATCGAAGCACGCATGGTTTTCACCAAATCGTAGGGCGCTTCCAACTTATCAATCGCTGCACCATTTAAGGTGACGACACCGTTTTCTTCAGTGACGCGCAAACCCATTTGCTTGAGTAATTTCAACATCGTAGCAACGTCTTGCAAATGCGGCACATTGTGCAAAACCACATCTCCAGCACTCAACAACCCAGCACACAAAATCGGCAAAGCCGCATTCTTAGCGCCAGAAATAATGACATCGCCATTCAGGCGATTGCCGCCTGTGATCAGTAACTTATCCATGCTTATTGAAATTCTTCCGGAGTTAAAGTTTTCATCGACAAAGCATGAATTTCTTCACGCATGCGATCGCCTAATGCAGCGTAGACGAGTTGATGACGTTGAATCAAACGCTTGCCAGCGAATGCTGGGGAGACGATCACCGCAGTGAAATGCTGACCGTCACCTTCCACTTCAAGATGTGTACATTCCAAACCGGCTGCGATGTAATTTTTAATTTGTTCTGGTGTAGGAAACACGATAGGTCTTTCTAAAATATTTTCAAATAATTTTTCGGGATGGCGGCTATGCACCATCTCAAATTCAGTGCCGCAACTTATAACCACTACGCAGCATTTGCATGGCAACTGCCGTCAACGCCAGCAAGAAAATCGTCACAATCACAAGACTACGTACAGGATCGACATCTGATTGGCCAGTAAAGCCATAACGGAAGCCATCAATCATATAGAAGAAGGGATTGAAATGCGAAATAGTTTGCCAAATCGGTGGCAAAGAATTGATCGAATAAAACACGCCCGACAAAAAGGTCGCTGGCACGATTACAAAATTTTGAAAACCAGCGAGCTGATCGAATTTCTCCGCCCAAATACCAACGATTAAACCCATCGTACCGAGCACGAAGGCACTCATCAAAGCGAATAAAGCTATCCATAAAGGCGCACTAAAACTCAAGTGTGCAAACCATGCCGTCACCACAAACACACCTAAACCAACGGCAAGTCCGCGTACGACAGCCGCCAACACATAGGCAAAAAACATTTCCCAATGCGAAAGCGGTGGCAACATGATGAACACCAAATTCCCGGTAATTTTGGATTGAATCAAAGATGAGGATGCATTCGCAAACGCGTTCTGCAAAACGCTCATCATCACCAAACCTGGAATCAAAAATGCCATGTAAGTGACGCCGTGCACTTTGACATGACCTTCAAGCGCTTGACCAAAAATCAGCAAGTACATCATCGCCGTCATAATCGGTGCGGTGATGGTCTGCGTTGCGACTTTCCAGAAGCGTAAAACTTCTTTATACAATAAGGTGCGGAAGCCTATCATTGCGGATTTCCTCCACCCATAATTTGTAAGAACACATCTTCCAGATCGGCTTGTTGCAATTGCAGATCCTCAATCACGCAACCCGCTTGACACAGATTCGCCAGTATCGGCTCAACCTCAGCGTAATTGGTGATACGTAATGCAAATGTATTCGTTTCTGCTTGCGTATCGGAAGCAATGATCAGATTGTGCAATGACGATGGGAACTCACCTTGCGCCAACTGCACTTTCATTTGTGAACCTGAAATACGTTTAATCAAAGCAGACATGGTATCGAGAGCGACAACCTTACCCGCTTTCAACATCGCAACCCGATTACACAAAGCTTGCGCTTCTTCCAGATAATGCGTGGTCAAAACGATGGTATGCCCTTCACGATTTAGGCGCGAAATGAACTTCCACAAAGTCTGACGTAATTCCACATCAACACCCGCTGTCGGCTCATCCAAAATTATCACCGGTGGTTTATGCACCAATGCTTGCGCGACTAGCACGCGACGCTTCATACCACCCGATAAAGCCCGCATATTCGCATCGGCTTTATTGGTTAGATCAAGGTTTTCCATGACCTCGTCGATCCACGCATCATTATTTTTAATGCCGAAATAACCAGATTGCAAACGCAGGGTTTCACGCACAGTGAAAAATGGATCAAACACCAATTCTTGCGGCACCACACCGAGCTTGCTGCGCGCAGCACGGTAGTCGCGCACCACATCATGTCCTTGCACCAAAACTTGGCCAGAGTCAGCACGATTCAAACCGGCAATAATCGAAATTAAGGTTGTCTTACCTGCGCCATTTGGGCCAAGTAAACCAAAAAACTCGCCTTCTTCAATCGCAAGTGAAACACCACCTAGAGCCTGTAGCTTTTTGCCTGCAGACTGATAGGATTTTTGTACATTACTAATTTGTATGGCAGCCATGTGGCATTCGCGCTTACGCGCATAGAGAGTGAACTAAAGATGGAACAAGATCACGAAAAATACCGCGAAAACCTGCGATTATAGGGGATTTTGTCGAATTACGGGTTGCGCTTTAATGCGCAGCTTGTATAGACAAATCACCGAGATTGCAAAGAAATTGCAAAAGAAAAGCGCCGAGGATCAATGTCGCTCAGCCGCATTGGCGGGGAGTAGGTGAAATAATTCGGTCAAGCCATAGAGAGAAATCAAGCTCAACAAGCTGGCCGGAACGCCAACAAATTGCAAGTTACGATGTAAATTTTGCGCCTGACGTTGCCAAGTCAACATGACCGCTACTGCCGCGGAATCAACGACCTGTAACTGTGACATGTCAACTTGATCTGAGCCAGCATGAATCGCCTGCAAGCCCGCTTCGGAAACGGACACTGCGTTGCGCAAACTTAATTCTTGATCTTGCAAGACCATGCTGGACTCCGACATTCAATCAATGTTTATTTTTTAATAGAAGCTGCTGCCAACTTCTTATTTTTTTCAACCAAAGTCTTGATCAAACCATCGATACCGGTTTTATTAACTTCGGCGGAAAAACTACCTTTGTAAGTTTCAACTAACCAAGCACCGAGTACATTGATGTCAAAAATCTTCCAACCATTGGCACTTTTTTCGAGACGATAGCTCAATTGCAAAGGCTCACCACGCGTTTGTATCACCAAACTTTTTACTTCTACTTCGGTGTCTTCTGGAGAAGAACGGAACGGTTTGAACTCGACTTTTTGATCACGAATTTGAGTAATCGCACCAGAATAAGTATGAATTAACAAAGTACGGAATTCTGTAATCAATTGTTTCTGCTGTTCCGGTGTCGCTGTACGCCAGCTTTTACTCACCGCCAAAGAAGTCATGCGTTCAAAATTGATGTACGGCAGAACTTTGTTTTCAACCAAATCATTAATACGTTGACGATTACCGGATTGAATTTCTTTATCGGTTTTCGCTGCATCGATAATTTCTGTACTCAGACGTTTTACCAGTTGATCTGGCGCCTCCTGTGCTTGCGCATTAGCAAGCAGAGAAAAACCCAAACACAGACTAACTAAGAATTGACTGATTTTTTTCATAATTTACTTTCCTGACTTGTGGGATTAATTCTTTATATTTCCTAGACACGTAAACCCTGCGTTGCAGCATTTGGTTGACGCAGCCTATATCTCCCCCGTTTGCATTCTTACGGTTTGCGCCTATTTGACACTTAGTTGGCGCTTATTTTGTACTTATCTTGTGCTTACTACGCAGTTCTTTAAACGCACAGACTGATCAACTGTCTTTATTCTTACTGCTCTTGCTGCTTGCCAGCATTAATCTGGCTCTCGCGTCTTTGTAAATAGGCTCCGCGAATAAATACGTATTTATCCAAGGCAGCTTCTTCAATTAGACTTACCGCATCTAATGCGCTGGCTCGCTTATCAATTACTTTCAACACGGTAGTTGTATTTTTTACGGCAACTGAAGTTTGCGAGAATAAAATATCACCTTTAAAGTCGATAGGAACGGCCAAGGTATCTCGCAACGTCGATGCACCTAAAACCGGCAGCATGACAAAGGGCCCAGCGGGGACTCCCCACACACCCAAGGTTTGCCCAAAATCAGCCCTATGCTTGGGCATCCCACCTGCACTAGCCACGTCGATCAAACCACCAATACCGACGGTAGTGTTAATCGCAAAACGCATAATATCATTCACGCCATCTGAGAAATTACCCTGCAAAACATTATTGAATGCAGTCCAAACATCTCCCGCATTACTAAAAAAGTTACCAACAGCCGTTTGCACTATGCTTGGCGTCACTTTCTGATAAGCCTGAGCCGTCGGCTTCAACACATTCGCATCTAAGCTCTCATTAAAGCTGAACATAGAGCGATTAAAGCCTTCTAAGGGATCATCAGGATTATTACCAATATTGGTAGTCTCACTGACTTTTTCTAGTGTTGCCACCGCTTTTGTTTTTACTTTCGAGACCGTACTACAGGCGGTCATCGAGATACCAAGCACGCATAAAATCAGCAATCGTACAAAGAGTGAACGCAGCTTAGAAATAGATAAAATATCCGTACTCATTTCTGCTCTTCCTTACCATCCGCCGCTTTACTAAACAAAAATTGACTGATCAGATTTTCCAAAACGACCGCTGACTGCGTCATCGTAATTTTGTCACCCGCCGCTAAATTTTTCGCATCACCACCTGCTTCTAAACCTATATATTGCTCACCCAATAAACCCGCGGTCAAAATTTTTGCCGATGAGTCTTTAGGAAAGCTGTAGCGTTTTTCCATCTTCAATACAACGGTTGCCTGAAAGCTCTTATCGTCAAAACTGATAGAACTAACTCGTCCAACGACCACACCAGCGCTCTTCACAGCTGCATTCGGCTTGAGTCCGCCAATATTATCGAATTTAGTGATGACATCGTATGTCTGCTCGAAAGACAAACTACTCATGTTGCCTGCTTTCAAAGCCAAAAATAAAAGCGATGCAGCGCCTAAAAGGACAAACATGCCGACCCAAAAATCTATCGATTTCTTTTCCATCATTTACCTCTTACCAAAATCCATTTGCAGACAAAAGCGGCAAATGCGACTGTAAAAATTCGAATTTTAAAAATTTTATTGAAACATCCAAGCCGTCAGCAAGAAATCCAGCCACAACACCAGTAAGGATGAAATTACTACCGTTCTGGTCGTCGCACGCGCCACACCTTCAGGCGTTGGCGTTGCTTCGTAGCCTTGATAAAGCGCGACGAACGTCGCTGCGAAACCAAATACGATGCTTTTAATCACGCCGTTACCCAGATCGTTCCAGATATCAACGCCAGCCTGCATTTGCGACCAAAAGGAACCACTATCAACACCAATCAGAGTAACGCCCACCAGGTAGCCACCGATAATGCCCATTGCATTAAAAATCAAAGTTAGGATAGGCAAGGCAATGACACCTGCAATAAAGCGAGGTGCGACCACGCGCTGCAGGGGATTGACCGCCATCATTTCCATCGCGGCCAATTGCTCTCCAGCTTTCATCAAACCTATTTCAGCTGTCAACGAAGTCCCTGCACGTCCGGCAAACAAAAGCGCCGTAACCACCGGCCCTAATTCGCGCACCAAAGATAAGGCAACCAACAAACCTAGTGCCTCTTCAGAACCATAGCGATTCAAGGTGTAATAACCTTGATAGCCCAAAACAAAACCAACGAATAAACCCGATATCGCAATGATCACCAAGGAATAGTTACCGATAAAATGAACTTGATCGGCAATCAGTTGGGGACGACGCCATAAGCCGGGCGCATTCACTACGATACTGACAAAACTACGGCTAGCATGACCAAGATTTTCAACCGTTTCACGCACAGCACGACCGAGGCGACTTACAAGATTCGTCATCATGATGATTCGCCTTCACGTGGCTTCAAACCCATTTCTTCTGCCATTGATATACCTGGATAGTGAAACGGCACAGGTCCATCGCTTTCAGCATGAACAAATTGTTTTACATAGGGGTCTGTCGATTCCATCATTTCTTTAGGCGTGCCTTGCGCAACGATTTTTCCTTGCGATAAAAAGTAGACGTAATCCGCAATCACAAAAGTTTCATGTACATCGTGCGACACTAAGATACTGGTTGAACCTAAGGCGTTATTTAAATTACGAATCAAGGTCGCTGTCACCCCCATAGATATGGGATCTAGACCAGCAAAAGGCTCGTCGTACATGATTAATTGCGGATCTAGCGCAACCGCCCGCGCTAATGCAACCCGACGTGCCATACCACCTGAAATCTCTGAAGGCTTTAACTTAGCTGCATTACGCAAGCCGACAGCATTGAGCTTCATCATGACCAAATCATGAATCATTGCGTCAGGCAATTTTGCATGTTCACGCAAAGGAAATGCGACGTTATCGAAGACACTCAAATCGGTGAACAAAGCTCCATGCTGAAACAGCATGCCCATTTTGCGGCGCAAAGCATATAAGCCGGAGGTATTTAGTTGATGAACAATTTCACCATTGACGGCGACCTGACCACGCTGCGGCTGAATTTGTCCGCCGATCAAACGTAATATAGTAGTTTTGCCCGAGCCAGAACCGCCCATCACGGCAATCACTTTACCGCGTGGAAAATCCATGTTCAAGCTGGACAAAATATTCCGGTTGCCATAGCCAAACTGCAAATCACGAATTTCAACTAGATTGGGCACGACGATTGATTTCTAAAATAAAGACGAGATTGTAAACCAGAACGGGAATTTGAGTTGCCTTCCATCGCTATCAAAAATGCAACCAAATAATAAAATTCAATAAATTGGATTATTTAAAAATTAAATTTTACTTTTCCAATAAATGCAGAATTTAATTCCAAACCAACACCCGAAATATACGAAAATAAATGAACTTAGAGTCAGCAATTTTCGGATTTCTCCAATTTTAATGATTACAAATGAAACAAATTTACGGTTTAAAGTGAGAAAACATGTGCTTAAGACCTAAAAAACAGCACAGAGTTCGACAGAATTTTGGCCTAAGCCATCTGCAATATTGAAATTATTATTTGGGCTTACCTGACAAGCCCAGGAGTACTAATTGGCAATACCAAATTCAAAACAGTCGCAATAACTTCCTACATGAACAAACAGAAGTCATGCCTAAAAATGAGAGGAATGGGGACTAAGTAAAAGAAAATCACAAGCCGCGCCATGTTTGCTTACGTTCTTCGGTAAATTTCCACCACGCCTGTGGTGCCTCACCCGCCATAAAGCGCGTGATAGACATAAAAACATCAATAACGCAGGGATCGTGACGAACCTGAGTCAGCTCACACAATTGCTCATACATCTGAAATGGATCGCGACCTAGTAATTGCTGCGGATGTGTGATGCCCAGCAGAACCAAATCACCGGCGCTCGCTTTTCCGATATTAGGCAAATCGGTCAGTTGAGACAGTTTTTCCCGACAAACTTTTTCTGGATTCATAAGACTAAAAAATAAGACGTAATGAACGCTTAAATCATCATTCAATCATTTTCAAATTGCTCTTCGAACTTCGCTGTCTGCGCATTCCACACATATTCCACTTCGCGCACAAAAGGAAGATCAAGCAGAGCACGAAATTTATCATCTATATTTAATACTGCCCCTAAAGAGACCAAATGCCAATTCTCAGGATCATCGCAGTATTCATCACTTTCATCTCCCGCCGTCAAAGTCCAACCACTAAACCGGCGCTCTATGTCTTCCGCGTCCAGCGCTTCGCGATACAGCACATTCACAGGACGTCGATCTCGCAACACCGCAAGGGTGACAAAGCAGCGTGCTTGGTATTGATCGACTAGGCTAGCGACTGGATCGTCTCTTTGGGTCTGTATGATGTGGCAAGCAGAAAATACGATCTCATCATTCAAATGCAAATCAGGAATGTAATAAGGTTGATTATCTAACCTGCCTACGAACTGTTCGCCATCGCGAGAAATAACGTCTACCCACATACGCTCAGCTGACCAGCCTTTATCATTTTCAACATCGCATTGAAAAATCAATTTAAGCACATCACCTGCTTGCAGTTGTGCGATTAATTCTGGTGATGGCAAATAAAAAGTATAAGGCGCCTCAATCGCACGGCCAGAAACATCCTCAAGCGTCCACGTTTTTAACATAACAATGATTCATCAAATAAATTATTTCAGGTCTAACGCCATTCCAAACCCAAATTTTTTTGCACAAGCCTGACACTACCAAGCTCTAATTTGCGCAAAGCTCAAATCAAATTTCGCCAAATACTTACGCAAACGATCAGCATCATTCGACATCTTTTTTTCCTTACGACTACGTTCAAACAGCACCCTTCCGGCATCTGACAAGTGTTGCGCAGATCGACAAACTTGTACCACATAAGCAAGCTGCACTCGATCAAAAGGATCTATATTTTCCTGCAATGCCAACCAATCGGCATGATCCAGCTTTTCATTGTCATTGGCAATACTAAAACTCGCTTGTTGATTGTGAAGCGCAGATTTAGAGTAATTTCTTAGAGAATCAAACTAAACTTGAATTGCCTAATGTCGACAAGAAACCGTTTTGTCCTAAGTCATTTAAGGGTATTCAATTGCAGGCAGAATCGCAATGTATGAAGTATTGACACCGCAGTGACTCAACTAAAATTCCTAAAGCTTGAAGTAGCCCAAATTGAATCAAAGACTTAACATTATTTTTTAGGAGAGGGCGCAAGTCAAGATGACATCGCCACATAGCTTATACAGCCGCCAAGCACCGCAATATGTGAACCCCAATTGCGGTGCTTGGCTCTTACTCGCTAATATTTATGATTGTACTCAACCGTCAAACGCACGCTGCGCGAACTCAATCTTCCTGTTTCTTGCAAAAAGGTCGGATTCACATTGCCATTCGAGCGTGAAGTCGCATTTTCAGAAATGATCGTGTGGCTATTGAAGAGGTTAAAAATATCGGTCTTGAAATTAACGCCTGGTAGCATTTTTGGACGGTAAGAAATATTGCTGTCCAATTGTGCCTGCCATGGCATACGTCCCAAACTACCGCGCGGTGAAGCTTGTCCATTGCAGAAGAAGTAGCTGCTGCCATAACCCATGTCTGGCGCAATGGATCTTGGTAGTTCGCCCACGCAGTTACGTGGTTGGCCTGATGCGATGGTCAGGTTTCCGCCTAATGTCAGTTCAGGACTGAGTTCATAGAAGCCAAATGCCTTGATGACATGACGACGATCATTGGGCAAATCACCAGTTGCATTGAGCATCAATTCTTTATGATCCCAACCCACGGTTTGCGCCACATTATTACCCTGTAATGAATCGACCTGTCCTTCGTTATTACCTTTACTGCGTGACAGCGTATAGTTCACTTTGCCATACCAACCGTGACGCAGCGGATGTTCTAAGAAAAAGTTGAGCGCTATATAGTCGCGCGTCATTTTTGGCAGGCCAATATCCGCTGCGGTCAAATCAACTCTTATTAGCTTTCCATCACCCTTCAAATCAAGTAATAAACTGTTGTCCGAACCTGGGTTAATCGTCGCGCAAGGAAAACCATAATGACTGGTATCGATATTATTTCTCGCCGCCCACGCATTAATCGGTCGTTGATCACACAGATCATCGTTAGAACTACGCAAGGTGCGATAGCTTCCCATCACGCCAAAGTTGAACTCTTGATTCAAGGCTTTCTCAAATCCTATCGACATTTCATCCTGATATAGAGGTTTCAAATCGATAGCCGTGAGTCCTCTAGGATCTTGCGAAATACCCCATTGATTATTGACTGAAGTAACAGGACTAATTGCATGCAAACCGGTCGGAGCACCAGTGGCAGGATCGACGCCCGTATAGGTAAATGCTTGACTAGTGATCAGATTCACACCAGCGGTATTGGCAGAGAGATTGGTCGGCACTTGCATAAAATAGCGGCCCGCATTACCGAAGACTTTGAAGGAACCATCACGATTCACATCCCAACTCGCACCTAAGCGCGGCGCCAGTTGTCGCGTCTGCTGAATGAAGGCTTGTCCGGCACTATTGTTATTTCTAAATTGCTCATTACGTAATCCCAAGGACAGCAAAATATTGCCCTGCACTTGATAACGATCTTCGATGTATTGCGCTGCTTGTGTACTGGTAGGATGCGACACGTTGCTGCTGAGATCGCGGCTAACATAGTAGCCTAAAGTACCGTAACCACCGCCCTCAGCTGGAGTCTCAGTAAAACCAAAACCCTTATACTTCGTTGGATCATCAGTGTAATAGTAATTCCAAGCACCACCGCCAGCAGCTGATACACCAACAACCGAAGCAACCTTATTGTAATCAATCCCCGCTCGCAGAGAATGGCGTCCTAATTTGTATTCCATATCGATACGCAAGGTTTTTTGTTTGTCACCTACACCATCAGCTTGAATCGGCGTACTCACTGTTTGAACGATGGGATAGTTAACACCGGGAACGCGCGATTTCACCGACGAATTAGTTTGAAAAATGGTGGGATTGTAGCCTTCAGGCGATTGACTATGCGTCGTCTTAGATTCGCCATACAAGGTAGTCAAGGTCAAATCGTCGCTCAGGTAGGCCGTATATTTAAGTATCGAATCATCCGCGCCAGGATTAGGGCCGCCGCAGCAATTGATCGATATTGAGCCACCTTTCTGAATATAATTGCGGCTAAAGGTCGCGTAATTAAAACCATATAAACGAGAGACTAATTTGGTCTTATCATGCACTTGAGTGAATTCAAAATGATGATCGTCTGATAGGTTGTAATCTAACTTCACCAAAAATCGATCTACCGTAGTGCGATTATCAGAAAAACCGGTAGGTGAAAACACTTTATCGGATGAGGCATTGACCGATTCGCTGTGACTAGAATTTCTCTCAGCCGCCACAAACATAAACAATTTGTTTTTAATAATCGGCCCGCCGACATACACGCCCGCCGTATTGCTATTGACAATATTATCTTGACTGTAGAACTGTAGTTTGCCGTCGGTTAGAGGATTGGCACCGGTTTTCGGATAGTAGGTATTGAGCGACGGCGAACGCAGTGCATTCGGCGTGATGGATGCCTTTGCGCCAAATTCCCATTGGTTGGTACCACTCTTGGTCGTGATATTCACCACGCCACCAGACGCACGACCAAACTCTGGACCAAATCCACCTTGCAAAATTTGTGCGTTGGAGATCGCACCAAAAGGCACCTCCGACGTACCAATTTGCGTCAAAATATTCGCGACCGGAAAACCATTGATGTAGTAAGCATTTTCCGAAACGCCTGATCCACCAAAACTAGAGACTTCACCATATCCACCGCCTGTATTCTTGACGGTTCCTGGTGCCAATTGAATAATCGCATTAACACTTTGAGAAATCGGTAGCTTCGCTAATTCACGCGCAGTAAAAACAGGTCCATTGTTCGTGTTAGAAACGTCAATGCGGTTGGTATTACCCGATACGGTCACCTGCTGTATTGCGCCAACTTGTGGATTAGCTTGTGCATTCACTGGTAAAAAATTCACTTCCACACCACGTCCTACCAAGGCTTCCACTTCTCTGCTTTGTACTAGCTTACCGTCTTGCATGAGTTTAACTAGGTAGTTACCCGGCGGCATAGAAGTCGCTTGAAACTTACCATTGGATTCTGGTGTCACCGTTCTTTGCACGCCAGTCGCCGTATTTTCAAACACGATATTGGTACCTGGCTGTCCTGTGACCTGACCAAATAAAATCCCCGTTGCATTTGACTGCGCCATGACAGGTGCATGTACGCCAAAGCCCATTACCGTCGCCCCAAAGAGGTACGACACAGCATGCGCAAGCACCGTCTTTCTTATCTTTATTTTTCTGTTCAACATTTTTATCTCACTTAGTTTTGGAATTATTTTTTAACAAATTGGTTTCTTTTAAAAACCATCACAAATACTAGGTGAGACGAAAATGCAGGGTCAAAGCAATTGTCTAAAACGCCTTCAGTTTATGGAGTTTAGTAATCAAGCTAATTCAAAAATATTGCGTACACCTGTGAAAACACAAAAATGAACTAGCAAGATATCGCTCGCCATATTTTGGAATAAATACAGTGTCTGACTCGCCTATGGAAGAAAAAAACAAAATTAAGAACGAAAAAAATTACATTCTAAAGATCAGTTTTTCATAGAGAAAATAAAGTCAAAAGAATAGTCATTTCGACGAAGACGAAAAGTAGTAACGCTCATTTTTATCGATTGCGATAAATTAAAAAACGATAAAAAGAAAAGTCGATAGGTTTACTAAACGGAATAAACAAAGCCATGGTGGCTTTGAGTAAATTCTATTTTTTAGAAAATTGAATCGTTTTTGAAATTTGCCGCCTCCAGGTCAGTGTCATTCGACTTAAACTTATTTAAATACATAGAGAAAAATCAGCACCGTAAAATTCCATCCGCGAGATACCAAAAACGCTAAAGCGTGTTTGCGACAAAATGATTTGTCGTCCGATTCAACCACGCAACCCCAACGACCTTTGGCATGTGAATTATCGGCACGCTGACCCGTGAGGCGACTACGCGGCACGTCGATTTTTCACGCGACAAAAATCCACTATTTTTCCGCGCCGCAGCATTTTCTATTCGTCCTACTTTGCACAAAAAATCAAGCAAAAAATTTGTCGTGACAGATCAAGAAACCCTCATCTCTTGCTTGCCAAGCAAGGTCGTTTTGTGGATACTTTGCGCCAGAAAGATTGAACGCTTTCATTGAGCCTGTTTTCACAAGAAATAGGCTCATCAAACAAAAGACAGGCTACGTCGCACGAAAAGACGTGGTGCCAATATGATTAACATTGCTCATCACAATTGAGCAAGGAGACTTTCATGCCACAGACAGAACCGCTACGTCTACACGTACCGGAACCGACTGGCCGTCCCGGCCAAACCACCGATTTTTCCTATTTACGACTATCGCCTGCTGGTGAAGTGCGTCGTCCAAGTATTGATGTGACACCGATCGATACTCGCGACATGGCTTACTCGCTAATACGCGTATTGGATGAGAGCGGCAGTGCCGTCGGCCCTTGGGTTCCTGATATTAGTATTGAGACCTTGCGCGCCGGGATGCGAGCGATGATGAAGACACGCATTTTTGACTCGCGTATGTTGATCGCACAACGTCAAAAGAAAATGTCTTTCTACATGCAAAGCCTCGGTGAAGAAGCGATTGGCGCAGCCCAAGCGATGGCATTGAATCGCGACGATATGTGTTTCCCGACTTATCGTCAGCAAAGTATTCTGATGGTGCGTGACGTACCGCTCAAAGGCCTGATTTGCCAATTGCTGTCCAACGAAGGTGATCCACTCAAAGGTCGTCAATTGCCCGTAATGTATTCGATTAAAGAAGCGGGCTTCTTTTCAATTTCTGGGAACCTCGCTACCCAATACATACAAGCGGTCGGTTGGGCGATGGCTTCTGCAATCAAAGGCGATACTAAGATTGCTTCTGCTTGGATAGGCGACGGCGCTACTGCTGAAGCAGACTTCGATACGGCACTCACTTTCGCGCACGTGTATCACGCTCCTGTGATCTTGAATGTTGTGAATAATCAGTGGGCGATTTCCACTTTCCAAGCGATTGCAGGTGGTGAGAACACCACCTTCGCTGCACGTGGTGTAGGCTGCGGCATTGCCGCCCTTCGCGTCGATGGTAATGATTTCCTCGCGGTGTATGCGGCCTCGAAATGGGCTGCGGATCGCGCACGTAACAATCTTGGCCCTACCTTGATTGAATGGGTTACTTATCGTGCTGGCCCTCATTCCACATCAGATGATCCGTCCAAATATCGTCCACTTGATGATGCCAGCCATTTCCCACTCGGCGATCCGATTGCGCGTCTCAAACAGTATTTAATCAATCAAGGAGCATGGTCCGAACAAGAACATGAAGACACCCAAAAAGAACTAGAAGCGATGGTGATCGCTGCCCAGAAAGAAGCTGAAACACTCGGCAGTCTGGCAGACAACCATGTGTTTAGTCCGGCGGAGATGTTTGAGGACATCTACGAGCATATGCCTGAGCATCTGCGTCAACAACGTCAACAATTGGGCATCTAATTAGGAATCTAAGGAAACCATGCAATGAGTGAAGATCTAAAAGGCAAATCCACGCCGATGACCATGATCCAAGCGCTGCGTTCAGCGATGGATGTGATGTTGGAGCGTGATGATAATGTCGTCGTCTTTGGACAAGACGTCGGCTATTTCGGTGGCGTGTTTCGATGCACTGAAGGTTTACAAAAGAAATATGGAAAATCGCGCGTGTTTGATGCGCCGATTTCTGAAAGCGGTATTGTTGGTGCAGCAATTGGTATGGGAGCCTACGGTTTGCGCCCCTGTATCGAGATTCAATTCGCCGATTATATTTACCCGGCTTACGATCAAATCGTTTCTGAAGCGGCGCGTTTACGTTTCCGCTCGGCCGGTGATTTCACCGCACCGTTAACGATTCGCACACCATGCGGCGGTGGCATCTATGGTGGCCAAACCCACAGCCAAAGCCCAGAGGCGGTATTCACCCACGTCTGCGGATTGCGCACGGTAATGCCATCAAATCCTTACGACGCCAAAGGCTTGTTGATCGCTTCCATCGAAAACAATGACCCTGTCATTTTCTTAGAACCTAAGCGGATTTATAACGGCCCTTTCAATGGTCATCATGATCAACCCGTAGTACCGTGGTCTAAGCATCCAATGGGCGATGTGCCTGAAGGCTATTACACCGTGCCGCTTGAATCAGCGGCCGTTTTCCGCGAAGGCAAGGACTTAACCGTACTGACTTATGGGACGATGGTGTGGGTGTCTGAAGCAGCGACGCAAGAAAGCGGTATCGATGCCGAAATCATCGATTTGCGCAGCTTGTGGCCACTCGATTTGCCCACGATTTTGAAGTCGGTGAAAAAGACCGGCCGTTGTGTGATTGTGCATGAAGCGACGCGCACCAGCGGCTTCGGCGCCGAACTCACTGCACTAGTTCAAGAGCATTGTTTTTACCATCTAGAAGCACCTATCGAACGCGTGACGGGCTGGGATACGCCTTATCCGCATGCGCAAGAATGGGATTACTTCCCTGGTCCAGCCCGCGTTGCCGCGGCATTTAAACGTGCGATGGAGAAATAAGATGGGTATTCATGTTATTAAAATGCCGGATATCGGTGAAGGTATTGCAGAAGTTGAGTTGGTTGCGTGGAATGTCAAAGTGGGCGACATGATTGTCGAAGATCAGGTGATGGCGGATGTCATGACCGATAAAGCGACCATTGAAATTCCTAGCCCTGTGTATGGCAAGGTGTTGGCACTGGGTGGAGCTGCTGGTCAAGTGATGGCAGTAGGCTCTGAGTTGATTCGGATTGAAGTGGAAGGTGCCGGGAATGTGGATGCCAACGCAGCTGCGCCAGTAGCGGCTGCACCAACCACGGCTGCGCCTGCACCAGCAGCGCCCGCTCCTGTGGAAAAGCCAGCTCCAGTTACGTCAACGCTGGCTCCAGCGCCAACAAGCACTGCACCAGTGGCAACAAAATCTACCAGCAGCACTCCAAGTGCAGCACGCGCTAATGGTGAAAAGCCAATCGCATCTCCCGCAGTACGTCGTCGCGCTTGGGATTTGGGCATTGAACTTCAGTTTGTGCCGGGCACAGGAACGGCGGGTCGTATTACACACGAAGATTTGGAAGCTTATGTCGCGCGCGGTTCAGTTACTGCAAGCTCAGGAGGCAGCAGCTATCGCGAATTGCATGAAGAAACAGCGATCCCTGTCATCGGCCTGCGTCGCAAGATTGCGCAAAAAATGCAAGACGCAAAACGTCGCATTCCGCATTTCTCCTATGTAGAAGAAGTCGATGTCACTGAGCTTGAAGCTTTGCGCACACAACTGAATCAAAAGTGGGGCAAAGAACGTGGCAAACTCAGTTTGCTACCGCTGCTGATGCGCGCCGTAGTGTTAGCCGTGCGTGACTATCCTCAAATCAATGCGCGTTACGATGATGAAGCGGGTGTGGTTACCCAATTTGCCGCCGTTCATTTAGGTATTGCCGCGCAAACACCAGCAGGCTTAATGGTGCCGGTCGTGCGTCATGCCGAAGCACGTGACCTTTGGAGCAACGCCAATGAGATGGGCCGCCTCGCCGAAGCTGCGCGTACTGGCAAAGCAACACGTGAAGAATTGTCTGGCTCGACGATCACAATTTCTAGCTTGGGTGCTTTGGGCGGCATCGTATCAACACCCGTCATCAATTCTCCCGAGGTTGCCATCATTGGTGTCAATAAAATGGTGGAACGTCCGATGATACGCAATGGCCAAGTGGTGGCGCGCAAGATGATGAATTTGTCGTCGTCGTTTGATCATCGCGTGGTCGATGGTATGGATGCGGCACAGTTTATTCAGACGATACGTGGCTATTTGGAATGTCCGGCTACGCTGTTTATTGAGTAAATAGCTCCCTCTCCCGCAAGCGGGAGAGGGTTGGGGTGAGGGTGATTCAGAAAAGTACTTCGCTCTTTAGGGCAGTAAAAAACGTCGTCGCACTACCAGAAATTTTTCCGCAGTTTACGGCACGTCCAAGCACCCTCTTCCCTAGCCCTTCTCCCGCCTGCGGGAGAAGGGAATGTGACATAACAGAATTCAGACAATACTAATTCGGAACACATCATGCAAACAACATCCACAACCCTAGTCGTCATCGGCGGCGGCCCCGGCGGCTACATCGCAGCAATTCGCGCCGCGCAGCTTAAAATTCCGACCATCCTCATCGAGGGCGATCAGCTCGGCGGCACTTGCCTCAACATAGGCTGTATTCCATCCAAAGCGATGATCCATGCCGCTGAAGAATTTGAAAAAGCCAAGCATTATGCGCATGGTTCATCTATCGGCATCCAAGTCAGCGATCCCAGCATCAACATCGAGCAAACTGTTAGCTGGAAAGATGGCATCGTCAAACGCTTAACCAGCGGGGTCGGCGCTTTACTGAAAAAAAACGGCGCACAAGTCGTTAAAGGCTGGGCGCAAATTATTGATGGCAAAACCGTCGCGGTCATACAAGATGGCAAAGAAGTTCAGCGCATTACTTGCCAACACTTGCTGATCGCATCGGGCTCAACACCGGTCGAATTGCCGTTCATGCCCTTTGGTTCCAGCAATAGCAAAGTCATTAGCTCGACCGAAGCCCTCTCCCCAACTGAAGTTCCTAAGAAACTAGTAGTCGTTGGTGGCGGCTACATCGGTCTCGAACTCGGCATCGCGTATCGCAAGCTCGGCGCAGAAGTCGCTGTTGTGGAGTCACTCGACCGCATCTTACCAGCCTACGATGAAGAACTTACCAAGGTCGTCAAGACAGCACTCAAACAATTGGGTATCGAAGTCCATTTGGGCTGCACTGTACAAGGGATGAATGCCGACCATAGCGCCGTGCGTATCAAAAACGCGGCAGGTGAAGAATCTGAACTCGCTTGCGATAAAGTCTTAGTCGCGGTTGGACGTCGTCCTCGCACCGAAGGCTTTGGCTTGGAAAGCTTAATGCTAGACATGAACGGACGCGCCATCAAAATCGACGATCAATGCCGCACCTCTATGCGTGATGTATGGGCGATTGGGGATGTAACAGGCGAGCCGATGTTGGCACATCGCGCCATGGCACAAGGCGAAATGGTGGCGGAAATAATCGCCGGTAAGCGCCGTCATTTCATGCCAGCCTCAATTCCTGCCGTCTGCTTTACAGATCCAGAACTAGTCGTTGTCGGCAAATCACCGCAAGAAGCACAAGCAGCTGGCATCGAAGTAATTAGCGCCATGTTCCCATTCGCAGCAAATGGTCGCTCCATGACTTTAGAATCAAGCGAAGGCTTCGTGCGCGTAGTCGCGCGTAAAGACAATCACTTAATCCTCGGCTGGCAAGCAGTTGGCAAAGGCGTCTCAGAACTCAGCGCGGCTTTTGGTCTATCACTAGAAATGGGTGCGACGCTAGAAGATGTCGCAGGTACGATTCATTCACACCCCACTTTAGGCGAAGCGGTACAGGAAGCAGCATTGCGAGCATTGGGGCATGCATTACATATTTAGTTGACGAATCTAGCTAGCGAATTTATTTAGCGAAATCGCTCGTTTGGTGCTCGCAAAACACCAAACGAGTAGCTACAACAAAGTCCATTTCTCTTCCCGCGCTTTATCTGGCGCAAGATACCATCGCGCCGCTTTTCCGCATTTCCTTGATCCAATCTGACTCATTTTTCTAAAAAATTCCACTTGCATAGCGTATTATCGTAGTGATACACTAATTCACAATGAATTACGATATCCAACCTTCTAGCAGTACCCCGATATTTCGCCAGATCATCGATCAGGTAAAGCGTTTTATCGCCAGCGGACAACTTAGTTCAGGTGACACGCTTCCCTCGGTGCGCACCGTTGCTTTGCATCATGCGATTAATCCTATGACGGTCAGTAAGGCCTACAACATGTTGGAGATCGAAGGTGTATTAGTTCGTATGCGTGGGGTGGGTATGGTGGTTGCGGAGCGTCGCAATACCGCAAAAGACAAAACTAATCTAGCCATGCCAGCAATGTTGAATGCCGCTCGCGTCATTCAGCAGCTCGGTATGGAAAAAGCACAGGCATTGAAATTATTTGAACAAGCTTTAAAAACGATAGAGATTGAGAGTAAGAGAGATGCAAAATCAAATGCAGACTAAAACATCCGTGCAGAGCAAAAACAAATATGCTGTCACCTGCGACCATCTGCATTTCTCGTATAACTTTAAACCTATTCTACAAGACGTTAATCTGGCGATTCCTCAAGGTGCGGTGGTCGGTTTAATCGGTGCTAATGGCTGCGGTAAATCGACGCTCTTACGTTGTCTAGTTGGACTGCATATTCCTCAGCAAGGACAAGTACATTTATTTGATACGCCAGCTCTGGAAATGAACGACAGCGTACGTGAACGCCTCGGTTTTGTGGCGCAATCCGCCGATTTATTTCCTTGGTTAACGGTTGAAAAACACATCAAGATGATAGGACAAGCCTATCCCAAATGGCGCGAGCGACGTGCCTTAGAATTGGCGCTTCGTCTACGCCTACCTATGGGACGCGAAGTCAGTCAATTGTCGGGAGGAGATCAACAAAAATTGGCTGTGGTATTGGCACTTGCTCATCAGCCAGATTTAATTATTCTTGATGAGCCTGTGTCTAGTCTCGATCCTATAACGCGGCGTGATTTCATGCGTTCTTTGTTTCAAGATGAACGTCCCTTTTTTACTGAATCTGTCGATGAGAAAAACGACAGTAATACGGACTACGCACCGACCATCCTAATCTCTAGTCATTTACTGAGCGACTTAGAACGCGTGGTGTCGCATGTTGCTTTCATGCGCGATGGCAGAATTCAATTATTTGAAGAGTGGGATGCGGTTTTGGAATTTGTGCGGATATTACCGAAGTCGCAGTTCAATCTACCAACAGCGCTATGCATTGCGGACAATAAGGAACAAATGATCGTTGACATTCGTTCTTTGAAAAATAATTTGGCGAAAAACACCTCGCTCGTTCGCCATATCGAAGACATCATCGCCGCGCCGTGTATCAACGGCCTCGATGATATTTTTATCGCCCTGAATTCTTAATTCATAAAAATGAACCTCAGCTCATATTCAGTTTCAAATTCAGGTCGAGATTCAAGCGCGCTGCAATTTTGGTATGGGCGCAACGTGACGCGCTATATCTCAAATTTTTTTCTAACGCTACTCGTCATCGCATACGCCCTACTTTGGCTGAACAAACATGATACGCAGTGGGCATTCAGTGCGGCTACCTTTACCGGCGTATGCTTATTCTGCTTAATGATAAGCGGTTTGAAATGGGGACGTATTCTACTCACCGGCGCTCGCGTTTTCCACCAACTACAAACACCTGTCACGCTATGGCAAAAATGGCAGCGGGCTATTCTGATACGTGCCACCTTACCTTTGTTGATATTATTCTTTGGAATCAAGTTATTAGAACTTAACCATCATGAATTACTTTCCGCCAGCGCATTATTAGCAATCGCCTCTCTCAGTTTATCGCTTGGATTTTCTTTGTCACTAGCATTAAATAATTATCTGAATAAGTGGTGTTACCTGCTGTTCTTAGCGCTCTCGCTCTATCTCGTCTACCTGAGTGGAAGCAAAAATATTCAACATGATTTGATGACTGCTTGGCACTTACATCTTCCTATCCTGTTGCTATGGCCAATAATTATCCTGAGTACGCTACGGCACTGGAGCAAGCCGCCTAGCAATAAAGGTAAGGCCTTCTTCTTGCAATTGAAGGAGCTGGCATTAATCAGTCATTTGCGGCATTTCTATTTACGATACACTGAACTTGGATCGCTACACGACCACCAAAAGAAAGAGGGTCTGCGCACCTCGGACAAAGTGCTTAAATCGATGGGCTTGTTCTGGTTTATCCTCCTCAGCCCCATGTTGGTGGTCGATTGGCAGGCATCGGTAAGTTTGCCACATTTACTCTCTATTGCTGCATTTGCTGTATTTTCCAGCTCGTACATCGTAGTAAAAGATCTGCATTGGCGATTTCTACTTTTGCCAAGACATTTTCAACAAGGTCGCATCGCCACTCATTTACTGTTCTCAAGCTTGGTGTATCACGGATGCTGGGCGCTCATGTTGTTGCTGGCATTGTATGGATTAAAGATGTTGTTGGCGACGTCGATGCCATTAGATCACACGGCATCAATCTCCTTGTTCAGCATCGCTCTATTAGCTCTTGAATTACTCAGCGCATTCTGCGTCGGTCTATTAATACGAGGCAGTGAAAAACCCGGTCGCACTATTTTTTATTTGTTTTTAAGCTGCTTAATGGTCGCCGCTGGCATTGCAAGCTACTTTTATCTACGCAAGCAAAATCCCGCCAAGGCGGCGGTTTTCACTATGAATACAGCTTACGTATTAACGGTCATCGCAATCGGTATAAGTGCCTTAATCTATGCGAATCAACGCTGGACCCGTGAGCGCTTGCTGAAATTTTTATGAGCTGAATTACGAGCTTAATTACGAGCTTAATTATTAGAGTAATTATGAACGTTGACCACGGCCTCACAGCCCACTAACGCCCTTCACCAAATAACGATTGGTGTGTTTATCCGTGCGTATCGATACCAATCCATCGGCCCAGCAGGCTTCTTCGCCCGCTCTCAGTTTGAATTTCACCGCCAGGCGCAATTGGCCTTTGGCATAGACTTGCTGGCGCGTCGCCCCTGTCACACAAGTCACCGTCTTGACAACTTGCATCGCCCGTAATTCCGTACGCACGCCTTGCAGATTAATAACCGCTGTATTGGTATCGTTGCTGATCAATAGTATCAAAGCGCCGTTGCCATACGAGCCTTCGTTCTGCGCAAAACTAGCGATACGAAATTCATACGGGTTTTCTAGTTTTTTCACTTCTTGCGCACTGATCTCTAATAAGGTCTTTTCTTGTGCTGTCGCGGTTTGTTGAACCGAGAACCCGACAATAAAACAAAGCAGAATTAATTGGGTAAATCGCATCATGTGCTCCATCTAAAATTTGATTATCTTAAGCGCCTTTGTGGGCATGTGAAATAAAGAAACAAGTAATAAGCCAAGCTAATTTATCCTACATAGCTTTTACATTTATCTATTTTTGTTGAAAATCTTGAGGAAGTTTTAACGAAGGCGTCTAATAAATCAACATAACGCTGGACCATTTTTACTTTTTCTCGAATATCGATCTCCTTACTACTGACATTTTCACTCATTCCATCAATATGAAAAATCGAAATACGGTCAAATAGGTTTTTAGCGAGTTCAAGCTGTGTCTGTTTCGCATCCATCAGACAAGTGCTCACTGTCAAATTAGTCAAGCTATCGAGCGTTTGCCTTATTTTCTGCAAGTCAGAAGTTCTATCAGATAACACATAATGATCATTTTCTGAGTGTAAAGTTTTCGCCATTTCCACACTCATTGTCACAATTCTTTCATGCGCCTGATCGATGACTTTGAGTCCGAGATCTCGCGGCACAAATTTTTTATAGGCACTGATCTCTGCTTGCTCTTCTTTAGCCATATTCTCCGGCTTAACCACCAATTGCACGTAATTTCGTTTATCTAGATATTGATTAGCCGCACGCTTAATTGAGTCGGTAGTGATCAGTGCCAACAGCTTTTCAGGTGCTGATAATAAGAGTGCTGCTTGTCCATTCAATTTAGCATCAAGCAATTGGCTAGCCCAATAAGCATCGTTCCTCAAAGATTCTTTATGCTTCTGCTCCCAAGCTTTCTTTACCTTACTTAACTCTACCGCGGTAACAGGTACACTTTGCAAACGTTCCAACTCCTGAAACAATGCGGCATTAACGGCATCAACTTGATCAGCGGCAGAAGGCAAAGTCACCAGCAACTGATAACGCCCTCCAGCTATCGCCTGTACCTCGCTGGTCACGCCACTCACATAAATTAAATGCTTTTCTTCACGAAGCGATTGGAGCAAGCGCAACTGCAAAATATCCGTCAACATAGTCAAACGAAGCCGTTCTTCTTCGGTATAGGCCATGCTTCCAGAAAACCCAACTTGTACTTGAGCTTTATTCTCTTTACCTACAAAAATCTCTTTTTTAACGACACCTTTTACGGTTAAAGGATACGCAGCATCGATTGTTTTCGTTTGAGGCGTACCAGGTAAATTCGCCAAATATTTTTTAACCAAAGGGCGCATAATTTCTAGATCAACATTGCCAACAAAAACGAAATATCGACCATAAAAATTTGAATGTAGTCGATCAAAAGTAGCGATGACTTTATTCATATCCATGATTTCTACCTCTTCTAAACGAGGAATATAAATAGCGCGCGGATTATTGTTATAGATTAATTTGACATATTGATCCCTGCTTATCCATTCTGGTCGTTCGATCACTTGCTGCAAATTGCGTATAATTTCTCCAAGCTTCATAGAAAAAAGCGTCTTATTCTTTGAGGGATTGCTTAATCGTTGATAATTTAATTGCAGTAAAGTTTCAATATCCGCGGTAGAACTATTTCCAAAAATCATTTCAGAAAAAGGTGTCATTGCAACACTATGCGATACCGACTTTGGTTGCAAAAATTCTTGCACATCGCGCGGGCTGAGGTCATCAAATCCCATTGCACGAATTAAATCTGGTGCATACACCGCGCTCAAAGAATCTTCTACCTCAACTAAAGAACTACCGCCGTGACTTTGATGAAACATGCTGATTTTATTGTTCGTAAAATCAGTCTTTTTAAAGATAACGGTAACACCATTTGATAGGCTCAATTCTGTCGTGCCGTAAATCGGATTCTCTTTTTCAGAGAGGATAGTTCCCGCTGTGGCAGGCGGCGTTTTCATTAGCGATTTAATGCCTGTTCTCGCCGTCAAAGGCTTCACTTGCTGTTGTTCTGCATAAGTAATTTTATTCAATAGATCTGCTTTTGATGGCGCGTCAGCTTCATCTTTTTTGGGTAACAGGTAGAGGATTTGTTTAAAGTGCTCAGGAGAGAATTGCGTCTTCGCATAGGCATTCACTTCTGCCAACGTGATGCTAGGATGCAGTGCTTGCATCAGCTCCCAATACTGTGCAACGCTAGATAAACTATCGCCATAAAGAAAATGTTCGAGATAGCCCTGAATAACGGCGCTTGAGCTTATTTTATTGCGTTCCAAATAGCTTTGTTCAAATGCATTTAATCTATATTGACGCTGCTCCTGCAACTCCGATTCAAAAAAGCCGTATTGCTGCACTTGGAGTAGTTTTCCTATCGCGGCATCAATCGCAGCCCCTTCGCCCCCTTTGGCAAATTCAATTTTTAAAGACTCTAGTTTTTTGTTTCTGAGTAGCTCAGTTCGCACCCCACTCGCCCGAATATAATTGGCGTTGTAGCTTGCAAGTCGATTTTTCATCATCTCGACAAAATATCTTTTGACCAATGCTTCTCTGAAATCAGCAATCGTTTTTATATCTAGCTGATCTCTCACGGAATACATCAGCTCTAGCTGATGGCTGCTTTGTTCGAGATCCGCGAACACTTTCAAGCTAGGTTCAGAAAATTGCGCCGATTCTTGTACGCGCTCCTTAGCCGCTATTGTGGGATTTTTTTGTGCGCTAAATAACTGAGCAATCATTTTCTCCGCAGCCAAAGCATCAACATCACCAACGATCATGACTGCCATATGATCAGGGCGATAATACTCACGGTACAACTGCTGCAGCATTGCGGCAGTAAAATTTTTACGCACGGCTTCAACACCGATCGGTGAACGTGCAGGATATTTCGTGCCTTGCAGAGCCAGCGCATGAGTGGCACGTAAAATCCTGGTATCTAAATTATCTCTAAGGCGCTGCTCTTCCAGAATAATCGCTTCTTCACCCATGATATCACTAGAGCGAAATTCGACACCACCAGCAAAATCCGCCAAGGCCTGCAAACCCATTTGCAAGCTCTCTTTTTTATTATTGGGCAGCGATATTTCATATCGGGTCAAATCGTATTCAGTGAAGGCATTCAAGTCTCGACCGTACTTAAGTCCTATCGCCTCCAACTTTGAACGCAAGCTATCGTTTTTAAAATGCAGCGTATGTTTGAATGCCAAGTGTTCGATAAAGTGTGCAGCGCCAAGTTGTTCATCACTTTCATCTAAAGAACCAAACTTCACCACTAAGCGCAACTCTATTTTCTGTTTAGGATGTTCGTTCTTCTTGATGTAATAGGTCAATCCATTCTTGAGATGACCAACTTTGAGCGCTGGATCAACGGGCATGGGCGCTTGTAAATCCAAGGCCGCAAACCCTGAATGCGTAAGCGTCAACAAACAACACGCAATGACAAATTTAAGAAGAAGTAAGAATTGAGCTGGACGCATGAATTAGCAAAAAAGACAAATACGATTAGAATATCAATTTTACAGTATGGCGTATCGCATTGGCTGCTCTTATATTGAACAACCGACTTACCGAGGCAACCGCACAAGACTTGGCTTTTTTGCGCGCATAAAAAAACCCTTCAACCTACCTAAAATAGATAGATTGAAGGGCAACCTTAACTCAAGCTAAAAATTATTTACAAACCGACGTGACTATCAACGTGGCAATACTGATTCACCCATCAAGAATGCATCAACTTCACGTGCACATTGACGGCCTTCACGAATTGCCCATACGACCAATGATTGACCACGACGCATATCGCCTGCGGCGAATACTTTGTCGACATTGGTTTTGTAACAGCCTTCACCATCGGTGCTTGCACGTGCGTTGCCGCGTGCATCTTTATCGACACCGAAAGCTTCTAAGACTTGACCGACTGGTGAGACAAAGCCCATTGCTAACAATACCAAATCTGCTTTCATTTCGAATTCGGAATCCGGCACTTCACTCATCCGCATTTGTCCACCCTCGTCTTTCCATTCCACGCGGCATGCGATCAATTTTTCTACTTTTCCGCCTTTGCCTTCTAAGCGCTTGGTAGCGACTGCCCAATCACGATCGCAGCCTTCTTCGTGCGAAGAGGATGTGCGTAATTTGGTAGGCCAGTAAGGCCATACCAAGGGCTTATTTTCCTGCTCTGGTGGCTGTGGCATCAGTTCAAATTGCGCAACTGACTTTGCGCCATGACGATTCGAAGTTCCAACACAATCGGAACCCGTATCGCCACCACCGATCACGACCACGTGCTTGCCTGCTGCACTGATTTGATCTTTGTACTTGTCTCCTGCATTCACCTTATTTTGCACTGGCAAGAATTCCATTGCGTAGTGCACCCCTTTGAGTTCGCGACCCGGTACAGGTAGATCACGCGGTACTTCTGCGCCACCTGCAACGATCACAGCATCAAATTCTTTTTTCAACTCGTCGGGAGACACTGTCTCTTTCGACCAGTTCGTAATATTACTTGGGAAATCTTTACCGACTAAAACGCCAGTGCGGAAAGTAACGCCTTCTGCTTGCATTTGTTCTACGCGGCGATCAATGTGCGATTTTTCCATTTTGAAATCAGGGATGCCATAACGCAGCAAGCCACCGACACGATCATTCTTTTCAAACACAGTGACGTCATGCCCAACACGGGCCAATTGTTGAGCCGCCGCCAAACCTGCTGGGCCAGAGCCGACAATCGCCACTTTCTTACCAGTCTTGTGCGCAGGAATTTGTGGTGTAACCCAACCGTTTTCCCAGCCTTTGTCGATGATGAAATGTTCTATCGATTTGATGCCAACAGGCAGTTCATTGATCCCAAGCGTGCAAGCTGATTCGCACGGTGCTGGGCAAATTCTTCCGGTAAACTCTGGAAAGTTATTCGTTGAATGCAGCACTTCCAAAGCTTGTTGGTAGTTCCCGTTGTAAGTTAAGTCATTCCAGTCAGGGATGATGTTATTGACTGGGCAGCCGTTATTACAAAACGGAATGCCGCAATCCATACAACGTGCAGCTTGAATTTTGGCTTGGCCATCATCCAAGTGCATCAGGAATTCTTTGTAATGCTTCAGACGTGTTTTAGGCGCTTCGCTCGCTTCTTGCAAGCGCTGGTATTCCATAAAACCGGTTACTTTTCCCATGATAAAACCTCTAATATTTTGAACGGGCTAGCTGCCCCAAATCTTTCTTTTGTCGAAAAGGCGCAGAGACTTCAAAGAGTTTTTACTGTCACTCCTGCGCAGGCAGGAGTCCGGTGGCGTTCGTTGATCAACTACAAGACACTGGATTCCCGCTTTCGCGGGAATGACGGCTTCACAGCCATCTCTCTTTGACACTTTCCTGCATTCCCTCTGCGTACTCTGCGTTTCTGCGGCGATGTTATTCAGCCATTAAGCCGCTTTTTCCAATTTCAAAGCAGCCTGTTCCGCCACATACATCTCAGCCAAAGCGCGCTTGTATTCGTTCGGGAATACCTTCACAAATTTAGCGCGGCTACGTGCCCAGTCGTCTAACAAATTACGCGCACGCGTGCTGCCTGTATGTTTGAAATGGCGCTCAATCGAACTGCGCAAAATCGCTTCATCGGTTGCACGTTCGCCGCCGCGTGTTGTCGCATGCCACAGAGATTTGTCGATAGTCTTCTCTTGCTCGTCACCTGCTAACACAGATTCCAGCGTAACCATCGCCATATTGCATTTCGCTGCGAATTCACCGTCTGGGTCATACACATACGCGATACCACCTGACATACCTGCCGCGAAGTTACGGCCTGTAGCGCCAAGTACCACCACCGTGCCGCCTGTCATGTATTCGCAACCATGATCACCGGTACCTTCGATGATCGCCAATGCGCCGGAATTACGTACCGCAAAACGCTCGCCCGCCACACCGTTGATGAAAGCTTCACCTGCAATCGCGCCGTACAAGACCGTATTGCCGCAAATGATGTTATCAACTGCCCAACCACGGAATTCGGTATTTGGACGGATAATGATGCGACCACCTGACAAGCCTTTGCCGACGTAGTCATTGCCTTCGCCTACCAAATCCAAAGTCACACCGCGTGCCAAGAACGCACCCGCTGATTGGCCTGCCGTCCCTTGCAATTGAACGTGGATAGTGTCATCGGGCAAACCAGCGTGACCGTAACGCTTCGCCACTTCACCCGACAACATAGCACCAACCGTGCGGTTCAAGTTTTTGATCGGTTGGATGAAAGAAACTTTCTCGCCGGTTTCCAAGGCTAATTTGGCTTGTGCGATCAACTTATTGTCGAGTGCTTTATCCAAACCATGATCTTGGTCTTCCACATGGCGAACTGCTGCGTCCGCGCCTGCATCCACTTGATGGAAAATGCGGCTGAAATCTAAGCCCTTGGCTTTCCAATGCGAGATCGCTTTGGATTTATCTAAGAGATCAACGCGACCGATCAATTCGTCATACGTGCGGATACCCAATTGCGCCATAATTTGACGCGCTTCTTCTGCAACGAAGAAGAAATAATTCACCACGTATTCTGGTTTACCAGAGAACTTCTTACGCAGTTCTGGATCTTGTGTTGCCACACCGACTGGGCAAGTATTCAAATGGCACTTGCGCATCATAATGCAACCTTCTACCACCAACGGTGCTGTCGCAAAACCGATTTCATCTGCGCCCAACATCGCCGCGATAACGACGTCACGACCGGTTTTCATTTGGCCGTCAGCCTGTACACGGACACGACCGCGCAAGCCATTCAAGACCAAAGTTTGCTGTGCCTCAGACAAACCAAGTTCCCACGGTGTACCAGCATGCTTAATCGATGACAAAGGTGATGCACCAGTACCACCGTCATGACCAGCGATCACGATATGATCTGACTTCGCTTTAGTCACACCTGCTGCAATCGTACCGACGCCAACTTCGGATACCAACTTCACTGAAATCGATGCACGTGGATTGACGTTTTTCAAATCATGAATGAGCTGCGCCAAATCTTCGATGGAGTAAATATCGTGGTGCGGTGGAGGCGAAATCAAACCCACGCCTGGCACAGAGAAACGCAATTTCGCGATGTACTCGGATACTTTGTGGCCTGGTAATTGACCACCTTCACCTGGCTTCGCACCTTGTGCCATCTTGATCTGAATCTGATCGGCAGAGCTTAAGTATTCTGCTGTCACACCAAAACGACCAGACGCGACTTGTTTGATGCGTGAGCGTAAGGAATCGCCTTCTTGCAAATCAATATCCACCTCGACTTGATCACGCCCAATCACCGACGCCAAACTCGCGCCCTGCTTGATCGGAATACCCTTCAATTCTTGTGTGTAGCGCGCAGGATCTTCACCACCTTCACCGGTATTCGATTTACCACCGATACGATTCATCGCCACCGCCAAAGTCGCATGGGCTTCGGTACTAATAGACCCCATAGACATCGCGCCCGTCGCAAAACGTTTAACGATTTCTTTCGCTGGCTCGACTTGGTCCAGAGGAATCGCTTTGCTAGGGTCAATCTTAAATTCAAACAAGCCACGCAAAGTCATATGACGTTTCGATTGATCATTGATAATCTGCGCGTATTCTTTGTAGGAATTGAAGTTATTCGAACGTGTGGAATGCTGCAATTTCGCAATCGAATCTGGCGTCCACATATGGTCTTCACCGCGAATACGGAAAGCATATTCGCCACCGGCATCCAAAGCATTGGTCAGCACAGGATCGCTACCGAAAGCAGCCTTGTGCAAACGCAGCGCTTCTTCTGCTACTTCAAATACACCAATACCTTCGACATTCGATGCCGTACCTTTGAAGTATTTATCGACCAAGGATTTATTCAAACCAACGGCTTCAAAAATCTGCGCGCCGCAATAAGACATATAGGTGGAGATACCCATTTTCGACATGACTTTATGCAAGCCTTTGCCAACTGCTTTAGTGTAGTTGTAGATGGCTTTTTCTGCGTCGACATCTTTCAACTTGTTCGCCATATCCGCAAGCGTTTGCATCGCTAAATAAGGATGCACGGCTTCTGCGCCATAACCTGCGAGCAAAGCGAAGTGATGCGTTTCGCGTGCAGAACCTGTTTCCACCACCAAGCCGGTGGTGGTACGCAAACCCTTGCTCACCAAATGTTGATGCACGGTAGAGGTCGCCAACAAGGCAGGAATCGCCACAAAGTTCGCATCCATTTTGCGATCGGTGATGATCATGATGTTGTGACCGGATTTGACCGCATCGACCACTTCCGCGCAGATGGATGCCAAGCGCGCTTCGATACCATCTTTGCCCCAAGCGACTGGATAGCAAATATCGAGTTCGTAAGATTTGAACTTGCCGCCCGTATTCGCGCTGATATTACGCAGTTTAGCGATATCGTCAAAGTTCAAGATCGGTTGCGATACTTCCAAACGCATCGGTGGGTTGATGTTATTGGTGTCGAGCAGATTCGGCTTTGGGCCAATGAAAGACACCAAAGACATCACCATCGCTTCGCGGATAGGATCGATCGGTGGGTTCGTCACTTGTGCGAATAACTGTTTGAAATAGTTGTAGAGTGGCTTGAGCTTGTTGGACATCACCGCCAAGGAAGCATCATTGCCCATAGAACCAATCGCCTCTTCACCCGATACCGCCATCGGTTCCATCAAGAATTTGATATCTTCCTGAGTGTAACCAAAGGCTTGCTGGCGATCCAATAAGGAAGCGGCTTCTGGCGTATTGTCTGGCTCGCCTTTTAAGGAACTGAGCTTGATGCGCACTGAATTAATCCATTGCTTGTAAGGCTTGGCGTTCGCGTAGGTATCTTTGATTTCCTTGTCATCGATGATGCGACCTGCTTCCAAGTCGATCAAGAACATCTTGCCTGGTTGCAGACGCCATTTTTTGATGATGCGTGCTTCTGGGATAGGCAACACACCCGATTCCGACGCCATCACCACTAAATCATCGTCAGTAATAATGTAACGTGCTGGACGCAAACCATTACGATCCAAAGTACCACCGATTTGACGACCATCAGTAAATGCCATCGCCGCTGGGCCATCCCATGGTTCCATCATCGCGGCATGATATTCGTAGAAGGCGCGACGGTTGTCGTCCATCATCGTATGATTTTCCCAAGCTTCTGGAATCATCATCATCATCGCTTGGGCGATTGGATAACCTGCCATCACCAAGAGTTCAAGCGCATTATCGAAACTTGCGGTATCGGATTGACCTTCAAAAATCAGCGGATACAGCTTTTGCAAATCGTCACCGAGTACAGCAGACTTCATCACGCCTTCACGCGCACGCATCCAGTTGAAGTTACCTTTAACGGTATTGATCTCACCGTTGTGCGCAATCATGCGGTAAGGATGAGCCAATGGCCATTCTGGGAAAGTATTGGTAGAGAAGCGTTGATGCACCAAGGCCAAAGCCGACACGCAACGTTCGTCTTGCAAGTCTTTGTAGTACACGCCAACTTGGTCGGCCAACAGCAAACCTTTGTAGACGATGGTGCGCGCCGACATCGACGGCACGAAGTATTCTTTGCCATGCAAGAGGTGCAAAGCCTCAATCGCATGCACTGCCGATTTACGAATCACGTACAGCTTACGTTCCAAAGCATCGGTCACCATGATGTCTGGGCCGCGACCAATAAAGATCTGACGTATCACTGGCTCTTTTTCACGCACGGTCGGTGACATCGGCATTTCGCGATCCACTGGAACATCACGCCAACCTAACACCACTTGGCCTTCAGCACGCACCGCACGTTCGATCTCTTGTTCACACGCCAAACGCGAAGCATGTTCCTTCGGTAAGAAGATCATGCCCACGCCATACTCACCTGGTGGCGGCAAGTCCACACCTTGCTTCGCCATTTCTTCGCGATAGTATTGATCAGGAATTTGAATCAAGACACCCGCACCGTCACCCATCAAGGCATCGGCACCGACCGCGCCACGGTGATCCAAATTTTTCAGAATCAACAAACCTTGCTCAACGATGGCATGCGACTTCTTGCCCTTGATATGCGCAACAAAACCGACACCGCAGGCATCTTTTTCATTACTTGGATCGTATAAACCTTGTGCGTGCATAACATTCCCCTACTTTGCGTGATACCGAAGTACCTACTGATGTTTTGCGAGAACTTCCAAATAAAGTTTTGGAAACTCGCAAACAGACAATGAAAAATCAAACTTGGGCTCAAGAATAGTGCAGCGCAACAGGAAAAACAACAAGAAAAATTAGGGTCAGAGTTTATAAAAATTGGTCTTATTTATTATTGCTTGTTATTGGGGACAGAGTAATTAAAGTGGAAGTGTTACCCACCAGTGAGTTTTATCCGCATGATTAAATCGCAGGTAGAGATTCACGTTGCAAGTGGTTGCAACGTGAAGGAGGATTTGCTGCTGAGCGAAAATAGAAGTCAATACAAACTCAGCAAGTTTTTAGGATTTTACAAATATGAAGATGTCACTTCAAAGTAACATTACACTGTGCAACTTTTAACTCAACGAGTGTTGAAAGCGAATAACATGGGCTGGACACTAATACTCGTCTTGCTCCTCAATAAAGAGGTCTTTTTATTCATTGAATTTGCCAAATAAAGAACTCCTGAATTTGACATACTGACAAATCCACCTCGTGGAAAAGACCAAACCATTTTATGAGTTGATGTGTCAATTGCATAAACATGTTCACGCATACCAATGAACAGCAAATTATTTGTAACAAACAAATTTAGAATTTCCTCATTGAATAAATGATCTCCAAACGTCTGAGAAGACGGTAAAGATGGGTCATATGGAAGTTTCCCAGATATGACTCCCTGCGTCTCACCAGGAATCACCCAACTCCACAATAAAGAACCATCTGAAGTTCTTCTTCCTTCAACCTGATTGAAATTGACCACATAAAATTCATTGCCTCTTATTGCGACAGCACTACGAAAGAAGCCACTTTTATCCCACTTTTGAGTAGAACGATTCCAATCAAAATTTATCAAAAATCGATCTGGTATAGAACGGCTCGCCTCATGTACTAAAATTTCAGACTGTGAGTGCAAAACTGGCCGCAAACCATCTCGTACAATTGGATAGAAATTAGTCATACCATAAAGTTGATTGTCATATTCTCGATTACTAACAGCAACACTAGACGCGCCATCGCGATTATTACGCATCAATTGCCCAAGTCGATCTGACTTAAGCCCGTTGACTATTGTGTGCACTTCCTCCGGCTTATATGTAAAAATCCCGCTTGATGTATATAGTTCAGCACCATAACTTTCATTTTTATAAATGAGCGAATTCAACTGTAACTTGAAAGGGTCAATACTCGGAGCAGGGAGATACTTAGACTCAAGAAATTCCAAAAAAACATCTTGTCTATATTCGGCCTTTAAAACACCTGTCTGTTTATCAATTACTAGTAACGATACATTTGCAAAAGTGCTATCACTATATCCTTTGTAAATATATATATTGTCTCCGAGAATAAGCGGCTGACCAATCTTATTTTTTCCATATAGCAACTTATATGCCCATCGCACACTACCTGTTTGTTCGTCCACTGCAATCAATTGCGATCTGTATCCTGTACCAAAAACACTGATATCTAAATCATTATTGACGATATAAACAAGGCCATCTGATGACGGCAACGCAAATGAAAGATCACCGAACTCAGTTGATTTAGAAAAACGTGGCAGTATCTTTGTTGGGTCGATAGTCACATCGAGATAACTGGCATTTGTTATATTAACTTGTGGACTCGTCCAGTTTTCTTGTTTGGTAATCCGACCTAAAGCAGTCATATCTTTGGTCTCCGCGAAGTTCATTACTTCAAGACGATAAGGTAGAAACCAAGGAGAGCCTTGATGGAGTTGGCTGCAAAGTGCATCTTTACATAAGGAAATCTTGATTTTTCCATCATACACACCAGCCAATAAGTCTGGTTTAGAAACAAGTGTAGCTGTTGCACTTTTCGTTCCAGAAATTACCAATTTAATTTGGGGCTGAATTATTCCTTTATCGTCCTCGATTTTAATATTAATCTCACTACCAAAGTCTCGATTCAAGATAGCTAACACATCTGTGCTAAATGATTCTCCCTTAAAAACTTTGAGACTAATCGACGAAGGAGACAAAGACAAACCATTGTCTGGTGCTGTAACCTGAGAACCTGCACCACCTGTGCTTGTTCCACCTGTGCTTGTTCCACCACCACACCCAATTAAAACTAAACTCAAAAAACACGCGAATATTTTCATTTTCAACTTCACCCTAAATTAATAAAAACTTACTTCCACTAACACTCCGATTCTTTCCGAGTGAAATAGAATCAACACACATTTCTCGTATCATTTATGAAAACTCGAACAATGGAGTATTGATTTTTTTAACTAAATTATTGATCCTCGTTTGACCTAACTTCAGAAAAGTTAATATCTTTTGTATTATTTTACACTGCAATACACCATCAATTCATAAGGATTTGGAGGTACTTAGCACAATCCAATATTCTGATTTTGAAAATTAATGACTAGACCTAGGCGTCGACGCGAACACTATAAAGTCACAAATTAGTACCATGTCCGAATTAGTAATAATAAGACTGTATTATGTATCCGTAGTCTAAATGCGTCGCACAGTCCGTTATTCTCCAACAATCGCCTAAACCACCTTGTACACAACATCGAGAAACTAACACATGGTCGCTATGCGATATGAAGAAGAATTGAAGCGTTCTCGACACAAATCTTTAAGCGCCGCGCTTGCAGCGACAAGACTTCGCATGGCACATTACCAATTACAAAAAAAATTTCAATAAATATGTCAAATCCTCGTAATTTTTGTGAGTGTATTTGATTCTTGCTTAGACTTTTTTCGCAGCTCGGCTCAACTCATTTCGGAACATATCCATGCACATCCATTTCACAAAACTAATTTGCAGCTCAATTTTGGGGGCTGCTTTATGCCTATCCAACTTTTGTGTAGGTGCCGAAAACCCCGCTACTGCGTCTCAGATAATCAAAAAGATTGAGGGCGTTTATAAAAACAGATTTGAAAACGGGCTGGTCTCAGGGGAACAGTATCAATCTGAAGACATCATTGAAATCGTGCCTTATTCAACAGATTCCCTATATTTTCGAATATCACTACAGTTTTATAATGGGCACTCATGCGGCATATACGGTATTGCAAAATATCGCGATAACGGGTTTATTTATAAAAGCGGTGACGAACAAACCTGTACATTAAAAATATCCTCCGACGAGAACGCTTTACGAATTACAGATAGACTAACTCCAAGCTCAGCATCCACTTGCAGCACCTATTGCGGAGCGCGTGGAAGTCTAAGCAACTACGATATCGGCATCGCTAAAAAAAGAAAAATTCGCTATATGCCGATTATCCTGAAGTCGAGGCAATACACCGAGGCCGTAGACGAACATAAGAAACAAGCTAACTCAAAATAAACGCAATTCTACGTAACTGTATTCTCGCAAAAATACGAACTCAGGTACGTACTCACCATCAACTTGATCACTTCCAAAAACTTTCATCATGGCCAAATACTTAATCTCATTTCCAGCCGCCGCAATGCAAGTACCAGAGCATGAATTAGCGCAAGTCGGCCATGATGCGCATGCCGTGATTGAAGAAGCGAAAGCGGCTGGCGTGTATGTATTTGCCGGCGGCATTGATGAGAGCATTGCCCCTACTTTGGTTGCCGCCGATGGCAAGGTCACGGCGGGTGGTTATACTTGGGCACCTGAGCTCAATGGTGGCTTCACGGTATTGGAATTGGCGACGCGTGAGGAAGCGATTGCTTGGGCGACACGTATCGCTAAGGCGTGTCGCTGCAATCAAGAATTACGGGTGTTTGGACTTGATACGCAATCATAAATCTTCGCTTGATATAACGTGGTGCTGGTAGCTCAATAATTGCGCAAAGTAACGACTGAGCTACCGAGTAATCGCGCAATAGGACACTACCGCACAGGAAATCTGCGGATAGCAGCAGAAATCAATTTCAACTCTGCCGTCGTTGTTGGACCGTTGCAAAAGCTTTGGTATCGATGCATAAGTTGGTAAAAGTAGTGGGTATCTTCACTTCTAGAAAAAGGCTTACCACCGGCGCCTTTGGTAGCACCAATACCTACTGCAGCGAGAACATTACCGATGGCAGCGCGCATTTCGATAATGCCATCCGGCATACTTTCCTCCAAGAGCGTTTGTCGACGCCAAAACGCTAGACAGTTTTGTCTGGTGAGTAAGGAGGTTATATCTCGTCTAATCGCATCGTGATAAACCTTGAAGGTTTCACCTGTAGCGACATTGCCCGCTGTTAAGGCAGGTACTCGATCAAACGTCCCGTATCGGGAAGTATCATCAGTAGGTGCTGGTCCGCTAGCGTATTTAGTCACCTCAAGTCTATCACCGACCTCGTTATCATCGTGATTGGCTTGAACAAAACCAGCGCTACCATTCCGAATGAAGAATTCAGGCCGAGTCAAATCTTTGCCTACATTGGCTTCTAGCGTCACCGCAGCACCACCTTGTTGCGCCACGACCGTGGCGGCATGCCAGCCGCATCCTCCCTGAACACCCTCTTGAGGATCAAAAATATGACGCATCATATCGCCGACTTCCATCTCTGGATAATTATCAACATGCTGAGAAATTTGTTCTGTTAGCTCGCCCACGCCGCCATTTAACCGCGCCTTTTTGCGAGCGATCAAGTTGTAGAGTGCGGTTGCAAATGCGCCGCAATCATTCTTGCCCATGATGCCGATTCGAGGATTTTCAATCGCGTTGTCATCGTGGCGTGTTTCGATCTGCGCTTTAAATAGGGCCACCGCTTGGCGCTTTCCGGTCTCACCTAAACCGAGAAATGTCTGTTTTTGCTGATTCGAAAAAAAGGCGACATTAGGCTGCCAAGCATGAACATCACGCCCCTGGCCCGCATCGTCATGTTCAGCGGATTGGGTATATAACTCTGTTGGCTCTGGCGGTGCCGCATGCGTGTCACTGTATAACAAGTGTCTCGCGGCTTGGTTGATTACATAGGAGGGAGCCTCAGCATCGCTGCGCTCAAATGTCGTTGAGTCAATATTGCGTTGTACTACGCCTCTACCAGCTCCATCATTTGAACTGATATTTTGCCGCACAGTTTGATGTCCAGATGCCATACAAGCAGCCAAAGTCTTTAATTGCCTCGCGTGTGCGCTACCCTCCATCATCGCCATCTTGGCTTTAAATTGCATGGCGATCGGTTTATTAAAAACTTCGAGGTACGAATCAGCTACGAGAGAATATCCAGAGACGAACTGTCCAGTTTGCCGATTGCTCTCATTTTTATGCTGCGCATGTAGTGGAGTTTTCATGATCTTAAGGCCATAGAGAGCATAGAGACGCCATTGATATATGTCGAATGATTCTACAAAATTGATTGTATGCCTTTTTGCTACCTATGCTACCTAAGCTACCTCCTGTTTTAAAATCAAATCTCATCGTCGTAACGCTAGCGCATTTAATCTTTTTTAACAATCCTGTCATCGCATTTCAAAATACCTGCGTTAAATCCACAAGAGGTAACCGCGGATTGTCTCTCCTTTTTTAAATACATCATGTAACTAACATTGACAGACTGGCTCGAACGCCAATTTGTTATTCGTGATGTGTTTCATTTTTAAAGAATCAATGGAGAGTTTTTATGGCATACGTCAACGGTGATGGTAGTTATTTTGATGAGAGATCAATTGGTATCGACTCTACGGGTCTCAGTTCAAGCTTTAAAGTTCAACGTGGCATGGTGTCTTTCGGAAAATTATCTGCCAACGATTTAACTGACTGGTACCAGCTCAATCTGGATGGCCCTGGAAATTATTCCATCATTATTTCTACCGATGTGACCAATAACTATAGCGCGTCGAATGATTGGCGCGAAAATTACAGTGGGATCAAAGTCGTTATTACTGATAGCTATGGCGTGCCATTAAGTGGTATCGATACTAGCTTTGCGAATCTCAGTACCGATGGTCGTATTAGTTTTGACTATAAGGGCGATTATTCACACGGCGACTACTTTGTAAAAGTTATCAACATGTCGTATGCGGCTACAGACTATGTGATTGGTTTGCAGGCGAGTAGTGTGGCGGGGTTAAATGTACACGGCACCTATGCTTACGACTATCTGCGCGGCAGCACTGGCGACGATAATATTTACGCTTATGCCGGTAACGACACCATTAAAAATGGACCAGGTAACGATTATATTAATGGTGGCAGCGGCTTAGATTTTCTGATCATGTCAGGTAAGATCGACGAGTATTCGATAAGCGGCAGCCTGAATAATTTTGTCATCAAAGATAAGCTCGGTGATGATGGCGTAGATACAGTTTCTCAAGTTGAACGTCTGTTATTTGATGACTACGCACTGGCGTTTGATCTTGATGGCGCTGCTGGTCAGGCATATCGTTTATACCAAGCGGCATTTAATCGTCAACCCGATTTAAAAGGCTTGGGCTATTGGATAGATAAGATGGACGATGGCATGAGTTTGACCAAAGTTGCCAATGAATTTTATCGGTCAAATGAGTTTCAAACCAAGTACGGCAGCTATCTGAGTAACAGCACATTTATTACTAACTTATATGAAAACGTCTTGCATCGCGCACCCGATGTAGGTGGTTTTGATTATTGGAATAGTAAATTAAGTAGTGGCTCCTTTTCTCGCGCCGAAGTGCTCGCTAGTTTCAGTGAGAGTGCTGAAAATCAAGCGCAAATTATTGGGCAGATTCAGAATGGGATTGAGTATATTGAGTGGGGAACTTGATAGCTAAGGTCTGCAATTCTTAACTTCTAAGACATCGCTTAACTTCAACATTCCTGAGATCAGATTTTTTAATCTGCGAACAGGAATGTTTTTTCGTCATTGAGCGCTAACGTTTCACTTCCGTCATATCAATTTATTCTTATCTGTAAACTAGTCACCCAGTAATTTCAGTAACATTTCCAACTTGCACTAGCAAAATCACCCAAGTGTAAATTAGTTTCCATCGTAATTTCATTCATACCATACAGTTATTTTCCGAATAGCGGGCTGATTATAGAGCTTCTATCCTTTTGGCGACGTAGTAAATACAGAATACTTCGTCGGGGGTAAATTAATTTATTTTTACAAAAGGAGATTTTATGAAACGACTACTATTCGCTTTGGCATGCTCCATCGGTATTGGGATGGCGTTCTCAGCAAATGCGATCAATAACTCTGGTTGCTTAGCTGGTTGTGGTAAGAGCTATGCTAAATGCAAAGAAAATGCCAAAACGCCACAAAAACTGCAAGCTTGCAATGCCGCCCGCTCCAACTGTACAAAAAATTGCAACAACCCATAATAAAAATCACGGAGTATTTTCTTGCGAGTCGTATGCGATTTTAACTCGTGCTAAATCATCCTCAAGTTTTTAGAGGATGATTTCTTCGCCATCAATTACTAGATCCAAATATCGCTTTGCACGAAAAAATCCTACGTACTATTCCACCGATTAATACAAGATGAAGATTACCCATTTTTTTAAACAAAGTCTGGTCTTTATTCTGACAATATTGTTTGGCTTTGCTCTCGGATATGCAGCGATCAACTTCAAGAATCTATCCCAAAAATCTTATGTTGAAGGAAATTACTCTGAATTTTATGCTGGAACAAAATCACAAATAATCTTATATGGAACTGCTGCGTGCCCTTACTGCAAAGAAGCGCGCAACTATTTTCAAAACAAAAACATCTTCTTTATCGACTACGATGTCAATACACATGAAAAGGGTCAAAAAGATTTTGAAAAATTAGATGGAGACATAGTCCCCCTCATTCTGATTGGCAAGCGAAAAATTTCCGGCTTTAATCCTAATGCGATTGACGATGCGCTCAATGTGCTAAAGTAAAATTTCATTTAGTTTCTACCGGATCAGCGACCGCACCCACATTTAATTACGTTTGGCAGATAAAGTCGCACGTTGATGTACTTTCCCCCGCAAAATGACCTGCTCTATCGTATCGTAGGCACGCACATCCCGAAGTGGATTGGCCGACAGTAATAATAGATCGGCTTGCTTGCCTACTTCCACGCTGCCTATACTTTTTTCTAGTCCTAATGCACGTGCGTTTTTCATCGTTAAAGCATGAAATAATTCTGGTAAGCTCATGCCTGCTTCCAACCATCGATCCATTTCCCAGCGGCCATTAACACCCGGAAATTGCGTATAAAACGGACCGCTAGGTGTGTCGCTGCCAAACATTATGTGTGCCCCCTTTTGATGTAAAGCACTCGTCATACGACGTACCGTGGAGAGCGGTTTTTGGTACATGGTTTTTACAGCCTGATACAACTCGGTCGGTGTTTTTGTGGCGGGTTCAAAGTCTTCCGCCAAAATATTTTTCATCCACTGCCCTGCTTCGGTTTGATACCACGCCATCAATTGCTGAGGAATCGCGTGAGCGACCAAAGGATTCTTAAAGAAATCAGGATTTAAAACTTCATGCTCACCGTATAAAACCTGCATCGTTGGTTGCACCGAAATGTTCGCTTTGGTAATTTCATCGGCAATCTGTGTGAGCCGCATTTGATTGGCAAATTGCTCTACATTTTTGGCTTCATGCCACATCCCGTGCACCAGCGTTGTAATACCCGTTTTTAAAGCAAACTCATATGAATCCTGAGAATTACCATGTAAATACACTGGCATATTCAAACGCTTCGCTTGTTGGGCAACATCCTGTATCAATTCAACTGAAGGTACGGGCAAATTCTTTTTCGCGCCAAATCCGGTTTCATAAAACACTTTGATGCAACTCGCGCCATCTTGCTTAGCGGCGGTCACCACCGCTTGCGGCGTGTGCACGTCAACGTTAAAGTTGGTCGGATAGACATTTGGCTGCGCAGGGTCGAACAACATATACTTAGTTGCTGGCACCTGAAACTGCAAATCTTTATCCATCCATGAGGCTGGATAGCCGTTGGGAATGGTCACTGGTGTACAGAAATACGCCTGCGGCCCAGCGGGCTGTGCATTCCATTTCGCAATAAATTTAGCATCGCCAGTCAAATCCAATACGGTCGTAAAACCAAAATAAGCATAACTACGCGGCATCTGTAGACGTGCTTCTCGTAACATCGCCTCATCTTTCGGCTCATCTCCCGCATAGCCCGGTACGCCGTCGAGATGGACATGAGTATCAATCAGACCAGGAATCAAAAATCGACCACGCCCATCGATTTGAGATGTCGCTCGGTCTACTTTTTTATTCAGATTCGGTGCAATCGCCTGAATCTTGCCATCGCGGATCAACACATCGGTGGCTTTGGACACTTGTGTTTGCTGATCGCTAGCGCTGTTAATAATACGTACCTGTTTGATGAGTAAGCTGTCCGCATGAGCCATCGATGTAAATGCAGATAACAACAAACCAGTAGTAAGAAGATAAGATGGTGAGACGAAGTAGTTAGACAACATCATGAAACCCTTTTAGGTTAAACAGGACTTCAGTTTGCTCATTCCGAGCGCACTTTTCGACCTAAAACACGATGAAGGACGGCAAAAAACCGGTTTTAGCACCTTCTAGCAGGATTTCACACCTATTTAATTGCCAAATATTTATCAAATCACGCGAACCTTCAGGAATCGGCAAATCACCCCAGCATTTTATAAATCAAAGTCACAACATCGTTTATGATGACAAACATGCCATCTATCATCAGTCACCTACAAATCGCCAACGCAGTGTTGTGCTTATTATTAGCCGCGCAAATGCTAGCCATGACCGCCATGCGCCCTATTCCCAAACGACTTTTGGGGTTCAACTACTTGCTTTATGCGCACCAAAGTATTGCTCTCACCGCGATACTCAACGGTTACACGACGGTCTTTGCCTTCACCCGACCTTTGTTTGCTATGTTGCTTGGCCCTTGCCTGTACGTGTATTTCATATGCGTGCGCCGACCAGATGCCAACTTCAACAAAAGTGAGTTATGGCATTTTGGACTCGGTGCCGCGACCATCATCGTACTTACTCAAATCAAACCACTCAGAGCTTTCATCGATATCGCCATCATCGCTAGCTTTGTCATCTATACATCAATGATCACATTGCAAATGCGAACTGGCCAGCAAGCACTTGCTCACCTCGGCGGCTATGCTGTTTCGGCATATCGCTGGTTAATAAGCCTGATGCTGCTAGCTTTGGTCAACATCTTATTAGAAATCGCGGTCAATCTGGAAATGCAAACTGGCGTTACTTTACGCGACTCAATTTCTCTTCTTGTCGCCAGTATTGCGTTTTTCGCGATCAATGCTAGCATCATGCTGGCAGCACTCAAACGCAGCGATTGGCTGGAATGGATGTATCAATTTGGCGAACAAACCTTACAAGTCACCGCACCCAACATTGCGCCCGAGGTAGCACAACAACTGTTTCAGCGCTGGGAAAATCTGGTCAAATCCGAACAACTACACAAACAAGAATTCGGCATCACGCTACCGCAAGCCGCCAAAAAACTGCAAGTCCCAGCACGTCAGCTATCGAATGCGATCAACCAAGTTTACGGCAAAAGTTTTTCAGTTTATCTGAATGACCAGCGTATCCATGAAGCACAACGCCTGTTAATCGAAGCACCGGAAATGACGATAATTGAGGTCATGCAAGAATCGGGATTTAGTAGTAAATCGAATTTTAATAAAGAGTTTTTGCGGGTAACGGGTTTGTCGCCCTCGGGATTTCGGGAAGAGCACATAAGCAAGTAACTAGCAGCAAATACATAAGCGCAATTTCAAGTAATCTAATTTACCTCAGCAAAATAAAATGAAAAAATTTCTCCAATGCTTCTTTCTCCTGCTATACATAATTACCTTAGCAGGATGCAGCAAGGATGATTTGATGCAAAGATTCGCTCCCGCAGAGGACCAGGCATTTGCGAAAAGAACTCTCGTTCTGCTCAAACAAAAAAAGTTTGAAGATATTGAGAAGATGATTGATCCTAGCATCAAAGAAGCGAATCTGAGAAATTCACTAATAGAAATGTCTGCCTTGCTACCTATCGAGGAGCCAACAAAAATTAAGCTGATCGGAGCGCAACAACATTTTTCGAATAATCAATCCAGCACCAACCTGACCTATGAATTCACCTATCCAGGCAAATGGATCATCGTGAATGTTGCGCTGAAAAAAAGTGCAGATGTGATCAGTATTATTGGCTTCCACGTGAATCCACAAAGCACATCCATCGAAGAGCAAGCCAAATTTTCGTTTACTGGAAAATCCGCAATCCAGTACCTTATTTTTGTCTTAGCAATTATTTTCCCTATCGTAACGATAGTGGCGCTAATCATCTGTATCAGAATGAAATTAAAAGGAAGGAAATGGCCATGGGTCATATTCATTTTAATCGGTTTATGTAACCTCTCCATGAACTGGACTACTGGCGAGATCAGCTTTGCAACTTTCGCATTGCAAATGTTCAGTGCTTCGGCTAAAGCGGCATTTTATGGACCTTGGAACATCTCGATATCACTTCCATTAGGCGCAGTGTGCTTCTTGATATTTAGGAAGAATCATGCGGCTGAAGCGATAGAGCCGCAGGCAATGGTGCATGAATCAAATTAAGTCCTTTCCTATGAAAAAGTCTGTTCTACTTGGATCCCTCATAGCGCTAAGCTGGCCAAGAACGGCTATGGCTAGTGGTGGCGAAGTGCTTGCTTTGCTTTTGCTTGAAGCTGGCTTATTTATCGCGGTGCTGGCGGGACTGCTAGTTTTCCGCTTGGGTCTGAAGCGCTCAACAATCATTTTTTCTCTCTATCTGTTGAGTTTATTTGCCTCTATCTATATTACTGGCCAAATGCGGTATTTGGACAATTTGATCTTGATTAATACTATCTGCATTGGAGTACCTTTACTGGTCTGGATAATTAGTCTGAACTATTTCTTGCGACAAAAATAAAGAAATCAGTAGGTGATACTCAAACTCATATCACCAAAATATTATGTCGAGATACAAATCAGCTCAGTTTTTTTCACCCATAATTAATTTTCGATCAAAGCATTCACGCCCCCAAATGCAGAAATTTCGGCACATGTAATAAACCACCCCAGCCCAATAACAAAATCAGACTCAAAACAAATAGGCCAAACGCGCCATTGGGGCGCAACACGCCCAGGTAGCTGATGACCACGGTCGTGGTATTTTTCTTAGCCTCGCTCATACTCCGCCAGTGTTGGATAATTTTCAGCACGCTGGCAATTCCTGAGCCGACGGATAGCGAAAGCAGGGCAATTCTAAACACCGTGAGCAAGTCGATTTGATCGAGTGAAACTTGTTTGTACAAAAAACCAAGGACTGCCATACACAATGCAGCACCTATAGAAATCGCAGCATTGGTGTACATGGTTTTGCGACTACGAATTGCGGCTTCTTCTAATTCTTGCCGCAACATTTGGGTTTTATCATTGATCAGATTTGAGGTTTCATCTTTCAATGCTGAGATGCGTTGATCGAGCATATCGCCCATTTGAACGGTGGCAAATTCTATTAGTTCTTTGATGTCGTCCTTGGTGATGGAGCGATGATTATGCACTTCAGACGATAAGCGATCTATGCTTTCATTGAGTTGTTTGCCGGCGTTGGCTACCACTTGATTCAAACTACTGCTGGCTCTATCAACGACTTGATCTAGGTGCTCACTCGCCATCGCAATGGATTCACTGAGCATAGGCTTCACGGTGTTTTCTGACACACGCACCATAGCATTTTCGATTTGGCCAAGTTCATTACTGAGGTCTGCTTTCCAGATTGCCATGCGGTTTCCTTTGAGTGTTGTCACTGCTTAAGCGTCACTGCTTAAGTGTAATTACTAGATAATCTTCACGACTAGCTAGCTATTTTTTGCCGAAATTTCTTCCAATACAAAATCCACAAAAGCTCGTACAGTGGCTGACATCATACGATTTTGTGGATAGATCATAGAATAAGGGCGGATTTGGCCGCGCGTGTAATCTTGCATAATTTCAACTAGACGTCCTTGTCGCACGTCTTCTTCCACGATATATTGAAAGCTTTGACAAATCCCGCCACCACTTTTCGCCAGACTGACGCAGCCTAAGACATCGTCAGTCACACTGATATTGGATGTGAAGGCATATTCTCGTTCTTGCCCCTGCTCAGTCACTAGCCAAGGAAAAGGTCGCCCCGAACTTGGCAGCAAAAATTGCAAACAACGATGCTGATGAAGATCGTCTGGCGTCTGCGGCGTTCCGTACTGCGCAAGGTAACTCGGTGAAGCAAAAATACCGCGTTTCGCATCCTCTAATTTGCGCGCCACCAAACGTGAGTCTTCCGGCACGCCGAGACGAATCGCAATGTCATAGCCATCTTCTACAAAATCAATATTGCGGTTAGCGATATTAAATTCAATCTTGATGCGCGGATAACGTTCAAAAAAACGCGGCATGATAGGCAGCAGGCGATAATGGCTATAGGTAGTCGGTGCACTGATGCGCAAGATGCCGCTGGGATCACTGTGTTTGCCACTCAGGCTACGTTCCGTTTCACGTATTTGTGTCAAGGCCTGTGTGCATTGTTCAAAGTACAGTTGGCCTTCACTGGTCAGGCGAATGTGCCTCGTAGTGCGGGCGAATAATTTAACTTGCAGACGCGTTTCAAGACGTGCGATAGAGCGGCTTACCGCCGCGGGAGTTAGACCCAAAGTCTGCGCCGCCAAGGTAAAACTACTCAACTCAGCCGCCTTGCAAAATAACTCTATCGAGCCTAGTTGTACTGGATCAAAATCACGGGTAATGCGTGCCATAGGTTGTTCACTTATTTGCTCAGTTATTTGCTCAGTTATTTGCTCACTTATTTGCTAAGTCACTTTCCCCACTAATTACGCAGTGTAACAAATAATGTGAATTACAGCTCATTTATCAAATCAAAAGTTAGGCGTAGACTGTTTTCATCGTGAATTGATCTTCACTTTCAATTTCACTCAACCTGATTATTTATCCTTGGAAGGAAAACCTCATGCAAAGCACTCAGAAAGCCGTTCGTATTCATCAATTTGGTAAGGCCGATGTATTGGTTTACGAAGACGCACCTATGCCTGTCATTCAAGCCGATGACGTACTGGTCAAAATTCACGCCAGCAGCATCAATCCTGTCGATTGGAAAGTACGCGAAGGCTATTTGAAAGATATGATTCCGCACACATTTCCACTCACTTTGGGATGGGATTTCGCGGGTGAAATCGTGGCTGTCGGCAGTAATGTCAGTGACTGGAAAGTCGGTTCCGCGGTCTATGCACGTCCCGATATAGGACGCGACGGTGCGTATGCCGAATACATCGCCGTGCGTGCCAGTGAAATAGCAGTTAAACCGGCCAGTATCAATTGGCAAGAAGCCGCCGCCGTACCGCTGGTCGCACTGACCGCGTGGCAGGCATTATATGAAGGCGCTAACATACAAGCAGGTGAGCGCGTACTGATCCATGCTGGCGCTGGCGGTGTCGGTACTTTCGCGATTCAATTGGCTAAATTACGCGGTGCTCATGTCATCACGACCACCTCAACAAAAAATGTAGAGTTAGTCAAAGCCTTGGGTGCGGATGAAATCATCGATTACACGCAAAGCGACTTTGCGAGCTTGCGCGATATTGATGTGGTATTCGATACCATGGGTGGTGAGATTCAAGATCAATCTTGGCAAACTTTAAAACGTGGTGGTCGTTTGGTCTCTATCATTTCACCACCTTCAGCAGAAGCTGCAGCGCAAGTCGGTGCTACTCCGCTATTTTGCTTCGTACAACCGAGCGCGACACAATTACAAGCTTTGGCTGAATTGATTGATGCCGGCAAAATCCGAATCATCATCGACAGTGTGTTCGCGCTCAAAGACATCGCTGCCGCACATGCAAAGAGTGAATCAGGTAGAACACGCGGCAAGATTGTGATACAAGTTAGTGAGTAAATGCACGTGGTAAGTTCATGCAGCAAACTCTGTACAATGAGTTTAATTTTTGACGTGCAGAGCGATTTGAGGAAATCCGTATCCAACTAACCCAAACACCCTTACCTCATCCTCTCTCCCGCTCGCGGGCGAGAGGATTTTTATTTTCAGTTAATAGGGCTATGAGTTAATCTTAACTACAACAATCTTAACCGCAGCAATCTCAACTACAGCAATTTCAATCAAAACCATGACTAGCAAAACCACCATCGCCAACATCGCCTTTCTGGTTCGCGACTACGACGAGGCACTCGATTATTTCACCAAAGTGCTACGCTTCGAACTACTTGAGGATCGTCAAATAAATTCTGATAAGCGCTGGTTAGTGGTAGCGCCAGCGGGCTCGACTGGCGCAAAACTCCTACTAGCCAAAGCATCTACCCCAGAGCAAATGGCCCATGTCGGCGACCAAACTGGTGGTCGGGTATTTTTGTTTTTAGAGACCGACGACTTCTGGGAAACCCATGCACACCTGCAATCGCATGGCGTGACATTTACCGAACAGCCTCGTGAAGAAGCCTATGGAACCGTCGTCGTATTCTTGGATTTATATGGAAATAAATGGGATTTGATTGGACGCCGTTAAGCACTCAGTCCCAACTTACAATGAGAACAAAGGAAACTCGACAAAGAAGATTGCGCCGCCCAGTGGGTTGGCGTAAAAACCTATTTTCCCCTCCATTTTTTCTACCAATTCTTTTGCGATGGTCAGACCAAGACCGGTGCCATCTTTAGCGCGTGTATCAGAGGCATCGGCTTGGGAAAACTTTTGGAAAATACGATCAACAAAATTAGCCGGAATACCTGGGCCACGATCTTCCACTTCGATTCTAATTTGTTGGTGTTCAAGTTGAATCAGGCGCAATCTGACTAATCCACCTTCGGGTGAATATTTACAAGCATTCGAAATTAAATTCGCCATGATCTGCGCAAAACGATCCGCATCGACTTTCAGCGCAAATCTGGGGATATCACTTTCTAGCACTAAATAGACCCCTAATTTATGGGCGAAAGCTTGATTGGATTCGAGTACATCGGCAATTAACTCAGCAATCGGTATACGTTGAAAATTAAAGTCCATCATATTTGCTTCTATCTTTTGCATATCAAGCAAATCATTGATCAAACGTCCCAACCGTTCTGCATTACTGAGTGCAATTTGTCCAAGCTTAGCGGCCGCGGGCGGCAACTCACCAGTAACGCCACCGACCATCAAACCGAGGCCACCGCGTATTGCGGTAAGTGGGGTACGTAACTCGTGACTGACGGTCGATACAAATTGCGTTTTCATACGTTCTACCCGTCTTTGTTCGGTCACGTCACGCACGATCAAAATAAATTTACGTTGACCCGCATCAGCAAATCCACTTAAAGACAATTCAGCTACAAAAAGACTGCCATCAGCACGTACTTGTTGCAACTCCATCTCACTATGGCCTTTGTCGGAAAATTCTTTGCTGGCGATGGCCTGCATCAGATTCGCCGTCATATCTTCCGTGCATAACTTAGAAAACGGTACGCCTTTTAACTGCTCTGCATTCCAACCAAATAACTCGATACCTGCACGGTTACATGATTCAATCACCCAATTTTTGTCAGTGGTCAAAATCGCGTCCGCTGCATTTTGCAAAATAGCTTGCATGCGCTCTGCATTATCACGATTGAGTTGTTGTTGCGCGAGCAGCTCTTGCAAACGCACCGCAACCAATGACTCCAATCTGATCTGATCACGTGTCAAACGCCCGACCCTACGTCTATAGATACCCGCTAACACACCCGCGACCAAGAAAAATACTAGCCAACGAAACCAAACGGTCTGCCAGTACTTAGGCGGAATCGCGATATTGACACTGGCGATTTGCTCACTCCAAATACCTCGATCGTTAGCCGCTTTCACTTCGAATACGTATTGCCTCGGATTTAGATTGGTATAAGTCGCATTGCGGTGGTCAGCATCGACTTCTACCCAATCCTGGTCAAAACCACGTAAGCGATAGGCGTAGCGATTCTGAGTGGGATTAGTAAAATGTAGCGCTGCAAACTCGATAGAAAATACCGAGGCCTGCTGCGCGATGCGCAAAGCCTGGGGCGCTGTCACGGAGCCTGTTAAGCTAATGCCTGAAGCTGGCTCTCCAGTTGGCAGAAGCTCAGCTTGCGCTGGTCGATTTTTTAGTGAGCGATTAAAAACGCTAATGTCGGTAATGGCGATCTGTGGCGCACTGGAGCGACTGCTGACCTCATCGGGAGACACAAGTGTCATCCCTTTAGCACCGCCAAAATACAAAGTGCCATCCGCACTACGATAAGAGGGACCTGAGAAACTATCCGATAAACCATCACTGACAGTGAAGTGCTCGGTCGCGCCACTATCTGGATCAAACCGGATTAAACCGTTCACGGTACTAAGCCAAAGTCGTCCGCTCAAATCACTTTCAATCGCGACGATTTTAGCCAGACCAACACTGTCTTTACCTGCATAATGCCGAAATTGAATCGAGCCGTCCTGAGCAGTAAGAATCTGATTTAAACCATTGACGGCTCCTACCCAAATACGCCCTTTGGCATCCTGATGTAAGGAGGAAATATTCTCTGCGCTAATACTGCTCTTGTCATTCGGATCATGCCGAAAGTGTTTGAATTTTCCTTGCGAATTATCCAACATATCAAGACCACCACCGACCCACTCGGCACCAACCCATAAGCGCCCAAGCTTATCCTGCAAAATCGTAGTGGTCCCTTTGGCGCTGCGACTCTCTGGATTGGTCGGATCTGGCACATACTTGATATGCGTATTCGTTCGAATATCAAAACGAATCAAGCTATTGCCCGTTCCTAACCACAAGATTCCCTCATCACCCGGCGCGATGGTGTTGATGTAGTCGTCAGCGATACTATCGAAATGAAAAGTAGTGAATTCAGCACTAGAAGCGAGCGATTTACCCGGCTTCGAACGACTTGGACTAGTGCCACTTGAAGCCAAATCATTTAGATCTGAGCTATTCAGATTTAAACGATTTAGGCCCACCGAAGTACCAACCCACAGTGGTCCATCCTTCTGCTGATACAAACTATAGGCCAGATCATTACTGAGTGAACCGGGTCGATTTTTATCATAACGAAATTGCTTAAGCACCTTGCCACTGGAGACATCGAACAAAGCTACGCCACTATTACTACTTAGCCATAGGCGTCCATCAGGTGCTCCCGTCATTCTTAATAAGGCATTATTAGGTCTAGGATTCTGTAAATCAGCATCAAAGGGAATGATGCGTTTAAAGCCCTTGCTATTCAAATTAGCTAAGGCAATTCCATCGGTCAAAGTGGCGACCCACAGCATGCCGCCACGATCATGCAAGATAGCTCGTACATCATCTGAGGGAAGGCTATACGGATCAATCGCATGCTTAACGAATTGGACAAACTGCGAAGTTGCCACATCCCATTTCAACAAACCTGCTGACAAGGTTGCTGCCCACACGGTTCCGTGTTTATCGGCATAAATAGCATTGACGCGACTGGCCGGACTATCGAGCCGACGACGGGTTGACCAGTCTTCTGCGGTATTCCACAACACTACCCCATTCTCCGTGCCCATCCATAATTTACCCTGATCGTCTAGCAACATAGAACGAACAATATTGAGTTTGGAATCAGGTGCGCGCTCATCATCAACGCGGAAGTGCTGAAACGTCTTTGCGCCAGGCGCCAGATAATCAATGCCGGCGGGCCAAGTTCCGGCCCACACACCACCACGTTTATCCACAGCAATGGCGTTCAGATCATTCGTGGCGAGGCTGGTACTTTCACTGGGATTGTGAGTGTACAAGGTAAAGGTATTACTGCGCGTATCAAAATGCTGTAGACCACCCCAAGTCGCCAACCAAAATCCCGATTGTCCATCTGAGACGATGGCTTTAATAATACCTTGATTAGCCAAACCAGCTTTGGGCGTGAAGCGTGTGAAGTCATTGCTTTCCGCATTAAATCGCGCCAGACCATTTTGCGTACCTACCCAAATACTGCCGTCCCTATCTTCGAATAGCGCGGAGATTCTATCGTGCGGCAAACTAGCGGGATTCGTTGCCTGACTTAGATATTTATCACTTTGATAGCCATTAAATCGGTACAAGCCTGCGTTATTCGTCCCTATCCAAATGAAACCTTGTTTATCTTGTAGCAGGGATAAAGTAGAGAGTTGATCTGCACCGAGAGCAGATAATCGTTGAAAGCGTAATTCGGAAGTCGAGGCCGCCCAAGACCAAGAGGATAGCAGAACCAGCCACGCGCATAACAGGCGCTGCCAGCACATTCGGGCTATCATCATTTTGGTAAATTTAAGCAAGACACCACCTAGTCAAAATAAGATACGAAGGTGTTCAAAGCAAATGCGAAAATCCACCAACGCAGTCAACAAAGCTGTTGCAATCCACTTTGCCAAGTGACTTACCCACTGTCAATAGTTTCTATTGATAGTGCGCTAGCCTCTATCAGCTAAGGCCGTAAAACCGCCTTTTTACAACATAAATGTGCCAGTGATGAGACTATTTTGCTTTTTAATATCTATACGAAATTAAGGAAGCTTGCACTGCACTAGATTCGCCACGATGGCACAATTTTTCATATCGCTTGATAAGCCTTCCCAATGTGGCTTGGCCTCCATAGAAGAACGTGAAAAATCACTGATACTGCGTGTAGATTTTTCTATGTCATTGACGAACTGCTGGAGGTTCGCCGTCATTTTATTCGCATGATTATTGTTGGTCGCATTGGCAGACACGTTGGCAGGCGCCTTCGCCAGCAACTCTTTTCTGCGCAGAATTTCTTGCTTCAACTGTTCATGCGCGAGCTGCTGTTTCTTCAATGAGGTCACCACCCAATCATCAAACACGCTCAGCTCACCATTCTCCAAGCAAAGCCGTCCATACTGAAGGCTATCCATAAAATCCACCTTCACTACGCCCTGACAAACACGCGTACGATACTTTGCCAGCACCTCAAATGTGCGTTGTAATACCTGCTCTCCAGTCCTTAGATTGCGATCAATTTTTGCATTTACTGTCTTCAAATGATTAATATAAGTTGATGGCAAATTAGTCTCCTGCGTTTTTTCAGGAGTGGCGTTAAAAAGCTGCATGGTTTTCGCTTCTAATCCGCTATTTGCATACACCACGGAATAGCCCATGCGTTGCCAAAGACTGTTCACGCTGGTGTGATAAGAAAATTGAGTGACAGGACTGATATTTTGTACCACCGCATAACTATTTTTATTGGGCAGCATCATAGATTTTGAAACCTGATCAATACCTACCGCACCCTCTTTGCGATAGAGCCGATTCTCAGTCATATTCAACACAGAATAATTGACCGCAAGCTGTTTAGCAGACTTATCAGATTTTGCATCACCCGAAGTATTAAGTACGTACTGCAAGCTAACGTAAAGCGGGTGAGCGGCTGCTTTAAATTCTATAGTTTGTTTATCGTAATGCGTTACCAAATAATATTGTGGCGCTTTTTTAACGCCTTCATAATCGGCCAACCACGCCGATAATTGTCCCTCTTCGAAAGTAAATTCGCGCCCGATGCCAGCCGCGTAGCCATCGATACAGGCGCCATCCCAATGAATATAATTACCTACTTTTTCCCACCACGGTGCCTTACCCGGTTCGACGAAAGTAGCGGCATACACTCGACAAGCTTCTTTTTTATTAGCTGCTTGCACCCAATTTTCTACGGCACCTGGCAGGTGCTTAATCTGTCCGGTTTGCCCATCAGTAAACATTTTCCATGCCTGCTTTTGACTCTCATCCACCGCTTCGAATTGAGTTAAAAACTTGTGGGCGTCTTGACTGCTGACTTGATTTGATGCCACCGGCAATTGCGCGTAGCTCTCATTCCACGCACTACTACCAAGATTGAGCAACACACTGGAAAGCAAGGAAGATAGCGCCAACACCACTTGATTCGACATGAAAACACTCCTGAAGAAAAGACAAAAATCCAGCTATTTTCTTTGATCTTAGCATTAAAGATGTGAAAGATAATGAACAAAACACCGGAGCGAAAAAGTCATCGCCTTTTTCTTAAAGAGCTATCGTAAAATAAACAGCAATTTGAACAGCCACTCCATAGAAAGGATACCTACTATGAGCAGCAATTTAGAAACTGAATTACTCGCGATCTTAAAGCAACGCTTTGAAAAAAACATGCAACGCCATGAGGGAATAGCTTGGTCTGAAGTGGAAGTAAAACTCAGCGCTCACTCCCAAAAATTATTGGCACTCAATGACATGGAAAGAACCGGTGGTGAACCCGATGTTGTTGGGTTTGACGAGGCCACGGGTGAATATATTTTTTGTGATTGCTCGCCCGAGAGTCCGGATGGACGCCGCAGTATTTGCTATGACCGGAAAGCATTGGATGCTAGAAAAGAGCACAAACCAGTTGATAGCGCGCTTGATATGGCGGCGATGATGGGCGTCACATTACTCGATGAAGAACAATATCGTGCATTACAAAAATTGGGCGAATTCGATAAAAAAACATCCAGCTGGATACAGACCCCGACAGCGATGCGAGAACTAGGCGGTGCCTTATTTTGCGACCGCCGCTATGACCAAGTTTTTACTTATCATAACGGCGCACAGTCTTACTATAGCGGCCGCGGTTTTCGCGCCTACTTGAAAGTGTAAGCGCTAGCCTGAAGCATGAACTCTATCTCTATCGCTAACACTATTTCTGTCGCTTGCTCAGACGATCAACTTTAAAGCCAATGGCACTAGCAATAGATAACCTAAACCCGTGCGTAATTTTTCTCCTAGCTGTACTGATTGTGCTGATTGTGCTTGCTGCGTTAGACCTTCTGTATTTGATCTTACAGGCTTAGGAGTTTGCCATTTCAAACCAAAGCAAACCCGCAAGATATTCACGCGCGCAATCAGGGCGTACATGAAATAGCTTGCGATGCAGGTGAAAAACAACACTAAAATCGGTTCTAACCAAGCACCGACGGCATAAGGTTTTAAATAGTAAGCGGCGATCAAGATCAAGCTTTGATGTACGACATACACCGGCAATACCGCTTCACTCCAACGTTGAGAAAATGATTTAAAACGCTCACCAAAGTGCTTAGCATAACCAAGCGCAGCCATGATACAAAAACCGCCGTAACAACGATACACAATGGCCGCTAGCGGATCTACCCATGCCAGAGCTTTACGTTCAGGTACCATCCATAAAAAGTTATACACACAGAGTAAGAGCAAATAAAACAGACCCGCCAAGTACAAATATTTTTTACGATGCTCAAACACGTGTTGCCAAAATGTGGGAACAGAAGCCAATGCATAGCCTGCTAATAAAAATAAAAATCCCGTAGTGTTGCGATCATCAAGATGAACGATATCCAATACCGCCAGTGCAGCAATTAACAGCGCGCTACAGGCCGCACCTTGCCAACTTACTGCCAAACTAGTTTTTACTTTGTCCTCAACTGATGCGATTGCAATCGGGAAGCGTTGACGTAATGCAGACCAAGAAAAATACGCAATGATGAGCAGCAATGAGAATTTCCAAAGCTCACGTAAATACCAAAGATGATTCACATCCATGTGCGGCAAAATACCACCTTGGTATTCCTTAAAGAGTGGGTCTTTCCAATGCCAAAATGCTTGATAAAAATCCAGATAAGTAAAATTCACAGGCAATTGCGCTTTGCCCGACATTTCGATAAAAAGTTGTGGCGGCACCACGACTAAGACCCCGAACAATAGCGGCAAGAGCAAACGCACACAACGCTGCTGCAAACTGTGCCATGCACCATACTTATGCAAAGCATGACGCAAAGCCACGCCAGAAATTAGCCAGAGTAAAGACATACGCCAAGGATTAACCAAGAGCATCCAATTTGCTAGGCTCTCACTTTGATACGCGCTCTTATAATGGAAATCCCAACCGCTGACATAGAGCATGCCCGTATGATAAAAAATTAAAATGCATAGCGCGACAATACGCAATAGTTCCAAATCATGCCGACGGGTCGACAAGTTCTCATTGAGCTTGTTGTATGCAAGAGTGGCTCCATCTCTAATAGACGCAGTAGATTGACCAGTATGTTCTTGTGTTCGCACGCTATTTACTCCTTGTTGTTTACACGGGCGACGTCAACAAGCAACGCTACCCATACTTTGGTTTTACTGTATAGAAAAACTAAATATTATAAAATGCGTAAAAATATAACTAGATATTTGTGGTGAAAACCTAATAATTAGGGGCGAACCGGATTATCCAGATCAGTCTCTCGTACCAGAAAGATCCGCTACAATATCTGTACGCCATCAGGTCAGCTATTTCATGAACTCAATCCAACTGGTACTACAAGCGCTTAGTCTTCATCATCTCGATGCTGCAATTGCTATCCACTGCGATCCAGAAACCAATCGTTTTAATCCCTTTGGCACACCCAAAGCGGAAACCGTAGAAAACAACATACGAACTTGGATCGTTAATTGGGAAACTAAGGGCTTTGGTTATTGGGCAGTCAGTCTGATCGAAGATCCTGAACAGATAATTGGATTTGGAGGTATCTCTCACCGACAAATTGGTCACTATGAAGGCCTAAACCTGTATTTCCGCCTTGCGCAACGTGCTTGGGGCAAGGGGATAGGCAGCGCGATTGCGGAAGCGGGTCTAAGGAGTGCCTTCATCGAGCTTGAGCGTGATGCGGTTTTCGGTTTAGTCCGGCCAGATAATACGCCGTCACGGCGCACCTTAGAGAAAGCGGGCTTACTGCAAATCGATAGCACAAACGATGTGCCGGATGCAGTCCCCAGTCTGATTTATCGGATCAACGCACAAGATTATTTACTGAAAAATAATCGCACTATCGCTCCTCAATAAATCTGCATCGGTGCGAACGATGCATAGTATCAAGCTTGAATAGTCCTAGAGTATTCAAGATCGGTGATTCCTCTTGTAAAAAACCCAAATACTACTTACAGTTCCCACATTGACTTTTTAGTCATTTTTGAGAGGTTAGGCTATGTGGTGGATAGGTGCGTTGATTGGATTTGCATTGGGTTTGGGCGCAGACCGAAGTAGTGCTGTCCTGATTTATACGGTGTGTGGCGGCGCGTTTGGATTGATACTACAAATGAATCTGAACTCACGACTAGATACACTCAAAAAAAGTAATCAGACGCTGCACGAACATGCGGCAGCCGCCATCAATGAGTTACGCAAAACCATCGCCAATCTGGAACAAAAACTCAAACTATTAGAAGAAGAATTGCGTAGCGCGCGCACCGCTAATCCAACGACCAGTAGACCAGCAACAGTTGAACTCAATTCACTCACGCATCAAGCACCTAATACGGCAGTCATACCATCCGAAACCGCTTCAGAAGTTGCAACAGATATTGAGACTAATATTGCGACCAATGTTGTATCGAATATTGCGTCAGCTAGCATCACACGCGACACAGACAATCAAGCTGTTACTCCGCACGATCAAAGTGATCCTGCATTAAACCACCTAATGCAGGCAGCGCTTACCGACACAGAATTACCAGCAGCAAAAGCGCTAACGCAAGATGGAGCAAGCACGCATGAACTTATTTTAAGCTCTGCTGAGTCCTCGGCTGTACCCGCCACGGTAATGCCAAGCGCCATCTTGAACACCATCGCGACACCACAAATTGAAACCGCGCCGCCCCAAGCTGACAACAAAAAATTAGCGCCACCACCCCGCAAGAGCTTGCGCGAAAGCTTGCCTCAACCTATCGCCGATTTTATCTACGGCGGCAATATTTTGGTCAAAGTGGGTGTCTTGATTTTATTTTTAGGCTTGGCTTTCTTATTGCGCTACACGGCAGAACGCGTGACCGTGCCCATAGAATTGCGCTATCTGGGTGTGGCAGTGACGGGCTTGGTATTATTGGGATTGGGTTGGGGATTACGCCATAAACGACGCGACTATGCCCTGAGTCTGCAGGGGATGGCGATTGGTGTGTTTTATCTGACCAGCCTTTCGGCACTCAAAGTACATGCCTTGATTACACCTGAAATTGGCTTTGCTTTTTTATTCGCGATATCGGTATTAAGTGCCGCCTTGGCCGTCTTACAAAAAGCACCGGTATTGGCGATTATCGCTGCCTTAGAAGGCTTTGCTTCACCACTGCTAACCTCGACCGGTGCCAATCGCCCGCTCGGCCTATTTACTTATCTGGCGATACTCGATGTAGGTATCTTTTTAATCGCATGGTTCAATGCGTGGCGGGTCTTGAATGTCATCGCGTTTGTTGGCACCTTTACTTTGTCTATCGGCTGGGCAAATAAATTTTATGCTGACAGTGACTACGCCATCGTCCAACCGTTCTTGATTTTCTTCTTCGTCTTGTTTGCCGTGATTGGGGTACTGTTTGCGCGTCGCACTTTATCCGAAGCGCGTCATAGCGCAGAGTTGGCACAACAAGCTGGCAATCCCTTAGCTGGGCTTAAAGTTGTTGGACGAGTCGATAGTGCGCTGGTGTTTGGTAATCCTATCACCGCCTTTGGCTTACAGTATTTATTGGTGCAGAACACGGAATTCGGTGCGGCGTTTTCTGCCTTGGCCGTCGCCTTCTTTTATCTCGTGATGGCGCGCTTTATTTTTTCTAAAGAAAAGCAGGGCTTAGCCTTGTTGGCGGAAGCTTATGTCATCGTTGCTGCTATCTTCGCCACGCTTGCGATTCCTTTAGGCTTGGAAGGAAGCTGGACCAGCGCCGCTTGGGCAGTCGAAGGCGCAGGAATGTACTGGCTAGGCACAAGACAAAACCGGCCATATGCGCGCGCCTTTTCCCTAGTGGTAATCGTCGGGGCAACCGTCAAATTATTGCAAGCGATCAGTATCAACTCAGTACCCGAACAAGCTTTATTACAGGGTTCCTTGCTCGGTCCTATTTTATTAGGCTTGAGCGCCTTGGGTATATGGCATATGTGGCTATTACAATCGCGCCGTGCACAGGAAAACCTGCCCAGCCTTCCACGCTGGGAATCTGCCGGTGCCGCTTGCCTGCCGTGGTTGGGTATAGCGGCTTTTACGCTCTTACCTTGGCTAGTGTTTCGCCCCAGTTTTGCAGCGGCGGCTTGCGCACTATTTGCCTTACTTGTCAGCGATCAAGGACTACGCCGCAATTTACCCGCGCTCAGACCGATTGCGGCCGTGGTACAAGGGTTAGCGGTCATCACTTTCATGCTGACGCTACATGTGAATCGCAATATCGAGCAAGCGAGCTTTTTACAAGATGGCTGGCGCGGTGCATTGTCGGCCTTGCTCATCGCTTGCTCCATCCTATTCAACGCCGGGCGTCATATGTTACGCCGTAAGCGAGAAGCAGAAATGCAAGGCACACCGCCTGCATGGTCAATATTCAATAGCATTGCCTTGATCTGCGCATTTTGCCTAATGCATATCGCCATGTTGTTTACGCTAAGCGTAGCGCAAGCTGCTGCCATTTGGCCGCTCACTGCGGGTCTCATCTTGGCTGGCGCATTGTATATGTCGCATACACCGGTGGCGACTTTTGCGCTGATCGTACAGGCTTATAGCGCAATTTTATTCCTAGGCCATCGCACTCAATATGATGATGCTCCCTTTATGAATTTAGGATTTTTTGCCTGCCTGTCTTTGGCCATCGCTGGCTGGTGGAGCGGAGATCAAATACGAGCACAAGCACAGACTATGCGTCGCATCTTAGGAGAATTATCTAACGCCACCGCGATCCAGCCAGTAACGCCAGGTAGCGTGCACGCTTCGCAAGCATGGCTCAATCCTTGGTGTAGCCAAACGTTTATGCTATGGCTACCTGTTTTGTGGGGATTGTTTTGGTGGTTAGTGGCTTGGTCGGGAGAATCTACCTCGGCATTCACTCAATGGCAATTATTGCCCAGCCTTCCAGCCGCCAACATCGCTATAGGCATTCTTACCTCCGCGCTATTATTGGTGCTTGCACGATGGCGTGATTGGCCGCAAACGGGTTTGGTGAGTCCTATCAGTTTAGGCTTGTTTATTTTCGCCGCCGATCTCGGTATAACTGGCAGCGTAGGCACCTACTTGCCGTCAAGTTCATGGGGGATTATTGCTTGGCCTTGCGCGTTTATCTGGCATTGGTTCGCTTTGAAACAGCAGGAGCGTTTCTATACGCCCTACCCACGTCTTTTGGCAGGCTTACATATGATCGGTCTGTGGCTAGCCTTATTTATCATCTCGGCGGAATTACGCGGACGATTCAGCATATGGAGTGAACCAACATCTGCTTGGGTACTGTTGGCTTGGATCTTGGCACCCGCGCTGTGCTTGTATAGTTTAGGTCAGTCTTTTATGGCGAAACGCTGGCCACTGTCAAAGCATCGTTCTGTGTATTTACAAAATGCAGCGACACCCATCGCGCTCTACCTCTTAATCTGGTGTTGGGTCAGCAATCTACTATCGGCGGGCAATGCATCCCCCCTGCCTTATCTCCCCTTGCTAAATCCTTTGGAGTTGGCGCAAATAATCATCCTATTGAGCCTGTATGGATGGTGGCGACAATTGCCTGAGAACGCACGAGTTAAGCCGCCACAAGTTCAAGCCTATGGGGTGCTAGCCTTGTCTAGCTTAGCGCTATTAACGGGTGCCGTGCTGCGATCTGTGCATCATTTTGGCGGCGTTGCTTGGGATTTTGATGCGCTATTTGCCTCCCGTCTGGCACAAGCCGCGGTGTCAATTACTTGGGCACTGTGCGGTGTGAGTTTGATGTTATTTGGCAATCGACGCGCTTCACGTTCGATCTGGCTGGTAGGTGTCGCTTTGCTTGCCATTGTCGTTCTCAAATTGTTCGTCATTGAACTGGCAGATCGCGGCGGCCTCTATCGCATCGTCTCGTTCATAGGTGTAGGTATCGCCTTCTTGGTAGTAGGTTATTTCGCACCAGTACCTGTGAAGAGCAAGTTTCAAGCAAAAGCGGTAGAAAATGAGGATGCCCATCATGTCTAACCGCTTACCATCATTAGCCTGGGGTTTGATGTTATCGCTGAGTGCATTCAGTGCATTGACCGCGTTCGGTACATTAAGTGTATTAGCGCAGTCAGAGCAGGCTGCGCATCACCAAGATCCGCCAAATCGCGGCCTGCAAAATCAAGCACCTCAATCCATCTTTATCGAATTACCCACTGCTCAGTCTTTACCCTACTACGCAGTAAAAATACCGCTGGCGCTGTATCCGCAAAGTGCGAATAGTCAATTATCTGATTTAAGACTACGCAATGCTAAGGGCGACTATTTGAATTATGCGTGGTTAGACGGTACAGCCGAAACCTTAAAGATGGAAAGCCATACGCTTCCCTTCTTCCCTTTAACCAGCGCGGAGAAAAACCAGATAAAAGACAAAGAAATTGCTTCCATAACTGTCCAGCGTCAGGCTGATGGTAGCTTGATTTTGCAAAACAAAATGAAATCGACACAGCACGCGAACAGCACCGCTTACTCGTGGATGGTTGATGCCAGCAAATTGAATCCTGGCGCACGCTTAGTACAAGCTAGAGTTCGTATTGATAAAAATTTTCTAGGCATTGCGCCTATAAAAATAGAAGCTAGTGACGATTTTAAGCATTGGTTACTTGTGAGTGAACTGGAACAGCTAGTTCAGTTACAACATCAGGGCGAGCAAATACAGCAATTGTCTTTGAATCTGCATCATAGCAAAGCGAAGTATCTGCGTTTAAGTTTGCTAACAGATACAACAACAGACGCAACAACAGACGCAAGCTCAAATTCCCACTCCAGCCCAGCTATCAGCACCGAGCTAGCTCAGCGTGTGCCGCAGATTTTGGCAATCACCGTTGATACCCAAGAATCAGAGCAAATTGCACCCAAGATGCAATGGACTAAGCCGATACAAGCATCTCATTGCGATGCTTACTCTTGCACCTATCAAGTGCCAGCAAACATGCCGATTGATAGCTTACAACTCCATCTACAAGAAAAAAACACACTGGCAAAAGTACAGATTTTTGGAGAATTTTCCAAAACGGCAAATTCAGAAATCGATACCAATACTAGCCATCATCGTTTTCGCAATCCACTCTATGTACTTCGCTATCAAAAACAACTCGCCAGAACTACCCATGCTCAAGATTTTTTTCTCGGCGACACCACCGCCTATCGCCTTGCGCTAGCGACAGGAGAAGTCAACACCGAAGCGCTTCCTTTAAGCGGCGCAGCGCTCAACAAAATTCGCCTACATATTCCAGCGGGAATAAACAGTCTTGCGAACTTAGCGCCAACCATCTCTTTAGGTTCATTAAGCCGAAGCCTGTTTTTTTTAGCGCGTGGTGAAACGCCTTACCGCATAGAGTTTTCAGACAACAAAAAAGAGGGCTCGCCACTAAATCTGAGCACGTTAATGCCGCAGAAAAATCTATACGAGCAAGCTTTGACATTCGCAGAAGTAAAAATCCCATCAGCAATGAATGAGCGAAACACAACACCAACAACTAAAGGTAACTCAAACACGATAGCCGTAAAATCTGAGGCAGAGCACGCCTCCAATAATCAAAAAAAATCTTATTGGTTGTGGGCAGCACTTGTCGCTGCTATCGCGCTCATAAGTGCCATGGTTTGGTCCTTGTTAGGTAACATAGACAAAGCGAAGGCGGATAACAAAGATGAGCCACGCTAAGGGAAATTACTTGGGCATTAGTTCAGCCCAGTTGCAAACCCTATCTCAAAGCAGGCTTTCCCTATCGCAGCCACTAGCGCTCATATACCAGTTTACCGCCCAGCATGGTTTTCTCAATTTTGACATCCTTAATCTGCTCTGGCGGGATCTTAAAAATATCCTGTGAGAGAATCACGATATCGGCTAATTTACCTACCGTGATACTGCCTTTAATCTGCTCTTGAAATTCGGCATAAGCAGAGCCCATGGTGTAAGCCTGCACGACTTCAGCGACGGTTAATTTCTGTTCTGGATACCAGCCTTGTGGAAACTGGCCATCAATGGTGGCACGGGTCACTGCGGCGTAAATGGCGCTCATGGGATCGAGAGGCGCAACAGTCCAATCGGTACCTATCGCCAGTCTAACGCCATGTTGTAGAAAACTTCTAAAGGCATAAGTGCGGCTAGCGCGATCGTGACCTATGCGCTTATCGACAAAACGTCCGTCATCAATCGCGTGATACGGTTGTACCGATGCAATCACACCCAATTTTGCAAAACGCGCAAAATCTTTTTGTGCCAAATGCTGCGCATGCTCAATACGAAAACGTCGGTCACGCGGCCCGTTTGCCTTCACCACGTCTTCAAATAAATCTAAAATCGCCGCGATACCATCGTCGCCAATCGCATGTATGCATAATTGTAAACCTGCCTGATCCGCTTTGATCATACGCTCGCGCATCGCATCCAGCGGTTGCATTTCTGCCGCCAGCATGCCGCGTGCCTGCGGTGCATCGAGATCTAGAGCATCAAGATACGGCTCATGGAAATACGCGGTACTAGAACCCAGCGAACCATCTGCATAGGCTTTGAGCGCACCGATACGTAAATAGTCAGAACCAAAAGCGCGGCGCAAACCTAGTTTGCGGATGTCATCGGCATCCAACAACATCGGTGCCACATACATCCGCGCAGTTAATTCGTTGCGCTCGGCGAGTTCCGCATAGGCGGCGATATCCGAGTAAGGCGGATTCATATCTTGTACGCTGGTGACACCATATTGCGCCGCATATTTCAAACCAGCACGAATCGTGCGCATGCGTTTTTCGTGGCTGGGTTCTGGCATGACTTTAAACACTAAATCCATCGCAGCGTCTTTCAGCAAGCCAGCAGGATTCCCTGTACTATCACGCACAATTTCACCACCAATAGGATCTGGCGTATTTCTATCAATACCGGCCAACTTCAATACAAAAGAATTGGCAAGCGCCATATGGCCGTCATAGCGAGTCACGAATATAGGACGATCAGCGCTGGCAGCATCGATCATATGTCGGGTTGGCAGCTCAGGTTGACTAAAGGCTTGATCATCCCAATTTCCCCCAATCAGCCACTCCCCTTGCGGCAAATGTGCTGCATGCGCTGCGATACGACGGACAAATTCTTGCGGTGACGTAGCATCTTTCAAGGCCACTTCAGATAAGGAATTTCCACCATCTGCAAAATGCACATGAGCGTCATTAAAACCCGGCAATACACGCTTACCTTGAGCATTAATTACTTTGGTTTGCTTCCCTCGCCAAAAAGCAATTTGTTGATTAGAGCCCACCGCCACAATTTTGTCTGCCAAGATCGCCACCGCTTGCGCCTCGGGGCGAGCTGGATCTACCGTCCATATTCTTGCGTTTTGTATGATCACATCTGCCGCCGGCTTTTGAGCTTGCGCACCTACTGCAAACCCTAATAGCACAGCCCAAATACATAAAGTTCTTTTCATAAACGCCCCTAGCTTCTACAAAAATTTGTTCACTAACATTCTTTCACTAACTTATTCGAAAATGTCAGCGCCGTTTGGCACAAGTTCCTATATTTACATTTTCTTACGAAACAAAGAAAACATTTCGCATAAAATGACGACCGTAATTGCATAATTTGCATAATTTTCAGGTTTAAATTTCCCCACCTTCATTTCCAAACGGACTATTTTATGAAAACAAGCTTTCGCGTTTCCACTTTACTGTCTGCATTATTAGCGATCAGTTGCACTTTGATCCTCGGCTGCAACAAAAAAGCACCCGACGCGTCGGCGAGTGCTGCCAGCGCTCCCGCAGCAAGCACTGCTGTAGTAACAGCACCAGCACCAGCGACCAATGCAACACCAGCCGAAGAAACGCCTGAACAACGTGAGCAGGCACAGAAAAAAGCCTTGATGGACTATGCGAAGATGGAAGATCAATACATCAACGATAGCAAAGCCCAATGGGCCAATGAGGCCAAAGCCAGTTCTACCTTCGGCGAAAAAAATAGTTCAGGTCCATCATCATCGAGCGTGGCAGCTAATGCCAAGGGCGCAGTCGATGGCAAGGATTGGACCAACAATAATCAGGACATAGGCTTTGACTGGCTAGAATTAAGTTACGAAAAACCTGTATCCGCGACCGAAGTACGTGTGGTATTCGAAGGAGGTGACGGTGTTGAAGCCATCAGTAAAATTGAATTACAAAGCACCGATGGTAAATGGAATACCGTATGGGAAGGTATCAGCGATCAAAAACGCGACAAACGCGGCAACCGCACTTGGTTCGTACGCAGCTTTGAAAAAACGTCCTACAAAGCCAAGGCAGTGAAAGTCACTGTAGCCAATAATTTAGAACGTGGCTATAAGGTAATCGACGCCGTACAGTTGGTCGGCGAATAATTGAACTCACAGCCAATACCATCAGGCAGGCGGCGCGACTTTCTTGCGCGGCCTGCCACGCGCCGCAGGCTCCACTCTACGCTCAGTCAGCTTCGCCATTTCCTGCTTAAATGCATCGGAGCCTAAAACCCAAGCTTTGCTAGTCGCGTCCATGATCGCTTTGAAATGTGTTGACGATAAACCTCTTTCCAACAAATCGCGATAAGCCGCTTCACGTTGAAAAGGGGTATTCCCCAAGCCCCAATACATCGCATGATCTGCCACCACAGGGTCAAGCCGCATGCCCAGATGATGCTGACAACTAGACCAAGGATAACTCGCCGGCTCCTGCGCCAAATGTTGGCGTACCGCCATTTCTTCTATCATCACGCAGCAAGGCAAAAAATAATTAGACGCGTCGAGCACCGTCGCTTTAAAGCGCCCCTGCCACAACAAACCCGTGCGCTTATATTTAGCATTGAAGTAAGGAACGTAATAACGTCCCAGCCACTGCATCATTTTGCCTAGTCCTAATTCATCACTCGGTGTTGCCAACAAATGCAAACGATCTGGCAAAATCGTATAGGCATGAATCTGTATGCTAAATTGTTTCGCCGCCGCTTTGAGCCAATCAATGAAAACGACGTAATCAGAGGTATCGACAAAAATAATTTTGCCATCGATACCGGCCTGCGTGATGTGATGGGGCTGATGAGGGATTACTAGACGAGGGAGTCTTGCCATGATCTTCAATGGTAATACGAAATTTAATTAGGGACATTGTAATGTAAAGGACTACTCGACGAGCTTTAAGTGCTTAAAAATTAGTCCCAGAGAGTCCTATGAGGCGTGCCAAGAATAGGGAGTGTTGGAAGACACCTCCACCTGGTGATGATGAGAAGACATACCTCCATACATAATCGCTAAATGTGGTAAAGAAAATTTCAACATAGCGCATAGCAACATCACCGTTGCATGTTGCGACGCAGAACTCGTACATTCCAACATGACATACTGTGGTGCTTGTTTCCGGCATTCGCGAACAATGTTGAACAAAGACGTATGACCCTTGTCTGCGTCATACAAAACGACGTCAAATCCGGTCTTCGTTAAAGCCTCTCTCAAACTGGTTAAACTCAAAGGCGCTAAAGTTTTGTCTTGGAAGCGACTCCCAATAAGCGTGCGAGGTGGATTAATCAACATAATTTTTAAACTCGAAGATAATGACATCATGACTTCCTATTAATAAAAAAATGGAAGCCATGAGTTTAAAAAATCTGAGTGAAGCGACAATGAAGTGTAGGTGAAGTCAATTTCATCTCCCCCTTAAATTGCGGATTCAGGATTGTCTTGGTTCAGAGCCCACCTATAAGTTACACTCTGCGGCATAGTCATGTTTTACTTATAAAATTAGAATATTTATTGTTTTCAACTAAATGGCATACCGATCTAATTGATTGCAACTACCAGTACATTCATACGCACATCTTATCTACATCGCAGACACATCGCTATCGGAACCCCATGAAGCATTTCAAAGTCTCTCTCCTGATCTCTATCGTCTTATTAGCACTGGCCGCTTACTGGGGTTATACCCATGGTGGCGTCAATGCAGCGCTGACTGCTCTCGGTATCGCCTCAATTTTGGCGATCTTAGAAATCTCACTGTCCTTCGATAATGCTGTGGTGAACGCCTCAGTGTTAAAAAATTGGGATGCATTTTGGCAAAAATTATTTTTGACAGTCGGTATCGTCATTGCCGTGTTTGGTATGCGGCTGGTGTTTCCTTTAGTGATCGTGGCTCAAGCAGCGGACCTCGGTTTGCTCGAGGTCTGGGATCTGGCGATTAATAATCCCAAAGCTTTTTCTACTCACCTGATCAGTCACCATGCAGAAGTCGCCGCATTCGGAGGCGTGTTTTTATTGTTAGTGTTTTTAAATTTCATATTCGATGAAAAAAAAGACATGCACTGGCTGGGGCGTATAGAGGAAAAATTTTCTTCATTCGGTACTATTAGTGCGATCCCAGTTCTAGTGGCATTGCTGGTGGTGGTCGCAAGCATCAGCCTAGTCGAAGAAGCACGTCAGTTTGATGTTCTACTCTCCGGTATCTGGGGCGTCATTACCTATGTGGGCGTTGATTTCATCAGCGGTCTATTGGAGAAAGAAGAAGCCACCGACCTCGATATCGGTGCGGTGGTGAAAAGTGGTGGTATAGGTGGCTTTTTATATCTGGAAGTATTAGATGCGTCATTCTCATTTGACGGCGTCATTGGCGCTTTTGCGATTACGAACGATGTCGTTATCATCATGCTAGGCTTAGCAATCGGTGCCTTGTTTGTCCGTTCCATGACGGTATATCTAGTGCGCCAAGGCACTTTAGAAGAATATGTATTTCTGGAACACGGCGCGCATTATGCTATCGGCATTCTGGCGTTAATTATGTTCGCCAGCATCAAATTTCACATCCCAGAAATTTTTACCGGCCTGATAGGTGTCGCATTTATTATCGCTTCACTTTGGTCATCGATCCAACATCGCAAATCGGAAAGTAAATAACAGCAAGCTCTACAAATAAGGTGGCGCGAATATTGCATTACTAGATTATGTGCTGACTAAATCAGTGACACGACCTATTTGTTATGCATTTTATTCGACATTTTATTTTCATACTGCGACACACATTAATACACTTGGCTGCTGAGCAAACGAATCTTCAACGGATTCTTTAACCTACTCTTCAGCCAAGGCTTTGATGTGATGTCGCGGTTAACTCAGGAGCCCTGCTTGTCTCAACCTCATGCGCCCAACCTGAAGATCGTCGTCATCAATACTGTGACGCCGGTGTCAGAGGATACACATGATCAAGATCCCGCGATGCAGTTGCAAATGGCACGCTCGCGCGCTTTAAGAATAGGCCTGCTACAAGCTGGCTACAATATTATCGCCTCCATCCCCGGCGATATGTATCTGATTGACCGGCTAACGCAATTGCAGCCGGATGTGATTATCATCGACGCCGAATCGGATGCCCGCGACGTCTTAGAAGAATTAGTCATCGTCAGCCGCGATGCACCGCGCCCCATCGTCTTATTCACCGAAGACGGTAATCCCTCACAACTAGAAGCCGCCATGGCGGCAGGCGTCTCTGCTTACGTGGTGGCAGGCTTACAAGTGGATAGAGTCAAACCAGTATTGGAAGTCGCCGTAGCGCGCTTTCGCGCTGAGCAAAAACTCCGCTCAGAATTATCCGATACCAAAACCAAACTGGCCGAACGTAAAACCATAGAACGCGCCAAGGGCTTATTAATGGAACGTCATCGCCTAAGCGAAAACGATGCCTATCAAAAGCTACGCAAGCAAGCGATGGAAAAAAACCTTAAATTAGTCGATCTGGCACAGCGTATTTTGGATGTAGCAGATTTACTGGGTTGAATACTTTTTAGGCTGATCGTTTTTAGTGCACCGCACCAAATTGGGTTCCAAATCAGTGCATAAAAGCCTGTTTCAACATGCCGATTTTGGCCAGTACAAGGCAAACAAACGATAAGACCAGTTGGCACAGTATTTGCAACTATAAAATTAAGTACCTAATCAGTACAGACAGAAATTTGCTAACGGCGGTAAATTTCTCAGGAAGGATTCATTAAGAATAGCAGGCATCGCCAAGACTCGATCCGAGGCCTAGAAAACTTAATCAGCTCTTCCCAAAAGACAAAGGCGTCTTCCTATCTAACTCTTGCGAGTTGGGTAGCAAGACGCCTTTTTTCGTTTTGATCATGTCATGTAAGACCAACACGCTGGAGAGTAAGCATGAATAAACAAGTTAACCACTCAGACGAAACAGGTGCCCTAGATGAAACATCTCCTGCCAATGCAGCCTATGCAGCTAACACCAGTTCGACTGCACATGATCCCTCGCGCCGTAATCTCATTCAAGGTGCGGGCATGCTTGCCGCAAGTAGCATGTTAGGCCTAAGTGGACGCGCATGGGCAGCAGGCTCAGACAAACCAGAAAAAGAAGAAGTCAAAATCGGCTTTATTCCTTTAACTGATTGTGCCTCGGTGGTGATTGCCTCGGTCATGGGCTTCGACAAAAAATACGGCATCAAAATTATTCCGACCAAGGAATCCTCCTGGGCCAGTGTGCGCGATAAATTGGTGAATGGCGAACTCGATGCCGCGCACGTCTTATACGGTCTGGTATATGGCGTACAGCTAGGCATCGGTGGCCCTAAGAAGGATATGAATATCTTGATGACCTTAAATAATAACGGTCAAGCCATCACGCTCTCAAAAAAACTCGCTGACAAAGGCGCTATCGATGGCGCGGGTCTCGCCAAATTAATGGCACGTGAAAAACGAGAATACACCTTCGCCCAAACTTTCCCTACTGGCACTCACGCCATGTGGCTGTACTACTGGCTGGCGGCGCATGGCATCAATCCTATGAAAGACGCCAAAGTCATTACCGTGCCGCCACCGCAAATGGTTGCCAATATGCGTGTCGATAATATGGATGGCTATTGCGTAGGTGAACCTTGGAATCACAGAGCGGTAGTCGATGGCATAGGTATTACGGCGGCCACCACGCAAGACATCTGGCGCGATCATCCTGAAAAAGTATTGGGTTGCACCTCCGATTTTTCGCAAAAATATCCGAACACCGCACGCGCTGTGGTGGCGGCGATTTTAGAAGCCAGCCGCTGGATCGATGCATCACTGATGAACAAGCAAAAAATGGCCGAAATCATCGCCGAAAAATCCTATGTCAACACTTCAGTTGACGTCATCAATCAACGCATCATGGGGCGCTACCAAAATGGTTTAGGTAAGACCTGGGATGATCCTTACTACATGAAATTCTTCAATGATGGCGCGGTGAACTTCCCTTACTTATCAGACGCTATGTGGTTCTTAACTCAGCATAAGCGTTGGGGCTTATTAAAAACCGATCCTGACTATCTGGGCGTGGCGAAAGCGGTTAATCGTATCGATATTTACAAAGATGGCGCAGCGATGGCGAAGGTCAGTGTGCCAAAAGACGCGATGCGTAAGGGCAAGCTGATTGATGGCACCGTATGGGACGGACAAAATCCTGCCGCCTACGCCGCCGCTTTCAAAATCAAAGCGTAAGGACACTCTATGACCAGCCTGCTCTCGACCTATAGTGCCAGCGCCAGCACCAATGCCAGCTCCAGTGACAAGAGCAAGGCGGCATCTGCACCGGCAACAGTAATACCTGCAATCGAGCCAACATCAAAGAAAGCAACCAAGATGACGACACCTTCTTCATTTTCGCTCAAGCTTTCAAGCAAACTAAAAGCCTTAGCTTTAAAAGCATTGCCGCAATTTTTAGGCTTGGCTTTTCTGGTTTTAATCTGGACTATCATCGCTGAAAAAAATACTTCGCTACCCTCACCTTGGGTCACCTTGCAAGAAGCGATCAAATTATTTTCTGACCCTTTTTATCAAAATGGGCCCAACGATCAAGGTATAGGCTGGAATATTTATGCGTCTTTAAAACGGGTCGCGGTTGGTTTTGGTCTAGCAGCTATTGTGGGTATTCCACTCGGTTTCATGATAGGTCGCTTTAGCTTTATGGCCGGCATGTTTAATCCCATCATCAGCCTGCTTAAACCCGTCTCACCGCTCGCCTGGTTGCCTATCGGTTTGTTGGTGTTTAAGGCGGCACATCCTGCCGCTATCTGGTCTATTTTTATCTGTTCCATCTGGCCTATGGTGATCAACACCGCCATCGGTGTGCAACGCGTTCCACAAGATTATATGAATGTGGCGCGGGTTTTGAATTTGTCTGAATGGAAGATACTGACGCGGATTTTATTCCCTAGCGTACTGCCCTATATGTTGACAGGCGTACGTCTGGCCATCGGCACTGCGTGGTTGGTGATCGTGGCCGCGGAGATGTTAACCGGCGGCGTCGGTATCGGATTTTGGGTGTGGGATGAATGGAATAACCTGAATGTGCCACACATCATTATCGCCATCGTCGTGATTGGTTTGGTTGGTCTAATTCTAGAGCAAATTTTGGTCGCAGTAGCGCGCGCTTTTACTTATGAAGAGACTGGAGCTTAATTATGACACAACTAATGAAGACGCCACCAATGGAAAACTCACCAACCGTAGCGACTGAAAAAAAATACATAGAAATCCAAAATGTAGAGATGCGCTTTGACACCAAGAAAGGGAGCTTTCACGCCTTACGCGACATCAATTTGCACATCGCCAAAGGTGAATTTATTACCCTGATTGGTCACTCGGGTTGCGGCAAATCGACACTCTTAAATTTGATCGCGGGCTTAACCAACGCCACGTCGGGCACTTTACTATGCGCCAATCGCGAGATCGCCGGTCCCTCACCTGAGCGCGGTGTTGTATTCCAAAATCACTCTTTACTACCTTGGCTCAATTGTTTTGAAAATATTTATCTAGCGGTAGAACGCGTGTTCTCCGCTACGGAATCCAAAGCAGAATTAATCAATCGCACGCGCAGTGCCTTGGCTTTGGTTGGATTGAGCGCCGCCGACAAAAAACGTCCGCATGAGATTTCTGGCGGTATGAAACAACGCGTCGGCATTGCGCGAGCATTAGCCATAGAACCCAAAGTCTTATTGATGGACGAGCCTTTCGGTGCACTCGATGCACTGACGCGTGCTCACTTACAAGATGAATTACTCAAGATCGTCGCTAAGACCCAATCCACGGTCGTGATGGTCACACATGATGTGGATGAAGCCGTGCTGCTATCCGACAAAATCGTCATGCTGACCAATGGCCCTGCCGCGACTATAGGCGAAGTCTTGCCGGTGGAACTAGCCCGACCACGCGAACGCGTGGCTCTAGCCAACGATGCGCAGTACGCAAAATATCGCAGCGCGGTGCTGGAATTTTTATATCACCGCCAATCGCATCCGAGTAAAGAAGTCGCCTAGGGCACCAAAAAAACATTAAGGATTTTCATCATGAAAAAACTCAAACTCGTCATGGTCGGCAATGGGATGGCCGGTGTACGCACCTTAGAAGAATTGCTGAAAATCGCACCGGATTTGTACGACATCACGGTCTTTGGTGCCGAACCGTATGCCAATTACAATCGTATTTTGTTATCGCCAGTCCTAGCGGGCGAACAAACGATCAAAGACATTATGCTCAATGATGTGGACTGGTATGCAGACAACAATATTACCCTGCATCTAGGTAAGAAAATCGTCAAGATTGACCGCTACAAACGTGTGGTGATCGCCGAAGATGGCATGGAAACCGAATACGATAGATTGCTGATCGCAACCGGCTCTACGCCGTTCATGTTGCCTGTACCGGGCAAAGATTTACAGGGTGTGATTGCCTATCGCGATATCCACGATACCAATGCCATGATTGCCGCAGCAGCTGAGCATACGCATGCTGTGGTGATCGGTGGCGGCTTGCTGGGGCTGGAAGCGGCGAATGGTTTAAAGATGCGCGGCATGAATGTATCGGTCGTGCATCTACCCGCATGGCTAATGGACAGGCAACTCGATCCTACTGCCGGTAAGATGCTGCAAAAATCTTTAGAAGATCGCGGACTCAATTTTCTATTAGAAAAAAATACCGAGGCCTTACTCGGTGATGAAAACGGTCATGTTAAAGCGATCCGTTTTTCAGATGGTTTAGAAATTCCTACACAACTAGTCGTCATGGCAGTTGGTATTCGCCCCAATACCGCCTTAGCAGAATCCGCCGGACTGTATTGTAATCGTGGCTTGATCGTGAACGACACCATGCAAACTTATGACCCGCGCATTTATGCGGTTGGTGAATGCGTGAATCATCGCGGCACAGTGTATGGCTTGGTCGCACCTTTATTTGAAATGGCGAAAGTTTGTGCCAATCATTTAGCGAATTTTGGCATCGGTCGTTATCAAGGTTCAGTCACATCCACTAAGCTCAAAGTCACTGGCATAGATTTATTTTCAGCAGGTGATTTCTCCGGAGGTAAAGATACCGAAGAAATTATCTTGTCCGATCCCATCGGTGGCGTCTACAAAAAATTAGTGCTGAAAGACGACAAGCTAATCGGTGCGTGCTTGTATGGCGACACGGTCGACGGTAGTTGGTATTTCAAACTACTACGCGAAGAAAAAAACATCGCCGAGATACGTGATTCCTTAATGTTTGGCGAATCCAATACGGGCGATGTTGGTCACGAAGGTCATACCAAAGCTGCGGCGATGCCAGACAATGCTGAAGTCTGTGGTTGCAATGGCGTATGCAAAGGCACGATAGTCAAAGCGATTAAAGAAAAAGGCCTATTCACTTTAGAAGATGTGCGCAAACACACTAAAGCTTCTGCCTCGTGCGGTTCGTGCACAGGCTTAGTCGAGCAAATTATTATGTTCACCGCTGGTGGCGATTATTCAGCAACACCCAAAGCAAAAGCCATGTGCTCATGCACCGATCATTCCCATCATGCGGTGCGTGCAGCGATCAAAGACAATCACTTGTTAACCGTAGCAGCAGTTCAACAATTCATGGAATGGCGCACACCAAATGGTTGCGCCAGTTGCCGACCTGCTTTGAATTACTATCTGATTTCGACTTGGCCGAAAGAAGCCATCGATGATCCGCAATCGCGTTATATCAACGAACGCTCACATGCGAATATCCAAAAAGATGGCACTTACTCGGTGATTCCACGCATGTGGGGTGGCGAAACCAATGCTTCAGAATTGCGCAGAATCGCGGATGTCGTCGATAAATTTAAGATCCCCACCGTCAAAGTCACCGGCGGCCAGCGTATCGATTTACTCGGCGTGAAGAAAGAAGATCTACGCGCCGTTTGGCAAGACCTAGGCATGCCCTCTGGACTCGCCTACGCCAAAGGTTTGCGCACAGTGAAAACTTGCGTGGGTAGCGAATGGTGTCGCTTCGGCACACAAAATTCTACGCTGATGGGACAACAATTAGAACGCGAATTAGCGCGCATGTATGCTCCACACAAAGTCAAACTCGCCGTCTCAGGCTGCCCGCGCAATTGCGCTGAAGCAGGTATTAAAGACGTCGGCGTGATAGGCGTTGATTCAGGTTGGGAAGTGTATGTGGGCGGCAATGGCGGTATCAAAACCGAAGTCGCCCAATTTTTAGTCAAGCTCAAAACACATGAAGAAGTGATGGAATACACGGGCGCATTCTTACAACTGTATCGCGAAGAAGGTTGGTATTTAGAACGCACCGTGCACTACATCTCCCGCGTTGGTCTCGACTACGTCAAACAACAAATTTTAGAAAATTCTGCACGGCGTGAAGAGTTATATGAACGCTTGCTGTTTTCATTAGAAGGTGAAGCTGATCCTTGGCATGAGCCGGAGAAGGCGCAAGTGGATACGCGGCAGTTTGAACGGATTGGTGGGTAATCAAAAGAGAAGGTATTTGCACAGGTATCGAGTACGATGAACATTCCCTCCCCTTCAAGGGAAGGGCTAGGGTGGGGATGGGTTTCGACGAGAAGAAGAAAACCTCAATCAACGCCAGCAACCCATCCCCATCTCAACCTTCCCCTTGAAGGGGAAGGAGTATTTATCGGAACTCAAGCTTTTGTCGATACCTATAGCTGAAAAAAAAGAAAATATTCGTCGAACACTAAAATTTAAGCAAATCAAAGGAAATCCCATGACCCAAGAATGGCAACTCATCTGTCGCGTAGACGACATCCCTGTGCTCGGTGCGCGCGTCGTCAAACGTCAAGCGCAAACCGATGTGGCGATCTTCAGAAACACGGAAGATAAAGTGTTCGCGCTCTTAGACAAATGCCCACATAAAGGTGGCCCTCTATCACAAGGTATCGTCTTCGGCGAAAAAGTAGCCTGCCCTTTACATAACTGGAATATCGAATTGCCGACTGGATGCGCCGTTTCACCCGATGAAGGTTGCACCCAAAAATTCATGGTCAAAGTCGAAGCCGATCAGGTTTATCTTGACGCGAATGAATTGTTAACACTAGCGGTTGAAACCTAGTCGTAATCAGGTGATCGAAGACTAATCGGTTTAAAAAATCATGAATGACACTATGCGCGAGACCAAGCTAACTCATGTAGCTACACTAGAAACTAAATCGACTTGTTGCTATTGCGGCGTCGGTTGCGGTGTCATTATAGAATCCGACGGTAAGCAAGTCACCGGCGTGCGTGGTGATCCAGATCATCCGGCCAACTTCGGTAAATTATGCAGCAAAGGTAGTAATTTACATCTGAGCGCCAAACCATTACTGCAACAACAAGTACGTGCGCTGTATCCAGAGTTGCGTAGTGATCGCACGCAAACCAGACAGCGAATAAATTGGGAGAGCTGCTTAGACAGTATGGCAGATCAATTCGCTACAACAATTAAAGAACACGGTCCCGACAGCGTGGGATTTTATATTTCGGGACAGCTACTGACGGAAGACTATTACGTCTTCAATAAACTCGCTAAAGGTTTGATCGGTACGAATAACATCGACAGCAATTCACGCCTATGTATGTCGAGCGCAGTGGCAGGCTACAAGCAGACTTTAGGTTCCGACGCACCGCCGTGCAGCTATGAAGATATCGACCATACTGATCTCTTGTTTATCGCGGGCTCCAACACCGCATTTGCTCATCCGATTTTGTATCGCCGCATCGAGCGAGCACGTGAAAATAATCCACATTTAAAAATGATCGTAGTCGATCCACGCCGCACCGACACTGCACGCGATGCGGATTTACATTTAGCGATTTTACCGGGCACTGATGTTGCCCTGTTTCACGGGCTATTACATCTATGCCTTTGGGAAGATTATCTCAACCATGATTTCATCGCCGAACATACGGAAGGTTTTGCCGAATTTAAAAAAACCGTGCGCGATTTTACGCCAGCTAAAGTGGCGCAGATTTGTGGGATTAAAGAGCAAGATTTACACTTGGCGGCGCAGTGGTTTGGTCAAGCCAAAGCAGTCTTATCTTTGTATTGCCAAGGTCTAAATCAATCGGCATCGGGCACGGCAAAAAACGCAGCCTTAATCAATCTACATCTCGCGACAGGACAAATAGGCAAACCCGGTGCCGGACCATTTTCTTTAACCGGACAACCAAATGCCATGGGCGGTCGTGAAGTCGGTGGTATGGCAAATTTACTGTCAGGACATCGCGACTTAAATAAGCCAGAACACCGTGCCGAAGTCGCCGCCTTGTGGGGTATAGATGAGGTGCCGGCACAGCCTGGCAAGACCGCAGTGGAATTGTTCGAAGCGGTAAGACTAGGCGAGATCAAATTACTCTGGATCGTCTGCACCAATCCCGCGCAATCCATGCCCGATCAACATTTGATCCGCGAAGCGCTGCTCAAAGCGGAGCTTGTGATAGTGCAAGAAGCCTACGCCAGCACCGCCACTGTGCCATACGCCGATATTTTGTTACCCGCCTCAACCTGGTCAGAAAAATCCGGCACGGTAACTAATTCAGAACGTCGCATCTCACGTGTCAACGGCGCTATCAGCGCACCAGGTGAAGCCAGACATGACTGGGAAATCGCATGCCAATTCGCACAAAAATTGGCCTTAAAATTAAATAAGAAGTCGCCCGATTTTTCTTACGCCAAACCAGAAGAAATCTGGAACGAACACAGAGCAAGCACTCGTAGACGTGACCTCGACATCACGGGTTTAAGCTACGACATCTTACAAAAACAAGGTCCACAACAATGGCCTTTCCCTGAAGGTGCAAATCAAGGAAAAGCCCGACTATATGAAGACCATCAATTCGCCACTAGCAATGGTCGCGCCCGTTTTATCAATGTCGCTTACTCACCAACCATAGAAAAAACCAATCCACATTATCCGTTTGCGTTAAACACCGGTCGCTTACGCGATCAATGGCATGGTATGAGTCGCACGGGGACGGTCGCCCAATTATTTGCACACGCGGCCGAACCTGTCATCGAAATGGCGGCTCAAGATATGGAGCGACGTTTTATCAAAGACGGTGATCTGGTCGAAGTCAGTAATGGACGTGGCATGCAAAGATTCATAGCCAGCGCTAGCGATAGCTTACAAACGGGACAAACTTTTGTCGCTATGCACTGGGGTGAAGAATTTGTATCGGGCGAGACAGATCAGAATCGAATTGGGTTAGGCGTCAATACACTCAGTAATCCAGCAATAGATCCAGACTCTAAACAACCCGAGTTGAAACACAGTGCGATCAAAATCACGAAAGCAGAATGTCCGTGGCAATTTTTAGTTGTCGCTTGGCTCGATGAAACTCAAATTCTCAACGTGCAACAAAGCTTGCGTCAGTTTTATCGGTTATTCGCGTATGCCAGTTGTGTTCCATTTGGTCGTGATAAACAGGGACTGATATTTCGTGCTGCACATACACAAGCCGTGGATAAACAGGTCACTGAGCAAATAGAAAACTTAATGGGGATTCAAGGTAAGTCGGTGTTGCGTTACGACGATAAAAAGCGTGGCAATTCTCGACACATAGTATTGGCACCGCAGGCAGCTGACGTCGGCAATAACATCGGTAATGACAATCAGCATAAAAGTACCATCCAAGCAATCGCCTTAGCAGGTGATATCAGCGCTGAGTCTTGGCTAAGAAAACTTTTGTCCGATCAAACTAGCATCCTGCAAACCAAATCATTGCTCTTCAATGAGGCCCCACCCGAACAAGATGCAAACAAGATCAAGAACAAAGTTATTTGCACCTGTCTTAATGTGGATGAAGCGCAAATCCGGCAAGAAATCGAGACGCTAAGTACTACATCCGACGAGCCATCTTGCTCAAACCGACCAAGCAATACAAACCAATCAGATGTCCTACAACATCTGAAACGGCGCCTGCATTGCGGCACTAACTGTGGCTCTTGCTTACCGGAGATCAAGCAAATGATTTTACAACCACCATTGACAGCACGAATGCCACAGATACCGCTTACGTCACTGACATAGGTGACTCAGGTAACCCCATCAGATGCCGAGCAAAGACCGCCTGTATTTGCGCGGTAATTGTTCTGTGATTGTTCACTAATTGGACGATCTCATCCATTTTGCAAAATCGCTCGCATCAAACTTAGGCGTTTTCTAAGTCGACATTTCCTCAAATGCCGTCAAAGCATCGGCGGCGTACATCAAAGAAGGTCCGCCGCCCATGTATACAGTCATCCCCAGCATCTCCTCTAATTCTGCGCGAGTAGTTCCCAGTTTGATCAAAGCCTGCACATGAAATCCTATGCAGCCATCACAATGCGCGGCAATGCCCAGCGCTAATGCGATTAATTCCTTGGTCTTTTTATCTAAAGCGCCATCCTTAGTCGCCGCCTGTGCCAACATAGAAAAGGCCTTCATCACCTCTGGCGTATCGGTGCGTAATTTGGCCAATGAGCTAGAAATCGACTGAGTAATATCTTGGTAATTCTTAGGCATAAGCCAACTCCTACAAATCAAAAACCTTCACTATAAAGAGAAATATCCTGTGCCAATCGTCTTTGTTTCGCTAGCTTGAGGCAGATCAAAAATACAATTGGTACTAAATTATTTTTCATCAATTACCAATTGCGATACCACATTAAAAATCTAGTTTGAATAAAATTTCCATCTAACACATATTTGTCTTAGAATTGTTGAGAGTTTTTTTGGTTTGTTTCGTTTTTCGATCTCATTCTTGAATCTATACGAAAGGAATTACCATGTTCTCGTCAACTCCCTCCCGCCTGTTTCACATATTACTCACTACATCTGCTCTACTATTTAGTTCCTTAAGTCATTCTGCTGAAGGTGGCGCCAGCAAAGCCGAAGCGGAAGCGATGGTCAAAAAAGCAGTGGCTTTCATTAAAGCGAATGGTGACAAAAAAGCCTACGAAGAATTCAATACAAAGCAAGGCAAATTCACAGACCGTGATCTCTATATTGTCGTTTATGGAATGGATGGCGTCGTGCACGCTCACGGTGCCAACGTCAAAATGATAGGTAAAAATTTGATGGAGCTTACTGACATCGACGGCAAAGCCTTTGTCAAAGAACGTGTGGAATTTGCAAAAACCAAACCTCACTTCTGGCAGGAATATAAATTCACCAACCCGGAAAACAAAAAGATAGAACCCAAAGCCATGTATTGCGAACGACTTGGCGAAACCATTGTTTGTGGCGGTATTTATTTATAAATAGATCTCACGCGCAAAGTTTCGTTATCTAACCAAACCCCAAAAATCTATTGAGCTATCTAGCGTAGCTCAATATGGCATTTGGGGTGTCTGCAATTCATAAGTCTAGTCTTCAAAAGGCATGAACATGAAAATCGTTCACAAACTATTCATCGCCCCGACCATCGCCATGACTTTCCTAATTATTATTGGTGTCATGGCCTACCTCTCCATGCAGCAACAAGATCGACGACTACAGGATTTGAAGGAAAATACGTTTGAAGGATTTCGCATTATCTCAACGCAGACAATCGCCTTAGGACAAGTGAATGCGGAAATCTATGCCAACATCGCAATTATGGCCAGCATGGACGAGGCCGCCATTACCAAACTCACTAAGGGCATAGAGCAGAAGACCTCAACCATTACCAATGATTTACAAAAACTACGGACCAATCCTAGCGCTAAACAAACTGTAGAACGAATTTTACCTATTCTAGCCAAATACAAAACAGCAGTACTGAGTGCGATCGATTTGGCTTCAATGGACCCTAATACTGGTATTGCATCGATGCAAACGGCAACCAAGGAATTTAAAGCATTACGATCAGAACTCGATAGCAGCCTACAACGTTTAGAAAGCGAAACATCCACTATGATTGCCACTAGCAAAGCAAGCAATCAAACTATGCTTTGGATTATTGGCACGTGCCTATTAGCAGCCTGCCTTGCGCAGATCATTTCATCAATCTTTGTCGCACGAGGAGTCACTCGCCCCTTAAATCAAGCCATTGAAATTGCGCAAACTGTAGCTGCTGGACGATTGGATCAAACCATTGCGGTCAACAATGACGACGAAATAGGTTTGCTGTTACAGGCACTAAAAGACATGAGTGAAAGTTTGGCGAAAGCTCTCGCCGCTGTTCACCAAAGCGCGAATTCAATCGCTGTCGCTTCCAACGAAATTGCTTCTGGCAATTTTGATTTATCAAACCGTACTGAAGCACAATCAATTTCTCTGCATGGCACAACCAGCGCCATGAGCGCACTCACTTCTACCGTTCAACGCAACGATGAACACGCCCATCAAGCAAATGAATTGGCGACCCGTGCTTCCGAAACCGCTGTCAAAGGTGGTGCTGTTGTCGCTCAGGTCATCGATTCAATGGCTGCGATCAACCATTCATCAAAACGCATTGCCGATATTATCAGTGTGATTGATTCGATTGCCTTTCAAACTAATATCCTCGCGCTCAATGCAGCGGTAGAAGCGGCACGTGCAGGTGAGCAAGGACGTGGTTTCGCAGTGGTGGCAAGTGAAGTACGAGGTTTGGCGCAACGCTCCGCCTCGGCGGCCAAAGAAATCACAGCACTTATTCACGAATCGGAAGCGCAAGTGAGTATCGGTAGCAAACTAGTCGACCAAGCAGGTGAAACCATGAACGAAGTGGTAGCCAGCATACAACGTGTCACCACTATCATGAGTGAAATCACGACCGATAGTCACGAACAATCTGAACGTATCACCCAAGTGAATCAAGCCATTATGGACATGGATGAAACCACACAACAAAATTCAGCTCTGGTCGAACAAGCCAGCGCCGCCACGCACAGTATGAAAGAGGAAACCGATCGCCTGATTGATGTCATCAGCGTATTTCATCTGCATGATGAGCATAAAAAGATAGCTCGGAGTATTACACCTAATTTACGACTCAAATAGAACTTGTTCCTTAATAACTAATAAAAAAGCCGCTAAGCCAATCTCAAATTGTTTTAGCGGCCATTTTTAAATTTAACGACTCATCAGGGCACAATAAAGTCATTCAATTTTTTGGTGAATTTAATCAGCCATAAACGATTTGGTCGCTCACTATCTGCACCGCGGCTGATACGTGTGGTATTGCCGACAGCGCAGCCGGTCGCTGAACTCGTTGTAGTAATTGCACCGCTCAAATCGACGGTACATTTGGTAATATCGGCACCCTCAACATTCACGCCAGCAGCCGTTTGAACTATCGTTTTCAAGCCGAAGTCATCATCATTGGCCAAGGCCAAAGTATTCTCGTCGACCAAGGCCAAGCCTTCCGCTTTTTCTGCTAACCAGCCTGCTGCGTTCAGGTCAAATAAAAGTGTTTTCTTCAGCGTTACCACATTCGCGTAGTTGGCGGCATTCACAGCGGCGCCCGTCATGCTGCTCTTTTCTAAATCAGTTCCGATGGCAGCGATGTTCGTTACGTTGTTAGGAATTTGCACCAACATCAGACGGTTAAATACTTTGCCATCGACACCAGCACCTTGTTCAATCACGATGAACTTGCCGTTACCTAATGACACCAGATCACCTAATTTTGCGCCACCTGTTTTCCCGCCTGAGTACATGGTGGAGTCCAAAGGATAGGCATACAATTTGGTCGTTTCAGTGGTCGGATCAAATTCTACCCAGCGATTAAATTTGGCATAGTCTTTGATGCTTTCGCTACTGGTAGTAGCTGCGCCGGGGACGAGGTAATTCGCCTTGCCGTCATCGAGTGGACTTTGTATAAAGCCATGCAATTTGCCGCTGGCGATTTCTAAACTCAAGCCTTCCATACCGCGATTAGCACGGCGTTTTAATAATACGGCTGGCAGATCAGCGGCACCTGTACCAGGCTGATATTTTCTCAGAATAATGCCGCTATTGATGTCGATTTTTAAAATGAAAGGGCCGTATTCATCTGACACCCACAAAGCGTTACGCGCTGCGTCAAACACGATCGATTCTGTATCCAAACCGTAATCGCTAAATACAGCTTTACTACCTGCTTCATACTTCACCGCATCAGTCAAAGGCACTTCACCAGAAGAGCCTACTTTACCTGCCGCGATAGCTAAGCCCGAGGCATTAATCGTACTGGAGAATTTGATCGGCATACTCGATTTCAAGACCGCTCCGGTTTTGCCTACAGAGATCAATCCTATCGAAGGCGTAAAGCTAGGTGAAGGGAAAAATTTACCATCGCTAGTTCCCGTTGCACCCGCCGTGATCATGGCATTCGGCACTTTAGGACCATCGCCGTTAGGACCGCGATCTGTGATGCCATAAAACTCTAAGCTGCCATCAGCGGCTTTGCCTTTGAAAGTTAAACCGGAGCCGTAAGATGGCAGAAAACCTTTAGGAAAATCGGCCTTAATCGCCGCGATATTTCCCTCATAAGGCACGTAAAAATTATCAGTAGCTTGAATTTGATAACGTGTGATGCTGGCGCTGACGCTGCCTAGGGTATTGGTTTGGGTGATCGTTTCTACGAACGGAGTCGCCATCTTCGAGGCCAAAGTATCTTCAAAATGTTCACTTACCAAAGTGCGTCTATCATTATCGACTGTACGACTTTGATAGTTCGTTGGCAGTTTGGCCAATACGCCGCTCATTGCTGTATTGAAGGCCGCGGGCGCTAGGCCAAAGTCCAAAGTTTGAGAAGCTAATGCCGTTTTCACCGCAGTTGAAATTTGTATGCCATTGCTAGGATCATTATCTGTATCTAACAATTGCAGAGCCAGTAAGCGATTGACTACTTTGTCATCTCTAAGCTTGTCGCTACCAGCTAAAGTTAAAGGCGTGATGGTGGTGCTACATGCACCGGAACCTAAATTGATGCCCCCTATGTTAAATGCGACTGTCTCGCCACTCAAACAAGTGAAACCACCACTGGCGCTGGTACTTTGCTTAGTCGCACCGCTAGCGCCATTCGCGGCGTACTCTAATCCTTCTACTGCAGCATCCAAAAATACACCTGAAACGGAAGCTTGCGTGTTTTTTTGCTCAACGCTATCGTTACCACCACAAGCCGCCAAAACGGCTGTAGCCGCCAGCATGGTCAAGCCTGTCATCACTTTATTTTGCATCGTTTTCCCCTAAACACTCAAATTCAAACACTTATTGCTAAAACTTCGCTAAAGTGCAGGAATGTAAAGGGCAAATATGACTCTGATATGACTCGGACATGACAAACCAAAATCTTCTTGCTTGGTATCGCATCGCTTGGTTTCAATTTGACCCAATTTAATCCAATTTAATCCACTGAGCATCTAGCCCACTCACGCTGAAACTAAGAAGGAGAATAATCATGTCGAATAATCTTCTTTGCCCCATCCATCCTTGGCCGGGATCAAAAGTTATTGCGTTTTTGTTGACCTTACTTCTCAGCGCTTGCGCTACCCCACCGCCGATACAACAAGTGCGCCAAGATCTGTTCCGCGATGATCTGTTCGCCGCCAATACCAACCCCATTAAAGACCATCATATTTTTGCGGTGGATGCGGCCATGAAACAGTTCATTGCCACAGAGATTGTCAGCCAACTTCGCTCAACTAGTCATCAAAGAGCGCTTTTTAATGCCTTATATAACAAAGCGCAACTACGACTTGAATACGACTCATCCTACACCCGCACCGCGAGCGAAGCGTTTGCTGCACGCTCCGGTAATTGTCTGTCTCTGGTCATCATGACGGCGGCTTTAGCCAAAGAGATGGGATTATCTGTGCAATACCAAAAAGTGATTACTAAAGAAGATTGGAGTCGTAACGGTGGGCTGTACTTCGCAAGCGGCCACGTCAACATCGTATTGGGGAAAAAACGTTTTGATGAGAAAAATCATTTTGATCAGAATTACCAAATGACCATCGATTTCTTACCGCCGCAGGACACCGCGAATCAACGCACGATAGATTTAGAAGAAAACACCATTGTCGCGATGTATATGAATAATCGAGCAGCAGAATCACTGGTGCGGAATCAAATCGATCAGGCCTACTGGTGGGCTAAAGAAGCTATCAAAGCCGATCCACAGTTTTCCTACTCCTACAACACTTTAGGCGTCATCTACATGCGCCACAAACAGTATCTAGATGCTTACCGCACGCTGGACATGGCATTAAAAACCGATCCTGACAGCCTAGTGGCGATGTCAAATATGGTACAAACTTTAGAAAACTTAGATCGTATCGCAGAAGCCAGCAACCTAAATGAGCAACTACTCAGCAAGCAGCCTTACCCACCATTTCACTTCTTCAATATGGGTGTAAAGGCGATGGAAGAAAACGATTTTCAGCGCGCTAAAATCTTGTTTCAGAGAGAGCTGAAACGTGCCCCCGATTATCACGAATTCCACTTCTGGTTGGGACTTGCGCATTTCCGTCTAGGTGAACTAGAGGCGGCGCAGCAAGAATTGGATATCGCCAAAGCAAACAGCACCACTCAAAAAGACTTCGCATTATATTCAGCAAAATCAGATCGTTTGCATGCTTTGCGGCGACAATAAAAAAGCTCCGTCGTGCTAGACAACGGAGCTTTTACTTTATTAGGTATTTAGTTGGCTGAGACTGAAACTAAGCTAAAACTAAATTTAAGCGGCCAAAAATACCGGTGATTTCGCCTGTGCAGTATCGCGTACTGACATCGGTAATTCACCCAAATGTGTCGCACCACTCATTAATTCGGCAATACGTTCAGTCAATGCACCTTCTTGCGTCGCCAATTGAAAATGTGCTGGGCGTTGCGTTTGTACTATGCCCCAACGTACGATAGGAGAGCGTCCGCTGCCATCTAACAAAGCGTGATCACGCAGCCATTGCTCAAAGAAGCGTGTTGGCATTTGACTATCAATCCAGATCAAATGATCGGAAGTCATCAACTTGTTGTAGGATGGGCGAACTAAGATTTCGTAAATCATTTTATAACTCCCTATATTTCTTAATCGTTTCACATTGTCATTTCACTAGGTGACAATGATTCTGTTAGGAAAAAAACGCTGAACATCTTGGGCTGGTTGACACAAATACTTACAAGTTTCGGTTTTTTTTCATTTTTTTTTTGATTTTTTTCGATTTTCTTCAATTTCTTTTCGTTTTTTCTATTTAAAACAAAAAAAGCCCGAATTCTCTTTGAGAAATCGGGCTTTGGACTATGTGTAAATTACTTGATTTATCTACATTTCCTGCACAACTAATTTGCAGACGCGGCTCTCAACTCAGGAAACAAACGCCGCGCTTGCGCGAGTAGTAACATTGGTCGTAGCCAATGATGCAACATGATGGTCAATAAAACCAAATAAATTCTTAGGATCCGCCATCGCAGGTATCAAGGAGAGCGTCTCGCTCATGCCTAACTCTATTGCCACATCACGCATAAAACGCAAAGCCGAGTAGTCTTCCAAAGCAAATCCCACTGAATCAAAGATCGTCACTTGTTCGGCACTGCTGCGTCCTTGGACTTTACCCGACAATACGGTCCACAACTCAGTTACAGGGAAATCTGCTGGCATTTGCTGCATATCGCCTTCGATACGTGATTGAGGTTCGAATTCACAGAACACCGGTCCCATGCGTAACACATCTGCATGCAATTCGGTTTTACCAGGGCAGTCGCCACCTACACCATTAATGTGCATACCAGGTTCTATCATGTCGGGCGTAATAATCGTGGCATTGGTTTTATCCGCAGTCACCGTCGTAATAATATCCACGCCTTTTACTGCTTCTTTGATGCTAGCAAAGCGCTTGGTTTGCACACCCATTCTGGAGAGATTTGCTTCCAATTTATCAGTCGCGGCGCTGTCGATATCGAACAAGTGGAACATCTCGATACCGAGTAAATGATGAAAAGCTAAAGCCTGAAAATCACTTTGTGCGCCATTGCCGATAATCGCCATCGTTTTGCAATTATCGCGTGCCAAGGCACGGGCGGCTACTGCGGACATCGCCGCTGTGCGGATGGCTGTAGTCAAAGTCAACTCACTGACTAATTCTGGTACGCCCGTTTCTACGTCAGCCAAAACACCAAATGCCATTACGGTGGGTAAATTGAAACGATAATTGCTAGGATGTCCGTTCACATATTTGAAGGCATAAGTTTTGTCATCGGCGATCGGCATCAACTCAATCACGCCCACATCAGAGTGATTGGCGACACGAGCGCATTTGTCGAAAGAATTCCAACGCAAAAAATCTTGATTGATGTAAGAGGCCACACCGGTAATGCAGGCACCTATGCCGCGCTTATTGATGATTTCGGCAACGCGTTCTGCACTGAGATACTGTGTTACCGCACGTCGTGGCATGATGGTTTGTTTGTTGTTTAGATTACTTGGATTACTGTTCTGTTGGGTACTAGTCATGATGGTCTCCGTTAGTTTATTAGCGACTAATGAAAACTTGCGCAAAATTTCCACAACCAGCCAGTAGCGATCTAAGCATTTTTACCTTGCAGATTTAGGTCGTGATTTTCAAAAAATTTCGACCTAAAATCTCGACAAAAGCCGGGTAAATCTCGCTGCAACAACTTTGCGTAAGTTCTTTAAAAACTTAATGTGAACATCTTACGGAAGTTATATGTTAAACAGAATCGCCATAAATGTATGAAAATCGTCAATTTTCTGCCAAAATGACATACCAAAATGACGAAATGATCAAAATGGACGCTTTAGATCAACAATTAATCAGCTTGTTACGTACCAACGCGCGCTTGAGCATCGCTAGCCTCGCCCATAAGTTGAAAGTATCGCGTGGCACGGTCAATAATCGAATCACCAAGCTAGAAGACGATGGCATTATTGTCGGCTACACCGTACGTTTGCGACCCGATGCACAACAAAACGAAATCCATGCTTGGATTAGTATTGCCGTCGAAGGCAATGAAACACGCGCCGTCATTGCCTCACTACTAGGCGAGCCCGGCATAGAAGAGATTCACGACACGAATGGACGCTGGGATTTGATCGCAAGCCTACGCGCCGCCAATCTATCGGAACTTTCTAGTGTTCTTGAGCGTATACGTCTGATTAAAGCAATTCAAAACACCGAAACTAGTATTCATCTGCAAACCTACCGGACTGCGAATAAGTCTTGAATAAGCTGGATACGCATATTTTTATGCGTATTCTTTCTAAACCACCACAAATACATAATAGCCTTCAAACACTTTTCGCTAAGGTTTAGCGCCTAAACTATCATTCAGCATACTCGCTACCAATCGACAACAGTATTATTTAATCTAGTTAACTTAGATAAAAACTATAGCCATATATGGCTATAATGAGACGAGATTCCTATTCTATTTAGATTGCAAGAACCTCTTTAGTAATTCGACACCGATACTAGGAGCATTTTCTGAAAATCCTAAAAAATTTCCAACGCGTTGCTCTCTTGGCGTTTTGTGGAGCAATAGTCGTAGTTTCTTTACTGGGCGTCATCACTTGGCAGCTTGCACGTGACACGATACAGGCAACCAGTATGGTAGCTCACACCTATCAAGTCTTGAATAATTTGACACGAGCCAATGGCGACGCCTATCAAATTGAATTAAGCGCGCAGAATTATCGTTTAACAGGCGATGCCGCACGTTTAGCTGAACGGAATGATGCGATCACCAATCGTGAAGCCACACTGGCCGAGATCAAGCGACTCACTGCTGATCACCCGCAACAACAAGAGCGCTGGCAACAATTACGGTTAATAATAAACCAACGCCTTGCCATCGCACAAAAAGCGGAAGAAATTCGTAAGACACAAGGAAGTGAAGCGGCTAACGCCTATATTGCAAACGCCCCATTGAAAGCAACACGTGAACGTATGTTTTTGCTATTGGGCGAAATGCAAACCGAGGAATTGCGCTTATTACAGGATCGCAATCAGCAGCAACAACGTAGTAGGCAATTTCTGGTGAGCGCCAGTCTCTCAGTTGCACTGGTTTTCATTCTGCTCTTGTTAGCGAGTTTTATCTTGATTCGTCGCCAACTTAACGAAGCAGTGAGGCAAAAAAAAGCTTTACGTGCGAGTGAAGAAAGTTTATCAATCACGCTTAACTCGATTGGTGACGCAGTCTTAGCGACAGATGTCCAAGGTTGGGTTACTCGCATGAACCCAGTCGCTGAACAACTTACTGGCTGGACGTTACAAGAGGCAATCGGACGTCCCATCAATGACATTTTCCACATCGTTAACGAGCACACTGGCTTACCAGCTATTATTCCGGTCGCAGATGTACTAGCGACTGGCAAGGTTCATGAGTTAGCCAATCATACTGTACTAATTGCGCGCAGCGGTCGGCGCTGTCCTATCGCAGATAGTGCAGCGCCGATCAAAGATAGTAGTGGTACAACGATAGGTGTAGTTTTAGTATTTCGAGACGAAACTAACGCGCGCGAAACGCAACGTATGATTAAGGAGCAAAATGAAATTCTGGAGCAAGGCGTGCAGGAGCGCACAGTGCAGCTACAGAAGAGCGAAGAGCATCTACGCAGTTTGATCAACAATTTACCGGCGTTAATCGCTTTGGTCGACACGGAACAGCGCTACGTCTATGCCAATCAACAATACCATGAACGATTTGCCAAGGATAAAAGCGACATCACGGGCTGTTTGGTAAAAGATGTTTTAGACGAAAGTCGCTATCAAGCTGCAGCGCCTTTAATCGACCAAGTGTTACGAGGCAATGCACAAAGCTATGATTGGCAGCCATCTCCTGATACGTGGCAAGTAATCCGCTACTTGCCCCACTTTAATCCTGATCAAAAGGTAATTGGTTATTACGTATTAGGAACCGAAATTACTGAACGCAAAAATGCCGAAGAAAAAATTAGCTTTTTAAACACACAACTATCTCAGCATGTTCATCAATTAGAGAATGTCAGCCGCGCTTTAAAAACTCTAAGTGCTGGAAACCGCACCATGCTGAGGGCAAAAGATGAACAGGGTCTATTAAATAACATGTGCGCCGCCATCGTCGAAGCAGGCAATTACGCTATGGCATCGGTCTGGTACAAAGAATATGATGATTTCCATTCAGTCAAAGTAATGGCACAAGACGGTCATCCTGGCGGTATGACTGCTTTACAAGAGTTACATGGGAGTTGGGCTGATAATGAATTTGGTCGTGGTGCAGTGGCAACCGCAATACGAACAGGCAAGACCGCCGTAGTCAAAAATATTCTAACTGATCCCGCTTATATCCCATGGCGCGCTGCATTACCTGGCTATGCCTGCGGTGTAGCATGCCCACTCATAGTCAATGGCGAAATTATCGGTGGTATCGTTATTTATGCAGCGGAACCAGATGCGTTTGGCGTAGATGAGGTGACCCTGTTATCTGAAGCGGCCGAAGACTTAGCTTTCGGAATTTCCACAATAAGAACACGTGCGGAGCAAAGACAAAGCCAAGAAGAAATGATCAAGCTCACCCGCTTCGATACGCTTACCGGATTGCCGAACGAAACTCAGTTCACCGAGTTAGTCAGCGTGTCTATCGACACCTGTAAACGTAACGACAGCAGTTTTGGCTTGTTACAAATTAATGTAGAACGCCTCAATGAAATCAATGTAGCTTTAGGCTTTAATCAAGGTGATCAGATCTTACGGGAACTCGCCGTCAGAATTTCAAAAACTATTCCCGACGCCGCCATGCTGGCAAGGCTGCGTGGTGATGAGTTCGCCATTTTATTGCCTGACAGCGATATGAATGCCGCCATACGCACCATACACCGAATCGACGCGCAACTTGCCACGCCCTTCCCTATCGCCGACATCACTCTGGATGTCGCCGTGAAATGTGGCATCGCATTCTATCCAGCTCATGGGACGACCACACACGATTTGCTACGGCATATGGATATCGCGGTACATCACGCGAAACGAAAAGGTGTAAATTACGCGGTGTTCGACCATGCAAAAAACAAAGACCAATCTGCCCGCCTGGCAATGGCAGGACAATTACGGCGCGCGATTGAAAACGATGAACTAGTGCTTTACCTTCAACCCAAGATTCGCATGTCAGATGGCCATGTTTGCGGTGCTGAAGGACTGGTGCGTTGGCAACATCCCGAACGCGGAATGATACCGCCGATAGAATTTATCAGCTTAGCGGAGCACACTGGATTAATCAAACCGCTCACCGAATGGGTGATAGAAGCCGCCCTTAAACTCAATCAAGAATGGCAGCAAAGCAATTGCTCCTTACCGATCGCGATTAATCTCTCTACGCGAAATTTACGAGAAGAAAATTTATTAGAAAATGTTCGATATTTACAGAGTATTTGGGATGTAGCACCAGGTCTGCTGGAAATGGAAATCACCGAAAGTATGGTGATGGACGATCCAGCATTTTCTCTACGCATTCTTAGTAGCCTGCGGGAACAAGGCATACCGCTGTATATCGACGATTTTGGCACCGGTTATTCATCTTTAAGCTATCTACAAAAACTACCGGTTGATTATATTAAGATCGATCAATCCTTTATTGCGGCAATGGCGGACAACCATGATTCCGCCTTAATCGTGCGTTCCACCATAGATCTGGCCCATGATCTTGGGCGACAAGTCGTTGCCGAAGGCGTAGAAACACAGGCCGACTGGGATCAACTCTACGCGTTTGGATGCGATTATGTACAAGGCTATTTCATCGCGAAACCCATGCCTCCTGCATTATTTCAACAATGGCGTAAAGAATTTCGTGCCCCTAAAACCAACACCCATCTATGACCTGAAATAAGTACAATTCACGTCTCACCCAAATTTCTCCACCCACCTTCTCGCCTTGCAAATTTCCTTATAAAAACCGACATTGCAGTCGCTGATCTAAGCACTACTATACAAAGAAGCCGACCTCAAAATACTAGCTAGCACGCCCCTTACACGTAAAAAATAACAGAACAACAGATATTTTTACACCTAGATCTGGCATCAACAAACATTTTACAAACATCAGAATTTAGATTCATTTAATAACGGTTAGCCACATCTTAGTATTTTTTAACCGATGATCTGAAATGCAATTTGTAAAACGAAGCAAAATGCAAATACAGGCACAGTCTTTGCAATAGCCAATTTGCTGACCTTGATGTCGAGATGCAAACAAACGTCTATCGTTGGCCCGAACATTAAACATTTCAATCAAAACCGAGTACGTGAGCCTATCGTGAACTTTCTACAAAAATTATTCGCTGTCGCCAAGTTTTCCACTGGAGAAGTTGCAATTAAGCGAACGCCAGAAATGCAACTCGCTTTAAATCGTATCGAGGCACGCAAGCAGAAACAGCAAAAGGAAGCTGCAGAAAGACAGCGTCGCGAGCGTTTGTTTAAAAGCCGCGAGCAACTAGCGAATGAAAATAGAAACACCTCTAGCAACTCAGTCAGCAACTCTGATCTACATTTGCGCCAACTGGAAAAAAAGGGGCGTCACCAACACACCGATAGACTAGAAGCCGACAGCGGCATGATGGCCAATAGCAAAATGGATCTTTGGCTCAACACCATTGCGCCACAAGAAGCACCGGATACCATTGCGCCTCATCTGCGTATTCCTGACACCGTATTTAACATTGAGAGCAATAAATTTGAGACCAAGGAATAACTCATAGCGCGAAAGAAATCAGATTTCACACAATTCGCCAGCAACCAGCTTTAGCGTCTTCATTACGTCAAATTCACTCGCTTAATCTCACCAACGAGCAGCACGTAACACGCTATCGCAGCACATGCATTGGCGGCGACAAACACCAGAGCACCAGCAAATGAACCCGTCGCGTGCAAAATATAACCAATCACAATAGGTGTCGTTATCCCAGCCAAATTACCAAAGGTATTAAACAAAGCACCGCTTAGGCCACCTGCTTGTTTGGGCGAGGTGTCGGCGACTACTGCCCAACCCAAGGCGCCTATCCCTTTACCAAGAAACGCCAATGACATCAACGCCACCACCAGCGTGTCACTTTCTATGTAATTACAAAAAATCATACTCATCGCCATACAAAGCCCAACCACGATGGGTATCTTACGAGCTGACGACAAAGACAAACCCCGACGTATCAAACGATCCGAAAAATAACCACCCAAGATACCGCCAGTAAAACCCGCAATCGCCGGAATCGCCGCAACAAAACCGGCCTTCAATATCGTCATATGACGCTCAGTCACAAGATATACAGGAAACCACGTCAAGAAAAAGTAGGTCAAGGTATTGATGCAATATTGTCCGAGATACACACCCAGTAGCATACGATTCGACAACAGTTGCTTGGTAATAGCCAGCGTATTCAATGCTGGCGTTGAGCTTGCCGACGTAGAAGTCTGATGTGAGGTATTTTCAAGATCTGTTAAAGCGCCACCCGCTTGCAAATATTCAAGCTCAGCCTGATTAATACGTGGATGATGATTCGGGCCATAAATCGTCAATAACCAAACAACAGACATTAATATACCCAAGCTTCCCATCGCATAAAACACCGACGGCCAACCCCAAGTATGTACCAGCCATCCCATGAATGGGGCGAATAGCACAGTGGCAAAGTACTGCGCTGAATTAAAAATTGCCGCCGCCAAACCGCGCTCGCTGACAGGAAACCATGAGGAAGTAATTCGACTATTGCCAGGGAAAGATGGCGCCTCAGCAGCCCCCACCAATAATCGCAAAGCAAACAACAAACCTATCGCCAGCGCACCAGAAAAGAAACCGACAAACCCCATCAAGAGAGTGAACAGCGACCACAAAAAAATACTGAAAAAATAAACGATTTTGGAACCAAAACGATCCAACAACCAACCACCAGGGATCTGTGCCAAAACATATGACCAAGCAAAAGCAGAAAAAATATAGCCCATCTCTATGCTCGACAAACCCAAGGCTTTGCTCAATTCCGGCCCCGCAATCGAAATCGACGCCCGATCGGCGTAATTAATCGTAGTAACCAAGAAAAGAATGAGCAAAATACTCCAACGGACGCGAGTGGGGGAAATTTTGCTGTTTTTGTGACTAATTGAAGTGCTTTGATCCGAAGACAGTTGGCTGTTCATAGGCTTAGTAATTTGTGTGTATTGGCCGAATTCAATGACACGCCACTGAATTGGCAACAAACTATACCTTGATATACGACGTCGTACAACAATTATTGAAGTGACTGCATTGAAGGATTAAAAAAATATAGGCGATAGGATATGGGCTAAAAGTGTGCGCCACGAAATGTAGGCTATTGGCTACGATCAGCTAAACAGTACTGCTATTAAGTTACGGATATAGAATTGTAGGGCGGGTGCAACCCGCGCCGCCAGCCCATTGAGCACCTGAGCGGCGCGGGTTGCACCCGCCCTACGAAATAGCTTAACTCAATAGTTTAACTTAATGGCAGAGCAGCTAACCGGGGCAAAATTACTTAAACAGACCGATCATTGCAAATGGAAATCATCCCCCCCCAAACATTCCATTCAAGCTCCAACAATCTTCGCCAAATGATCTTTATAGACCCGCCCGACTGGAATCACCGTTCCCCCTAGAACCACTTCATTCGCTTTGACTAAAGTAATCTCATGATGAGCAACGATATAAGAACGATGTACGCGACTAAATTTATCCTTGGGTAAGAGTTTCTCAAAGTCGGAAATTTTCATCTGACTAAGGATATGTCCACCCGCATGATAAACAGAGCTGAAGTTTCCATTCGCCTTAATATAGATCAGCTTATCCAGCGCCAATTGATGTTGCTTTTTGTCGTCTTTAATAAAAATCGTTTTTGCATCTGCTTGATGACGCTCCTTCAACCTCGCCTGCATCGCCATCGCCTTCACTCTGGTTATATCTTGCAGCACTTTTTCCACCGCAATAGCAAAGCGAGAAAAATTAAAAGGTTTTAACAGGTAATCGATAATCGCATACTCGTAGCTCTCTAATGCATACTCTTTGTGTGCAGAGATAATAATCACGTAAGGCGGCTTATCGAGCGTCCGCAAAAATTCAAAACCTGTTAATCCTGGCATTTGGATATCTAAAAAGACCAGATCAACTTGGTTCTTTTCCAAAAAATCTGCTGCGTCCGATGCACGAAAAACGCTACCCACAAAATCAAGCTCACAAGAATCTGGCGCGCCAAAATCATCGGCAAATTGCCGTATCAAAGTATGAGCGATGGGCTCATCATCAATAATTAAGTAGCGCAGTCTCATTCAAAAACTCTCAAAGCCTCTGAAAAAATCGTATAAATCAACATAAATCTATCTCCACTTTCGCAAAGTAACGGTCGCCATCAACTGAGCTTTGATACTGGTGCTTATTCGGAAAAAGTAAAGCTAGGCGGCGCCGAACATTATCCGTGCCTAAACCGCCTTGTCCTCTTTTTAGTTTATGCTTCGCCAGCACTTGCGCATCAAAATTATTCTCAATGCTAAATGAAATTCTTTGTTGATTCGTACTCAAACTGAAATGAATATAGGCTTGCGATGCCAAAGTTTCGACTCCGTGTTTAAAAGCATTTTCCAGCAAATTAATAAATAACAAGGGTGGAATCCGCTGCGCAGGGTCTGCAATATGTTGCTCAAACCGTATATCAATTTGATGCTGTTGACGAATCTGATTAAGCTCAATAAAGTTTTCTAGATAAGCGATTTCTTCAGTCACACTCACGCTATCTTTACGTCCATCATAAATCGTAAAGCGCATCATTTGTGCCAACTTATGAATCACCTCTGGCGTAAGATCTGATTTCGCAATCGCTAGACCATATAAATTATTCAGCGTATTAAAGAAGAAATGCGGATTAATTTGACTCTTCAATAAATTCAATTCAGCCTTCAAAGTCTCTTGCTGCAAATGATCGATGACTTGCGCTTGCTTATATTTATCGAAGATCAAATAGACGATAGGAATCATCAAAGATAGCGTCACAAACACCATCAACAAATCGGCATTATCGAGTCGGTAGATGGCATACAAAAGAGCAGCATAGATACCACTCGCAATACTAATTTTGATGAGCGTTTTCAAGAGTGTTGTCGGATGAATTGGTTGTTCGACATGGTTTAAGCGTCGTTCGTCATTAGGTTATTTATTTTTATTTTACTAGCAGTATGATGAAATCGATCAATACTTTTTGTGTCACCAGCAGGAATTTCAAATTATGCTCACACTACGTAATCTCTCAAAAACCTATGACAATGGCGTGCAAGCCTTGAAGGCAATCTCGCTCGATATCGAACCTGGTTTATTTGGTTTATTAGGTCCGAACGGCGCTGGCAAATCCACTTTAATGCGTACCATCGCCACGCTACAACAAGCCAGTCATGGGCAAATCAGCTTTGACAATAAAGACGTGATTCAGAACCCGAATGTCTTACGTAGTTGTCTCGGCTATTTACCGCAAGAATTCGGGGTTTATCCCAAAGTATCTTGCTATGACTTGCTCGATCACATCGCACTACTCAAAGGCGTGGTTAATCACAAAGCACGCAAGGCGCAAATCGAACAACTGCTACACCAAACGAATTTATACGATGTTAGAAAGAAAGACGTCAGTTCTTACTCTGGCGGCATGCGTCAACGTTTTGGTATTGCGCAAGCCTTACTTGGTTCGCCACGTTTGATCATCGTGGATGAACCCACCGCCGGGCTCGATCCACAAGAGCGTAATCGCTTTCATAATCTGTTGTGCGAAATCAGCGAGAACGTGATCGTGATTCTGTCTACCCACATCGTTGAAGACGTGAGTCAACTTTGCCCTAACATGGCGATTTTGATCAATGGAGAGGTAAGGCTACAAGGCAAACCCGCCCATTTAATACAAGAAATCGACGGCACGATCTGGAGCAAGCTGCTGCCGCGCAATCAGACTGAACAATACAAAAATAAATACAATGTTATCTCAGAGAGATTAGTCGTCGGTCAAACACAGATACTCGTGCAAAGCGAATTCCAGCCAGAAATTGGTTTTGAACTCGTGTCCGCCAACCTTGAGGATGTGTACTTTGCGACCTTGAAAAAATTTGAGCAAGGAGCACAACATGCTCGGTAACATGCTCGGTAATTTGCTCAAGTTCGAACTCAAAATTTATCTCAAACAAGCTGGGCTATGGCTAGGCGTCTTGCTGTTTTCTGCACTAGCTGCACTCATCACGACGCAACGCAACTTTGCCAATTCTTCCTATGCGATTACGCAAACATTGCTCTTCATCTCTCCAAATATTATTTTTTTGGTGTGCGTATTAGCGACGCCGGTATTGCTAAGAGATAGCCAGCATAAATTCGAATCCTTCATTTACACCACACCACTAGATAAGTTTGTGTATCTGGTCAGTCGTTACTTAGGCTTAATGTTAGCGAGCTTGTTTGTGATGCTGATCATGCTGTTGGCGATGATGACGACCTCCCTATTTCTCGACCCAAAACAGGCGGGCAATTTCAATCCGTTCTACTACTTATCTAGCTTTGCGATTTTCATCGTGCCGAATGTCTTGCTCTGTGTTTCCATCATATTTTCGACTGCGATATTTACTAAAAACACTTTAGCGATGTATGTTGCGGCGATCACGGTTTATGTGTTGTACATCATCGGCTCCGTATTAGGGAACTCGCCTATCCTCGCCAATTCTTCCCCACTGACGGCGGGTAACTATGGCTTTTCCGCCTTACTTGAGCCGTATGGTCTGATCGCATTCTTTGAGCAGTCCGCTTACTGGAATAGCACACAAAGAAATCAGCTAGAACCCATTTTAGCAGGTAGCCTGTTAAGCAATCGTCTACTGTGGCTTGCTGTCAGTGCGGCGATGTTTGCTTACACTTATCAAAAGTTTTCTTTCAAATTGTTCGAAGAAAATTCAAAGAAAAAGCAGGCTGCAGAAAGAACGATTGCTGAGCCGATTCAAGCTTATCAAGCGGTAAATCCGAATCACAACTTAGCAGATTTTCATATCGACATTTGGTTTTCCAAACTCAAACTGGAATACTTGAGTTTAGCGAAAAGTCGCGTGTTCTTGGTGTTGGCACTGATCACCATCGTCTTCACTGCGGTACATCTGTTAAGCGAAATCTTGACCGGGCCTATCAATGGTGGTCGGCCTTACTACGCGACCACAGGGATGATTTTAGAATCCTTAATTGAGCCTTTAGTCATCTTTGGACAATTGATCGCGATTGTGTACGCAGTTGAACTCTATTGGAATGATAGAGCAGTGAATTTTCACGCCATCATCGACGCCAGCCCGACTAACAATCTCACTTTTTATCTGGCAAAACTATGTAATGTGGTGGCGATTTTGTTTAGCTTCATCACACTCAGCGTGTTGACCGCGATTGCGTTTCAATTAATTCTCGGCATGCAGCGTGGCATGCATGAAATTAATCTTTCACAGTACGTCTTACTGTATTACTACGCGGGCATTCCCATTTTGTTGGTGGCTTTATTTTGCGTATTCTTGCAAGGATTCGCAAAGAACAAAGCGATTGGTTTGCTATTGGGCATGGGCGTATTTTGTTTAAACATCGTTTGGAAAACCTTTAGCATCAAACATCCTTTGCTGGTGTTCGCGTATGTTCCAAAATTCTATTATTCAGAGATGGCGGACACGATTTATCACCATGAAGCCTTTCATTGGATTAGCGCCTATTGGCTATCGCTAGGCGGCTTATTCGCGCTGCTTTCCGTGCTGTATTGGCGCCGTGGAGACTACAGCATCTTCAGCAATATGATAGGCAGTGGTGGCAGCCGTAAGTGGACAGCGACAAGTCGCGTCTTATTGTTATGCGTCCTCATCAGTTTTATCGGTACAGGTAGCTATGTGTTCTACCAAACCAATGTTTTTAATAGTTACATGAGCGCCAAAGATAAATTGGCGTGGATGGCGCATTACGAGAAGAGCTACGAACAATACAAAGACATGCCAAGACCAAGTATAGAAAGCGTGAAAGTTGAATTGCATATTCAACCCGAACAGCGCTCATACCAAGCTACAGGCGAGTTACAAATTCGCAATCAAACATCACAGACCATACATAAGATTATGGTGAATGTATTGAGGCAAGCTCATCTTCAACACAGTGTGAAACTACAAGGCGCAAAACAGGCATCTTACGATCCAGCTTATCAAACTTATTGGTTCATCTTAGACCAACCCATGCACGCGCAGGAGATCAGACAACTCACATTTACTTTGGATGTCACGCACAATGCATTTACCAAATTAGATGGCGAACATTGGGTCACGCAAGGCGGTAGCTATATTGAGCTAGAAGACGTGTTGCCGCAATTTGGCTTTGATCAACGCTATATGATTAGTGATGAACAAGAACGACTCAAACATGGCTTAGCAGCGGTCAAGTTGGCGGCGCCCACCGCGCAAGATCAATTCAGCAAAGAAGATAATATAGCCTATGAAGCGACGCTATCAACACCCATTGCAAGCCGGCAAACCGTGGTCACGGTTGGTCAGTTACAAAGAGATTGGCAAGACAATGGACGTCACTATTTTCACTACAAGAGTAGTCAAAAAGTGGGATTGCAATTGGCCATCGTTGCAGCGGACTTTCACATCATAAAAGCGCAACACAAGGATGTGAAAATCCAACTATATCGCAGCCCTAAGCACGATAAAGATGATGCCTTAATGCTAGAAGCTTTGACGCAAACCATGGATTATTTTGCGACACATATACAGCCGTACACCGACAAAGAATATAGCGTGGTCGAACTCCCTTACTTCGCCAAAGCGCAATCATTCGGTAGCGCGCAACCAGGTATGTATCTGGGGGTGGAAAATCGCTTCTTCAATTTAGATAATCGCGGCATAAAAAACAACCCATTGTTAAATGGCGTCTCACACGAGTTTGCACACCACTTTTTTGGATTTTCCGTTGATCCAAATTACGTGGGCGGCTACCCCATGTTGACCGAAATGTTATGCAAATACATAGAACTCGTCATGAGCAAAAAATACCAAGGCGAAGCGAGTAATTTAGAAGCGATACATCAAGCGATTGATCGATATTTGCGCCAGCGTCCGTATAGCCAAAACACCGAACGACCATTGTTCAGCGTAGGCATGGAACCACATATCTATTACAACAAAGGACAACATAGTATGTATGCGCTGATGCATTTGATTGGCGAGGACAAAATCAATCTGGCCTTACGCAATTTACTCCAGGATTTTGCTTATCCACGCAAGCCAACTTCCTTAGACCTACTCAATCTGTTCTACCAACAAGCAGACGCGGCACAAATCAAGATCATCGACGACTTATTCAAACGCATGGTGTTCCATGACTTCACCGTACACGATGCCAAGACAGTACAACTAGCGAACGGCGAATTTGAAACCACAGTCGATCTGAGTGCCTTGAAATATGTACTCAATGAAACGACGGGTGCAGAAGAGCAAGAGACCATCAACGACGACATAGAAATCGCCTTGTTCACAGAATTTCCAATCAAAAAAGAGAGCAATCAAATTCTGCTAAATAAGCAATCACTCAAGCAGGCGCGCAATACTATCCGACTTCGCAGCAAAGTTCGCCCAGTGTATGTGCAGATCGATCCACGACGTTTGCGGATTGATCGTACTCCTAGTGACAATTTGTTCAAAATCGAAAAGTAAATACCAAGTACCAGTACAGTGCTACCGAACTTGATTTGAGATGTCGCACAATTCAGTTTCTTAGCTACTATTCATCTTGGGTTCTCTGCGAGCGGAATAAAGTTCTCAACCTCATCAAATACGCGAAAATTCACATACAGCTTGCTTCGAATTCGAAGTAAGCTGTATGAATTGACCCCATTAAACCAGATATTCAATCTGGTGCAGGAGTATCCAAAATATCAATTTATTGAACAAACCAAAAGAGCAATATTAAATAATTTAATATGTACTCAGCCGAACTTCATTTACTAGAAATCGTTAACACTCTGTTAAGTTCATCAGCGTAAAAAAACCAATACCCAACGCTTTTAGAAACGCCAACCGCCTTGTACCCACAACCTCTGGGCTTTATCGGGCTCTGCAGTTGCTGCGACTCCACCGCGTCTTGCCCAACTAAAGCGCCAATCAAATGCATCGATATTCCCGGTCAAACCAATGCCATATCCTGAAAGCTGCTTATCATTCACTGTCGTTAAAAATGGCAAGCTGTTGACCTGCACTTTTCCAGTATCATAAAAAACACTCGCATTTAACCAAGGTAACACTTGATATTGTAAATCGACATTCCCCAACCAACCTCTATCACCAGACGCCTCGCCAACGGGATACGCCCGTACGCCATTCGCGCCACCAAGTGAGAACTTTTCTGAGGAGTCTAAGTTTTTATTTGCCCACTGCCCGCGCAAGCCGAATGACAAGCTTAGCTTGCTTGTTAAGCCCTGCTGACGGTTAAAACTAAATGAGACTTTATTGAAGTTACCCGTCGTTTTAGCCGCGATACGATCAATCGCTTCGGCGTCGACACTATCGATACCCAATCTACCCGAGGCGAATGTAAAACTCGCGAAACTACTCGCACGCAAACCACCAAAAGTATCACGCCAATCCGACAACAAACTCAAGCTCGCTTGTGTCGCACGCTTATCTGTTTGGGTATTTGTCACGCGCACTTCATCACGTAATTTCTTATGCTCAACCGCAGCCTGAAAATAGATATTCGATGACGTAGAGCGCCGCAAGGGATACTGCATAGTCGTTTCCAACGTGTCAGATTGACCAACCGCATCAAGCGTTTTGTAGATATCACCTAAAAAGTATTGAGAATGATTGATGCCGAGACCACCTGTTAACCCGTGTCCACCGATGGGCAACTGTATGTGAGCACGCCCGTACAACATTTTCTCGTCACTAAGCAAAAAATTTGCTGAGAATTTGTCACCATAACCTACCAACCCTCGCGCTTCAATCGAAGCGCCGGCGCGATATGCACCGGAGTAACGCGAGCCCAAATTATCTGCCTCCAATTTACCCGACCATGAGGAGGCAGGTTTGACGTCGACAATCAAAATAGTTTCGCCAGTATTCACACCTGCAGCTAACCTCGATTCCACACTACCGACACCGGGCACATCCCCCAATAACAATAAAGCGCGATCCATCGTTGGCTTGTGTAGCGCGGCACCTACAGGCAACTGAGAAAAATAGGCCCGAATTCTCTCATCAGATAACGTGGAAGTGTTTTGCAACTGTATCTCTGCCAAACGCCCTTCCAAAACGGCGATAGTAATGACACCGTCTTCCATTTTTTGTGGGGGCAGATAGGCACGAGCCATAGGGTACCCAGATTCTCGATAAATTGAAGTTACACGTTGCACCGCCAATTGTAAGTCGCCAAAGGAGTGGCTTCCGCTATTAATTTTTACAATTTCAGCACTTAATCGCTCCGGAGAAAATAGGGTTGCACCAACTAGAACCACTTTTTTTACATCAAAGCGCGGTTCTTTTTTGGAATTCGGGTCTTTTTCCTGTTCTTGTGACAACGAGGAATTACCCGAAGTCGAGACAGACTGTGTCCGTTCAGGCTCAGAGAATGTTTGACTTTGGGCCACTCCAATAAGTGTATTTGCGAGTCCGAAAGATGATGTAATTAAAAGGAATCTTATTTTTACAGTTAACATGGATTTTGAATAGTTTATTTGCGTTTAGTAGTAACCGAACGCTGCTTTAATTAGAAAATTTTTTTGCAACGGCAATCTTCATGACAGTTGGAAAATCAACACTCGATATCGCAGATTTCGCCTTATTTATTGCATCAATTACCCTATTCGTATCTCCCATATGTCCAGTCAGCGCTAAGGTTGTTGCACCCGGTATATTTCTGTATTGGTCTCTTATAGATACCAGTGCTTCAATTTGCACGTTCTTATTCACATCAAAACCATATCGAGCATCTTCAATCGACACAGATCCATTTGCAATATTGGTCGCAAGATAGTCCACATAAGAATTAAACTGCACATTGACACTCTTTGCTCTATCAAGATTTGCAGTTAACGCTTTATCTATACTTCCACCACTTGCAAGTTCAATTGCCAGCGCACCCAGTTCAAAAGGAGACGTAACCGCAGCGACAACGACGTTCACTCCAGGGATTCCATAAGATGATGCAAGGTACAAATCATTTTGATCACCAACGTTAAATGATCCATCAAGCGAATGCGAAAAGGAGTTTCCTAGGACAACAAAATTCTTCACTATTTGCAAAACATGGCCTGCACCTTCTACAAATTTGGCCGATTTTCCAAGCAAATCATTTGGATTCTTTAACGCGTGCATTGCATTATTAAAGTCTTTTAATGCTGAATCAATATCACCTTGTTCAGCGCCGCGAATTATATTCAAGAGTTTTCTCGAAGAATTATTCACATTTTCGAGACCTACAATACCTTTGGTCGCGTCGTTTAAGTTAGTAATATAGTCGGCACCGGCCTCCAAAACCTGGAGTTTACTATTATTAGTAATATCATTTAATGTTCCCAATAAAGTGAATCCTTCTCCATTTTTGGCTGGAACAACATTGCTTTGCGGATCGGTAATCAACGGTGTAATTGTTCCAACAGCATTGTGGGTCGTAACCGCATAATTCGCCCCATTATTCCCGTCATTTATCTGATATTTTTTAATATAAATCGTCGATTTATTCGTCCCCATGGCAGCGCTACTTACAAATGCTTGCTCCCTGATCGGGATCGTATCTCCAGAAGCTAAGCCCTGTACTCGGAATAGCTGGGTTGAAATGTCTGTACCGTTATAAATTCTGGTTTCAGATTCTGCGAACAGATCGAGGGGGCGAGGCGTAATCGAGCCACTTCCGTCGAGATAGGAAACTATGTAGTTACGTCCACCATTACCATCACTCACTAAAATATCAGAGACATTAACCTGCTTATTTCTACCAGCATTTACATCGGCAAATCTCAAAATACCCCCAGTCCAAGTGTCTGATCCAAAAAAATGTCCGCCGATTTTCGATATCTCGCCTGTCGCGGTAGTATTTGCATCGTAAACTTTGCTGTTCACCTTCGCACCAAACAATATTTCAGCTGGTGAAATTACCCAATAGCTCCCCTCCGTACTAAGGAAATAATTACCAGCAGCATTGCCTCCCAATGTAAGCGTACCCGTGCTTGTTAATGCCTGTCGTCCAGCATTCTTACTTGCTAGAACACCAGCTCCAGAAACGATTTTGACATTACTTCTATCAGCCTCAAAAGTACGACCGCCACCAAACAAGCTCACGTTGTCATTCCAGTTAGCATTTGTAGTCCCGTCATACGAGCGGCTTCCAGTGAGACTCAGAAAAAGTGCGGCGCGATCTATCGTCGCATTCACGGAACTTGACCCAGAAACAATATAGTTTGGATCATTCGAGACTAATTTGTTGACAGTGAATGCAGAATAGCTTCCTGCATTCGCACTACTAACTGTTGCTGTGCCAGAGATAATTGGTATCGCATCAGCTCCTTGCACTCCACTACTCACAGAAAAGCCGCTATTAAAGCTAGCATCACCGTCATATGTCTTGCGCACAACCACATCTACTGGACGTGGCGAAATTGAGGCATTTCCGCTACGGTAGTTGATATTGTAGTTTCGCCCGCCATTTCCATCGTTCACCGTGATACCTGAGGCGTTAACCACCTTATCTTTCCCAGCATTTGCATTATCAAATGCAAGCATCCCAGGTCCAACGATTTCATCGTTAGCATAAAGCTCCCCGTTAATCAATTTGACGAGCCCAGTTGCATTTTTACCACCATCGTATACTTTAGAGTCCGCAATGGTTGTAAAAACCAGGTTAGCGGGCTGTATATTCCAACTACTGCCGCTTGTACCCAGTGTATAGTTGGACGCTGCCGTCCCGCCGATACTGAGTGAACCAATCGAGATCAATTCTTGGGTACCTACATCTTTTGCACGTAATAGTCCTGAGCCAGAAACAAGCGCAACTTTCCCTTGGTCAGCAGGCAACACACCTAGCAACTGAGTATTATCGTTCCAATTGGCAGCACGCGTTCCGTCATAAATGCGACTACCAGACACACCGAGCATACTCAGTGCCGCAGGGTTAATATTTGCGCTGATTTTTCCTAAGGAGCCCGAGTACGCATAAAGTGGATTGGGGGTGTAGTTGGGATTATTGGACACCAACTGATTATTCGCAAAGCTCGTATAAGTTCCCGCATTTGCGCTACTAACTGACGCGGTGCCCGTAATGGTGGGTGTCAAATCGCCAGCTAATACGCCATCTGTTACGGCAAATCCGCTATCGAAACTCGCGTTGGCATTGTAAGTTTTGCTGACGGAAAGGCTAACTGGGCGCGGCTGTATGGTGAGCGTACCGGAGGTATAAGTCACTTCGTATTTTTGAGAATATAGCCCAGTTGGTATTAAAGAATAATTACCTGCATTAATCGCCCCCTGTGCAGTACCTCCCCACTGCAGCGTACCGGACAAACTACTTGCGGTATCGCCACCCGTAAAGCCGCTATAATCAATGATACCGCCAGACCACGCGGTTTTATCATAGACTTTTTCTATATTGCGAGCCGAAGCACTGAGGTTGATTTTGCCTTGCGTTAAGACGCGCAACATGGGGTAAGAGCTGCCTTCAACGATGCGCCAGGTGTTAGTGAAGTCCCAGCCCGGAAAGGAACTTTGACTTCGCATACTAGAGGGTGACAATGATGTGCTTGCTCCACCTCCTTCATTTAACCCAATTGTTTGAAGTACATTTGATGTACCACTTGCTATACCAGAACTGTAACTTGCGCTTACATTGCCAAGAGAGGAATTTTTACCAATCAAACCACCACTGTTGTTAACACCTGATACATTTCCAGTTGAGTAACTATAACTTACAACGCCATCATTGCCACCTAAAAGCCCACCACTATTAAAAGAAAAACCAGAAACTGTACCCGTGGCATAACTATTGTTTATCGTTCCTCCATTCGNGCCCCCGCTAATCCACCAGCATTAGCAGATCCCATATTGGGATTAGCCCCCACCCCTGAGTAGCTTACATTTCCAGTTGCATAGGATTGCGTTATTACCCCCCAATTTCCACCAACCAATCCCCCAACGACATCGCCCCCACTAACGTTACCACTGGAATAACTTCTTGTAATCAACGTGCTTGAATATAGACCAACTTCTTCGCCCGAAGTATTTCCGACGAGTCCACCGGCTCTACCTTGATTGTCTTTATTTGTCACGTTTCCACTTGCAGAACTACCGCTAATGCTTCCACCAAGCATAATCCCCACAAGTCCACCAGCAGACCCAATATTTGCAACAATATTCGCGCTGCTATTGCTATTTAAGACCGTAATTGATTGACCTTGTCCAAGCAAACCTCCCACTTCTCTATCACCAACTATCATGCCACCAAGAATGCTTACATCACGAATTACTACATTATTATTGCCACCGTAAGCATCCCCAAATAAGCCGATTTTTCTTGATGATGGTCTATTTATATAAAGGTTACTTACAGTATGTCCAAGGCCATGAAACTGCCCCTTAAAAGGGTAATTGTTTCCTATTGGCAAAAATCCTTCCCCGCCATTCCATCCTTGCGTTGCGACGCCGTCAATATCCGCACCAAGTGCATATAAACCACTCGGTGTTCCATTATTGCTGGGCAAATTCATCCCCTGCAAATCAGTACCCGAAAGACTTCCAGCCTGCCCTAAAGTTGTAATGACCGTATAATTTTTCGTACTGCCAGACGATCCCTGCTTAGTACTGAAATTACTACCAGCAGGCAAATTCACTTTGACACCGCTGCCCAAGACGTAGTCACTACCGGCACCATCACTAGTTTCTTGCCCGTAATTCAACGCTAATTTGGCAGTGCCTGACGCGTTCAAGTTGGCATTGATATTGATGTTGCGATGTGCTTGTAATGTAAGTTTATTGGCGTTCCAAGTCAGTGGATCATTAAAGAAAATATCACCGTTGCCCGTGCCTGTAGGTAAAGTTTGCAAGGTAATATTGGTCATCTGAAGCTGGCTCGCCAGCACCCCAGGCGTCATGTTGCCGCCGCTATTTGCAACGATGATGTCTGTCGGATCGACGAGATAGTTTCCGGTCACACCATTTGCCGCATGGGTCGTGACTAGTGCCTTACTCAAAAGCTGTACATTAGCTGCACTAGTCTCGACAAAACCACCATCACCACCGATGGGAGCAGAGGCATCTAATTTGCCATTGAGATTCACTGCTCCGCTCTGCATGTCAGCCAATAGCTCAATCACGCCACTTTTATTTGATACTGTCCGTGCTTCGATGACACCGCTATGGTTCACGACTGCATGACTCAATGCATCGACACCTTTAGCAGTTAGCACAACGTGGCCACCACCTGCTTCAATTAATCCGCCATTGTTGACCAAGGCTTGCGCACTTCCAACATCGAGTGTATAGCCGACCAAACCACCATCGGATTGCAAATTCAAGGTAACACCTTGCGCTCCGGCCAACAGCACTTTGCCACCAGCGGCACTAAGCGTGCCTGTGTTTTGTACCAGCGGTGCCATCAGCGCGAGCGTACCACCCGGCGCAACGCTAATCTTGCCATCATTGATGACGCTGCCGTTATGGTTGCCGCTGTTGATGCTAGTAAATTGATAGTTGCCGGCCATAAAATTTTCATTGGTCAGACCTAGAGTACTGGCGACTAGACCACCCACGTTCACTTGTGAGCCTGCACCAAACAATACGCCATTTGGATTAAGGATAAACACGTGACCGTTTGCGCTGAGATTGCCCATGATGGCGCTTGACTCGGTGCCGGTAACACGGTTTAAGGTTAGTGAGCTGGCATTCGGTTGATTAAAGCGCACAGATTCATTCGCACCAACAAAGAATTTATTCCAATCAATTGCCGCCTTGTTACTGGTCTGATTGATAATGGTGTTGCTACCGTTTTGATGAATGGTAGCGCTACCTGCGGTGACTTTGCCACCACTCAGGCCAATCGCGTTTAGTGACGGATTGCCAGCACCTCCGATACCAACTCGTGCCCCAACATTGGCGGCAAAGCTAGGTGCGCTTAATCCTACCAAGGTCGCGCCTATTGTAAAGATAGTCGTAGGGAGGCGTAGTTTCGCTCGTGATTTATTATTTTTACCTTGGGCTTTGCCATGTTCTGTGACTGCCTGATAGCACGCTGTAGCATGGTTCCAGATGACTCGGTAGATGTGGTTCATAAGATCGCCGTCAGATTGAAATTGCGAGTTATTTAGACAATTCATTGGTTTAATTCATTTCCCAACAAATTTTTGTTGTTTGAATTTTACGGACGTCTGATTCTTTCGTCTGTCACCTATATAGGTGATGCGCAGACAGATATGAATGTTGTAAACTATGCCATTATGACCATTTCTCCATTTCATCACGTGGCAGTAGTTGAGGACGATCCGATTTTTCGGCATCGGTTTGAAGAAGTGCTACTTAACGCACCAGACATGGCATTGTCTGCTTCTGCCGCAAACTTTCCTGACGCACTCAATTTACTTTCCGGTCAGCCACCTGACGTGCTCTTGGTTGACATTGGGCTACCAAATGGGCAAAGCGGTATTGATCTTATTCGCCTAGCAGTCGATTGCTGGCCTTCATGCGTCATTATGGTTCTGACGGTATTTGGGGATGAACAAAATGTGCTCGGCGCGATACGTGCGGGGGCAATGGGGTATCTACTCAAAGATGCTGATGATAAGACATTGGCAGAGCATATTCGCTCTTTACGCCGTGGCGAAAGTCCGATTTCGCCCGTTATTGCAAGGCAATTGTTAAAGCAATTAATGCCAATGCCGACCACGACATTAAATGATAGGACATTAAGCGATACACCATTTCTGAATACCAACAAGCCAGAAAAGTTATGCCAAACAAAAGAAAAATTTGGCGATTTCACGCCAACACTCTCTGCTCAGGAAGCCACTGTTTTAAACCTGATTGCAAAGGGCTTCACACTCAAGGAAGTAGCCGCTTTGTTGGATATCTCAATCAATTCGGTCAAGACCAACGTACAACGCTGCTATCGCAAATTGCAGGTCCATTCGCAAACAGAGGCGATCTATGAAGCGCGACGACTGGGGCTTATTAAAGATTAATCAATACGTAAACCGGACTCTTTGGGGTGCGCTATGGCTCATCGGCAGCATCGCTTGTTTAGCCTTATTTTGGATGTTTATATGGGCAGAGCCTGTCCGCCAAAGCGACAAAAAACTAACATCCGTAGAACGTTGGGTAGAGCCACTTTCGCATATTGAATTTACACAGACTAATTTCTCAAAACTAGCACAACGTCCTTTAGATTTCAGCCTGGCGCATTGGGAAAGCGTTTCAACACCAGATATTCGGCCGCTACCAATTGCATCCGCTACGGGTCAGGACTCTCAGATATCGCAAGCTTGGTTTCGCTTCACGTATGTCGTTCCAGAAAACGTCAATCCATCAAGTCCTCTCGCTTTGTATGGGACGAGAATCATGGGAGGTGGCGCCTATTCGGTTTGGGTTAATCGCCAACTGACTTATGTCAATTTAGAAAATTGGCGAATGCAATGGAATCACCCATTGTTTATCCCAGTCCCGTTACAACTTTCCCAGCCAGGACAGACGATTGAAATTATATTAGCGTTTCCGTTTCGGGAAGCTCAAGGCTATGCCGTTGGCTCATTGTATTTTGATGAAGCTCAAGACTTGAACACCTCCTATAAACTGCGTCATTTTTTCCAAACTACCTTACCGTCAGCCACAATGATCGTTGGATTATTGATGGGACTACTTTCGCTACAGTTCTTTCTCGTCAGACGAAATGAAGCAATTCACGGGATCCTGTTCCTATCTTCTGTCGCGTGGTTTATTGTTAATTTACAATACAGTACAGACTTTTCTGAGAACGAAGTTGCTTCAGTTTGGTTTGGTCAAATTGTCGATGCATCGATCTCTTGGATGTTGCTGTTCACCTTTATGTTCGCGATTCGTCTCAATGGACGAGCTTATCCCAAAAGAGAGGCTGCTTTTGCAGCCTATGTCTTGGTCAATACGGTCGTTACCCTACCTTTTTGGCGATGGGAAATGAATGCATTATTATTGCAGCATTGGATTCTCGTTTTCGTTTCGATACTCTTAATTATTTCGATTGCGAGGGAGTATCTTAAAACACGAAGTATCGAGCAATTTGTATTGACGGCGTCTTTATTTTTTGTGATTTGCTTCGGCGTACATGATCTTTCTTATATTACGTCACAAACACACCCTGATCATATTTTCATGTCTCCTTATGGCACGATAATGATTTTTATTTCCTTTATTTTTGCAACTCAACGCAAATATCTAGGAGCCTTAGAAATAGCCGAAAATGCAAACGCGACCTTATCCTCTAAGCTTGTAGCAAAAGAAACCGAACTTCGAGAAAAACATAATCAGCTCATCGCTATAGAACAGCGACAAGCAATTTTACTTGAACGGCAGAGGCTAGCTAAAGATATGCATGACGGCGTGGGTTCATCTTTAATGACTTCGCTTTCTATGGCGGAAAACAAGAGTCTAGACTCCACTCAAGTAAGGCGGGTACTGCGAGAATGCTTGGATGATCTCAAGCTGGTTATTGAGTCACTTGAGCCAATAGAACATGATCTATCAACATTACTCGGTGCACTGAGATATCGAATTGGTGATCGACTTGAAGGTGCTGGGTTAAAGGTGCTATGGCAAATGGATGACTTGCCCGCAATAACTTGGCTAGACGCACCACAAGCACTAAGAATTTTGCGAATAGTTCAGGAAATCATTACCAATGTACTCAAACATGCCAAAGCTAGCAGTATCAGCATCGCTACCCGTTTGAAAACACCGGCAAATTCCGACCCGCACGTTTTGATTAGAATTGAAGACGATGGCATTGGTTTTGATACGGCCAATTACGCTGCCGGGCGTGGTCTACAAAACATACGCGATCGAGCAGATTCTCTCAATGCTGTGCTGTCTATTAGTTCAAAACTTGGTCAAGGAACCGTTATTGAACTACGTTTAGCAATCAATCAAAACTAAACTCGCCCCTGCCTAAACGTAAATAAAAATAGCCTATAAATCAGTGAGTTATAGGCCATTGTTTACTTATATTAACTTACTAGGTTTCAGAACGGTTATGCACACTTAATAAATGTAAACAATATTTTTTAAGACTGGCGCATGATTAAGTTTTCACTTTTTACCTCTTTTATGCAAACAAAATTCATGATTTTAGGCTTCTTGTTTACACTTTACTTTTGTTACATTTTCTAGAGTCGAGAATTCCTATTTCATAAGGAACTACCAACATCTTTTTTGTCGTCAAAGACAACATAAAACGAAGCTCCCGTAGAAGCGATAACTTTCAGCACGTGTAAGTAATATTACTTTCGAAGTAGACTTATCTGTGTCGCGAAAGGAGATCTAATTTCGGCGCCTTTTCAGAATCTAGTTTATAAATGAGTTTTAATTCTCAAAATAAAATCTACAATCGACCTCTAGAATATTACTTATGTGCAATTATCAGAGTTTTAAAAAAATTTAAGTAACTACCACGCCACTATAATGGAGGATCGGACCGCAAAGGGAACTTAGAGATAACACTAGCTGTATCCCGGCGAACCTTAGCGCTCACTGTGATGGAACATATCGCGATTTTGATACTTAGTAAAACAGCAGTCACTCCGATAGGATAGCGACAACTTCACCTAAAGGAAAAATATGCTGCCAACTACAAATCAACTTCCGACGCTAGGCCACCTACACAAAGTCGTGTGCGACTGCCTAGGACTGTGGAATAGCGATAACGAAGACATAACCTTCCCTTTAACCGCCACCGAGAAAGATCGACGCACTGCATTGCGAGAGGCTTTTAAGGCAATTAAAAAGGAAGATGGTACGTATGGGTCGCTCGACGACTTGGTCGTAATTACTACACAGCTGGCTCCAAGGAATACGCAGAAGATCAAGAAAAGCAGAACGATTCAAGCCTATGTCAATCATCTATCAAAAACCGACTTTGAGTCTATTGATGAATATAATGAGTTACACCAATACATCAAGGCGATGCTCACTGAGCGCTATTCTCACTGGGGCGTTTCCCAGCTGGCGGTGAACTTTTACGTGTCGGCCCTTGAGCACTACCGAGAATTTGTTAGAGAACACGTCAGCAATGCGCAGAATCAAAACTACAGCTATCAGTACTTTCTCAGTCTATGTCTTCACTCACTGACGAGGCACCTACCAAGCGAGCTGTTGTCTGACGACACTTGGCCAACTATTGCGTTGAATGAGCCTTGGCCCTTGAGGAAATTCGCGGATGTTGCTTGTGAAATCACAGGCATCACATTGCATAAACTTCACCAGTATCACGAATTTCATCAAGAGGGGACACAAAATGAGCAAATATGGCTCCGTGACTTCACCTCAATGCAAGTCAATACTCGATCCAAACAAGTGATCGACCGATTACGGAAGCACAACCGGATGAAATGGGAGACCTTTTATCCAACCCTTCAACCGCTGACTTACCTCCTGCCGAAGGCTATTACAAGCAAGGCATTCGCGATTCATGCGTTTGCAGCAATGATTACTCACAACCTCAATGTCCATTTGATTGATTATGGGCCATTCGAACCTCCTGTGCGAGACCACTTGATATGCGAAAAAATTGAGCATGGCCACTCAAAACCCAGCAGCGACGTTCTTGACCTGCTTTTCAACGATAGTCCCATCGTCGATGAAGCCTTCGCAAAGCAGTCATCCAACCGATATCGAGCTCTGCTCGATGGAATTAGAACCTTACCTGGCTCTTTAAACCTTACTGGATACATTCCAAACTGTATGGAGCAAATATATAAAAAAGAATATTTGCGATACACCGAAGCTGAATGGCACGTAGCGCTATTAACCCCCCCCCATTGGCTCAACGAATGGGTACGAGCACAGAATGCATTGTTTGCTGGTAATACCTCGCTGGCGCTATCGCACTTCAGCACAGCGTTCGAGCACGCAAAGTATGCGGCGGGGCCACTATTCATTCCGTTTTACATCCAGGTATGCGCGTTCTGCAAATCGCAATATCGACTGCTTTCAGCACGGAAAGAAGAGGAATTATTCGAGCGGTTCTATGAAGGCTTGGGCAAAAGTGTTACAGGTTACGCTAAATTGTTGGGATACACTCCCAGGTTCGAGAGAGACTCGAACACTCTTTTGCCTCGATCAACGCTACCTAGCAAGTCTAAGTTGATTTTGAAAGAAATCGACTCAATGGCAAGAACCTTGGAAAACTTAAGCACACACTCCTTGAGAAGCACTTCCTGAGTATGTCGAATTTTCGAAATGCATCACTGCGCAGGAGAGTGACGCACCCAATAGTGATTCGGCAACGAGAAAAAAATGAGTGCTAGTAGCGGTGGCTGCAATTCACCATCTGTAGTATGTGCTTCATTGGTCTAACGACTCTATTAACAGGGAGCAGCCGCGAACAACGCCAAACGGCGCTGTTCGCGACTTCGCCGTTACGCCTTCCTACCTTAAAATTTTGCCAAAAGGAGTTTTCATGGCTTATCACTATCAATGTGCGCAGTGCTATTGCACTCTTTGCCTTGAGACAGCACAAAATAACGAACCGGTATACAGCGTCATAAACGGCGATCTTTGCACACCATGTCAATCTCAAAAAGATGCGGAGTTCAATGACGATGATGACGACTAAGGTTCGTCCGCCGAGAAGCTAAATTAAACGAATCCCTTAGCTGTCGAACAGTGCCAATTTGCAATTTAGGATGTGTCTACGGAATTAGGGGAAGTCCACACTGACCAAATTAATTACCTTCGGCATCCTAATTTCATTTGACCATAGCCGTGGCATACATCAATGTTCCACGAACTAATGGTGGTGGCTCCAAACCAAGACAAGGAAAATAGTATTCACCTTCATTACATGCTATTTTTCTGCCCCTGCGACTTCCGCATCCACGCCCGATTGAGCAATCAATTCATCTTGCTCTGGTTCTTCCCAATGTATCCAAACCGGAGAATCGCGGAACGCTCTTTCATCATGCATGTCACGCGAAATAAACTTAAAAGAAACGGACATTTCTGAACACATAACGCCGATGTTCTGGCGCGAAATTATATTAGGGTGGATTTTGCGCATTTTGCAAAAGGTATGACGACATACTCTTTTCGCTCAGGACGTTTGAATTATGGATCGGCGTAGCCGTACCATACGAATGATAAGTTATGCCCAAATTGAGGCAGACTGCGCATCAAAAAACTCAACACAAGAATTAGACGATTCGAGGTATGCACGAGCATTAGCCTTAACTCTCAAATTATCCTCACTATCTTCAGCACCAAAAATACATACAAAGAACGTATTGACACCACTCTGTTTCAGTTTGTCAAAAATATGCTTGTCGTTTACGTCCATTGAATGACCTTGGATAAAGAAGGTTCCGTTGACTTTACCAAGGGCTCGAAAGCAGAAATCTAAGTACGGATTATGCTCTATTCTCTGCTTCTTCTTGGCAGAAGTCGGCTCGGAAACAAAGAGGGGAAATTTACCTATGTCCAAATTAGCCCTCACTAAATCGACGATACCAGTGCCTAGTTTAGTAGACGCATGTTTTTCGATTGCCGCTCCACCATCAAAGATGTGCAAGCCTCCGTGTAAAAAATATACGTCCTGATTTGTTCCATGTCCTTGCCATTTACAGCCTTTGCGAAATCCATCATCAGTCGAATAATTTTCGGGCGGCAAGGCATCCATGTTTCTCGCCCAGTAAAACAAGAGATCGTAGTTCACCGTAAAAATTTGATCGAAACGAGAAAGGAAGCGGCGCGCAGTTGTAAACTGATCTGTGGAAACTTCAGTTGGTCGATTTGGGTGGGTGTTAGAAATTGCTGATATGAGAGCATCTTTCAGAAGTTGCTGGTCTTTTCCGATGCTTTCGACTAAAGCCTCGTTGCCGCCGTAGGCGTCAAGCACGGCCTTAACTGACACAAATGACCTCATCACGGCTTCAAAATCATACGTTTTACTAAGCTGAAAAAGCTTCCGAATTTCTAATTCACGATCTTTAAAGTCGGCAGCTTCAAGCAAATTTGCGTAGTTAAATATTTCGTTTCGCCATGCGCGGGAAAAACCATTACCCAACAAAATTGAAGGCTTATCACCATCTTCAACCTTTGCCATTGCCTCATCAAAAGAGATCATCCACTACCCTATGTACGCAAAAGAAATAACGCCAATGTTAACCAGCTCCGGAGCACGAAGTGCAGAGGGCACCAACACTATCCATAAAAATGGTAGAGCCATGGCCAGCGTTGGCGTACGTGTTGAACCGACAGTTAGACCTCATTTTTTGCGAACCTTCCGTTCTTTTCAATATCAGCTGATACTGTTACTTTTGAGCGCCCCATAAGCCAATAAAATGGGAATGCAGACTGAAGGCCACACTTGTCGCATGCCAGTTGATCTCTTATATACATCGCAGGTGCATTCTTCTTATTTATCCTTATTTCCTTGCCGCAGTGAATACACTTTAGGAATGGCTTGAAACTCTTGTTTAGCGAACTGATCAGAGGTGGGCGGCGATTGTTCATAAACAGTGCCTCATAACAACCCATTGAAATGATCGCCATGTGGTTGTACGTCTGTTCATTCATCTTGAGAATGCGATTGAAACATTCAAAAGCGATTGAGGATAAATAAATCATTACATATGGGAGTTTTCCGTATAACAGATCATAGTGATGATTGCTGTATGGGTTATCGAATATGAGGTTTATTGTGTAGTCCCCTGTCTTTAGTAAATCACCATGTGATGTGATTAAGTGAGTGGCTCGTTGCCACGTTGGCTCAAAGCCGGAAGAGTGGTTTTTTGAGTATATATGGTCCCATAGAAGTTCAGGACTAAAGGCGTTCGAGTTTGGGATTTTCTTGATTGCCGTATCAAAAATTTCTATTTGCTTGTCTTTTTTGATGTTGTTGAGTGTTTTATAATTGTCTGATTCGAATTTCTCGATGAACTCGACTTCGTTGGCGAGAATCCAGCTAAGAAATAGTAAATTTTCTTTAATCGGCTTTCTTAGAAGCGACCAGCCAACGGTAAATTTTCTCTTCTCGAAAGCGCTGAATGATTCGTATAGGAAATTCAGCATGTCGCCTACGAGCCGAAGTACCAAGTGGCTGATTAAGTGGTGTTTGTAGGGTTCAATAAGATCCTGTTCCTTCATGAATTTAAGAATGTCAAAGTCATCCCCAATTTGGTGGTCCTTTGATATCTGTTCGAAGGCATCTGTAACCCAATTGTGCGCGCCGCTTTGCTCATATTCAACTAGTGCGTGAAGAACACTGTCATGCAGAAAGAACGCAAATTCGTGAGCTTTCCAATGCCGCTGAGGTATCAAAGCCAGGCGAATATGGTCGAGAACGCCGATCGTATCCATTTGCTACTTTCTTGAGGTCTGACATTAAGTTTAGGGGCTGACGCGAGCCGCTTCGCGGCAGTTTGGCTCGAACGTTAGTTATGTTTTTTGTTGATCACTCAAGCTATCTAACTGTACGGCTTCTTCATGACCGCAGTCGTTACAAAGCATGGTGAACCTTTTATCGTCGGTTGTCTGTAAATTAAAGTCCATGCTTTTACATTCGGGACATTTTTGCTCTGCATCAAAACCTAAAAACTTCAGATAGAGGTTTTGAAACATTGAAACAGTTGCGCAGGTAAACAACAGGCAAATTTTTGCATCTGGAATATTTTTGTTAGGCGAATGGACAATTGAAGATGAATAATCCCAAGCCATTTCTGCCATGCTGCGACTATATTTCCGTAAATTGCTATTACTATTTCCTTTGGCATAGATAGAGATTACAACTTTCGCGATGCCCTTGAAGTCCGCAGCCTTGAGACCGTTTTCTTCCAAGATGGTTGGATTGGCATCTACAAGAGCAACAGCCAACTCTATTAAGCTCTCTCTACATGTCAAACCTATACTTTGAATATTCTCCACCCCAACAACATTATTCAAATCTACCGCCGCTAGATTAAGCCGTCGGTTTATGGATTTTATGCCGTCAATATCCAAAGGCAGTTCATCAATAATATGCTTGAACTCTTTATGGTGCCTTGCTTGCAGCCTTTGGGTTATTCCCATGTGAAAAGAATATGCTTCGTCGGAAGAAAAATAAAATTCGTCTTGGGTGTAGAGGTTCATGGGCGCACCCTCACCTTCAACAACCCACCAATTACCGTTTTTTGTCTTTACGTTCCAAACATGAATTTCAGAGCCTAAGTCACGGTATGTTTGCTCGACTTGCATGTATTTAATGTTTGTTACGTCATTACCTTTGAGGTACAGGGTAATTCTTTCTTCAGCATCGATTCGATATTCAGGAGTCATTTGTTTGACCTATATGCGCTGCTCGGTAAAAGCATAACGAAGCTGTATAAAAACCCCAAACGCCGCAAACAAAGTCAGCGCGTTTCGATTTTTTTCAGCAAATAAATTAGAATAAAATTTCGTGTAGCGAGTGTGCCGTAAATTTGATCTAAAAGGCAAACTTTTTGCGCTTCAATTTGTGTTTTGAAGGTGCTTTGCGGCTATTTCTTTTACTGTCTTGCACCATAACCACAGTGCGCTAGTTTTTCGATATTGTGAACTAGGCAGAACTGAGCGTGCCCCAGCAAAACGGATCTCTTATCGAAGGATTAAAATAAAGCTAGGAGGGAATTGAAATGAAAAGAGCACGTTGCACATCAAAGTTTAAGCTAGAGCCTGTGCGATTGATCAAGACCGGTCAGAGTATGGCGATAGTTTCAAGTACGTTGAATATTTCGAATCAGACGTTGAATAACTTAGTGAAGGCTGATCGAGAAGGCAACTTAATTTCGGCAGACAGTAAGCCTGTTACTGAAGGGCAGATGGAATTAGCCCGATTACGAGTGGAAGTTACTCGCTACATATGAGCCAAGCATTAATGGCAACCGCCCATTGGCAGAAAAATCTTACCAGTAAACATCTAATAACTACCCGCATACAAGCAAACCTTCATGCGATTGTGAGGCACAACAGAAATCGAAAATTTCACAATGAAAATGTTACTCATATTGCAACTTTGTAAATTGCTTTAGCAAGTGCTCATGCATTTTTCACCGACAAAGCCCTTGCAAATCTACTTAATGAATCAAAAATCGGTTTAAAGCAGTTCTGCTCCTCCCAAGTTGTCTCAGGCGTCGACGACTTTACAACATATCTCAAGGCAATTTAAATGAGACACAAATGGATCCTATTAGAAAACGAGGTGCTCGTTAGCAGGATTACCACTCTGTCTTAGGGATTGAAACATGCGCCAAAGCACTTCAAACGAACTGACAGCTCCATTCAACAAGCTCAACTGACGTATTAAACAGCACAGTTACTTTTCCACTTTTTGTTAATTTCAACATACTTGGAAATCGCGTCAATACGTTTCAATCTAAGGCGATAAAGAAATATGCATAGCAAATATCCGCTTACTACTGGAAAATATTGGACGCCGCTTGACAGATCCCTGTACAATTTTGAATAAATTTAATGGTTTAAAAAATGAATTGCGCTTCTTCTGGAACATTCTGACAGGCCATTTTGCGTGAAACGAAACAAGGAGTAGTACCGAATGGCACAGGCGGATCTCTTAGTACGGCTATTGAAGAGCGCCACGAACAGCGATCAGCAAGGTTTTCGCAGAGCAGCAGAGGAGTTGATAAATGAAGAGCGCTTACGGGGACATAGAATTCTCAGCGATAGGCTTGCTAAAGCGATACAACCTGACACGATCCAAGTCTCGCGCAACTTGGCACAGCGCATCGATCAGGGCAATTCTCGACCCAAAGATTTGTTATACGAGCTAGCTCCAGATCGCGGCTTGGACAGCTTAGTCCTTCCGGAAAAAATCTCGTCCCAGATCCGAGAGCTTGTGGAAGAGCAGCATCGATTCGAACTATTGCATGCGCACAATCTATCACCACGCAACCGCATCTTGCTAGCAGGCCCCCCAGGAAACGGCAAGACTTCTTTGGCCGAGGCGCTAGCATGCGAACTAATGTACCCCCTCTTGGTCATTCGCTACGAGACGTTGGTGGGAAGCTATCTAGGTGAAACCTCAAATCGTCTTAAGCAAGTGCTTGATTACGCACGAACTCAAAGATGTGTTCTGTTTTTCGACGAATTCGAAACGTTGGGAAAAGAGCGAGGCGATACCCACGAAACGGGCGAAATAAAGCGTGTGGTCAGCTCATTGCTGTTACAAATGGATGAGTTGCCCGACTACGTTGTGGTTGTGGCTGCGAGCAATCATCCTGAACTGCTTGATCGCGCGGTATGGCGCCGATTCCAATTGAGAATCGAATTGCCAACTCCAACTAGGGATCAATTGGGCGCCTTCATAGAGTCAATTTCGCGGCGCACTGGGATTAACTATGGCATAACTGCAGCGACCTTGGCGAAACATTTACTAGGGGCGAATTTCTCTGACGTCGAGGAACTTTGTTTGTCGATCTCAAGGCGTGCCATCCTTGAACAAAGAACAGACGACGCTAAGAAAATTACGCAACAAAAATTGGAGCAGTGGAAGGCTCGTTTGAACCCTACAAAAACCAACTAGATCGGGAGACAAAAATCGATGGCGGACTTTCTTCCACTTCTTATATTCCCTAGAGCCAAGACTGTTCCGCCTCCTGTTGGCCGCCCCATGATGATTGGCAAGCCCCACTTCCCTGATCATGGGACTCAAGTCAAAAGACTAAGTGGGCAAATTGCCGAAGTAAAAAGTAATTTCGAGAAGTATCGCGCTGAAGTTAGCGGCGCAGTCGCAGGGCTAGAGCCTGAAGCAGTTCTGGTTATTGAGATCGCAGGGCGGGTTGAAGATTTCAAGCAAGCGGTGGAGGCTGCAGGCCTTGAATGGCTAGGTGAGTGGGACTTAGAAGATTTCGAACCGACTGATGAATTCTACGAGGTCGATTCGAAGGGCAAGAGAAGCACGAAGATCGTTTCGGGACGGTTATTCCTTTCGATGGTCAACGAAGCAGGCTTAGCTGAGTTGCTTTCTCTCTGGAGCAGATGGCAAAACGAAAAAGCAATGCCTTATCGGCTTGGGAAGTGGAAGGATATATTCAGTCAAATCGTCGTCATCCGTCGGTGGGGAATTGAGGAGTCTTTGGACGAGACTGGGATGATCAACCTATGGAATGATCTGCTAGATCCAGTAGATATAAACCAGAAAATCACGTTTCAAATTGAACTCTTCTATCGCGATAACGTCGCAAAAAGACGACTCAATGAAGCAGCAGTTGTAGCAATGTTGGCAGAATTGGATGGGCGAACATTAGGAGCATTCATTGATTTAAAAGACATTTCATTTCATGCTGTGAAGGCTGAAATTCCTGCCGTGGCGGTGCAACAACTCTTGAGCGATCTAAATTCGCCAACCCGTAGAACAGACATCCATCTATTTCAATTTTCCAGCATCATGTACTTCCGTCCGACCGGTCAATCCTTGATTGCAGTAGAGGACGGTGAAGGTGACCTTTCGGAAATTGAACCGGGGAATTCCGAACTCGATCCGATTGTGGCTCTGCTTGATGGTGTGCCAAATTTGAATCATCCCGCTCTCAGGGATCGCGTGTTATTCGACGACCCTGAAAATCTCGCAGAAAAATATAGGTTAGGCGAAAGGAAGCATGCGTCGTCAATGGCGTCTCTTCTTGTTCACGGAGAACTCGATGATGGCGACTCAGTGCCGCTTACGCGAAAAGTGTATATTCGCCCCATATTGGAGCCTCATGAGTTTACTCGGGATGAACATGTCCCCGATAATGTTTTTCTGGAGGATCGGATCCATCTAGCTGTCCGTCGAATGTTTGAGGGCGCGGAAGATGTGCCCCCCCAAGCACCTGGGGTCAAGATTATCAATCTATCCGTAGGTGATCCTTTTCGCCCTTTTGTCCATACACCGAGCCCTCTTGCAAGACTGTTAGACTGGCTTTCGTGGAAGTATCGCGTGCTGATATGTGTAAGCGCGGGAAACTACTTGGATGATATCGATGTCGGCATTTCCACCTCAGAATTTGTGCTGTTGAGCGACGAGGATAAGATTATACATACATTAAAGTGCGTAGAACGGCAGTTGTCAGGCCGGAGATTACTCTCCCCCGCAGAAGCAATGAATGTCTTAACTGTTGGATCTACACATGCCGACAACTCTGGAGAATTCAAGCTTGCCGACCGTGTTGATCTGCTACCCAGTTCAGCTACTTTCAGTTTAGTCTCACGACTTGGTCATGGATTCAGAAAGTCGGTTAAGCCGGAAATATTTTTTCCTGGTGGTCGCCAGTTATATAAGGTGCCTCCAGCAGGAACCGTCTTAAAACTGGATAAGTATAAGTCTAAGCCAGGACAACGTGTTGCATGGGATAGTGACCAGCAAGGTGAGTTGGGGAAATGTGTTCACACCCGTGGCACGAGCAATGCAACGGCTCTTTCGACACGAGGAGGGGCTCGCATCCACGAGGTACTTCTCGATCTTCAGCAAAAGAACGGCGACCTGCTGGACGAGCGTTTTTTTTCTATTCTTATAAAGACACTCTTGGTGCATGGAGCACGCCATGATAAAGATGCTAAAGCTGCTATCACCAAAGCAATCAAGACCCCTCAGAATGGACGAAAACTAAAAGAAATGCTGTCCCGATACATGGGCTACGGGACTGTCGACATAGAGCGCGTACTTACTTGCACAGAACAGCGGGGAACTGTGCTAGGTGTCGGAGAAATTGGTGCCGGTAAAGTTCATGAATTTCGTTTTCCGATCCCTCCTGCACTTGCAAATCGTAAGGATTGGAGGCGTTTGGTAGTGACACTTGCATGGTTTACTCCCATTAATCCTGATCATCGAAACCTACGAGAAGCAAAGCTAGAACTATCGTCCAAGGGGGCATGGGACGAAATCGCGCTTAGACTGACACGTCAAGATGCTGATCACAACCAAATCCATCGAGGAACGGTACAGCACGAAGTGCTTGAGAGCGAAAAGGCGATTGCGGCGTTTCAAGAGGGGGAGGAAATTATTCTACATATCGCTTGTAAGGCCGACGCTACGAACGTATTGGATGTTGAGATCCCATATGGCATTGCAGTCACATTAGAAGTGAAGGATGGGGTCGACATTCCTATCTATACACAACTGAGAGCAATGATTCAGCCACAAGTGCAGGTCAAGATCTAGAATGGTCATGCCGACTAACTCCCTAGCAAGTGCGAAACCAGATCACCTTAGTGGAGATGCCGCTGTGGGAGGGTCTGGAGCATATTCAATATTGGGTTACGAGTACCAAATTGATGTTTCAGTTTGGCTGGCACTCGATTTGGTTCTCGCAGCTAAGTTAGCTCAAGAGGTTGTTCTCGAACCCGCAACTGAAGAAGATGTTGAGGCAGATCTAGAAGAGCATGAACCAGGTCGTGTCACCACTGAGATTTCATTGGGAACCTATCGCCTAATTGTTCAGGCTAAGTGCCGTTCGGGCGATGCGTGGACAGTTGCTGGAATACAGAAGCTTCTTAAGCACGGAAAAGTTCGTAAATCGGCAGCAAAGCGGCTCGAGGAATCGAGCGCACGATACCTCCTAGTCACCAGTGCTGGTCTAAATGGCGGAACGCGTCATCTTCGGGTTCGTCGAGCTGGGATCTGGCCAAAGTCGGAAAGCATGCCAGCATCCATAAAACACGACCTACCTGAGGGGGCAACAGGTCGTGTCGCAGTCATTGGCAATCAAGACGAGGAACGCCTAGAGACCGACATCAAGAGACTCCTAACAGAAAGCTTTCGAATTCCTCATACTGGACTAAAAGAATGCCAGCGGGCCTTGCGCGAAGAAGCGCGGCTTCGAATCGCCGGCGCTGGCGCTGGCCACTGGACTAGGTCAGAACTGGAGCAACTCATTCGGCGACACGGTGGATACATAGCAAGTTCACCTGAGCTTGATCAATACGTTTATCCAACCAACTGGCCTGAATTACTTGCAGCTATACGAGATCGTCACGCTGCACTAATTACTGGTCAGTCTGGCACTGGGAAGACAATGGCAACACGGAAGCTTTTTGAGGAGCTTCGCGAACAAATCCCTGGGTTGACACGTGTGCCGATTACCCTTGGACCACAACAGCTTATTTCGGACACAACGGAATCACCAGTACTCTACGATATCGAAGATCCGTGGGGACGGTACGACTTTGAACCAGCTGCCAGGCCTTGGAACGAACAGCTATCACAATTTTTTTCTCAGGCGAGACATGATCGCTTTATTGTCGCAACTTCGAGACTTGATGTTGCCCAAGCTACCGGTGCACTTGGCACAGTAAAGCCGTGGATTGTTGGATTGGAAGCCGAACATTATGGCAAATCTGAACGTAAACGTCTTTATCAAACTAGGATTGACGCATTACCTAGAAGGCTACATGGGATAGCCAGGAGGAGTGAGGTGCGTGTCTTATCTGAACTTGCTACGCCACTCGAAATTCAGAAATTTTTTGATGCATTACCAACGATCGAAAACAGTGAAAGACATAATTCTACTGCCCTGATAGTCGAAGCGATTCGTCGAGCTCATCAAAATTCGATCGAGCGCACTGTTGTCGATCAGATTGAAGCGCGCAACGGCGTCAGTGCGGCCGCAATCATCTGGGGTCTCTTAAAGACAAATGAAAAGTTATCGATAAATTTACTTCGCCAAATTGAAGAGGAATTGTTTGAAAAGAGTGATAGATACGGACAAAGTACATCCCAACTCCTATCATTCTTCGTCGCAGCGCGTAACCTTCGTCAAGTGGAATCAACAATTACATACTATCACCCTCGTGTCGAGGCTGGAATTGAGAAGGCGCTGCTTCAAAAACATCTTGTTGCGAAGAGGAGCATACTCGACCTCATAGAAATCTTGATGTCGTCAAACAACACTGAGGGGACATGGGGGATCGCCGCCTCAGCTAGATTACTTCGGGCGACTGACAGAACGCCTGAATTGAGGCCTAAAATATCATCCGAAAATCAGAAGAAAATAGATTCGTGGATAGCTATTGAACTCGCAAAGGGCGGAAGAGCACTCGAGACCAATCTCGAATTAGCCGCATCTGTAGGCTCATCGCAAAGCGATGTATCAGAGGTTGCCCGCTTTCTACTTCATCGTCAAGATAATAGATTCGGCTACATGCATATATGGAGACCACTCCACCAAGATGAGACATGGTACGCAAATATGCGTGCGAACCCTGCTGTAAAGGCACTACTGCAGGAATTCATAGTAGAAGTATTGCCAGATTCGCGGGACTATTTCTTCATTGATTTTGTCTCAGAACTTCGACGCCTGGCGTTAGGCCTCACGCCAGCTTTTCTTGCCGCAGCGGAGAAAATGATTCGTTACGGAGTTGCAAGCACCACTGATGTCATAGCTGAAGGTGCGCTGGACGACATAGAGGGATTCGAAAGAATAATCAATGTGGCAATTGAAGTTAGAACTCCCAGCCAAGCTGAACTCTTGGAGAACGCGAAGACCCAACTGGCTATACTCAACGAAGAGTACAGCAACGATTATATCGAGCATATAAGCGACAACGACGATGGTTGGACTGCAGGGGAATTCATCGATGCTTATGTTAAGCGCGTGCGAAAGACAATTAGCTGGAAACGGATTGCTGAACACAAACACTCCAACAAACTAGTGTTTTACTGGCTTCGGGCCATGGCAAACGCTGAACAAATTGGCGCTGATGAAATTGCTGGTGCATTCACCAGTGCGTTCGATACAGAAGACGAGGATAATCTATGGCCCTTACTCACCAAGACATGGGATCCATTATTCTCACAAAAACTTAAGGAGCGAATACTTGACGGCCATACTAATCAATTCGTTCGACACGGAGCCCTGCTATGCATGGCGAAGAATGAGCCGGAGTTAATCACACAGATTTCGAAGTTGCTCTTCGAGAAAAGGCGCATAGGACGACTCATCGAATTGGCTATCGACCTAAGCGAATTGCAGCAACTTCCCAATCAAAAATTTGACGCCGTGATTGAGGCGTCAGAAGTTTCAGACATACTAAACAGCGCTTTACCAGTTTTTAAGGAAATTTATTTGGCATCCGTTGCGTTACTCACTTCCGTATTGCCCACTCTTTCTCAACTAGGGATTGAACTCTTGAAGAGCGAGAACGAAGTCAGTGAAACAGTACGCGTTTTCCGCCTCAACTTGGATCAACACGTGTCTGTATTCATGGCTGAGGACATACATTGGCTTCTTGCCTATAGTGCAGCACCAGATAGTGCTGTCGTGGCAATCAAGGCGGCGATTCGTCACGGACTTTCCAATGCGATTGAAGTAGGGCTTTCAAATCGTTTTGCAAGTGTTGTCGCCCTTGCGCTAAATGCTATTGCAACACCGATGGTTGCACCTCTTCCCTCTAGAATATTGAATTTTGTTTCTGTAAAAGGTCGCCCCGTTCGGCAGGCACTAGTCGAGTTGATCAACTCAAAACCGCATTCAAATCACCTCGCAACACTTCTGATACTTGCTCATGACAAATGGTCGCCAAGTATGTCGCATTATGGCGAGAGTGTTAGTTATCCAATTGCAGCCGCCTCAGTTGTAGCTATTTCAAAGTTGAGTCCGCTTGACTCAGATATTTCGGACAAGCTATACCATCTGGCAATCGACACCAGCGATTCGGATCTTCGATATGCGATATTTGAATTACTTATGCAATCCAAAGAGGTCAAACACCAGACCAAACTGTTTGAATTAGCCACAAGCCCTGGCAAGCTGAGCTTTCGGCTATCTGCTGTTCATGCATTATTGGCGGAATATGAACGAGTCGCGCCCGAAACTCTCGCCCAAATCACACCCCAATTGCTGAACAAGCTTGCGGTAGTGATCGCTTCACGCTTACTTCTATTGCTGGCGGTCAAAGGCAACGACGAAGATTTACTGGATGTGACTCGAGCGCTAGCTGCTAACAACAAGCAGCGTGTTCTCCTACTCCTTGTAATATGGGGAGTACAAGAAAGATCAATGCATATCGCAACCCAGGTTGCCTCCTTCCTGCCGTTGAGACATCCTGCAGTTAGCTGGGCTCTTGGTGGCGCGAAAGAAAAGTTAGATGAGAAACTGCTTGACGATCTAGGTGATCCACAAAACGTCGAACAGGTCCTTTTATTTATGCAACCATCGATCAAGTAAATAACGCCATGATCAGAAAAATCGCAAATAAAACAACTTTCAACTTAGATATTTTTGTAATTTAGGTTACAGATAAGTGAAGTAATAACCCGAATCAAAAAACTGATGCTGGTAATTTTTCTGGTATTCCCAGCAAATCACGATAGTGGTTCTGATTAAGTCATGCTAGCTCAATTCATCCAATTTTCTCATGTAAAAACAATTATCAACCACTTGAAAATCAATCACGTCACCCGCTTGCCATCGAAGATGAGTCAATACATCTGGAGGAAATTCTAAATAACAATCGCCGTTACCATCGTCGCAATCGACCAAAGTCATCTCCCATTCTTTTTGTTTACTCATATGTCGATACCAGATTTTCAGTTACTAAAAGATGCCCTAACAAATCGACACACACGCCACAGGTCAAGAGGCATTTGCAACTTTATATAAGTAATCGCATTGAAGACACTAGACCATCCGTTCGCTTAAGCGAGATGGCAATCAAGTGGACGCTTACAGCTTCTAAACAAAATCTTCTTCAAATGTTCAGCTAAAACTTAGGTAAAAATGAACTTCCAATTTTTCATACTAGAATTTGGAAAGTAGGTCGCGCAATTTCTTCTCAGCTATTTCATCGAACCCTGTATCTGGCCGAGTCCGGACTAAATTTTGCAAAAATGGCTTAAACAGGAAACATTTGTCATCGATTGCAACCCACTTCAGCCATGGCTCACCAGAGGTTCGTATCCAAGCTTCAATCTCTGTTTGTCGCTGGTAACCTATTACATCAAACAGTTCTTCATGATCACGCCAGTTTGGTGTGACCCCAACAATTCGTTGCTGTATCTCTGGTATAAAAAAGCCACGAAGCATTTCAATTGATCGACTCTCCCGCCAAGTACTACTTATCACGATCTCGACATCAGGGAATTCAAGTAAAACGCTTTCAAGTCTCTTCAAAAAGCAGAATTGCTTTCCTTGGTCATAACAAGGATCAGGATGCAATACGCCATCAAAATCTAGGAATAGGATCATCGTCGTTTATTCGAAGTTAGAGCCAGCAATTTGATTTCAGATATGTGAACTTTGCCTTCAAATGAGGTAGACCATAAATCTTCTAATTTTCGTCAACCCATTTCGCCCACCGAAAGCGCATACAAGTTAGAAATTTTTGTTTCTTTCCAAGACCATTTTTTGTAAATAATCTCGTATTTTTTTTATCTGCTCATTGTCGTTAGCTAACATCCATTGAATTGGCGACAGTCCTGCAAAGAGAGGTTTGGAATTGGCCGTTGAAACCCAGGAATCAGCGCGGACAGTTGAACTCCAAAAAACTATCTGCAAATCTTTATAGATTCCCACGACAAGTGACAACCGAATTAATAACCGCTGGTTAATCGCCGACAAACTTTTCCCATTACGCCATGCATCAAATATCTCGACCGGCGGACAAAACAGCAATTTCCGCTGCTTGCATTCAGAAACTTTCCAGAGCTTCATGATTCTAAAGAACGTAGCAATCCCGACCCGTTTTAATTCATATAAGTGCTTTGCATCAGAATTGAGTAGATTGTCCATGCATTAAGAAATTTACGAAGAAAACCGTCGGACTACTGCAGGCCTAACTGAATCAAAGTCCTCGTATTCTTCGCGAGATTCAATTGTTCAGAATCTAGGTAGTCAGCATATTTGACCCCATCATCAGCAACATATATCAAAGTTACTTGATTGGACTCTTCAAAATCCGCTTCGAGGATTTGATTTATATTAATCAATGTCCATCCTCTATTTGCATTCCTCGTTGATGGATTCAGTAATGCAATTTGCGTCAATGTGAGATTATCTTGCTCCCTGATCTGAATACATAGTTCTATTAAATCCTCACCTCGGCATACTATTTTCGACTGCCGGTGTGGCATTTGATCCTCAATACATTCGAATTCAATAAAGAAGTAAGGAAAATTCAATGTTAGATCGACGCAGCGCCAATTTTGAAATGCGCCACCATCATTTGAAAAACTAAACGGCGTGCTATACGAGCTGTGAGTTGAAATCATAAATATCTGTGTAAACCGCCTTATTAAATTCAGCGGTGTATCGAAGAAGTCTTATCTTAAAGACCTCTAAAAAGTCGGAAGAATATCACATACTACGTAAGTCGTAGTATTCAATATTTGCAAAAATTACGAATCTCGTAGTCTTATCGATAAAGACTACAAAAAATGAATAATGGAAATGAAATATTCGCGCTCAGACTGAAAAGCCTGAGACAAGAAAGTGGGTTGTCTCAAAAAATCTTAGGAATCAAAGCTGGTATTGATGAGTTTGTATCAAGCACTAGAATTAACAGATACGAACAAGCTGTTCACACAGCCGATTACACGATAGTACAAAAGATTGCGGAAGTTCTAAATGCGCCAACGGCCTACTTTTATTCGGATGATGACGATGTCGCGCAACTTTTGTTGCAGTACCATCGCTCAACCGCAAAAAAGAAAAAGGAAATATTGAAAATAGTGTTTAGTGCCTGACTTATAGGCGTCTACTATTCAGAAGATCGTCCTCGATGGACTGGAGGCAGAGGCGCATCAAGCTGCTAAAAGGTTAAATTTGCCTTTGCGAGTTATAAACTTTACTAGCTCGTACTCAATCTGATACCCCTTGTCGGTTGAAAGGCAACCGCCGCCCCAAAACAAAATTTATCGTATTAAGTTCCAAAAAAATGGATCTGCTACTTTCTCGTAATCTGAACGAATGGCGTTGACTAGTCCTGCTGGAAAGTCTAAATCCGATCGCACTTAGTTTCAATGAAACGTCGCTATGATGTGAACAAACATATTTGAAAAAGTTTTCAAAAAAAAAATTGCTGACTAAGGAATAACCTATATCTTGGCAGTGTGAGGCTGTCAAAACATATATTCAAGAGTAACAACATCGTTTGCTCTTCCTCCCGCTGCCACATGGGCATCGGTCATTACGTCCGATCTTTTTAGCCTTAAACTTTGACAGCGCGATCTGCTTTGCGGCGGCTCCTCTTCGCAGAATTTTAAAAAACTCGCTTTCCTCTAATTCAGTATCATAAACCCACGATCCTGAAACCTGAAGGCCAAAACGAATCTGTCCAGAGCAAGCGTCCAGAATCAGACCGAACCAACTTTCCGCGCGCTCCAAATATTTCCGAACTTCGCAGTGGGCGACCAGCCGCTGTTCAGCCTCTTCTTGCGACACCATGTTCACATGAATTGTCAACCCTGACTTACCATCTAAAAGTGGGACCGATACGTCATGCCGCCCACCGTCCATCATGGCCCTACGCAAAATGTCGTCGATAATCTTGCTAAAGGACACAAACGATTTTTCGCCCATACGCAATATCAGAAAGCCCAATGCCAACATCGCAGGGTTAGGCTTCTTTTCAATCTCTTTCACTATCTGGCCTATTCGATGCTGCCGCATACGCGTCAAGATGCCAGGAGGTGTCCACGGCCCCGGAATATTTTCTCGCCGAACCAACATAGAAAGATCAAGCCCCGTCCCCACACCGTCTTCAAGATACATGAAGTTGACGCCATCCTCCACCCAGAGATTGCGCTCCAAATGGAAACCCAGAATATTTAGCTCATGATTCGCCACCACAGTTTCGTGATAGTTTGATCGCCGATCCAGATAGCTCAAGAAGTGCAGAGGCGTGTCTAGCATTTCAGCCATGACGTCCAAATGGAACACATCCATCACGAATGGTGGCGCCAATTTTTCCAAAGGCTCGAATTTCAAATATTGACGTGCTTGAGCAGATAGCGCAGGATAATGGTCGGCGATCAAGCAAATGACATAGACGCGACTAATCATGGCAGGCTTGGAAACTTGGACGCCGCTCACGTCCTCTAGCCGTACCGACGGATCCAGCAACAGCTTCCCGCAGTCATACCCTTGGTCGCACGCCTTCTGGACAGCGCTGCCGAAATCGCTCAACAACATGGCCTCATTGCCTTTCCTAGCGGCTGCCGTCAATTGCTTTGACTTCGCTTGCAGCACGATCGCCAAGTCTCCAAAGAATACCAGTGCGTCGAACTCCCCCAACACGTCCTTAGAACGCAGCAGATTTACGTTCACCTTGACGTTCGTACGACCGAATACACTGACTAGCCGAGCTTCCGCGAAGTCCTCAGTGAACGCACCTCGATTGTACTGTGCAGTCGGCTGGTAAGATTCGTCTTGTAATATCCAGAAAAACGGGGCTTGATATAACACCTCACTCAAATCATAAATATTGAATAGAACATAGTGGTCGCCACGTCTGATCAATGGACGTATCGCCGCCATGTTACGGTCGTCCACCGCATTAAACTGAATGTTGCGCTCTCCCTCTGGGTAAGCGAAGGCGGTCAAAATTTTCTCAACCGTTTCCAGCGGTAGCTTCGATTTAGCGATGATTTCCGCAGCACTAAACTCATACCCTGGCAAGAATGATTGAGAGAACGGACGTGGGTGATTGATCGAGTGGAAAACATCCGTACTTTTCTCGTTCAACAAATGTCCTACCGCCTTCACCACAGTAGCGGCGTCCTTGATGGAAAAACCCATGTGAGCTACTATCCAAGGATCATCTCGTCCGTATCGAAGCGGCGCAATGTCGCGATAATGGAACCCGTATGCGGACTCTCCTCCATAGAATATTGCCTCACGCATCATCTCCCCACTTGAAGAAGCGCCCTTCAGATCGTGAAGCACAGAAGCCCCCCATTGATCTTTTTGGGGAAATTGTTTCCACATGGCGCTACTCATGGAGCCGTGAATTTTCTCCAATAAAGCTTCGCTGCACTCGACATAGCGTTCCAAAGTGACTTCATCTGGCAATGTGTAATCAATGTCACGCTTGACCATCAACCCGATGAGCGCGTTCACCTCATTACGCACCAACCGATCTCGACCATGCAGAGGCATAAGGTCATCCACCTTCATTTCATCTGCATACAAAATCATATTGTCGCGTGTGCTGAAATAGGCTATTGCATGAATGAAGCCAGGAGCGGTGCATAAAGCTTCCAATTCCAGAAAAAGCTCACGCTCGGATTGTTTCAAAGTCTTATCTGTCGTCATAATTGATCTCGCTAGAAGCTGACATTTATTGAGCTGTCGCGAAAGAATCGGTCTGCTTCGACCGCCTCCGAACTTAGTAGAACTTTAATTCATCGAACAGTCAGTGGCATAGCAAACTTGAGACACAACATCTTATCTAAACCAATTATGTACCTTCAATTAGATCATCACGCATTTATGTGCGTTACAAATAGATTTGCAAATTCAATTTGAGGCACGTATTTTGAGATAGATAAACGTAACTTCATTTCTTCTTTTTTTCGATAGTCCGTTCTCGATCAACGCTAGGAAGTGGAGAATTCAAATAGTTCTCACTAAGTCCTCTTAAGTGTGCGTTGTATGCCCAACGTACAAATTGTTCAAAAAATTGATCATTTTCGAATTTCAATCTTGCATTCTCAGCCTCTAACCGTTCATATCTATCCAATAATGCATTTGATTCAGTCGGCGAAAGGTCACGTATCGGAACAATTCCTAGAGTTTTATTCATCCTTGCCTTCGCAAGCGAGTAAGCGTTCTTAATGCGCGAATGTCTATCTAGACCCTGCCTTGTATACAACACCTTAGTTCGTTCCTCAATGGCCTTTATCAACAGATCCCATGTCAACTTTCCAAACCAACCATCAAGAATCCCAACGATCACTTCAAGTAATTCAGGGTCCAAATTTTTTGCGCGTGTTTTCGACATTATTTTTCCTTCTTACTTGTCCCTGTCGAGGCAAACGATGATTTACGGTTTCTGTGAAATTTAACCACCGCTTCGCCTCGGTCTTCCATCGCCTGTGATATGCGAGAAACAGTCGGTAGGTTAGATAATTGAACGACAGACCCAATTGGTATAGCTGGGTTTTTCAATATGTCACATAGTTGCATTAAGCGAGTCGCTATTTGTTGATGATGGTCCATCCAACGGTCTGCACCATAATAACCATTATTCTTAGCGAGCTCAGCCTTCGCCAATAAAACCTTTGACTCTTCAAAGCGCCGACGAACAAATTCTGTTTTTTCCTGATCTCCTTTGACACAAACATGCTCATTGCAATTGATACAGTCTGCAAAGAGTTCACACGGCGACATCGTGTAGTCATGTAGGCAAAATCCAAAATCTGTTGTGTGCGCTGTAGATATCTTTAACCGCGCAAATTCGTCTCTAGAAATAGGGATGTTTCGGGGCAATTCTGCAATGGGCAAATGGTGACTCGATGATTCGCCTATAAGCGCACGAACCTTCACTACCATTTGATCTGCGGTGACATGGTTATAGGCATTATTTTGTCGGATATCGATACGTCCGGACCATTTCGCAATATCGAGCTGAGTCAATCCGCCAGATTGAGCAAGTGTATTGAGGTAGTGACGAAACTGATGTGTTGAAACACGAATCGGTTCTCCATTGTCCTCAAAAAAACCGAGCCGATCAAAGATAGATTCAAAACCAAATTTACTCCTTGCCCCGAATGCGGAGTTAACTTGATTGATGGTGACTGGATCAATCATGCAACGGTATGTTGCTCTATTTGAGTGTGTCTCGTTTTTCCGAGTCAAGCACAAAATTTGAGAGTATCGCAAGTGAGTAGCACGATTCAAATATGGAAAACCCTCCGGCAATAACTTCACCATCACTTGTGCAATATCAGCCATAACGACACTTCCGTTCGAAACTGATACGCCATTCGAGACGCACCATTGCCGCACTGTTGGCTTTGATATACCTGGGCGAATCCAGAGTATTTCACCAAGTTCTGCCAGGCTCAAGCTTTCCTTACCCGCAAAATGTCGAAGCCCATCAGGCAAATATAGTTCATCCGGATTCGTTTCATACCATTGAGCAATTTCGCGAGCAGGTGCCGTAATCTCCTTGATTCGACTTATTGCTAGAGACACCACCGGAGCCATCGATGGTATGATCCACTTCACCATCGGATCCGCCCCCTTCGCCGGCCACCATCGAAGTCCGTAGGCAGTAGTGCCATCAAACAAACTATCCGAGACCTCGCAGTCAATTGGAAGTGATAGAAGTTCACCAATACGATCAGGTGCTGAACATAAAATAGCAGCAACGGAAGAATATAGAACGTCGGGAAAAGATGTCGCTAAATGAAACGCTTTAGGTAGTGCATCCAAAGCAGCCTCTGAGGGTAACTTACCCTGTCGTTCATCATCAAAAATCTTTCCCACCTTAATCGTATCTGATGGCCTCCGTGTTGGAGAACTCCATTGAAAGGGCATCGACGCTAGCTGATTTTCGACAATGAATTTTGCGATTAACTCGAGCTGGATACTGACGCGATAAGCGGTTGTCTCAGTGAGGCTTTCACTAATTATCGCAGCAGCACGATTAAGTACTGCCGCATTCACTTGTGTCGGATCATTCGATCCAAACTCAATTAGAGCCGCATCAAGCGCACGCAATGCAGAAACTCGAAACGCTGGATTCAACGTTGGTCGAAGCGAATGCATATAACGGACATATGATTTAGCGAACGAACAGAATGGTTCTTCCATTTGATCAGGCCTGGATGAATCCACAGTCGCTTGACTTGAGAAAAAAATACGAACCCGTTTACGTCCATGACCTTTTATACCAAGATATTCGGTTATATCCCAAGCGATATCGTCAAACGGAAGATTCGCTCCAAAAATGGAAAGCTCTTCCCTAGCGACATTTACAAGCGCACACAAATTCTCTTTTGCTTCCAGCTCCTTTTTTGGCGAGAAAATTTTCAAATTATTCATTGAACATTTCCATCATTGCTCAAACTTCCACGACAAAGTCTGACTACCTGAGCGACTGCCAGAATAGTTCGATCATTGATAGACGCAATTCGTTCATCTGTACTTTTTAATTGGCGTTCACGTTCCTCTACCAAATAAGTGAGCACCTTCTCATGAGGGCCATCAGACCAAGCTTGAAAACTCTTACAAGTGTAACAAGCGATCGGCACGTGAAAATGGCAAGAGCCATGGCGACCGCAATTGCCCATTGGCTTAAAATCTTCATTGAAACGAGGATCTACAATGCGACTACTTGGATCATTGCCACGTAATGCGTCTCGTTCGTTGTTAATAAGAGTTCCTTTAAACGCTCGAGCCAACGGTGCTAATTTCAATGAAATTGCCTCATCAATTCTCTCAATAATTTCAGGCGTGGCGCGAACATAGACGCCCACACTTTGGGTATCAGTGTGATCAAGAAGCTCTGCGATGATTAATTCGCCGTGCCCTTCTTTTGCGGCACGAGTACCTATAGTTCGACGAAATCGTGTAGTAGTGATATTCAGTTGTTGACCAGTTCGCTCGGACCAGACCTTTAGGCGATCTAAAGTTTTCGTCACAGATTGCGCTAGTACCTTACTCGTTTTGTGATACTTAAATTGTGGGGGCTGATTAAGATTACTTCTGTGGGTTGGAAACAAGGGTGCCTGCCGAGGGTCTTCTAGTAATTTTACAAAACCTTCCCTAGTCAAGTTTGCATATTGATAGAGAAGTTCTCCAAAGTCAGAAGTAATGACCCTATCAGTAAAATCCGCTCGACAATCGGCTGCACCTTGTTTCACTCGCGGAATTCTTAAAACATATTCCAGTCTGCCAGCTTCAACTTCGCAAACAAATAAGTCACATACTTTTAAAAGAGCGAACTGCCTACTTCGTTGTCCCAACAGAATGAACAAATAAACCAGTACAAAGTCCTCGAGCGAAACGGAGCCATTCGCATATGCATCATTTAAAGCGTCACGGATTGCCTTCACTTCGATATTTGTAAATGGACCATTATTAGCGTCCATGGTAAGTATCGCTTCGCCCTTAACTGATCCACGCAAACGAATTTGATCTAAGAAAAGTATCGCATCTTTCGAAACACCAGGAATTTTAAGCTCATACCATTTTTTAAAACATGAAACTACAGCTCCAAGATACCACTCATCTCGAAATGATAAGGACGCTCTATAATTCATTAGATCCTGAACTAATATTTCTTCTATCTCATTGTGACTTTCAGAAACGAATCTAAGAAATCGTTTTATATTACTAAAATGAGTTGCAAGTTGACCTGGTGAGAGGTTTTCCGAATACCAAATGAGAACACGTTTGATAGACAGAACCAATGCAGGCGAAACTTGAGCGGGAAGTAGCTTAAAATTAAAACTAAAGGTTTCTACACCATCATGAAAACTCCACCGTGTTGATCGAGGATCGAACGCAGATCCCCTTAGCGTCCGAACAAGTGGCGGCAAGAAATCATCGACATCTTGAGCTTTCTGAGACGAACGAATATCCATTCATCATTCTCCATTGAGAATTTTGTTCTGCATCGCAACTGATACGCGTTTTGCTTTTTCTCGCACATGCCGACGGGAATAGGTGGCTGCCGAACCAGAAGTAGGAGACCACCCCATCAAGAAAGAACGCATAGACTCTTCATCACCCTGCTTCAATTTTAATTCATCGACTTCTTTAGAGAAATTATCGTTCCAGGTATGGCGTAAAACGTGCGCGGTTAGATGTTCAAAATAATCTGGTGCTGAATTCCTAATATCAGAGAAAATTTCATTTATCACGCTAAGCGATAGCGGTGAGCCTTTGCGATCAGAAACAAATAGAAATGGATGTGCTTGGGATCCATCGATCTCAGAACGACACTTTGTAATGTAATTTAGAGTCATTGAAACCAATGACGAAGATAAGGGAATTTTTCTATCGCGTGTTTTGACAACTGGCTGGTGAAGTCTAGGATCTTCTTCGTCATCAGCTCTTCGTGCAATGGTTACGGTGTCTCCTCGGAAGTTGATGTCAGTTATCTTTAAATTCAATAGTTCTCCTCGACGTATTCCTGTATGAAACAACCAATAAATGATCAATTGATTTCTGATCCGGACGCGATCTGATTTCCAAGGATTTTGTTCACTATCTAAATGTACCGTTTCAAACAGTAATTTTATTGTCTGAGGATCTGCACCTTCACGCTGACCGATTTGGTTTCGTCTCCTAGAATTTGAAACTCTCGCATTCAACCCGATCCTGAGTTGCTCCCAGGATTCGTGTGTGTTTTTTCGAACACGTTCGGTCAATCGAGCAGCACGATCCATCGTTAACCAACCAAGGAAATCCCGTATGGCATGGATTCGATTAACAGCGGTTTGAGCTGAGATATTCGGAGCAAGTTTATTTTCTTGTTTATGCCTAAAATTAACTTTAATCACAGATTCTTTTGAATGAGGCGCTCCAACCATTGTGATCGACGTCAAGAAAAAATCAACTGGCTGCTTACAAATTTTTGTCAATTCATCCAATTCATAACCCAGAAGTAATTGACCACTATTGATTCGCTCATCTAAATCAATGCATGAACGAAGCAAAAACAATTTAAGCACAATAATGGCACGTAAATGGTGAATGATAGTATTCGTTGCTTTATTCGTCGCACGCAATTGCGTCAGAACATAGACCGTAGAATCGAAATCAGGTTGAGAAGTATTTGGATCAATCAAAACCGGAAATCTCTCTCCTGATCCAAATTTCAACATTCGGATTACAAATGGATTCTTCATTTTTGTTTACAGTTATCTTTAGCCATTAAGCTACAGAATAACGCAACAAACTATAAAATAGTGTAAACAAAGAAAAACGGAGCTATATCTATAGCTCCGTTCAACTTGTTTACACTTATATTTTTATTCCAGCCTAGAACGGAATATCTTCATCCATATCAGAGAAATTCGGCGCTGGACGTTGCGCTGGAGCTTGGCGTGGTTGCTGCACTGGTGCGCTGTATTGTTGCTGTTGACGTGGAGCTGGAGCGCCGCCACCGTAACCGTCATCATCCATCGGTGCACCACCACCACCGCCCATACCCTGGCGACTGCCTAGCATTTTCATTTCGTCGGCACGAATGTCGGTTGCGTATTTTTCTACGCCGTCTTTGTCGGTGTATTTGCGAGTACGCAAGCTACCTTCAATGTAAACCTGTGAACCTTTTTTCAGGTATTGACCAGCGATCTCGGCTAATTTGCCAAAGAAAGTAACGCGATGCCATTCGGTCGCTTCTTTCTTTTCACCGGTTTGTTTGTCTTTCCACGATTCTGTGGTTGCTACTGCAATGGTAGTCATTGCATCGCCACTTGGCATGTAGCGGGTTTCTGGATCACGTCCAAGATTACCAATAATCAGAACTTTATTTAGTGATGCCATTTATGTGTCTCCTACTCTCAAATCGGCAAGCTTATCAATCCAATTCTGGATCCTTAATGCCTGCCTTTAATTTATCAACGTAACTCGCGTGTTTCAATAGATCAAAAATGCTTTCCATTTAGGAGGACAAATTTGCTTACTGCGTTTCCAAGAATCTTAGCTAGGCGTGCTAACGACATCGCTAGATTTGTCAGAATCCGGTTTGCTGGCGCGCTTAGGCAGTTCCGGCATCCGGCTTGCGATTATAAGCCAGATCAGGGACAAAACTGCAGTAAATATGAAGACGGAACTGGCGCTGATATGTTGTTTCATCCAGCCGCCGACAAAACCGCCGCAGGCTAAGCCCAGCGCTTGCAAAGTGTTATAGACACCCAGAGCAGCGCCTTTGGCTGAAGGTGGCGCTAGACGAGAAACTAAAGAAGGCTGACTTGCCTCTAAAATATTGAATGCTAGGAAGAAAGCAAATAGCATCGCGATCAGCATCGTGGTGTTTTCTAGGAAGCCCCAAAAACCCAATTGCACCAACATCAATAATGCAATCGACCAGACAAAAACCTGTTTCATTTTGCCACTACGTTCGCCACGCATAATTGCGAATAACATGACGAAGAAGGAACCAAATACCACGGGCAAATAAACTTCCCAATGCTTATCAAGCGGTAAGTGCGCATATTGCACCAAGGCCGAGGGAACAACGACAAACATGGCGACCTGACTTAGGTGCAATACGAATACGCCTAAGTTCAAACGCATCAATTCCGGATTTTTTACTACTTCAATGAGGGGCACTTTTACGACAGGCAATGAGGGTGCATCTGGCGTAATCCATATCACTACCGCTATCGCGGCAATCGCCATGATCGCCGTCAAAATAAAAATGCCATCCATGCCTATGCGTTGATACAAGACTGGCGCCAACACTAAAGATAGGGCAAAACTAATACCGATAGAACCGCCCACCATCGCCATCGCTTTCGTGCGGTGTTCTTCACGTGTCGTGTCGGCCAGCAAGGCAGTAATCGCCGCAGAAATCGCACCAGCGCCCTGCACTGCGCGTCCGATCAAGATGCCCATCACCGTGTGCGACATCGCCGCGATCACAGCACCTAGCGCAAATAAAATCAGGCCAACAATAATGACAGGCTTACGACCATATTTATCGGAAGCGATGCCGAACAAAATCTGCAAACAAGCTTGGGTTAGACCATAAATTCCCATCGCCATGCCGACTAAAGCAACATTGTCACCATCTGGCAAGGTTTTGGCATGAATTGCAAAAATTGGCAGTATCAAAAACAAACCAAACATGCGTAGCGCAAAAATCGATGCCAAAGAGGTACCCGCCCGGATTTCAGAAGGCGACATCTTGTTTGAAGCTGATGGTGAGGCGAGCGGTTGTGAGCTCATAGGCGTTGCGCTATTCATAAGGCTTTTTACAACAAAATTTTTACAGCAAAAACTGAGTGCTTGCGCCCGCAACCATGATTCTCGGGACAATTTAATTCAACACTCGCGCTTATTTTTGAAAACCCGTTATAGTATCAGGTTGCTCGCTTTTCATTTCGAAATGCGACTCAGAATTGCATTTGTTCGATTGACTGAGATTAAATTCCATCTAAAAAACGGAAAATATCGTGAATTGAATCAATATTCTTTTCTTTATTGCACTTAGAACCCATTCACACGCAGGAATTGTTTCATGACCACTAGCAAAACTAAGAAGTCCCTCAAGTCCGCACCGGCAGAAATCGAATTCGATCAGGTGGACATGCCGCTCCCCAAAAAGGATGCGATCCGGGTTCGTGGTGCGCGTACGCATAATCTGAAAAATATCAATCTCGATTTGCCACGTAATAAGCTGGTCGTCATTACGGGCTTATCGGGTTCTGGCAAATCCTCACTGGCTTTCGATACTTTATATGCGGAAGGCCAGCGCCGTTATGTGGAATCCTTATCCGCTTACGCGCGCCAGTTCTTGCAATTGATGGAAAAGCCCGATGTCGATCTGATCGAAGGCCTATCACCTGCGATTTCGATTGAGCAAAAAGCGACTTCACATAATCCGCGTTCGACAGTCGGTACCGTGACAGAGATTCATGATTACTTACGTTTGCTGTACGCACGCGTTGGTACACCCTACTGCCCCGATCATCCTGAAAACCCTTTAGCTGCGCAATCCGTATCGCAAATGGTCGATGCGGTGTTGGCAATGCCAGAGGACAGCAAGCTGATGATTTTGGCGCCGGTGGTGTCGAATCGCAAAGGCGAACACGTCGATTTATTTGAGCAAATGCAGGCACAAGGATTTGTACGCTTCCGCGTGCAAAGTGGCACGCATGCGGCGAAAATTTACGATGTCGATGATTTGCCAAAACTCAAAAAAACTGAGAAACATACGATTGACGTAGTGGTTGATCGCGTCAAAGTCAAAGCCGAAATCAAACAGCGTTTGGCAGAATCATTTGAAACTTGCTTGCGTATCGCTGAAGGTCGCGCCTTAGTCGTTGATATGGATAGCGGACACGAGCAATTATTCTCGAATAAATTTGCCTGCCCGACTTGCGGCTATAGTTTGCAAGAACTAGAACCTCGTTTGTTCTCATTCAATAATCCTATGGGTGCTTGCCCTGAATGTGATGGACTTGGTCACATCGAATTCTTTGACCCTAAGCGCATCGTCGCTTTTCCGAATTTGTCCTTAGCGAGTGGTGCAGTCAAAGGCTGGGATAGACGCAATCAATTCTATTTCCAGATGTTGTCAAATCTGGCAGCCTTCTATGATTTCGATCTTGATCTGCCGTTTGAACAATTGCCAGAAGCGGCGCAGCAAGTCGTCTTGTATGGCTCCGGCAAGCAAAGTATTCCTTTTACTTACGTGAATGAAAAAGGTCGCACCGTCATTAAAGAACATAGCTTTGAAGGCGTCGTCACCAATTTGCAAAGACGATATCGCGAAACGGATTCGATGGCAGTCAAAGAAGAATTGGCGAAGTTCATCAATGAAAAAGAATGCCCATCCTGTCACGGCGCACGTTTACGCGTCGAGGCGCGTTATGTGAAGGTCGGCACAGGCAAACAAGAGCGCGCGATTTATGAAATCAGCGCGATGCCATTGCGCGAAGGTATGGAGTTTTTTGGCAAGTTAAAATTAACGGGTGCCAAACGCGACATCGCTGATCGCATCATTAAAGAAATCAGCTCTCGCCTCACTTTCTTGAATAACGTCGGTCTCGATTATTTGTCTCTTGATCGCAGCGCAGATACTTTGTCCGGTGGCGAAGCGCAACGGATTCGTCTTGCCTCACAAATTGGCTCGGGCTTAACCGGTGTGATGTATGTGTTGGATGAACCATCTATTGGCCTACATCAACGTGATAATGATCGATTGATCGGCACGCTCAAACATTTGCGCGATATCGGCAATAGTGTGCTCGTTGTAGAACACGATGAAGACGCGATTCGTTGTGCTGACTTTATTGTTGATATGGGAATTGGTGCGGGTGTGCATGGCGGTGAAGTGATCGCCCAAGGTTCACTTGAGGATATCATGCAAAGCAAGCGCTCATTAACGGCGCAATATTTGTCGGGCGACTTGGCGATTGAAGTACCGAAGAAACGCACCGCATTTAATCCCGAAAAGCAATTCGTGATCGCTGGCGCCACAGGCAACAACTTGAAAAAAGTCACAATGAAATTGCCAGTCGGCTTGCTCACTTGCGTGACGGGTGTGTCTGGCTCAGGCAAATCAACCTTGGTCAACGACACTTTGTATTTGGCCGCATCACGTCATTTGTATGGTTCGCAAACCGAACCCGCTGCATTTGAAAGCATCAGCGGTCTTGAACACTTCGACAAAGTCATCTCAGTTGACCAAGCGCCTATCGGCCGTACACCACGCTCGAATCCTGCGACCTACACTGGCTTATTCACTCCAATACGCGATTTATTTGCGACCGTACCGGTTGCCAAAGAACGCGGCTATAGCGCCGGACGTTTCTCGTTCAACGTCAAAGGCGGGCGCTGCGAAGCTTGCCAGGGTGATGGCGTGATCAAAGTCGAAATGCACTTCTTACCTGACGTGTATGTTCCTTGCGATGTCTGTCACGGCAAACGCTACAACCGAGAAACTTTAGAAGTGCAATACAAGGGTAAAAACATCCACGAGATTTTAGAAATGACGGTGGAAGACGCACATGAATTCTTCAAACCAGTGCCCTTAATCGCCCGCAAATTGCAAACCCTGTTAGATGTCGGTCTGGGTTATATTCGTCTCGGACAAAGTGCCACCACTTTATCCGGCGGTGAAGCACAGCGCGTTAAATTGTCCTTAGAATTGTCGAAGCGCGACACAGGACGTACTTTGTATATCTTGGATGAGCCAACCACAGGTTTGCATTTCCACGATATCGCTCTGCTGTTAAAAGTCATTCATCGCCTGCGCGATCAGGGCAATACTGTGGTCATCATTGAACACAATCTCGATGTGATTAAAACCGCGGATTGGATTGTGGATATGGGACCAGAAGGCGGTGCCGGCGGTGGACGAATTATTGCGAGCGGCACGCCGGAAGATGTCGCGGCGAATGAGCATAGCGTTACTGGGCATTATTTGTTGCCGCTGTTGAAGAAGAAGTAAAATTGTAGGGCGGGTGCAACCCGCGCCGCCCGCACATCGAGCGACCGTGCGGCGCGGGTTTCACCCGCCCTACGGAAATAGACCTTAAAATTATTATGAGCATCAAACTAATCGTAGGCTTGGGAAATCCCGGCCCTGAATATGAGCAAACCCGCCACAATGCAGGTTTTTGGCTGATCGATCAACTTGCGGGTAGTAGCTTGCAACGCGATAAAAATTTCAATGCCTTGGTCGCCAAGACACGCATTGCGGGTGAGGAAGTTTGGCTGTTAGAGCCACAGACTTTTATGAATCGTTCTGGACAATCCGTTGGTGCACTCTGTCGTTTTTATAAAATCGCACCTGAACAAGTATTAGTCGTGCATGACGAACTCGATATCGCTCCGGGTTTAGCCAAGCTGAAAAAGGGCGGCTCATCGGGTGGGCACAACGGCCTGAAAGACATCACGGCGGCTCTAGGCACACAAGACTATTGGCGCATGCGCATCGGCATTGGTCATCCACGTACTTTGAATTTGCAGCAAGGTGTTGCTGATTTTGTTTTGCATAGACCACGTAAAGAGGAACAACCTTTGATTGATGAATCAATTGCGCGTGGTTTGGAGATTATTCCTATGCTGATCAAGGGTGAATTTGCTGATGCGATGACGAAATTGCATACCATCGCCAAATAAATATTCCTTTAAATTAGGCATGAGTTAAACATAAGTTAGGCATAAAAAAACCCGTCGCACAAATCGTGCCACGGGTTTTTTTGTATTGAACAGAGCTCACACTCTGTTCAGATTTCAAACACTGACTTAATTAGAACTTGTAAGTACCGTTCAAATAGAAAGTACGGAAGTTTGGAGCCCAACCGCCACGCCAGCTAGTTGGGTTCTCTGCACCAAACACATTACCCACAAAGAAATTGAGTCTAGTATTTTTAAAGCCAGAGTATGTCAAGCTGTAGTTAGTTGTGATACCAGCATCAATACGTGCACAAGTTGCCAAATACTCAGCTGCTACTTTTTGTGTTGCGCAGTAAGTTGGAGAATCCAAGCTGTTTGCGCTATAGCCGCTAGCATAGTTAACGATTACGGCATTGTCCCAGTTGCCTGTTTTCAATGCTGCAGTCACTTTCGCACCTAACTGCCCGCCACGATCATATGTACCAACCGTGTTCTTATTCCATTTGCCATCAGCGACACTATATATTTGGTAGTTCATCTCGTAGTTACCATCGAGATTCACACGCAAAGTACCTACGCCATCAATCTTGAAATTTGTTTTAACATCAAAGTCTAAGCCAGATGCACGAGTTTTACCGGAATTTACGTATGGGTTATACACCAAACCAAGTTTTCCAATATTTTGGAAGTTAATCGTATTAGTCGGGGCATACTTCTTCACCAACGCCAAAAACTCATTGTCTGTAGCGGAGTTATCCACACGTGTCAACTGACCTGCTGGCAAAGATGCTTCACCTTTAAGAATATCCGATACCAAACGTATACCAATTTCATCTTTACGTTCGATATTGTAATAATCAATACCGAAATTCCATTGTTTGGACGGCGCAAATACCATACCAAAAGTGTATGAACGTGAAGTTTCAGGTTTCAGATTTGGATTAGAAGAAACAAAAGTGGATAAACTAGATGAACAATCAGCAGTACGATAATTATTCGCCAAAGTTTTATCGCCAGTCGTTGCCGCAGGATTGTTTTGGACCAGATTGTTTAAGTCGACAGCGATTGGACAACGACGCAAATCATTAACGCCATTAGCGACCGAGCTACGCCCCAAACCATTACCTGATTCAACGATGTTTGGCGCGCGGAAGCCGCCGGATGCCGTAGCACGTAACAACAAACTGTCTGTTACTGTGTAGCGCAAGCCAAGTTTTGGAGAAAGGTGAGCATCGAAGTCACCTTGTTTATCGGCACGCAATGCAACGCTTGCTTCCAAGTTTTTCACGACAGGAATAGTCGCTTCAGAGAAGATCGAATATTGATTGCGTGTATCTTTTACTTGTAAACCAGAAACCGTGACCAATTCACCATTCAAGACATTGTCTGAGCTCTTCATTTCATAGGCTTCGTGACGGAAATCAGCACCTACCGCGAATGACAATGGACCTGCTGGCAATTGCATCAATTCGCCAGTCAAAGTAGCATCCAAGAAAGTAATCGCAGATTTGCCCTTCGTCGTACGGACTGGGAACATAGAATTCAATAGCGCTGGGTCATTTTGCTTACCAAAGACATAAGTTTTATTGATGATCGCGTCAGTATAACCTTTTGCACTAGGTGAACGAGTTACCTTATCGGCTGTCGCTTCCATATGACCGAAAGCAGACTTCCAATCGTAGTTACCTAAAGAGCCTTCCAAAGCCAACATTGCACGATATTGATCGGAGTTAGTCTTATTGAAGTTAAAACCATTGCCAGTGTCCATCAGACGAGCGCGATATTCAACTGGTGTGGTATATGGATTACTTGGGTGTCCAATTGGCAATTTAGGGTAATTGAATGGACCAACCATTTTGCCAGCATTCACGTTATACCAAACACTATTAAGAGTGGTTGAAAAAGTAGCAAATGGTGCCAAGATGTAGGAATCGTAGGAACTAGAGTAAGTGACTTCAAAATTTGCATCAATGTCTGAGCCAATTTTAAAACGTGTGTTACTTGCCAAGGCATAACGTTCACTGTTAGTGGTTTGCCCAGAGTACGGCAAAAGATCCATCTTACATTGCTTATCAGTTGGATCAATATCGCTTGCTGGGCAACCAGGTGCCGCTACGATGTTGGTACTGCTAAAGAAATAGTTACCTGTTGGAGAGTATTGACTCTTCGCATCCCAAGTAGAACGGCCTGGTGTCAAACGGTGCCAATCTGGGTACAGATTGCGCATTTCACCAGTGGTGTAGCCATCACGTTTATTACCTTCGATCGTCAAATAAGTATTGAAACCATCTTTAGCCACATCACCGTAACCATAAATCGCAGAAACATTGCTAGTACGACGATCTGACAAATTCTCGGTTGTTGTGTAGCCAGCTTTGATTTGCGCACCTTGGTAGTTCTTACGCAAAATGATGTTAATTACACCTGCAATCGCGTCAGAGCCGTAGATAGCGGACGCGCCATCCTTCAATATCTCGATACGGTCAATAGAATCTGAAGCAATTGCATTCAAATCCGTGAAATTTTGTTGTGCATTATCAGACAAACCATAAGGTGCGATACGACGACCATTGACCAAAACCAAAGTGGCAACTTTGCCCAAACCGCGCATACCAACAGCTGACGCCCCCGTTGCAAAACCACCAGAAGAAGTAGATGCGGCATTCAAGCTAGTACCCACCGCGACGGAATCGGTGAGGATGCCCAAGGCAGTAGTAGCACCCGTGCGTTCAATGTCTTCACGCGTCATGATTTGAACAGAGGCTGTAGTCTCTGTGTTTGTGCGTTTGATGCTGGAACCAGTGATTTCAATTCTTTGAACTTTTTCTGGGGCTTGCTGAGCGAAAGCTGGTGCAAACGCTACCAGTGTGTTAACCACACCAACAGCTACCAGAGCTTTAGTCATCTGTTTGAGTTTCATATTTTCTCTCTCGTGTTTATTGAAAAAAATTTACATACTGCGACAAAACAGGGCAACTTCTCCCCTCCCTGCCCATCAATTATGAAATAATATTTTCATTATTAAGGTAAAGCAACTCGTAATAATACAAGAATTTACATTTTGGACGTAAACATCTTTTCTCTTTAATTGAGCAGTGATGTATAAATGCCGCACTTATCATGGTAAAAATGAAAATTTAATTTCAAAAAGACATTTAAAGTGGTATTAACAGCAAAATTTTCTTGATTTTATTTACAAATTCACGCACTTATTTTCTTTTCAGAAAATAAGTAAAAAATGAAATAAATTATTCATAAGTCATATGTTTAAAGCACGTATAATGCTCAATAACACGCCCGTGCGGAGTAGAAAATGACGGAGGCGTGCACTAACGATGCTCGCGCAGTTACTCAATTGAGCGCTGGACAAATTATTCAAAGCTGTAGGGAAAGGTAAAACCAAGGAGGGATTTTTTTGCAAAACTTCTTTTGCAATTGCATGCAACTTCAAACCAAAATGTGGATTAAGTTCTGGGCTTAGTCATACATAGGACTCAATATACGAGACAAGCGAGTGACGCGTAGATTACTAAATAGTCAAAGCTCCACATACATCTCAATCTAACAACTTCACGAATCCAAATCCGAACCAAGCTCTTGTTCGCCAGGTGCAGGTATTTTTCTGCCGCGTTGAAGTAAGGCTTGCCGCAGCAAATATTCCACTTGCGCATTCGCGCTGCGTAGCTCTTGCGCAGCCATGCGTTCGATCTCCGTCCAGAGAACGGGATCGATACGTAAGGGAAATGATTTTTTACCTGGGCTTGCCATAATCCATCAAGAATATTTTAGAACTGCTACCAAGATACTAATTTGATCAAACCATGTAGGGGCAAACGAACTCGTCGTTCATCTCGCTTGATTCGAAGCTTGAGTCGAAGCTTGATTCAACAACAAAACCGACAATCGAGCGCATAAGACTTCAGGTTCTGCCGAGCCAATGCGGATTTTTTTGCCATCGGCTTTTGTGATACGCACAGCACCGTTACCAGCCGCGTTATACAACATACCTTCACGCGTAAAACGTATGCCTTTACCTTCAAACCATTGCGTTTGGCAAACCTCGACCTGCTTTATCTCGGACAAATCTAACTGCCATTTTGGCCAAGGAAAAATACCAAATTGCCACTGCAAGCTGTGCTCATCCAACTTGATCGTCAAGTGACCGAAGATGCTTAACACCACCAAATTAATTACCGCGATCAAGAACAAGCTTTTCAGCAGCAAAGCAAAAGGCAGTTGTCGGCCATCAAACAAGCCGACACATAAAGTTAGCAAGGGTAAAAACACCCACATCAGAGTTACCCATTGGCGTGTTTGATATTTGGTTTGTGTAATTTCAGTCACAGATTTCACTTTCCTAATTTTTACGGTGATGCGCGCTGGCTTTGGCCTTCAACAAACACCAGCGCGTGGCTTTACTTTTTTTTGAGCTATTTTTTGTCTATTTTAGGACTTACGCAAAATTGCGCTGGCTAGGCGTGGAGCCGAAGACAGTACAAATGTACGACGAGGCGAACACAACGACGCCAGCGTCTGTTTTGCGCAAGTCCTATTCCGTGGCGCCAACATCGCGACAATAATAATCAAAATCACTGGCAAGATACTATCCATCTCAGATCTCCCATATACTCAATTATACAGAGTGCCTGTATTGATCACGGGTTGAGTCTCTTTGTCCGAACACAAGACCACTAGCAAATTACTGACCATTGCGGCTTTGCGCTCATCGTCCAACTCGACAATTTTTCTTTCTGACAAACCTTGCAAAGCTTCCTCGACCATACTCACCGCGCCATGCACAATTTTTTTACGTGCGCTGATAATGGCTTCAGCCTGCTGACGACGTAACATCACTTGCGCGATTTCTTGCGCGTAAGCCAGATGCGTCAATTTGGCATCTTCAACGTCAATACCAGCCGCCACAAAGCGATTGTGTAATTCTTGACGCATCGCATCGGCCACGACATCCATTCCAGAACGCAAAGTTGTCTCGCCTTCAGCCAAGTCTTCAGCATCGTCATAAGCGTACTGAGATGCGAGATGGCGTAAGGCCGCCTCGGCCTGCACCTGCACAAAACGCTCAAAATCATCGACGTTATAAATCGCTAATGCCGTCTCTTTCACCCGCCACACGATGGCAGCGCCGATTTCTACGGGATTGCCTCGTTTATCATTTACTTTTAAAGGCGGTGTATTCAAAGTGCGTGCGCGCAAACTGACTTTGCGTTTGGTGTACAAAAAGTTTGCCCAACGCAAACCTTCACTGCGATCCGTCCCTCTATATTGACCAAACAAAGAAAGCAATGCAGCCTCGTTCGGTTGCAACATATACAGACCCGCAAAAATCATCGTGCCTATCACATTTAACAAAAGCTTAAGGGCTATGGTCAACAAATGTGGCTCGGTTCCGGTAAGCAACAAAACAATCCCCGCTATGTGCAAAGCCACGCCGCACAACAACATGAAATAACCATCTAAGGATTGCAATTGACGCTCTTGAATAACTTTTTTTGTTATTCCTTGATTTTCTGTACTCATCAAATTCTCCATAAAAAAACTGCATGAATTTACCTTAACGGCAACAGGTAAATAGAAATCAAAGTGATATCACTTTAAGATCAACCATCCCCTTTGTCAAGCGGATTTAGCAAAATTTAAAAAACCACAACAACCACCATTTTTGGCACTTCAGGTAAGATACCTGTCAATCTAAAAGCCCGCTCTCCTCATCAATGAAAACCCAAATCCGCACCGAAGTTGCCCAACTTTGGCAAATCGCATGGCCAGTCTTGATTGGTCAGTTAGCAACTGTAGGCATGTCTGTTGCTGATGTGGCAATGACCGGCCATCTTAGCGCTCAAGATTTAGCAGCCGTTGCCTTAGGCGCTTCACTCTGGTCGATTATTTTGGTAACCGTCATGGGCGTCATGATTTCGGTCAATGCGGTGGTAGCGCATGAAGTGGGCGCCTCGGCATTTAACAAAATTCCCCACATCATGCGCCAGGCGATGTGGATGGGTTTGGGTGTTGGCCTTGTTGCCTGCCTTGTCCTTAATCTGTCTACGGGCGTGTTCGACTATTTACAATTAGAGCCCTTCGTCCAAGCTAAAGCGACCGAGTTTGTACGCGTGATCAGTATCGGTATGCCAGCGTTCGCTATGTATCGCGCTTTGTATAGTTACACGACTAGCCTGAATCACACCAAGCCTGTAATGGTCATTGCCTTACTCGGCTTAGCATTCAATATCGTAGTCAATTGGCTATTCATCTATGGCAAATGGGGCTTCCCGCAATTAGGATCAACCGGCTGTGCGATCGCCACAGGCGTAGGAATGTGGCTGATGCTGGGTGCCATGATTTGGTGGACTCATCGCGCCCAAGCGTACAAGCAAACCTTTCCATTCACTCACAAAGAAGCGCCCAAATGGAGCGAGATTCGGTCTATGTTGCGTATTGGCCTGCCGATAGGCGTGACCTATTTTGTGGAAGTATCGGCGTTTTGTGCCGTGGGTTTATTGGTCGCGCGCTTTGGTGTGGTTGCAATATCTGCCAATCAAATTGCGCTCAATTTTTCTTCACTGGCCTTCATGATACCCATGAGTTTAGGTATCGCCTTGACCACGCGAGTTAGTCAAACTTTGGGGGAGCGCGATGTCGTTCGGGCACGCTTTATTTCCTGGACTGGGGTTGGCGTGTCTTTAGTGTTCGCTGTATTTTCAGCCACCTTGATGACTTTGTTCCGACATCAGGTGGCAGCCGCCTACACCTCGGATCCTGCGGTGCAAGCGGTAGCGGCTAATCTTCTTTTGCTCGCAGCAATTTTTCAGCTATCTGACGCGGCACAAGTGACGCTATCGTGCGCCCTGCGCGGTTATAAAATTACGCGTATTCCCATGCTAATTCACATCATGGCGTTTTATGGTTTTGCCTTACCCATAGGTGGCATTTTGGGCTTGGCGCCCAGTTGGTTCCCGTGGCATCCAGCACAGCCTATGGAAGCGGCGGGCTTTTGGATAGGATTGGTTCTGGGACTGACGGTCGCCGCCATTTTATTGGCTATTTTCCTGCATCGATTATCGGGTACCAAGATCGCTTACGATGTTCATCCAGCAAGCTGAAATTAGCCTTATCATTAGTCCAAACATTACTCGCTCTACCACCCACGAACCGCGCAAATAGCATGTTTCGAAAGGTGCTGGTGTAAAATAGCGCCTTATTTTTAGAATATTTCAAAATTTCCAAGCATGCGTTGAAATTTTGTACTTGTTCTATTTCTGTCTGATACACCTGAGTGAATTCAATTTATTCCCAATTTTTCTCAGTTTTTTCTAAGTAAAGTTCATCATGAGTCTTCAATGCGGTATCGTCGGCCTGCCTAACGTCGGCAAATCTACACTTTTCAATGCCTTGACCAAAGCAGGCATTCCGGCAGAAAACTATCCTTTCTGTACGATAGAACCCAATGTCGGCGTAGTCGAAGTACCAGATCCGCGTTTAAAGCAATTATCAGAAATCGTTAAACCAGAACGCGTGCAAAACGCCATCGTTGAATTCGTCGATATCGCGGGCTTAGTTGCTGGCGCGTCCAAAGGCGAAGGCTTGGGTAACCAATTCTTAGCGCACATTCGCGAAACAGATGCGATTGTGAACGTAGTACGTTGCTTCGAAGACGACAACGTGATCCACGTCGCGGGCAAAGTTAGTCCTTTAGACGACATCGAAGTCATTCAAACTGAGCTGTGCTTGGCGGATATGGGTTCGGTAGAAAAAGCCATCCATCGCGAAAACAAAAAAGCCCGCTCCGGCGATAAAGATGCGCTGAAACTAGTGACTTTGCTTGAGAAAATCATGCCTGGTTTGAACGACGCCAAACCAATCCGCGCCATGGGTTTAGATAAAGAAGAAATGGCCTTGATCAAACCTATGTGTTTAATCACGGCAAAGCCAGCCATGTATGTCGCCAACGTGTCGGATAACGGCTTCACCAACAATCCTTTACTCGATCAATTAACGACTTACGCTGCGTCTCAAAATGCCCCTATCGTGGCAATTTGCGCTTCTATCGAATCTGAAATTGCAGACTTAGATGATGCCGACAAAACCGAATTCTTGGCAGATATGGGCATGGAAGAACCAGGCCTAGATCGCCTAATTCGTGCCGCATTTAAACTCTTAGGCTTGCAAACTTACTTCACCGCCGGCGTCAAAGAAGTGCGCGCATGGACCATACATATCGGTGATACAGCACCGCAAGCGGCGGGTGTGATTCATACTGATTTTGAACGCGGCTTCATCCGCGCCCAAACCATTGCTTTCGACGACTACATCGCCCACAAAGGTGAAGCAGGTGCAAAAGAAGCGGGCAAGATGCGTGCTGAAGGTAAGGAATACGTGGTGAAAGATGGCGACGTTTTGAACTTCTTGTTTAACGTCTAAACCGTCCAATAAGCAATCCAATAAAATCCCGGATGATGGTTGTCATCCGGGATTTTTTTTGCGTGCTTACACGTGCTTACATAAGATAATCCATTCGAGTAAAAGCAGACAAAAACAAATCTCCGCGACCCACGCTAGAAGAGACAGTGTGAGTTGACATTGGCATTTTTATCGGCATTGATGAGTAACTGATTGGTGATTATTGACAATTGTTGCTAATAGCTGGCTGTGATACAGTGATGACATTGTTGCAAAAAAGCTTTTATTCAAACCACAGCTCGCGAGAGATTTCATGGATAAGTCATTTACCGTCACGACCAGTCAACATGGGGATGCTGTGCAACAAGAGCTCGATGCAGTACGGGCACAATTAAATGATTTGCTGATGGAAGCACGTCACAATCAGGAAATCTTATCCCGCCACCAAACACTGGATATTCAACTCATAGGTTCACAAAGTTTTCGCGAACTGATTCAACACATTTTTGTGACGCTGGCAGAAATTTGTGAACTCGATCAAGTGACGCTTTCTTTAATCAACTCTCAGCATAATTTGCAAGAGATGCTGGCTGATCTCAAGATCGACAATACCGAGTTTCCTTTCCTGCTATTTGTCCAAAACGAAACTGATTTGCGGCAATATGGAAAGCCTTTGAAAAAACCCGTACTAGGTCGATATCAAGCCTCACAGCACGCGAAATTTTTTGCACCTTGTTTCGAACAAGCTTCCAGCGTCGCCATCATCCCATTAATACGCCAAAGCAAACTATTAGGCAGTTTAAATTTAGGTAGCAACAAGCCGGAACGCTTCATTAGTGATATGGGGACTGATTTTATCGAGCGACTTGGCTCTATCATCGCCATCTGTCTTGAGAACGTGATCAATAGCGAACGACTGACGCAAATCGGACTCACCGATGCCTTAACCAATGTCAGCAATCGGCGCCATGTAGAGCAACGTATGCTGGAAGAAATTGCGCGTGCGCGCCGCCAGCATTACGGCATTTCATGCATGTATCTGGACATTGATCACTTCAAAAAAATCAATGATGTACACGGCCATCACGGTGGCGATGAAGTTTTAAAAGAAACGGCGAAACGTATCAAAGCAGAACTTCGTCTAAGTGATACTTTGGGTCGATTTGGCGGTGAAGAATTTATCGTCTTACTGGTGAATGCCCATCACACTGATGCCAAACACGTAGCAGAACGCATACGTAAAAGTGTCGCCGATAAAACCTTTATGTTGAGTATGACGGGCTTGTGCGATGTCACTTTATCGATAGGCATAGCGACACTATCGGATGATCATAATCTGGGGGAAATTGAGAACGCAGCACAGACATTATTGCTACGCGCTGATCGAGCTTTGTATGAAGCGAAAGAACAAGGACGAAATCGCGTTTGCGAATCACTGGAAGATTAATTTGTATTAATTCTTGCCAGTGATAGTCACAAGTTCAAGTCCCAACTTCGAGTTTTAAGTTTGAAATTTTAAGATTTTTTAGCAGCAGCTTGCAGCGCTTCATATTTCGCCATCAATTGCTCTTTGCTCTCGCGCCACGCTGGATTGAACGGAATGCAGCTAACTGGGCAGACTTGCTGGCATTGCGGCTCATCGTAATGGCCTACACATTCCGTGCATTTATTGGGATCAATCTCGTAAATCTCCGGCCCCATATAAATCGCTTCATTAGGACACTCAGGTTCACATACATCGCAATTGATGCAATCATCGGTAATTAATAGAGCCATATTTAATCTTTGCCACTTAGTCTTTGTTGCTTAATTTTTCGTGCTTAATTTCTGCTACTTAGTTTTTGCTATTTATTTTGCTCAGTGATTTTCTTCTTCAACCATGCATCGACAGAAGGAAACACAAATTTTGAAACATCACCACCAAATTGGGCAATCTCACGCACGATGGTGCCGGAAATAAATTGATATTGATCAGATGGCGTTAAGAACATGGTTTCAACATCGGGCAATAAATAACGATTCATGCCTGCCATCTGGAATTCATATTCAAAATCAGAAACTGCACGCAAGCCACGCACGATGACCCGCGCATCGTTCTTACGGACAAAGTCTTTGAGCAAACCCGAAAAGCTCTCGACTCGAACGTTAGGATAATGTCCAAGAACTTCATTAGCGATGCTTAAGCGTTCTTCGAGCGAGAAAAAAGGCTTTTTATTTTTGCTGTCGGCAACACCGACGATCAATGTATCAAACAAGCCCGAAGCACGACGTACCAAGTCTTCATGGCCGCGCGTGAGCGGATCAAAGGTGCCTGGATAAACAGCTGTAACCATTTCTTTTCCTTGGTGTGTAGTGTGCGATTGTTTATCAGGTTCTTATCAACAGTTGCAAGCTGTAGAAAGACTTGATATTTAATTTTAGATGCGCATTATCCCAGATTTTAATCGGCTTCACCGGACTGGGTGTTGCGTTGCAACAAATGAAAGTACACGCTGCCCGCTTTATCTTGTCGCACGATTTGCCAACCCGCGCACCAATCTGGCAAAGAAACATCTTGTTGCGAGCTTAAAGCTTGTTCCGACTCGACATATAAAACGCCTTCTGGCGCTAACAAATCTCGACAAAATGGCAGAATTTTTTCTAAAAAACCCAAATTGAATGGCGGATCAAGGAATATCAAGTCGAATTTCTCACCACGAGAAATGAGATGCTTCACCAAAAGTAAAGCATCGCCTCGCTGCAAACTAATCTGTTCTGCTTTTAACTTAGCCTTAGTTTGTTCCAATTGTTTGAAAGCGGGCGTAAACGCTTCAAACATGAGGACTTTAGCCACACCACGACTGGCGGCTTCAAAACCCAAGGCACCACTACCCGCAAACATATCCAGACAAGTAACTTGCGGCCACCGACTATGGAACAAATGGTTGAGCCAATTAAACACCGTCTCACGCACTCGATCAGGCGTAGGGCGCAAACCATCGGCGCTGATGACCGTCAAAGGGGTGCGCTTCCAATCGCCGCCAATAATTCGGATTTGGTGACTAGCTTGGCTATGATTAGCCCGCTTGGATGGTGGGTGCTTTGCAGGCGAACTTTGATTAGTGTGATTCTTGTTGTGATTCATAGCGGCGGCAGAAAATCGTCGGTGTGCTCTGTTAGAATGGCAGCATTCTAAAGGTTTTTCGTAGCAGGTCTGTCGTTCTCTGATCTTCAAGGTCAATTTTCCTGATTTGACGTAAATATTTGACAAGTCAAATGCAATTGAAGTGAGATGCGACTGCCACGAACCCTCTCAACACTTACTATTTTTGAGCCAACACCGATCCATGTTTAGCTTTTTCAGAAAAAAAACACCCGAGCCAGTCTCCACCAATAGCAGCGCTGATACCAGTACCGATGCCAACGCTGAAGTCAGCAAGAGCGCCCAAGTGGTCAAGGATGCGGGGAGCGGACTAACAGCTTCCGACGCGACACCCAATAACCCAACGACCGCAGCAGTTGATGCGTCACCTCAAGTCACCGCAGCGCAAGAAGTAAAACCCGAGGTAGTCCCTGAAACGGCACCTGCCAAGCTGTCTTGGATAGCCCGCTTAAAGCAAGGCTTGGCAAAAACCTCGTCGAATTTAACGACTTTGTTCGTTGGTGCCAAAATCGATGAGGATTTGTATGAGGAATTAGAAGCCGCTCTATTAACTTCTGATGCCGGCGTCGAAGCCACCGTGCATTTATTGGATCATCTCAAGCGCAAAGTCAAAGAAGAAAAATTAACTGAAGCCGAACAAGTCAAAACGGCGCTCAAAAGCTTATTACTCGACTTGTTAACGCCTTTACAAAAACCATTTGAACTAGGTCGTCATCAACCACTAGTCATGATGATTGCTGGCGTCAATGGCGCAGGCAAAACTACGACTATCGGCAAACTGGCTAAACATATGCAAGTACATAATCAGTCGGTGGTTTTAGCGGCTGGCGATACTTTCCGTGCTGCAGCCCGCGAGCAATTGATGGTTTGGGGCGAACGTAACAACATTACCGTCATCGCGCAGGAATCTGGTGATCCGGCGGCAGTCGCCTTTGACGCCGTCGCTTCCGCTAAAGCACGTGGTACCAATGTGGTCATGGTGGATACCGCAGGACGCTTACCAACTCAATTGCATTTGATGGAAGAACTCAAGAAAATCAAACGCGTTATTGGCAAAGGCATGGACGGTGCACCGCAAGAAGTCTTGCTGGTCATAGACGGCAATACCGGACAAAATGCCTTGGCACAAGTCAAAGCTTTTGACGATGCATTGCAATTGACTGGTTTGATCATCACTAAATTAGACGGCACCGCCAAAGGTGGCGTCTTGGCGGCGATTGCTAAAACTCGTCCGATTCCTGTGTATTTCATCGGTGTTGGCGAGCAAATTGAAGATTTACAAGCTTTTAATGCGCAAGAATTTGTAGATGCTTTACTCAATTGAGTAGTAACTAAGCAGCAACTAAGCATTAGCCCAGTAATAACTGAGTGATGACAGTGTCAAAAGAGAGATAAATCGCAATGATTGAATTTCAACATGTATCGAAAGCCTATACCAACGACATTTACGCCTTACGCGATGTCTCGTTTTCTATTGGTGACGGTGAGTTGGTTTTTTTAGCCGGACCTTCGGGCGCGGGCAAATCTACCGTACTCAAAATGATCGCGGGTCTGGAAAAACCAAGTAGCGGCATGGTCATGATGAATGGTCAAAGCATCAGCAAATTGAAAAGTGGCAGCCTGCCCTACCTGCGGCGCAAACTGGGGCTGATTTTGCAAGGACAAGGTCTGTTACTAGATCGCAGCGTATTAGCCAATGTGATGTTACCCATGATCGTAGTGGGCGAATCGATGGCGGATGCGGAAACCCGAGCCTACGCAGCATTAGAGCGTTTAAATATACAAGACAAAGCGGATGCTTCGCCGCTCTCGTTATCTGGTGGCGAGCAACAGCGTGTTGCCATCGCACGTGCCATTGTCAATCGCCCACAGATCATCCTAGCCGACGAACCAACCGCCTTTTTAGACCGGGAAAACGCAGTGATCGTCATCAATGCATTAAAGGCCTTTCAGCGCTCGGGCGTGACTTGCATTATCTCCAGTCACGATGAGCAATTTTTAGAGCAAGCAAATCGGGTTATTTATTTAAGCAAAGGCGAAGTCACTGATTCTTGGACTTCTGCGGTAATTCCATCGGTTTCAACTGAGGCTGCCGAGGCTGCTGTAGCGCTAAGCGGTGCCACTCCCCTCACCTCAATGGCACATGCTTAAAAAAGATTCGTAAGGATAAAATCTCATTATGACTAACTGGTTTCGTCAACATGCCTACGCCCTGCGTGCAGCGCTCACTCACTTGCGCGCAGCACCAGGTAATTTTCTGTTTAATGTACTGGTCGTCGCCATTGCGCTCGCGTTGCCTATCGCGGGTTTGACCGTCTTAGAAAATATACGTCCCGTAGCCTCCCAACTTTCCATCGAGCCCGAGATCAGTGTATTTTTAAAACCCGAATTAGCCACTACCGATGCCGCAGCGATGGCGGCACCGATCAGGAATGTACTAAAAGACCTCAAAGTCAGCGCCAAAGTAAAATTTGTCCCAAAAGATAAAGCCTTAGCCGCCATGGAAGGTACCAATAGCCTCGCGGAAGTGTTGGCAACTTTGGGAGGCAATCCACTACCCGATGCTTATGTACTGTCTCTTGCCAATGCGGATAGCAATAAAGCCGAGCAACTCACAGCCAGTTTGCGCGGCTTAGATAATGTCGATGTTGTCCAAGTTGACTCTGAGTGGGTCAAACGTCTAGCAGCTTTATTACAAGTATTGCAGATGGCATTATTATTCCTCGCAGGGACGTTAGCCGTTGTGGTGATCGTGGTGGTGTTTAACGCTACCCGCTTGCAAGTGATCTCACATCAAGCAGAGATCAGTGTCAGCCGCATGTTAGGCGCGACTAATAGCTTTATTCATAAACCCTATTACTACACAGGTGCAATGCTTGGCATACTAGCGGGTGGCATGGCATTGGGTTTGGTCGCCTTATCTTTACATCCACTCAACCAAGCTATCGCTGAATTTGCAAAATTATATGCATCCGAATTTCATCTTAGTCCACTAGGGCTACTACCAAGCCTAGGTTTAATCCTTATGAGTAAGATTTTGGGTCTGTGCGGCGCTTATTTATCGGTCAGACGTCAATTGTCGAAAATTCCTCATTGATATCAGATACTTAGCTTCTTAAACCACATGATCATTAGCGCTTTTCGATAATCAAAAAGCATCTCAAATAATCGGTAAAAAATTAAATTTTTTACACATCCCTCTTGAAATTCGACTAAATAAACAGATAATTAGCACTCATCCCGATTGAGTGCTAATATTAGAACTTGAAAGTGCCTGAAAATAATTTTTGGCACCGCTTTACGGAATTAATCTGATTTGATATCAGGAGGAAACATGACACAAACATCAGCACAAGGCATTTTGCATTCTTCGGACAGCACCGCTTTAGCACTGGGTTTCACTGGCACGCTGGGCAATATTGATGCCTATATCTCTGCCGTCAATCGTTTGCCTATGTTGTCGCACGAAGAAGAAATTAACCTCGCGACAAAATTAAAATTACATAATGACCTCAATGCCGCGCAACAATTAGTTATGTCGCACTTGCGTCTGGTAGTCTCCATCGCTCGTGGCTACTTAGGTTATGGCTTACCACATGCTGATTTGATTCAAGAAGGTAATATTGGCTTAATGAAAGCCGTCAAACGCTTCGACCCTGATCAAGGAGTCCGCTTGGTGTCCTACGCCATGCATTGGATCAAAGCGGAGATGCATGAATACATCTTGAAAAACTGGCGCTTAGTGAAAGTCGCGACAACGAAAGCACAACGTAAGTTATTCTTTAATCTGCGTTCAAACAAAGAAGGTCTGGATTCCATGACACCTTCACAAATTGATAGCCTGGCTAGCAAGCTCGACGTTAAGCGCGAAGACGTAATTGAAATGGAAATGCGCTTATCTGGTCGTGATGTCGCTTTGGATGGCTCTAGCGATGACGAAGATGAGAAATTCGCACCTATCGCTTACTTAAAAACGGAAGCGGAAGAGCCGACTCAAGTTATCGAAGCACAGCAATATGATCGCTTACAAAGTGAAGGCTTAGAGTCCGCATTAGCGAAACTTGACCCACGCTCACGCCATATTATCGAATCACGCTGGTTACAAAATGATGATGGCTCTGGCGCGACTTTACATGATCTGGCGGATGAATATGGCGTTTCAGCAGAACGCATACGTCAAATCGAAAGCGCTGCTTTGAAAAAAATGAAAAGCTCTTTAAGTAGCTATGCTTAAGATTTAAGATTTACAACTATTGTCAAAGTTAGTAAGCATTAAAAAAGGCACTCAATGTAGATTGGGTGCCTTTTTCTTTTACTTTATCCTTCGCTACTTCTTTGTTCCGAGTATTTTGAACCGGATACTTATTTCAGCAAAATCTTTAAATCATGCACAATGGCTTCTGGCTTTTGTCCATATTGAACGTAGAGACGAATGCGGCCTTCTGGGTCAAATACATAGCTCGCTGCAGTGTGATCCATGGAGTAGTTTTCCGGTGTTGTTCCTGCGCTCTTTTGATAAAACACCTTAAACTCCTTAGCCACTTTAGCGGTCGCCGCTGCATCTCCATATAAACCTAAAAAGCGCTTATCAAAATTAGGAACATAAGCAGCTAATAAAGCTTGCGTATCGCGCTCAGGATCGACGGTGACAAAGAGCACTTGTACTCTATCAGCCAAAGGCCCCAACTGCGTCATAACCTTGGCCATTTCAAACATCGTGGTCGGACAAACATCTGGACATTGGGTGTAACCAAAGAACAAAACGACCGCTTTGCCTTTGAAGTCTTGCAGCGTGCGAGTTTTACCATTCTGGTCGGTCAAGGTAAATTCTTTACCGTATGGCAAACCCGTTAAATCGGTATTGATAAATTTTTCTGCGGTTTCAGTCTTATTGCATGCGGCTAGGCTAAATGCCGCCACCAAAGACAGAATTAATAATCCGCGACGACTCAAAGATGAGGACAAAGGTGAGCGCAAACGTGAAGCTAAAGAAGAAGTTTTCATATCACAGCTTTATGTAGTGATCGACTAAGAGCGCAACGAACAACAAAGATAAATAGACGATAGAAAAGGTAAAAGTTTTACGCGCCAACACATCGTCATAGTGGCGATAAATACGCCACGCATACCATAAGAAACCCAAGCCTAAAAGAACCGCGCTGACCAAATAAATTAGGCCGCTCATCTTGACAGCGTAAGGTAACAAGGTAGTTGCGAATAAAACGATGGTATAGAGCCAAATATGAAAACGAGTGAATTCCAAACCATGAGTGATAGGAAGCATAGGCAAACCCGACTTTGCATAATCATCACGACGATACATAGCTAAGGCCCAAAAATGGGGCGGGGTCCAGACAAAAATAATCAACACCAGCAACCATGCCTGCATAGGCACTTCATTGGCCACCGCAGCCCAACCAAGTGCTGGTGGCATAGCACCGGACAAGCCACCAATCACGATATTCTGCGGCGTTGCAGGCTTCAAAATTATCGTATAAATCACGGCATAGCCAACAAAGGTCACGAAAGTTAGCCACATTGTTAAAGGATTTACGAGCGCATAGAGCACCCACATACCGGCACCACCTATCAACGCCGAAAAAATCAAAATCTGCTGGGTGCTCAATTCGCCTTGTGCGCTAGGACGACGTGCTGTGCGCGCCATACGTGCATCAATTTCCCGCTCTACCAAACAGTTGACAGCAAAAGCAGCTCCCGCGAGTAGCCAAATACCTATCGTTGCGGCGACGAGTATTTTCCAATCTGGCAAAGTGGGCGTTGCCAAAAACATGCCAATCACCGCACAAAACACAGCGAGCTGCGTCACCCTAGGCTTCGTCAGAGCGAGGTATTGAAAAAAACGATTACTCAAAGTGCTGGGTTTAGTCATGTAAATGTGGTGCTTTTGGGGAAATGGCAATTAGGAATTCAAATCATGCCTAGCTTAAGTGCTGGCGCGAGCTCGATAGTTTAACATGCTCAGCAACAGCACAAGTAAGGCAGCACCCGCATTATGCAAAACAGCAATCGCTAAGGGCCAAGAAAAATAGACCGTCGCGACACCGCTTAAGAATTGCATTAAAAGTACCGCAATAATCGCATTACTATTCGCCCTCAAAACCTCATGCTTTCGACATAGAAATGCTGTCAAGCCTAAACTCAGGAAAACGATCCAAGCGAAACTACGATGTACCCATTGTATGGTGACTAAGGCCGAGTGCGGCAAGTAATCACCACTGGCGGTTTTACCCAATTCTCGCCACAAAACATAGGCGTGCTCAAAATCCAAGTCAGGTATTACTTCACCATTGCAAGACGGATAATCATGACAGGCCAATGCCGCATAATTGGTGCTAACCCAGCCGCCTAAAGCAATTTGCGCCAACAGCACCAAGAACACAATTGGTAGCAATCGTCGTAGCCATGCTTGAACCGACACCACCAAAGGTGGGGATTCTCGCATCCAAGCCCAAACCAACAGCGACAACAGAGTCAAGGCCAGCAATAAATGAATGGTCACAATAATCGGCTGCAACTTCATAGTGACCGTCCATTTGCCAAATGCACCTTGTATCAGCACTAAGACAAACAAGGTAGTCGCCAACCAAGGAGAATGACGCAAGCTAGAACGACGCCACCATGCAATGATCATCTGAGCGGTAATCAAGACGCCAACACAGGTCGCCAAATAGCGATGTATCATTTCTATCCAAGCCTTCATGACCGTTACCGGCCCGGTCGGCATCAAGGCTTCCGCAGCCTTAATCTCGTTATGCGCCTGAAAAGGATTTGCTTGACCGTAGCAACCCGGCCAATCAGGGCAACCCAAGCCAGAATCAGTCAAGCGTGTAAACGCGCCAAATATAATCAAATCAAAGGTAAGAAACAAAGTCACCGCAATTAACTTGCGGTATTTATTACTGTCCTTGGAAGCCCAAACAATCGCCAAGGGAAATAAGGCGATCAATAGTCCATAAATAGCGATTTGGATAAACATAAAAAGTCCAGATAAGCGCAACTAACGCAGCGCAAACAGATAAAAAAGAGAACTAGTCAATTAACCGATGGCTGAGGCCTTGAGCAATTTCCCAATATCTTTTTTAACTTTATTCGGATCAGCATCCTTAGGGAAACGCATCATCAAATTACCCAATGGATCGATCACATAGATATGATCTTGAATCTGCGTGCCAGTCTCAGTAGGCAACCATTTCTCTAATGCCGCGCGATCAGTACGCAATAAGTGGGTACCTGCAATACCCGCTTTTATTTGGGCATCAAGCGCTTGAGTATCGGTAATTAACCAAACCCGCTCTATCCTATCCATCGCTTTACCTTGCGCGAGGCGTAATTGCCGCATTTCAAGCAATTTTCGCTGACAAGCTTCGGCGCAATTTCCCGTATCAATTTGCAACATCAGCCATTTGCCTTTTAATTCGCTTAAGGTGGCAGGCTTCGCTCCCTCCTCATTCGTCATCGTTAGCTCAGGCATAGGGTACTGACGTGGATCTATAATGGTTCCATAGTTATTTTTTGCCTGAGGCTTAATCACATAGTAAGTAAAATACGATGCGATCATAGGTGCAGCGCATACGGCGAGCACAGCGAATAATTTCCAACGACCTGCGATTTTTCTATTGTCTACGTTTTCCACGACGAATTCCTGTCACTACAAAAAAGATGGCGGCCATTAAGGCTAATCCATACCATTGAAATGCATATGCTCTATGCTTATCAGAACCAGCAGAAGGCTTAGGCCAGTCACGGACTAGTCCATCGTTAGCATCTGAAGTTTGCTCAAGCACTCTATCTATCATTTTTAAACCACTTTGCTTGCGCAAATCATCCAAAGACAAACCTTGCACAATCGCACCAGCCTTCAATGCCTCGTTTTGCCCAAGCTGCATGGTGCGATCTAAATGATCACGAACAAGTCCTTCAAGTTCTATTATTCCTTGCTCAGTGACAAGCTCCGGCATTTTAGTGCGTTCTACCGGATTACGCTGAAACCAACCGCGCGCCACCAAAATGCTTACGTCGCTATCTTCCAACTTGAATGGCATCAAGACATAAAAACCGACTGTGCCATGTAAGGGACGATTATCCAAATACAGAGGCCAATTGCTGACAAACTGGCCTCGCAATTTAAGTCGTTGAAATACTTTCAAGTCCGTCGCTAACATGTCCTTAGTGAAGTTCAGTGCTGGCTTTTGCATTTGCTCTTGCATGAGCTGCGCCAAAATTTCCTTCTCTTCCGCGCGCCTGGTTTGCCAATTTCCCAAAGAAATACCCAAGGCGCACAACAAAGCGGTCACAACAAAAGGCAAGATACGGATCAAAATAGACTTAAGCATTACAATAAGGCTTTTGCAGAAAAAGTGAGTCACATGAAAATCTTGGTCGCCATCGCCTTCTTACTGATACTGTTCAGTCTGGGCTCAGCTTTAATCTACTTAATGAAAGATAAAGGTAAGAGCAACCGTACAGTGAAAGCTCTGGCTTTTCGTGTCGGCTTCTCAGTTAGTTTGTTTATCTTAATTCTGATCGCGCATCACTTTGGCTTAATACAGCCGACTGGCATTCACTAATATTCATTAGCATTCATTAATACCGTATCTCTGTATGAACAAAAAGCCGCACTTAGTGCGGCTTTTTGTTTAATTAAATCAATGCATTACAACCAGTACACAACAACATACAAGCCCAGCCATACTACGTCAACAAAGTGCCAATACCAAGCAGCGCCTTCAAACGCAAAATGATGATCTGGAGTGAAATGGCCTTTTAAGTGACGATATAAAACCACAGACAACATAATCGCACCCATAGTAACGTGGAAACCATGGAAACCTGTCAACATATAAAACGTAGAACCATAAATACCAGAAGTCAATTTCAGATTTAATTCACTATATGCATGCATGTATTCGTAAGCTTGGAAGCCCATGAAAACTGCGCCCAACAAGATCGTCGCAAACAACCAAAATGAAGTTTTCGCACGATGACCTTCACGTAAAGCATGGTGAGAAATAGTTAAAGTAACACCTGACGCCAACAACAACGCTGTATTGATCGTTGGAATAGGGAAAGGTCCCATGGTCTTAAATGTTTCCACAGTACCCGCTGGACCAACTCCACCCCAAACTGCAGCAAAATCAGGCCACAATACTTTATGATCCAAATCAGCTAACCACGGCATCGTGATGCTACGTGCATAAAACAAGGCACCGAAGAATGCGCCGAAGAACATCACTTCAGAGAAAATGAACCAGCTCATACTCCAACGGAAAGATGTATCAATCCGAGCGCTGTATTTGCCGCCTTCAGATTCTGCGATAGCATCACCGAACCATTTATACAAAACGACTAATGTCAGGAGAATACCTGCGAAATTCAGGTAAGCACCCCAAGTTGCGCCATTTACCCAAGCGGATGCGCCAAGCATAGTCAGCAGTAAAGTAATGCCACCTAATACTGGCCACTGTGAAGGACCTGGCACGAAATAGTGCGGTGCACTAGCGTTATGAGAACTCATTTCCATCTCCCGATACAATTTTTTAAACTCAATTATTAACTAATTTATTAACTAAAATTCACTAATTTTTTATTTCGCTACGACGTTTTTTACAATCACAATCAGGATCGTAATGAAGATCGCCGCACCTATCAAACCTGCAATAATGACATGAACTGGATTCAACTGTGCTGCATCCTTTTCATAGGCACTTCTCTTACGTATGCCCAAAAACGACCACAACACCGCCTTCATTGTTGCTAAAAATGAGGCTTTGCGTTTGCTTGCCTGTTTTAAGTCATCCATCTCTTGCCCGTATCTTATGATCCAGTTTTACCAGTCGTCGGCTGGAGGCCAACCTCAAAAAAAGTATAAGACAAAGTAATAGTCTTTACTTCTTTTGGCAATGCAGGATCAATAAAAAATGATACGGGCATTTGACGTGCTTCATTTGCTTCCAGAGTCTGCTGCTTAAAACAGAAACACTCCATCTTTTTGAAAAATGCTGCAGCTTGCTGCGGCGCATAGCTAGGAATCGCTTGCGCATCCATTTTATAAGATTGCTTATTCACAACCTCGTACACGACTTGCGCCATTTCACCAGGATGAACTTGCAAGCTCGACACAGTAGGGCGAAACCGCCATGGACCTTGTGTATTCGCATCAAATTCAACTGTTACCAAGCGACTCTTATCTACTTGCGAATTCACTACCGCATCAGCAGAAATATCTTTAGGCGTCAAAATATTGATGCCCGTAATTTCACAAATCTGCTTATAAATCGGAATCAAAGCATAGCCAAAACCAAACATCACAACGGCAATGACAACTAATTTCTTCAACATCAGGAAATTAAGTTTTTTATTCTCAACTTGAACTTCTGATATCTCTTGCCTATTTTCCTGCTTGTTCTCTTGCTTATTTTCTTGCTTTAGTTCATCCGACATGCCTAATCCGATTCAAGCTCAGCGAAACAAAGTCTGCTTAACAAAAATGCCAATAAAAAACACTAGCACAACCGAGGCTAAAATTAGTGCCGTGGTGAGATTACTTTTCTTTTGGTTTTTCATTTTTGTTTTTTATCTTCGTTCTTTATTTTTCGACCCCGATTTACATCGGGGTCAATCGCAACATTTATTTGACAACTGGCGGTTCTTCAAATGTATGGAATGGTGCTGGACTTGGTACTGTCCATTCCAAACCTTCGGCACCTTCCCATGGTTTTGCTTCTGCTGGCTTACCACCTTTGATCGATGGAATGACCACGAACAAGATGAAGTACACCTGCATCAAACCAAAACCGAAAGCACCAATTGAAGCAATCATATTAAAGTCAGCAAATTGTGCTGGGTAATCTGCATAACGACGTGGCATACCTGCTAAGCCCAAGAAGTGCATAGGGAAGAAGGTGATATTAAAGAAGATCAAAGACAACCAAAAATGGATCTTGCCGCGAGTTTCGTTGTACATGAAGCCTGTCCATTTTGGTCCCCAGTAGTAGAAACCTGCAAACAAGGCAAACAAAGAACCTGCTACCAATACATAGTGGAAGTGAGCGACAACATAGTAAGTATCTTGCAACTGGATATCAATTGGTGTTACCGCCAAAATCAAACCGGTGAAACCACCCATCGTGAATACGAAAATAAAACCAACGGCAAACAACATAGGCGTTTCGAAAGTCATCGAACCTTTCCACATTGTCGCGATCCAGTTAAACACTTTCACGCCAGTTGGGATAGAAATCAACATGGTTGCGTACATGAAGAACAACTGCGCCGTCACTGGCATACCCGTTGTAAACATGTGATGCGCCCACACGATGAAGGACAAAATCGCGATAGAAGCAGTTGCATACACCATAGACGCATAACCAAACAGAGGCTTACGTGCAAATGCTGGAATGATCTGAGAAACGATACCAAACGCTGGCAAAATCATGATGTACACCTCTGGATGTCCGAAGAACCAGAAAATGTGTTGGTACATGACTGGGTCACCGCCACCAGCAGCGTTAAAGAAAGAAGTACCGAAATGACGATCTGTCAAAGTCATGGTAATCGCGCCTGCCAATACTGGCATTACCGCGATCAACAAGTAAGCTGTGATCAACCATGTCCAGCAGAACATTGGCATCTTCATCAAGGTCATGCCAGGAGCGCGCATGTTTAAGATGGTTGTAATGATGTTGATCGAACCCATAATGGAAGAAGCACCCATGATATGCACAGCGAAAATCGCCATGTCCATACCAGGTCCCATTTGTGTCGACAATGGCGCGTACAAAGTCCAACCCGCTGCAGTCGCGCCGCCTGGCACCCAGAAAGAAGCCATCAACAAGATAGCTGCAGGTGGCATTAACCAGAATGAAAAGTTATTCATACGGGCAAACGCCATATCGGACGCGCCGATTTGCAAAGGAATCATCCAGTTAGCGAAGCCAACGAAAGCCGGCATAATCGCACCGAAAACCATCACCAAACCGTGCATGGTAGTTAACTGATTGAAGAACTCAGGTTGCATCAATTGCAAACCTGGTTGGAACAATTCACTACGAATCAACAAGGCCATGACACCGCCGGCCATCAACATCGTGAATGCGAACCACAAATACAAGTTACCGATATCTTTGTGGTTAGTCGCGAATAAATAACGACGCCAGCCATGTGGATGATCGTGGTGATCATGCGCGTGGTCATCATGACCATGAGAGTGATCGTGTGCGTGATCAGCTACTGTATTACTCATCTCTATCTCCTGTTCAATTACTTACGCGCAGCCAAAACTTCGGCTGGCTGGACGATATTTTCTGCGGACTTATTCGACCAGCTATTACGGCTATAAGTAATTACCGCTGCAATTTCTGTATCTGACAAAGTCGCTTTCCATGCTGGCATGCCACGAATACCGTTCAACAAGATATCAACTTGGGCTGCTTTCGGACCAGCTACGACTGCTGAACCATCTAAAGCTGGGAATGCACCTGGTACACCTTTACCGTTCGCTTGGTGACAAGCAACGCAATTAGCGGCGTAAACGCTTTCGCCACGCTGTTTCAATTCATCCACGGTCCAAACTTTAGTAGGATCGTCAGCTTTCGCAGCCATCTCTTTTTTCTTGCCATCAACCCATGCTGTGTAATCTGCGTCTGAAACAACCTTCACAACGATAGGCATGAAAGCATGTTCTTTACCGCACAACTCAACGCATTGACCGCGATAAGTACCGATCTTCTCAGCTTTGAACCAAGTATCACGGACAAAACCTGGGATCGCATCTTGTTTTACGCCGAAAGCTGGGATAGTCCAGCCGTGAATCACGTCATTAGCGGTCGTGATAATACGTACTTTCTTATTCACAGGAACCACGACTTCGTTGTCGACTTCCAGCAAATAATTCAAATTACGTGCTTCGGTAGGTGCTACACCTGGCGCACCAACTTGGGTACGTGGCGTGGACAAAGTGGACAAGAAGGAAATACCTTCGCCTTCGCCTTTGAGGTAATCGTAACCCCATTTCCACTGCATACCAGTGGCTTTGATCGTGATATCCGCATTAGCGGTATCTTTCATCGCCACCACCGTTTTAGTGGCAGGCAATGCCATACCAATAACGATGAAGAAAGGTACGATAGTCCACAAGATCTCTACCGTTGTACTTTCATGGAAAGTAGCAGGCTTATGACCCAAAGATTTACGATGTTTCAAAATGGAATAAAACATCACACCAAATACTGCAACGAAAATCGCCAAGCAGATATACAGCATGAGGTTATGGATGGAATAAATCTGCTCCGCGATTTGTGTCACGGGTGTTTGCAGGTTTAACTGCTTGACGGCAGGACCACCTGGGCTATCTTTTACCGCCCAAGCTGGCATCCCAGCAGCCAAAAGCGAAGCACCCAGCACCAAAGAGGCACCCAGCGTTCTCGACTTTAATCGCATAGCATGTTTCATGATTTCCCCAAAAACCTATTAGAATTTTCAACAGAAGTTGCACAAAAAAAATGCCTGCAACTTCCACAACTGCGAGAGTATAAAGCGTAAAGCTGAGCTATATCAAGAAGAAATCATGGTTCGTCTGCGCAAAATCATATTGACAAACGGCAATTCTGGTATTGGAAAGTCGCAAGCCTAAACCAAGTAATAAATACATTAATTAGCCAAAATGGCAATTTACTTTTCATTTCTCTTGGGAAAATCGAAACGGATAATTGACTCCCCTGTGGCCAACTTGCTCGGCTGGGGCTTAAATGCATGACCGAAGACGATTTCAAAACTCAAAGGAATGCGACCGTCTGCCCCACGTGTTTTCTCCAGTTCAGCCACTAACTTTGCATAGTCGTTACGACCAAGCAAACCAGAACGCCTCGTCGATAATGGGTTGCCGCCCAATGCCCGCACGTCGGCAAACAATTGCTTCACGTCTTGATAACGCAAAGTAATTCTTTCGACATCCATGACAGGCGTAGCAAAACCCGCTTGCACTAACATATCGCCCAAATCATGCATATCGACAAAGGGCAAAGTATGCGGAAAATCATCTATTTTGGAAAAAGCCTGACGTAGCTCTATCATTGTGTCGGGGCCAAAACTGGAGAACATCACCAAGCCATTGACGCGCAGCAACCCCATCCATTCAGCCAGCACCAAATCGGGCTGTGGATGCCAGTGTAAGGCCAGATTCGACCACAACACATCTAGACTATTTTTCTTCAAACTCGGCTGTGCAAAATTTCCGCAAATCAAATGCGCATTAGAATTAGATAGCGCTGACGAACCAGATTTCCCTAAAACGCCATCGACCAGCCACTGCCCCAACATGCGACGCAATCCCTGACGTGCGCCGCTTTGCGCCTGCGCACCACTACGTAAGGCTGACCAAGAAGCATCTAATCCAAAAATCTGCGCCTGCGGAAAACGCGTGCCAAGCAAAGGTAAATCGATACCGTCGCCACAACCCGCATCTAACGCTGCGTGCGCTTCGATTTTGACTAACTCCAACTTCTCTCGCATGCGATTTGCAATTTCTCGGCGCAAAAATTGCGAGCCTTGCAAGCGCTCTGGAGTTGCAAACAAACGACGGACGGTGGATAACTGGATAGGCGCGCTGAGCATAATTCAAAATTGGCATGCTAAAGTCACACCAATGACAAAAATAGGAAAGCACGTAGTTTACCTGTTTCTCCTTGTGCGCATCGGATTCTGACAGAGCCTATTTCAATGGGCATTTTTGGCCACTAAAGTGAACATTAAATTACGCTAGCTTGCAGGCCAACTTTGACTGCCACTCTTAAATAACTTAATTCCCCCCTTAAACAATATTACAGACCAAATTCTCATACCAATTAGCATGGCACCGCATCACTTCGCAATACATCTCGCTTAGGGAGTCATCACAAAATGTGGCGCAATTTACTGCAACCATTACTGCAATCCGTGCTACCCAACTACTGCGCGATTTGCAAGGATCAAAGTGATAATTTAATCTGCCAGCAATGTCAGCATGATTTCTTTCCCAAATTGAGCCAGCGCTGTCATAGTTGCGCCCTACCACTCCCCGCCACATCAATAAGAAATCCATTGTGCGGTGCATGCCTAAAGAAGCGACCCCATTTTGACCGAACCATCGTTGCCTGCAACTACGTGCCGCCGATTGATCATTTGGTACTGGCACTCAAATTTGCACACCATCTAGGCTTAGCAAGAGCGTTCGCTACAGAGCTCAGGAATCAAATCAGCAGCCTGCCGCAAAACACTCCGCAAGACACCTTACCTGATCTCATTTGCCCCATACCTTTAGGCAGGCAAAGACTGATCGCACGAGGTTTTAATCAATCCCTAGAAATAGCTAAACCATTGGGTGCCGATCTCGGCGTTCCGGTTCATTACGATATACTCTTACGCACACGCGACACCTTGCAACAAAGCAGCTTACACCCGGACGCTAGACATAAAAACGTTCGCAATGCTTTCACCATTCCGCCAGCGATGAGCCACTTAATCCACAACAAGCACATCGCGATTGTCGACGATGTCATGACAACCGGAACAACGCTCAACGAAGCAGCTAAAGTATTAAAACGATTTGGCGCAAAGAAAGTCAGCAACTTCGTTTTTGCGCGCACAATTTGGGTATGAAGCCTGATTGCAATATCCTCGCATCCAGCAAAATTATCCTATGTTGCGCTATGATGTGAACTTAAAATTCCAACTTAAAGTCAACAAAGAAAGAGGCTGCATCTTGTTTAACGTCGTTTTAGTCGAGCCAGAAATCCCTCCCAACACGGGCAACATCATCCGCTTATGCGCTAATGCCGGCGTGCAATTGCATTTAATTGAGCCACTTGGTTTCCCTTTGGAAGATAGCAAACTAAAACGTGCGGGATTGGATTATCACGAATATGCACAAATGAAAGTGCATAAAAATTGGGCTGCATTTCTAGATTCAGAACAGCCAGCGAAAGAGAGAATGTTTGCGCTCACAACACACGGCTCTTCGAGTTTTGCCGCAGCACAGTTTAAACCTGGCGATTATTTTGTATTTGGCGCGGAGACTCGCGGACTCGCGCCTGAGTTACGCGAATCTTTTCCAAATGCACAACGGATACGCCTTCCTATGCGCCCCGATAATCGTAGCTTGAATTTATCTAACACGGTAGCCATCGTAGTGTATGAAGCCTGGCGTCAAAATGACTTCGCAGGCGGAAATTAATCCTAGCAATATCTGTCAATCATTTAAATTGATGAATGAGAATTGACGAGTTAATTTAGGTGACTGTTTGGCGTAATTTTTGCAAGGTTTTAGTGGTGGAACGATCGTGCTCAAAATCAATCGCACGAACCTGTCCACCATATGCCAAAACAGCTTGGCCTTCGGGAATCGCCTGCATATCGTAATCCCCTCCTTTTACATAGATATCTGGCCGTACCATCTCGACCGCTTGCAATGCCGTGTCCTCATCGAATGACATGACCAGATCAACGGACTCCAACGCAGCCAACACGGCCATACGATCTGCACAAGTATTGATGGGTCGCTCCGCACCTTTTCCCAGTCGGCGCACCGAAGCATCAGTATTCACCGCAACCACCAGAGACCCGCCCAGCGCTTTGGCCTGCGCCAGATAAGTCACATGACCACGATGCAAGAGATCGAATACGCCATTAGTTAAAACGATGGGCTTCGCCAACTTAGATAATTGCGCGTGAAGCTGAGTTGGATTACAAATCTTATTTTCAAAATGAGGCATAAATACCGAATTAAAAAGTCCACTAAAGTCCGCTGAGTTACGCTTAATTCCGCACTTTAACCCGCCAAGCAACAATCAGCAAAGTACGTTAAGATAATTTTTTACAATTTCTTTTTATTTTCTACTTTATTTTTCTTTGCTCAGGAGCGTCATCATGTCATTTTCAAAAATAATTATCGGCATATCATTCGCATTCGCCAGCATTGCGACATTCAATCCGGGTCAAGCATCCGCACAAGAAGCAGCATGTCCCGAGATTCTGAAGCATAGCTTTAATCGCCTGCAAGATGAAGCGCCACAAAATTTATGCCAGTACAAAGGTAAAGTCGCGTTGGTGGTCAATACCGCGAGTTATTGTGGATTTACCAAACAATATGAAGGTTTAGAAGCGCTCTACGCCCAATATGCAGAACGTGGATTGGTTGTACTCGGTTTTCCTTCCAATGATTTTGGCAAACAAGAACCAGGCACTAGCAAAGAAATTGCCGATTTTTGTTTCAATACCTATGGCGTAAAATTTCCCATGTTTGCCAAATCATCGGTACAAGGCAGTGACGTCAATCCATTTTATGCGCAACTCATCAAAGCAACGGGCACAACCCCCAAATGGAATTTTTACAAATATCTAATTGACCGCAATGGCAAAGTGTTGGCGGCCTATGCCAGCACCACAACCCCTGAAAACAAAGGCTTGGTTGCAGAAATTGAGAAAGCATTAGGAAAATAAATTTTCCTAATGTCACAAGAAATAGCACCGCGAACTGGCCGATTACGCCAACGACAAGAAGTCAGCTTGCGGTCAAATAATATCTTTAGTTGTACTAGCTACAGAATTTCAACAACAACTCTTCCAAACTTAGTTTAGCTTCGGCTTACGGTTAGAAGTTAATGGTGTTTTCTGAATCGATTTAGGGAGCGACTTGGATGGTGATGTCGTCTTAACCGTAGTTGTTTTCACAGCAGCCTTCGCCTTTAGGCTTTTGCCAGCGCTGCTTTCTTTGACCGTAGCTTGCACCACCTTGGACTTGGTTCTCGGCGCTGTTTTCGCTGAAGCCTTTACTGCCTTAGCGGATGATTTAGTTGATGGTGCAGCGTCCTTCGCGGTTTTAGCCGCCACCTCGTCTTGCATCGCGTGAGACAAAGCTTGCTTAAACTGATCTTGCAAAACCGTCCACCACGCCGCTGGATTACTAAAACCGCTACGCTCAGATTGACTTGCCGAATCTTGAGTGGAGTCAGATTTTTTCTGTGTCGCTGCGACCTCAGTTTCGGACACAGCCGAAGATTTAGCGGCAGCTTTTAAGATTGGCTCGTCCGCAACTGGCGCATCCTCTTCCGGCGCCCCCAGATCGGACTCGTCGTCCTCATCCATTTCATCTTCTAGCGTAGGCTCTGGCACCGCTGGCCGTGGCGCTGTCTTCGGGGCGCTGGTTTCCGGCATAGGCCACCGTGACGAAAATCCAGTTGGCGCAGACTTATTGGTACTATCCGTATCAGGACTGGTCGCTTGGGCAAAACTCTCCCCCATACTCTTTAACGCGGCAATAGTCGCGCGTTGCACCTCTAAAGCTTGGATCGTTCCCTTCAGCATATTCATGTTAACGGTAAGCCAGGATTCAACTGTTTTTAAATCCTTAATTTGCTTATCCAGTTCATCAATGGAAAGCGTGGGCGTCACCATGCCGGGTAACTGCATGTCGCCCCATAGTTTTTTTACAAATGCCAAGGGATCGTTCATTGCTCCCATATTTCCCGCAGTATGATTCTGAAACGGATTTTGCATCATTTTTCCTTTTCCCAATAAAAGCAACAACCAATTTAACGACCTCGAAGCCAAGTACTGAGTGCTGGCACCTGTCGCAAGAATAAGCCAGAACGATTACACTAGCGTTATGGCAAAAGTCTTTTTTCTATTTCAGCAATTAAAACATGCAATCAAGCGTAAAACTGTGGTTTTTTCGCTTGCAACTATCCTACTGCACGTCCTATTTTTCGGATCTACCATCTGGGCCGATTGGACGCCACAGACATTACAAAAGTCTCAGCCCGCTATTCAAATCAGCTTGCGTCCAACCATCACGACAAGCAATGAAACAGCACCTCAGGAAACCAGCCCTAAGCCCCTATTGCAAGCTAAGCCTAGCGCAAAAATTCAGAAACGTATTTCTCAAACAAAAACCAAAGAGCTGGTTCTCGAACCACTCAATCCCTCCACGATTCAACCAGAGGACTTATTACAAGAAGTTATTACCACCAGCGAAGCGCTGCCTGTCGACAGTAACTCATCTGATAAAGATCACACTGGCCAAGTCAGTATACGAATACCCAGTTCAATAGAAATGCGTTTAGATGTCACGCATACTAAAGTCAACGATACCCCAACCCGGGGCGTTGCTACTTTATCCTGGCAGGTCTATAACAACCGATACAATCTTAAACTGGAAGTTGGCGTCAATTTACTTGTGACGACATTTAATTTATATACACTCAGCAGTGAAGGGGATATTGGCGAATTTGGACTCATGCCCGGCACCAGCACGGACGAGAGAAAAACCAAAGCAGCAACAGCAATACATTTCAATCATTTTGCTAAGACGATTACCTTTTCTGCCAGCAACAAGACTGTACCTATGCAAAATGGCGCGCAAGATGCCGTCAGTTTATTGCTGCAATTAGCTGCAATGGGAAATGGAAATCCAGCGCAATTTTCCGCGGGTCGCGAATTCAGTGTGCAAGTTGCTGAAGGTCGTGATGCCAGTGATTTTTTGTTTCAGATTATTGGTGAAGAAGAAATTGAAAGTAAATTAATCGCAGACGGTGGAAAACTAAAAGCCATACATATTGTTCGCCCGCCACGCCCAGGGGCCTACAATTCCAAACTGGATATTTGGCTCGCACCCTCGCTGAATTGGTATCCGGTGCAGATCAGAAATACTGAAAGCAATGGCACTGTGACCAACCAAGTAGTGACAGAATTTAAAAAGCGAGTAGTTGAAGATGACAAATGAGTCCCGTAGTTTTTTGAAAAAATATACTTTCAATATCAGCGCCACAATATCAGCAAGCTTAATGATGCTCATTACGCTAGGTGCATCAATTGAGCAATGTCACGCCCAAACCAAACTCCTTGATCTACCTCCATCAGCAGAATTAATCTACGCCGTTAAATCAAGTCAAAAAGGTATTCCCGTTAGCGGTGAAGCCAAAGTATCTTGGCAAATCAACGAAGCAAACAGCATAAATAAAAGCTACCGCATAAACTCTGAAACCAGTGTCGCCATCTTTGGAAAAATTCTCAAAACCAGTAGCACAGGTAGTGTTGATCAATACGGACTAGCGCCTGAAAAATTCTTGGAAAAGCGCTTTCGCCGTGATGAAGCCAGCACCACATTTGATCGGCAAAGCAAGATCATCAGTTTTTCTGATGTCGACCTCACTTACCCCATTAAAGGCGGCGAGCAAGACCGACTGAGCGCAACTTGGCAACTAGTCGCATTAGCAAGAACGGCTGGAACTCAATTGCAAACAGGTCATGAATGGAAGATATTCGTGGCTGGTTTACGCGATGCCGATCCTTGGGTTTTTAAATTAGTCGAGACCCACAAAATTCAAACCACGCTAGGCGAGCTTGAGGTATTACACATCCAAAAGGCGCCACCGCCCGATGCGAAAGGTCAGCAAATCGAGTTATGGCTAGCGACAACACTTGATTACTATCCCGTACGCATTAGCTTCCATGACGCCAACGGCGATCAGGTAGAGCAAAAAATCGTCTCCATAAAAAAACAATGAGATAATTCGAGCATCGCTTTCTCAGCGAAAATCACTGACCGATCTATTTGCTGTCATGATCAAGCTAAACTATCCTTACGTATTATTTTCCTCGACTATTTATGACCAATATATCCAAACGCGCTTTAGTTTTATTTAGTGGTGGGCAAGACTCCAGCACTTGCCTCGCTTGGGCTCTGGAACGCTATGATTATGTGGAAACTATAGGTTTTGATTACGGTCAACGGCATGCCATCGAGCTGAGTATGCGGCCGCAGCTTTTACAAAAAATGCGTGCCTTATCGCCCGTTTGGGACGGTAAATTAGGCGAAGATCACATCATAGATTTGTCTTTAATTTCTCAGCTCTCTCAAACTGCGATGACGGAAAACATCGCCATAGAAATGCAAGCAAATGGTTTGCCAAATACCTTTGTACCGGGTCGCAATTTAATGTTTATGCTGACTGCAGCAACCCTCGCCTACCGCAGGCAATTAGAAGTTTTGGTAGGCGGCATGTGCGAGACGGATTTTTCTGGCTACCCAGACTGTAGGGACGACAGTCTGAAAGCTTTACAGGTCGCTATCAATTTGGGCATGGCAAGTCGCCTGACTATAGAAACGCCATTGATGTGGATAGACAAAGCCCAGTCATGGCACTTGGCAGAGCAATTAGGTGGTCAAGCCTTGATTGAAGTCATACGGCAAGACACTCATACTTGCTATCTCGGAGAACGTGGCGCCTTGCATCCTTGGGGACATGGATGCGGTAGCTGCCCAGCGTGCGACTTACGAGCGAAAGGCTATTTGGAATATATTCGAAGCAAAGAGAAATAAGCGTTAATGGAAAATCTTCATTTACGATCAAAGGCGAGATTAGTAAAGATCTCATATTTGGATCTGAGTCACTAGCTCTACGCTGCCTACGCCTAAGTTCACTGCCTCCAATTCATAAGCCAAGTATCTATCGCGTTGTCCAGCATAGGACGGGCAATCAAAAAGCCCTGGCCTTCCTCACACCCCATTTTGTGGAGAACATCGAAATGGGTTTCCGTTTCTATACCTTCGGCGATCACACTGAGCCCTAGTTTTTTACCCAATTGAGTAATCAGCTCTGCGATTCTTGGGCCACCCACCGTATCTATTTGCATCACAAAGGCGCGATCAATTTTTAAACGATCAACGGGCAGCTTATCCAAATAGCTGAGGGAAGAAAATCCGGTGCCAAAATCATCAATCGCAATCTGCACACCGATGGCTTTCAAGCTCGCTAATGCATCTTCAAATTGATCGGTACCGCTCATGGTGACCGACTCAGTAATTTCCAATTCCAAATAACGCGGCGCCAAACCACTATCATGCAAAGCTCGTTTTACCAATTCAATAAAATCAGGCTGGCGAAATTGAATTACCGACACATTTACCGCCATGCGATCGAGCGTATGACCTTTTTCCAGTAACTGCGCCATGGTATAACAAGCTGTGCGCAAGACCCAAGCACCTAAACTAATAATCAGACCGGAATGCTCGGCCAACGGAATAAAATCAGTAGGCGCAATCATTTGCCCTTCGTCAGTACGCCAACGCAACAAAGCCTCAAAACCAATCACCTTACGGTCACTTAATCGTATCTGCGGCTGATACATCAGAAACAAACGCTCAGCATCAAATGCCTTATGCAGATGCTGCATCAGCAATGCGCGTTCACGTATCTCAATTCCCATCTCACGCGTGTACAAAGTATGCGAGCCTCGCTGATACGACTTGGTACGCTTCAATGCGATACTAGCGTCCTTCAATACATCGGCACCGGATTGCGAATACGAATCCAAGGCAACCAAGCCCATCGACATAGACACAGAATGTGAAGTGTCATCAATAATAAAAGGTGCGTCAAAAAGCGCCTGCAATTTTTCGGGCACCAAGGCTGCGGTATTTCCCAACAAGCCAAAGATATCTCCACCTATGCGCGCGATAAAAACTTGATTCCCCAAAGATTGCTGCAATCGATTCGCCACCGCACGTAATAACAAGTCACCATACCGGTGTCCTAATACATCATTGATCTCGGCAAAATCGTCGATATCGATCAATACCAACATTTGATCTGGCGTCACATTGTCGATCGCGCTATTGAGTTGCTCAATAAACTTCAGGCGATTTGGCAGCATCAAAAGTTGATCGCGGAACGCATAGTTTTTTAACTGACTGACCAAGCCGAGGTTGTCCAGACAAACACCCAAATTAAAGCAAAATATCTCTAGTAATTGATGATCGATTTCAGTCAATGCATAGGGTAGTTCTATAAATGCAGCAATTGCACGTTTGCCTCGCCCCGAAAAATACAAAGTCATATTATTTTCTTGGAACAAGGAAACACGTTCGGATAAAGCACGACGCAGAGCGTCCCGAATGATGGGATTATCGATCTCATCGATCGGACGATTCATCAAATTTCTGTAATGCCCGGCAGATGCAATCACGCTATAACGAAAACTATTATCAAACTGCAGCGCTTCATCACACTGAGCACATAACAAGCCTTCCGACGGTACTCCACACAAAGCAGCGATTTGAGTGATAACACCAGAAGCAAAACCTTCAATGCCATCTTGCATTGAGAACGCCGAACTGGATGTGATGATTTGATGTAGGCCACGCCGACTTGCCTCTATCGTTCGTAATTGATCGTAAGACCGAATCGCGGCGGTCAATGCAGTCAACAATTTCTTGCGGGTGAGTTCGTTTTTGGTTTTGTAATCATTGATATCGTAATCACGGATCGCGTCTTCTTCTGGCGCATAACCAGGCTGACCCGTGCGCAAAATAATCCGTGTATCGCGCCATTTCAAGTCGTCACGAATAAAGCAAACCAAATCCAAACCAGCGTGTTCCGTCTCCATCACCACATCAAGTAAAACCACGGCGATATCAGACTCCACCGCAAAACGCTGGTGGGTTTCAGCTTTAGAATACGTGTGAATAAATTCGAGTCTACGATTTAGGATTTTGACATCCAGCAGTGAGAATTCGGTTGCGCGATGAACGTCTTCATCGTCATCGACAATCGCGATTTTCCAGGTACGTTGAGCGATATTGGCCAAGGCGTCGTTATCGAGGTCTTCCTCAATAAGTATCTCGTCATCCTCAAGATTTTCTGACATGCCGCCCCCAAATTTTGTTGGAAACTCACACAAACAAAGTGCTTTCAGTATATAACACCTACTTTGCCGTGCAACAACAAAATCGGAGCGACTTTACAACACAAATAAGAATTTATTCCACCCCCGAAATCAAATGCGATGCTATGTTTTCAGCTTAAGCATAACGGCGTTGCGCATCCCAAGCCAGACCCGCGCCAATACTACCAAAGATATCTCCCTGCACTAATTTAGCTTGTGGCAACAAGCGGCACAAATCTTCACGCAAACCTCGTACACCACTGGCACCGCCAGTAAAAAATACTGTGTCAATTTGTTCATTTTTGACATTGGCATTAGAGATTGCGGCGGCGATGGTTTGATTTAATTGTGTAAATAGAGGCGCTATCGCTAGCTGTAAATGTTCTTGTGTCATCACTAACAGTTCAGCTGTATGCTCTGGTTTAGACTTACTACGCAAACGCTCTAGCTCTACTGAAATACTAGGGTGATCACTTAATAGAATCTTCGCCTGCTCTGCTTTTAAAGCTAGCCAATGACCATCTCTTTGCTCGATCAAATTCAAGAAACACTCACAGCGATAACGCAAAACTGCATCATTAACATCGCGACAAATATCTTGAATTTCACGCACCACTTTTTGCGAGTAGACCAAATTAATCGTGTGCCACGTCGCTAAATTAAAATAATTCGCCGACGGCATTTCTATCCCATTGCTAAGTCGCCCGCCCATTCCCAAACGAGGCATGAGTTGCTGAAGACTGAGGTATTTATCAAAATCAGTGCCACCAATATGCACCCCAGTGTTACTGAGAATATCCTCGTGTCGCTCTATCTTTTTGCGACGTTCCGGTGACAATCGAATCACAGAAAAATCTGCAGTACCACCACCGATATCGACCACCAATACTAACTCTTCCGCATCAATGCGCGACTCATAATCTAAAGCAGCAGCAATCGGTTCAAACTGAAATGAAATTTCTTTAAAACCAACCGCCTGAGCGATCTCCCGCAAAGTCTGTTCTGCTAGCTGATCGGCACTCTGGCTATCGTCAATAAAATGCACAGGACGCCCAAAAACCGCTTGCGAAAACGAGCGTTGTGCAGCCAATTCTGCACGTCGTTTTAATTCAGCGATATATTGCGTTAACAATTGCTTATACGGCAGACGACGTCCTAATACTTCGGTTTGGCCTTCAATCAAACTGGTTCCCAACAAACTTTTCATGGAACGCATTAAGCGCCCTTCATAACCATCCAAATAAGCCATCAAGGCAGCACGACCGTAATTCACTTCATCCAGATCTGCATTGAAAAAAATAACGGAAGGCAAAGTCGCCTTGCCATCCTCTAGATTTAATAACTGAACCCGTCCACCGTTAGCCAAGCCAACAGTAGAATTCGAGGTTCCAAAATCAACACCACACACTGCATTCATCGCAAAAATATCCCAAAATTTCTTCCAGGCGAGATCTTAAACTACTTGCCCCTTCCACTGTAAAATTTACCGACCTGTTGCATCATCAGAAATATAGCTTGTTCTATTTTTAAGCTTCACTTACTTAAAATAAATCAGATAGAAATTTATTCGACGAGATTTCATGCGCTTGAAATAATTGACTGCTATCTACAAAACTAAGGATGAGCTCGCCAAGCACAGGCGGAAAAATCTCAGATCAATATGCGTTTTCCAAATTTCGGCTATCCTATAGACCTTAGCTATTTCAGACGATGAAATACCGTACACAAGAAGGATGTTCCCTTGAAAAGTTCAATCAGCGATTTGCTCAAACAGCGCCTACAATTAATCGACAGCGATGCCAATTTACCTTTGCTCAGTCAAGGCTTGCGAGGCATAGAGCGAGAGACTTTACGAGTCAATGATCAGGGCAAATTGATGATAACGCCGCATCCTGTCGCGCTGGGATCGGCTTTAACTCATCCGCTAATTACTACAGACTATTCCGAATCGCTCTTAGAATTTATTACCCCAGCGGAACCTGATATTTCTATCGCGCTCAACAAACTAGATTTGATTCATCGCTATAGCTACGCACACTTTGGCGAACAAATGTTATGGAATAATTCCATGCCTTGCGATTTGCCAGAAGAAAAAGATATTCCTATCGCTTGGTACGGCACCTCGCACATAGGCATGATCAAACATGTCTATCGTCGAGGTTTAGCCTTGCGCTATGGTAAAAGTATGCAATGCATCGCGGGGATTCACTACAATTATTCTTTATCTGAAGACTTGTGGAAGTTACTCAAAACAGAAGCCAACGATGAGCGCTCCGATCGCGACTATCAATCGGAAAGCTATGTTGCATTGATCCGCAATTTCCATCGCTACAGTTGGCTGCTGATGTACCTATTCGGAGCTTCGCCAGCTTTATCAAAAGACTTTTTACGTGGTCGTCAGCACAACTTAGAAAGCTTGTCAGATGACACGCTATTTTTACCTTATGCAACTAGCTTGCGTATGAGTGATCTCGGCTATCAAAACAATGTTCAAGATGGTTTAGTGCCGCCTTACAATAGCTTACTGGAGTACATGCGCAGCCTCTCTTTGGCAGTGAGAAAGCCACATCCACCGTATGAAAAATTAGGCATAAAAAAAGACGGCGAGTGGATGCAGATTAATGCCAATGTGCTGCAAATAGAAAATGAATTTTATGCGACGATACGTCCCAAGCGTGTCATCAAAACAGGTGAGCGTCCCGTCGAAGCATTGTGCGCGCGTGGCGTGCAATATATAGAAGTACGCTGTATGGATGTCGATCCATTTGAAGCACTTGGCATCAATCTAGAAACCTCACGCTTCCTCGATGCATTCCTTTTATTTTGCGCGCTCGATGAAAGTGCCTCAACTAACAATACCGAGGGCGAAGAAAATCTGAGCAATTTCGCTTTAACGGTGAAACATGGCAGAGCGCCCAATTTGATGCTGCAAAATCAAGGCACAGCCATCAGCTTACAACACTGGGGTGAACAAATCATCGAGCAAATCGCTCCGTTAGCGGCACTATTGGACAAGCAAGCTGGAGGCAATGAACATCAGCAGAGTTTGCAGACTCAGCGAAGCAAATTGCAAAACCCAGATTTAACCCCATCCGCGAAAGTGCTAGCTGCGATTCGACAAGAGCAGGGTTCATTTAATCAATTCGCATTGAAGCAAAGCCGTCATTTCGCTGAGCATTTCAAAGCTAATCCACCGGACGCTGAGACCAGTGCCTACTTTGCCGAGTTAACACGTAGCTCTCTCGAACAGCAAGCACAAATGGAACAAACACAGCAAGGTAGTTTTGACGAATTCATTGAGGATTATCGCTCTCGCACCTCGAGCCAAATTTGTTGCGATGGTTTGTGATTCAGACTGACGACTTGCTATTTCGCTTTTCTGACGACTTGGCGATAGCGTTGCAAGGTTTGATCGTACTCTTGATTGGTGCGAGCAATTTCTTGGTCGTAAAACGTTATCGCATTTTGACTTTTGTTAATGCTGCTCGTTAAATCATCCGCCCTTTGTCGCATAGAATCAAATTCTTTGGACGGTTTTTTGGTATTTTTTAACTCCAACTGCAAACCAGAAATAATTTGGTTCAAGCCCTGAAGTTGCTCATTGGCTAGACGCTTCTTTTCTAATAAAGCATCAGTGGCTCGTTTGCGGGCAACTTGAATATCCGCTTCGCTTTCATAATGCGCCTGTAAATAGCGTTCTTCGCGCTTTCTCTCTTCATCGGCTAATTGTTGCGCTTTTCTTTTTTCAGCCTCAATCTCAAGACGCTTTTTCTCTTCCGCTGACATGGGTGGAGCAATTTCTTTTTTAAAATATCCGTTATTTTTATACACCTTCACAGTGCGATTCGCGCATTCTGGAATTGGTCGATCAGAGGTCACCAATTTCCCTTCGGCATTGGTACAACGAAAAATATCTGCCCTAGCCTCAGAAAAAAAGACCGCACAAAATAATGGCAATAATGAATATGAAGTTTTTTTCACTACAAAATCAATAAAAATTTATCAAAACCAACTGTGCTATTAATCGCTATTTTTAGAAAGAAAAGTGTTCTAATTTGCACCAGTTTCCACTCTTAGTTTTAACAAAACTAGTCACCAAGCCAATGTTGGAATTTACACGAATTTGAATTCTAGCGGAACTAACTTTAACAGAGCGTACCAAGTCTGTGGTTTTCCTATAACTTAGCCAATGTCACAAGAATTTGATGAATTATGCGATACCTAATTAATGAAACCGAAAGAAACAACAAGCAATATCAGCGAAGGCGAAAAAAAGAATAAAAAAAACCGGACTGCAGTGAACAATCCGGCTGTGAAGAGTAGGGTATAAAAAAATAATAGTAAAACTCAGTGCCTAAACTTAGTTTCTTGAAGGGAAAATTCCTTCGGTCGCGATAATATAATTCAATCCGATATATGGCTGCATAATGGATGTAAGCGCAGAAGTTGACACCGGCGCTACCAAAGGCGTCCCACTTCCAGTATTTTGGGTGGCAGCGCTTGCAGAACCGGTAATTGCCGTAGTAACACCGCCTAGGTCAACTGGACTTGTTGGCGCCGTTCCAGCTGGTAAATAAATAGCAGCCCCACTTTGGCCACCTGAAGTGGCAGTTAATCCACCGTTATTGCTCGCGGCTGCAAGCACCCCTGTAGTACCAGCACCAACCGTCACGTGGGTTGTCGCGCCCAAGCCGCTAATGTCTACTGTCGCAGGATGACTATGTGCTGGCAAATTCGCAATAGTCAAAGAAATTGAGACATTACCAGTAGCGATAACAGTTACATTGTTTGTTCCAGCTTTTTCTCCCATGACAATATTCGTGAGACCAGGACCTGGGCCGCCGGGTTGACCACCAACAGCAACACGTCCACGCAAATCTGGCAGTCCAAATGTACTCATGCCATCGCCGCCATAAGTTGTTCCCAAAAGTGCAAACAACGCAGAATTTTGAGCAATTGACAAAATCTGCCCATTACAGAACATCCAGCCGCGAGGCGCGAAGTTAAAGCCAACTGCCATTACTGTTCCAATAAAAACGTCCATTGCTATTCCTTTTCTGTAAAATTAATCATTCTCTATTGGTATCAAACATTCACTTCATCTTTTCATTTTTTACTATGCATATTCACTATGCACTTACATCACTAAGCAAACGATGTGCCAAGATAAAACTTACAGCTTAACAACATTATTAAATTGTATTAATAGATGCACGATTTCTAGTTTCAAAAATATCTTGTAACTGTTTCGCTCTTGTGTGCGCGCTCGCATGCTCACTTCGCAGTAGCATTTCAATCACTCGAGTCACGTTAGCGTCATCAATAGTCGGATCCTCATACGCAAACTTTTCTCTGGCAACCCAATTATTTTCCAAAAAAATCTTTTCCAGCCATGGGTTTGTAATGCAATCCATCATCAAGTGCACCCGCGCATATGGACTTGGATTACGTACACCGTGCAGACAACTTGCATTCAAATACCAAGTGTTGCCAGCAGAAAAATGTACCTCCTCGCCGTCAATACGAAATAAAACATCTGGACTTGTTTGTATTGGTATATGTAAGCGGGTAATGCCATCTTCCAAACATGCCCCTGCATCTCTATGTTCTTTGATCTCGCCACCTGCCGCTAGCGACATCAACCGAATTGATGTTTTTTCACAAGCGAACTGCTGAATCACTTCCTGAAAATAAGTACATCTTTCAAGGATAAATGTGTCTGCGAACTGATCACTTTCAATGGGCAAAATATGGTCAACATGTCCTCCGACTGAACGTAAGGGAATACAAGACCAATCACGTTCATAGGCGCTCGTATTAAAGTGGGAAATCCACTTCCCCTGACTTGCAATCGCCAAATCATTCTTTAATTTTTGAAGATCAAAGGAAAATGGTAGGCGCAGGTACGTACTAGGAGACATAGGCATTCATAATCAAATTATTTAAATCTCACATACTGGCCGTTTGGCCGACAGTTCGGTAGCACATCTGCATTACAAAACCATCATCCTCAATATCAACAAATCCATACTTTCGATAGATGTGCAAAGCCACCGAATTGGTACGAATAACCGACAAACTCATACTCAACAAATTCTGATCCACATAATTTTTTAAAGCAGCTATTAAAAGTGAACCTGTTCCTTGCAAACGGGCACTACTGTGGACGAGCACATCAATTAATCGAAGTTCGTTTTCTTCAATACTAATCACTAATCGAGCAATTGGTTGTGCATTATTGCTTACAACAAAATATATAGCATTCGGATATTGTTGCTCTATACCTCTGCGATGTGCTAAGAACTGCATTTGTATCAAATGCTCTTTAACAGCACCAGCAATAGGCGCAGCAAGCAAATCATCACGGCTATCACGATATAACATCAAAAAGAAATCACTATCTTCGATAACAGCATGCCGGATTGACAATGGTTTGGGCAAGAATAACAAAGCAGCACACCCCCTTGAAAGTGTTTGACATTTAAATCAAAAAAATACAACTTCAACACAAACATTGATGTCAACTTGAAATGCTAGGAACTAATTTAGCAATTTTCATTCCTATGAATCGAGTAAATGGCACAGCAATTGCTGCTACAAAATTTCAGGCCTGTTTAGAATTTTCAGTATTTCTCTGATAGTGTGTTAAACAATCACCCCCAAATAAATTGTCGAGCTTATGTCCATTTCTTATTCTCAAGCACTCAGTGCATTGCACTCTAGTTTTATTGCCCACACCTCAGAGGGCACGGTTGAATTACGTCTGATTGAAGCTAAAGAATTACCTCGTAAAGGCTTGTCGGATGAGTTCCGAACACCGATGTTGCTAATTTTTTCAGCACCAAGCTCCCCTATTCTGGCACAAGACAATTACTATTGCGACCATACGATTCTTGGGAGACATTTTTGGACATTAACCCCTGTAATAGCGCCAACGAACGCTCCTCAAACTGTCAAGAACATCCCACTAATGTTCTACCAGGCAATCTTTAACTAGTCACAACACCCTCCATTAATTACATGTAATATTTTATTTAACATGTAATTTAGATATTTTTACATGAGAATTCACGACAATTAAAGACAATAAATATTTACCATTAATGGCATAACTTAAAATTCAGGCACAATAATTGCTTAAATTTTAGATTGCATATAAAACACACTTACAACACCGCCCCTTCTCGCTTAATCGCAGATATGTTGCGGACTAAAGTAAGCCTCGAAAACCAATCAAGAAAATCAGCGATTCACATGTGATGAATTTAAATTTAAACACTGGAATTACCACGCTGTCCGCGACTCCAATTGCTTGGTGGCTCATAGGCCTATCTGAGGCAGGCAAAACAACACTCGCCCAAGCTTTAGCGTTTGACTTACGCAGTGTGAATCGCCCTGTTTACATCGTAGATGGCGATGAGCTTCGCCGAGGTATATTAAAAAATCTAGTTTTTGGCACTGCAGACCGAGAAGAGCCATACCTTCGTGTCGCAGAAATGGCAAAGCTACTAAATCAAATCCATATCTTTATAATAGTAGCTTTAATATCTCCCACATCAGCAGGTAGAAACGAAGCCAGTAAGATTATTGGCGAAACCAAGATGAAAGCGATTTATATTTCTACTCCGCGCAACATTTGCCAGCAGAGAGACTGTAAAGGCCGATATGCAGAAGCTCAACACCAAAACGACTTACAACTTACCAGGGTACACAGTCCATACGAAATTCTCATTGAACCAGATGACAGTATTGATACAAATATACTCGCCCTTGAAGAAGCAGTTTGCCGCCTCAAAAAATTTCATCAAAATTAAATAATCTCATTTTCACCATGTCTAATCGTCACTATCACTTCATCACAGGCTTACCAAGATCCGGCTCAACACTATTAGCTGCGCTGCTTCTACAAAATCCTAGGTTTCATGCTGGCATGAGCAGTCCTGTAGGCTCATTCGTCAATTCGATACTTTCTTTAGTTAGCGCAGGTAGCGAATTCTCTTCGCAAGTTAATACCGATCAAAGAAAAAATCTCTTATGTGGTCTCTTCAACTCTTACTACCAGACAGAGTCTGACAAAGACGTTATTTTTGACACGAATAGAATGTGGTGCGCAAAATTGCCAACGATATTAGATATGTTCCCGGACGCCAAAATTATTGCATGTGTTCGTAATGTAGCCTGGGTCATGGACAGCATAGAGCGCAGATTTCGCAGTAATCCTTATGAATATACCAAGCTATTTGGTAGCAACATGGGGCGCAGCACGGTATATCAACGGTGTGAAGGTTTGGCGCAACACGAGCAACTAGTCGGATTTGCGTGGGCTGCTTTACGAGAGGCCTTTTATGGTGAAAATGCAAAATCTCTGCTGGTTATTGACTATGAATTACTGGCTCAAGCACCAGAGAAAGTGATTCCTCTCGTTTATGAATTTATAGGTGAGCCGCTGTTTCAACATGACTTTAATAACGTTGAATATGACGCCCCTGACTTTGATTTGCAGCTGGGAATACCTGGCATGCACAGAGTAAAGCCAAAAGTTGAATTCACTGAGCGACGAACTATTCTGCCGCCAGATCTTTTTGATAAATATTCCAAAATGAGTTTTTGGACTGATCCAAGCGGCAGCTCGGCAAATGTGATTGCCCCTAAATTCAATAGTAAAGGAAATGAAGCATGAAACACTCCAACTTCGATCTGAGCATTCAACAAGAACGTCTTGATGATAACCACGCGGCGAATCCTTCTAAATCATTGAACGGTGAACTGGTTATCAAGAGTGATCCGCTATTGGGGCAGACATTGCAAAGTCCTCCTGCATCGGGGACAAAACTGCGTACTGAAATAATCTTTATTGAGGATAACGTCAAAGACCTCAATACCTTGCTACAAGGTATTGATCAGGATAAAGAGATCCATGTCCTTGATTCAACAAAAGACGGTCTCAAACAAATTGCGGATATCCTAACGGGACGGACTGGTATAGATGCGCTCCATTTGCTCTCATACGGAAAAGAAGCGTCTATCAATCTTGGCTCGCTGATTCTGAATGAATCAAACGTACTAGCGCATGCGACAGAGTTAAATGCAATTGGACAAAGCTTGAGTGAAGATGCTGATATTTTGCTTTACGGCTGTAATATCGGCGCCAATACAGGGAAAAATTTTACTACTCAGTTAGCAACATTAACTTCTGCCGACATTGCTTCCTCAAACGACTTAACAGGCAGCAAGATCTTTAATGCAAACTGGGATCTTGAAGTTAGACAAGGCAATATTGAAACGGCTGTTGTTGTCGACCAACAGTTAGCCGCGCTGTATAGCAACGTATTGGACATCGCCAGCGCAACGGTGACCTTCACTGCTGGCTCGAACTTTGTTTCTTATGGACTTGTAGACAGTGCAGCCGGCGACATCATCTATAAAGTAAATGGAAATTCAAATTATCAATTAAAAATTGATGGTGCTACCAAAGGGGTTTATAGCTACGCAAATCCGGGCACATATGCATTGCTGGCTTCAAAAGCTGCCTCGGCTGGCAATAACGAAACTTCGGTAACTTTGTCATTTATCGGCGGAAATTTATTTACAGCAAATTCCATTAAGGTTGAAAACTATGTGCCTGGTTATGCAGCGCAGAATTTGGTATTCAAAGCCTATGATGCCAGCAACAATCAAATCGGTACGACCAAAAACTTCACGACTAATACGGGTAGTAACGGGGCAATGCAATTAGTCGACTTTAGTACCTCAGGTTTCGTCAACATCGCTTATATAAAGATAACTGCTACTTCCAACAGCAACCAAATTCATTATTTGGCCATTGATGATCTTTCTCTCTCCAACATACGAGCACTTCCACCAACAGTAACGAGTGCCACCTATAATGCCAGCACTGGCACTTTAGTGGTAACTGGCACCAATATGACCAACGGTGGCACGATCGACGTCACCAAACTCAGTTTGACTGGACAAGGCGGCACCTACACGCTGACTGCGGCAACTAGCAATCCGACGACTAGTAGTGCTACTTCATTCACAGTAACGTTGGGTGCCGCAGATAAAATCGCTGTCAACGGCGTTCTGAACAAAAACGGCATAAGTTCCGCAACGGGGCCCATCACGTTCAACCTGGCAGCCGCGGCCAACTGGGATGTGACAGCCGCATCACCTGCTGATTTGACTGGCAACAGCGTAACCGTTACTAACGTCACCGCACCGACCATCACCTCTGCTTCCTATGACGCTGCAACAGGTATCCTGTCTGTCACGGGCACAGGCCTGGTAAGAACCATAGGCGCGACCAACGACATCACAGTGAACCAACTTCGCATCGTTGGTGAAGGAGGGACTGGGCGCACACTGGTCATTTCTAGCAATGTTGAAATTACGGATGCCACCACTTTTTCTGTGCAGTTAAGTGGCAATGACAGGGTTGTTGTTGATAGCCTGCTCAATAAGAACGGTACCAGCTCGACTAGTGGATCAACCTATAATGTAGTTGCATTTGACGATTGGAATAGTAGTATTACTGGTGGTGATATTTCCGACTCTACCAATCCGCTGACGGTAGTAAATGTACCTGTACCCACGATTACTTCAGCCACCTACGACTCGAGTACAGGAACACTGGTTGTTACAGGCACAGGTTTCTTGCAATTGACTGGTGCTAACAATGATATCGCCGCTAATAAATTTACATTTACAGGTGAAGGTGGCAGCACCTACGCCCTGACTGATACCAGTAATGTAGATATCGCCACTACTAGCAATACCCAATTTACCATAGTCCTAAGCGCCACAGATAAATCAGGAATCAACCAGATCATCAACAAGAACGGGACAAGTTCTACCGGTGGCACAACCTACAATATTGCCGCGGCCGAAGACTGGGCGGCAGGTGCCGATGCAGCAGTCGTCGTTGCTGATCTGACTGGTAACGGCGTAACCGCCACGGTTGCCGCGCCTACTATAACTTCCGCCACCTATGATGCTAGTTCAGGTACGTTGGTAGTGACCGGTACTGGATTTACGCATCGAGCAGGTGCAACCAACGATATTATCGCCAATAAGTTCACGCTGACTGGTCAAGGCGGTAGTACTTACGCATTGACTGATACAGCAAACGTAGAAATCACTTCTGACACCAGCTTCACGCTCGTGCTGTCCGCGACCGATAAAACTGGCTTACGCACCTTGCTTAATAATAATGGCATGCAGTCTGTAGGTGGTACGACTTACAATTTGGCTGCTGCAGATGACTGGGCCAATGGCGCTGATGCAGCGCTCAATATTGCCGACACGACAGGTAACGGCATTACCGTATCAAATGTTGTATCGCCAACGATTACTTCAGCAACTTACGACGCTAGCACAGGCATTTTGACAGTTACTGGCACCGATATGGGCAGTGGTGACGCGATTGACGTGACCAAGTTGACCCTCACAGGTCAAGGCGGCTCTTATACTCTGACCGCGGCTACTGCAAATGTTACGGCAAGCAGTGCAACAGCTTTCACAGTGACCCTAGGTGCCGTTGACAAAATCGCAGTGAATGGCGTATTGAACAACAATGGCACTAGTGCGGTAGACACGACAACGTTCAACCTAGGAGCGGCAGCCAATTGGGATACCTCCGTTACCACCTCTGCCGATCTGACGGGCAACGCCATCACTGTCTCGAACGCGAGTGCGCCCACCATCACGTCGGCGACCTATGACGCAGCTACCAATGTGCTGGTAGTGACGGGTGCAGGCCTGGTAAAAACGGTAGGCGCCACCAACGACATCACTGTTACTAAACTGACTATCACTGGCGAAAGCGGTGCGACCTATACGCTGTCCACCACATCCAATGTTGAAATCACTTCGGCCACTAGCTTCAGTGTGACACTCTCTGGTGCTGATATTACGGGTGTTAATGCGCTGCTCAATAAAAACGGAACGAGTTCGGCAGCCAGTGCCACCAGCTATAATTTGGCTGCGGCCGATGACTGGAACAGCGTCATCACGGGGGGCGATATTTCAGACACGACGGGCAATACCATTACTGTGTCGAATGCCGCGCCTATCGTTATCAGCTCCACCTATGATGCCAGCACAGGTACCTTAGTGGTCACCGGTGCCAACATGGTCACGGGCGACACGATTGATGTTTCGAAGTTGTCGATTGCTGGCCAGGGCGGTTCCTACACCCTGACTTCACCGAACGTCACCGCAGCCAGTGCGACCTCCTTTACGGTGACACTCAATGCTGTTGATCAGCTCAATATCAACGGTATTTTGAACAAGAATGGCACATCCGCTGTTGATACCACCAGCTTCAACCTCGCTGCTGCTGCCTCATGGGATGCCAGCCGCACCACCTCTGCCGATCTGACTGGCAACGCTATCACTGTCTCGAATGTCGTCACGCCCACTATCACTTCGGCTACTTTCGATGGTGCCTCCAACGTACTTGTGGTAACAGGCACGGGTCTCGTTAAAACAATTGGTGCCAACAATGACATTACCGTTT